>NZ_JBVJAB010000020.1:0-54151 GCF_055591025.1 Streptomyces sp. NPDC041784
GACGTTCTGTGGGCAATGCTGCGTGACAAAAGGCTCTTCACCTCCGCCCCACCCGTCACGCAGGCGGCTTGACACGGTCATTGAGATTCTCCTTCGCTGCTGTCTCTGCCCGGTGCGGGATCCGTTGTGCCGCCGCGGCCGGGTCGCCTGCCGCCGCCGCGTGTCCAGCCGTCGCGGAAAGCGGCCATGCGGTCCCGTACGAGTTCGGGGGTGCGCTGTTCGTCGTCGCGCGGGGCGGACGCCCGGGCCGGTTCCTCGGGGAGCCGGCTGCGCAGTTGGGGAGCGAGGCTCGCCTGCCGTACCCGGCGCGGGAGGTCGTCCGATCCGTCGGAGTCGTCCGGGGGGCGGTGCAGGCGCAAGGTCGTGACTCCGGGAGGTGGTGGGGTGTCGGCGGCCGTCCGCTCGGCGGCGGCCCGGACGGGGGGTACGAGCGCGGGGCGGTCGGCGGAGGCGGGGACGGCCTCCTGGCGCCGGTCGGGGGCGGCCACGCGCGCGTAGGCGCGTTCGGTGGCCTGCGCCGGTTCGGCCGGCTCCCGGGCGGAACGTTCCGGCTGACCGCTGTGGAGAAGGGCCGTCGGCAGCAGGACGACCGCCGTGGTGCCGCCGTAGGGAGAGGTCCGCAGGTGCACCTTGACGCCGTGCCGGGCGGCGAGCCTGCTGACCACGAACAGGCCGAGCCGGTCGCTGTCGAACAGGTCGAGGGCCTCGGACTGGGCGATGCGCCGGTTGGCCTCGGCGAGGGTGTCCTTGCCCATGCCCAGGCCGCGGTCCTCGACCTCGACGGCGTATCCGTTGCCCACGGGTTCGCCGGTGATGCGCACGCGCGTGTGCGGGGGCGAGAACTGGGCGGCGTTCTCGACGAGTTCGGCGAGCAGGTGGGTGAGGTCGGCGATGGCGGCGCCGACGACGGACGCCTCGGGAAGCTGTCGTACCTCCACGCGCGCGTAGTCCTCGACCTCGGAGACCGCGGCGCGGACCACGTTGGTCAGGGACACCGGCATGCGCCAGGCCCGGCCGGGGGCGGCTCCGGAGAGGATGATCAGGCTCTCCGCGTGGCGCCGCATCCGGGTGGTGAGGTGGTCGAGCCGGAAGAGGTCGCTCAGTTCGTTCGGGTCGTCGGAGCGGCGTTCCATGCTGTCGAGGAGCGTCAGCTGGCGGTGGACGAGGATCTGGCTGCGCCGGGCAAGGTTGACGAACACCCCGGAGATGCCGCTGGCGAGTTCCGCGCGCTCCACGGCGGCCCGCAGGGCGGCGCGGTGCACGGTGGTGAGGGCTTCGGCGACCTGGCCGGTCTCGTCCTCGGCGGGCGGCCCCGGCGGGGCCTCGGCGCGGATGTCGATCTCGTCCCCGGCACGCAGCTTCCGCATGGCCTCCGGGAGTTTGCGGCGCGCGATCTCCAGGGCGCCGTTGCGCAGGCTGACCAGCTCGACGACGAGTGCGCGGCCGATGCGCACCGAAATGACGAGCGAGGCGACCACGGCGGCGAGGCCGAAGAGGACCGCGGCGCCCGCCGGGGTGAGCAGACCGCGGGTGAACGGGTCGACGCGGTCGGCGACTCCGCGGGCGGCGTCGGCCTCGATGGTCCGCATGCCGTCCTGCACGCGCGCGTGGGCGGGGTCCCAGGTCGCCGCCGGGGCCGCGTCGACCGCCCGTGCCCCGGAGCCGCGGGCGAGCACCTTGTCCTCGGCGGCGGCCAGGGCGGTGTAGGCGCTGCCCTCGGCGAGGCGTTGCCAGGCGGTGCGTTCAGGGCCGCGCAGGTCCGCGACCGCCGACTCCGTCACGGCGCGGCGCGTCTCGACGGCGCCGGTGAACAGCCGCAGGCGCTCCCCGTTGAGACGGCCGGCCAGGCGCGCGCCGTCGAGGACGACGTCCTCCTGGGCGAGCGCCTCTCCCGCGCGGGAGAACTCGAGGAGCACGCGCGCGTCGGACCCGAGTTCGGCGTCCTGGATGCCGGAGAGCGCGCCGCCGACCGAGAAGGCCGCCATGATCGTCCGCGTGTACCGGCCGTAGGTCTCCTGCCAGCCGGCGCCACCGTCGAGGACCGCGGTCCGCAGGGAGCGCAGGCCCTCGGCCCCGGAGACGAACGCCTCGAGCCGCTGGGCGACTCCGACGGGCAGTTCCTGGCCGTCGGCGACGGTGCCGTGGTCGCCGAGCCGGAGCGCGGCCACGGCGGTGTCCGTGCGCTCGGCGAGGGCCTTCAGGTCACCGTCCTGGCCGGCGGCCGGGTCGGTGGCGTACCGCACGGCGGCCGCCCGTTCGGTCTGCAGGGCGGCCACCGCGGCCGCGACCGGGGTGCGGACCTCTGAGTCCACGCGTTGCAGCTGACGCAGCCGGGAGACGTCCTGGGCGGTGCTGACGGTGGCGTACGCCCACAGGGCCAGCAGGGAGACGACCGGCACCATCAGCAGACAGACGATCTTGGCGCGCACGGTGCGCGGGCGGATCCGCCGGCGTCCCGCGCGCGCGGGTGCCTCGTCGGCGGATCCGTCCGTACGCTCGTACGGTTCCTCGTCGGCGGGTGGTCCGGCGTGGGCGCGACGCCCGCGCACAGGGGGCGGCGGCTCGGCGCCGGCCGTGGGGGTCCTCCGGGGTGTACGCATGGCCTCCTCGCTCGGAAGGGGTTCGGGGGCGGGCCCGTCCGGACCGGTCACGCGGTCCGGGCCTGCGGGCGGCCGGTGGGGCCCTCCGCCGGCTGCTGGGCCGTGGCGGACGCCTCGCGCTCCCCCGTCGTGGGCGACAGGGCGACGAAGGCCGAGGTCAGGAAGAGATAGGACCCGAGGCCGACGGCGAGGGGGAAGATGAACTGCATCGCCGTGGCCCCGGGCAGTGCCGCGCCGGAGGGCGTGACCCGCACGCCCACCGCGAGCATTCCGGTGTAGTGCATGCTGCTGACCGCGGCTCCCATGACGAGGGAGGCGACGGTGACCGCGACCGGGGACTTGATGTTGAGCGCCGCCCACAGGGCGGCGGTCGCGGCGACCACCGCGATCAGGACGGACAGCGCGACGAGCGTGGGGTCGTAGGTCACGTCACCGTGCAGCCGGACCGCGGCCATGCCCAGGTAGTGCATGCTCGCCACGCCCAGGCCGGTGGTGAGCCCGCCGACGAGCAGGGCGCGGGTGCGGTCGCGGCCGTAGCCGACGGCGAAGACGCCGGCGCAGACGACGGCCATGGCGACGAGCAGGCTGAGCACGGTCAGCGGTACGTCGTAGCGGATGTCGGTGCCGCCGACGGCGAAGCCGAGCATGGCCACGAAGTGCATGGTCCAGATGCCGGTCCCGATCGCCGAGGCCGCGGTGATCAGCCAGTTGCGGCGGGAGCGCCCGGTGGCGCCCAGGGCGCGCACGGTGCAGCGCAGCCCGAGGGCGGCGCCTATGCAGGCCATCGCGTACGACAGCACGGGGGTCAGCCAGCCGAAGGCGGCGTGGTCCAGGTGTCCCATGGCCAAGGGACGCTAGTGGGGGCACAGAAGCACAAAGGGGGCGCATTTCGAAAGGTGATGGAATCTGACACAGAAGTGCACCGGTCCGATCGCCTCACGCTCGAACATGTGCGCAGCGACGTCATCCGTGTCGGTGAGGGATCATGCGGAACATGAGCGACCATCACACACACGTCCAGGACTTCTTCACCGCCCGGGCGGCGGACTGGGACAGCCGCTTCCCCGACGACGGTCCGGCCTACGCGGCCGCGGTCGCCGACCTCGGCCTGCGCGCGGGAGACCGGGTGCTGGACGCGGGCTGCGGCACCGGGCGGGCCCTGACGCCGCTGCGTGCCGCCGTGGGGCCCTCGGGAGTGGTCCTGGGGGTGGATCTGACCCCGGCCATGCTGGAGGCCGCCGTACGGGCGGGACGGGCCCGGGACGGGCGGCTGTTGCTCGCCGACGTGGCCGCGCTCCCGCTGCGCTCCGGGTCGCTCGACGCCGTGTTCGGCGCGGGGCTCGTCTCGCATCTGGCCGATCCGGCCGAGAATCTGCGGGAGCTGGCGCGGGTGGTGCGCCCCGGCGGCACGCTGGCGCTGTTCCACCCGATCGGCAGGGCGGCGCTCGCGGCCCGCCACGGCCGGCAGATCACTCCGGAGGACCTGCGCGCGGAGCCGAACCTCCGGCCGCTGCTGGCCGGTTCCGGCTGGCGCATGACGTCGTACGTCGACGAGGACACGCGCTTCCTGGCCCTCGCCGTACGCGAGAGCTGAGGTTTCACACCGCTCCGGCGACCGCCCTCACGAACGCGTCGGGGTTGTCGAACATGACGTTGTGACCGGCGTCCGGCACCGTCACCACCCGCACACCCGCCGCCTCCAGGGCGTCCGCGCCCTCGAGTTCACCGCTGTGGGCGCCCTGGAGATAGACGCGCTCGACGGGCAACCCGGTCAGGATCTCGCGCATGACCGGGTCGGATCCGCGCCGGAGCCCGACCGCGCTGCGGTGCAGGGCGCGCGGGTCGGCGAGCCGCATGGTCGCGGCCCACAGCGGGCCGACCCGGTCGAGCACGCGCGCGTACTCACCGTCGAGGAACTCCTCCTCCGTGAAGGAGGCGATGCCACTGCTGCCGGCGGCGGGCGGCGGGAACGCGTCCAGGTTGGCCTCGGTGAGGACGAGCCGGGACACCAGGTCGGGCCGGCGGTGGGCGAGGACGACGGCCACCGAGCCGCCCATGCTGTGGCCGACCAGTTCGGCGCCGCTCACCCCCGCGGCGTCCAGCGCGACCGCCAGGGCGTCGGCGTGCTCCTCCAGCGTGTAGCCGAAGCCCTCGGGCCGGTCGCTGATGCCGTGCCCGGGAAGGTCGACGAACAGGCTGCGCCGACCGGCGAGTTCGGGACGGGCCGCCACATGCGCGTGGTAGACCGCCGAGGCCGCCCCCAGCCCGTGCACGTACACGCGCGCGGGTTCCGCACCCGGCGTCTCCGTCCAGCGAACGCGGCTTCCCCCGGCGTCGAACTCGGCCTGCTGCATCGTTTCCTCCTCCGGACGCCCGTGCGCTCCGGGCACCGCACACCGCGCACATCGCGCACATCGCTCACCGAGAATACCTCGGTACCGATGTATGACGTCAACGGGGTATGGGCAATCCGGTGTACGACCGCGACGGTGTATGTCCGCGCTGAGGCAGAATGCGGGCATGCTGGAGCTCGCCATCCTCGGCTTCCTGTACGACGCCCCGCTGCACGGCTACGAGCTGCGTAAACGCATCACGGCTCTGACCGGGCACGTACGCCCGGTGGCCGAGAGCACCCTGTATCCGGCGATCAAGCGCCTGGAGAAGGCGGGCTTCCTGGTGCGCGCCACCGAGCCCGGTGCCGTGGCGGCGCCCCGGCACGTCCTGACGCTCACCGACGACGGCCGCAGCGAACTGCGCCGACGGCTCGCCGACCCCGCCGAACGCGACATCACCGACGAGAACCGCTGGTTCGTGGTGCTCGCCTTCCTCCGGCACCTGGACGATCCAGCCGCCCAGGCAGCCGTGCTCCGCCGCCGCCTGGCCTTCCTCCAGGAGCCGACGAGCTTCTTCTACGACGGTGACCGGCCCCTGCGCGCCGAGGAGCCGGACGACCCGTTCCGGCGCGGTGTGCTGACCATCGCGCGGGCCACGTCCCGGGCTGAACTCGGCTGGCTGCGCGACACGCTGGACTCACTGGGTGGCTGACCCGTCCCCGAGCCGGGCGGGGCAGCCCCTCGCGCCGGGCACCGGGCGAGTGCCCAGCTCCTCCAGGCGGTAGCCGTTCGGGTAGCCCCTGATCTCCCGGTTCTGCCGCGCGTAGTGCGGTGCCCGGCGCGGCGGCAGCAGCCGTACCGCGCGACCACGCGCGCGTACCGCCCCGCGGACCAGCGCGCGGGTGACGGGGCCCGGAGGGGTGTAGCGGAAGGCCTCCAGGAGCGGTTCGTCGAGCAGGGCGAGCGTGGCGTTGCGCAGGACGGGGGCGAGCGGGCGGGGGTACCAGGAGGCCATCAGGTCGAGCGTGGCGTCGGAGACCCGGCGCGCCTCTTCGTCCCAGCCGAAGTGGGCCGCCTCGTACGCGTCGAGGCAGGCCTCGAACTCCTCGTAGGACTCGGGGATGCCCTCGATCCCCATGCGCTCCCCCAGCGTGCGGTAGTGCACCGTGGAGGCGATGATCTCGTGCCGCGACATCCTGCGCCATCCGTAGGCGTCGGTCCACCGCTTGGGCATCACGACGAAGGTGCAGAGCACGTACCGCATGTCGTCGTTGCCGATGTCGTAGCTTCCGTGCATCTGGTTGATCCGGCGGACGGCCGTGCGGCCCCGGTCGCTGTCGAAGCCGTGCTCGACGACGGCGTCGAGGAGCAGCGAGGTGTCGTCGTAGCGCTTCTGGGCGCGGTCCGTGAGCTCCGCCGTCTCCGCGAGCAGCCGGCCGATGCCCGGGACCGCGTAGGTGCGGTAGAGGGCCAGTTCGAGGGCTCGGGTGAAGTCCCAGGGGAACTCGTACGCGGCGGTGAGCCGGTAGATCTCGTACGCGTCCTCGTGCGGGTCCATGCGCAGGATCTGTTCCAGCCGCTCGAAGCGCTTCACGGCTTCGCCCCCTTCTGCCGCCTCGACCGCATCTCTACGTTGAGTAGCAGCAGATGTGCGTTCGGTTCAACTCGGAAAACCACACAGGTGGAAGGTGGCCGGCATGTTCGACACGGTCCGCAAGGCATGGGCAGGACTTCTCGGCTCCCCGCGCGCGCAGGCCCGTCCGGACGGACAGGCACGTGGTGGCGGAAAACGTGCACACAACCTTTTCGAGGCGGCCGCCGCGTATGTCTCGGCCTGCGTCGAGGACGACCAGGACGCGATGGAGGAGGCGGCGGGCTGGGTGTCGCCGGAGGCGCTGTCCTTCGGGGTCAACGAACTGGCCTGCCGCGCCGTCATCGCGCTCGCGCGGGAACGTGACGAGTCGCCGCAGACCGTGGCCCGCGGGCTCCTCGGGCTGCCCGCCGCGTGACGACCACGACGTGAAGGGAGGTCGATTCGCCCCGTCCGGTCGGAAAACAGCAGCTCCGAGTATGTCGGGGAGTCGTGACAAGCGGCTTCCCGCCGCACTAGGGTGCGCGCCGTTGGACGAACCGATGGGGAGGCTGGGATGGCAGGGACGGACGAGGACGCCGTCGCCGCCGCGGACGATGCGCTCTACGTGCTCACGGCGGTGCTGCTGACGCCGGCGAAGTTCCCGAGTGTGCTGGGCGACGACTACCCGGAGGCCTGTGCGGCGCTGGGTCTCGCACCGCTCGCCGACGGCTATGGCCTGGTGCTGGGCCAGGACGGCGAGGGCGCCCGCTGGACGGTCGTCATCGACGACGTGTCGCTGGTGGCCGTCGCCATCGCGTCATGGGACTGCGGCATGGAGTACGACTTGTCGCCCGACGAGCGGACGGTCGTGGCCGCTCTGCCCGGCTGGCCCCTGGCGGTCGCCGTCGCGGCACCCGGGGTGCCCGCGCCGCACGACCCGGCGCCGGATGTCGTGGACATCCCCGCGCTGGCACCGCCGGACACGACCACCTGGGGTCCGGCCCAGCGGCGGCTGGGGGCGGACGAGATCGCGCTCCAGTGGGCGGTGTGGCGCGAGCAGATCGACGACGCCGAGTTCGCGCCGCCGCAGGAGAAGGCCGAGGGCGGCGGCGACGCGGACGGGAACGAGGGGGCCGGTGGGTCCGAGAAGGGCGCGCCGAAGGGCCACACCGGCGTGCGGCGCGTCCTCGCCGAGGTGCGCGCCTACGTGGACGCCCCGCCTCCGCTGGGTCGCGTACGGTCCTCCTTCGCACCCGGTGACGCGCGCACCCTGCGTGCCGACGGTCCGGGCTGGTCGCTGGTGGCCCGGACCGACGACATCGCGTTCGTCCTGCTCGACGAGGAACCCGGCGAGGTGCTGCCGGTCGGGCGGGGGCCCGAGCTGCCCGGCCTCCTGGAGGCACTCGACAAGATGGCCGTACGGCCTCTCTGAGCTGGTTCGGGAGCCCTCGCGGAGACTCGTGGGGGCTCCCGCGCGGGCGCCGCGTCGCCCGGGCCGCCGTCCGCCCCCTGCCTCAGGGGGCGGACGCCTCGCCGCGCCGCCGGCTCCTCAGCGGCCCAGCTCCTTGCGGCCGGCACGGCGCAGCCGGCGCCGCTGCGAGGGATCCAGCGCCAGATAGGCCGCCGCCGGGACTCCCAGCACGATCAACAGAGCCGCCCACCAGGGCAGCCAGATCAGCAGGAGGAGCCCGGCCGCCACCCCTCCTGCGGCGATCTTCGCGTTCTTCGACATGTACGTCGCCTCCTTCACGGCCACTGCCGCTCTCTGTCATGAAAACGGGTCCGCGCCACGCACGGTTCCGGACGCGACCCTGAGACGTCCCTGAGGTACACCCCCGAAGCACCCCTGAGAACACTTCGGTCCGCCGTGCTGTACCCTCGACCACTCGCCCGGTAGTCAAATTTGAGGAGTAGGCTCATCTCTGTGGAGAGAGTTCCCGTGGAAGCACCGTCCGAGATCTCCGACCGAGCCCGCTGCCGTGCCGTGTTCGTGCCCGGCGACCCGGCCCGCACCGGCCGCGTCGCCTTCTGGCGGCCCGACGGTGACATTCCTCCCGTCGTGCCTCCCGCCGTCGGGCCTGCCTCGGGGACGGGATCGGTCGAGGACCTGACCGTCGCCCTGCCCGCCGGCACCGGGGTGACGCTCGCGCGCGTGTCGGCGCTGCTGCTGCCGGTGAAGCAGGCCCTGCCCGTCCTCGCACACGCGCGTGTCGCCCGGGACGGACACCGGACCGCCGCGTTCTGGGGCGCGGCGGCCCTGCTGGCGTTGCGGTGCGTGGCGCGCGGCCTGCTGCTGCCCGGTCTGTCGCCGCACGACCACGACGCCTGGCGGGTGGGCCCGCTGGGCCCGGAGGATCTCGAGCGGGTACGCCGGTTGGCCGCCGCGATGCCGCCCGAGGCACGCGCCGTCCCGGTGGACGACCGGCCGCCGCTGCGGCTGCCCGACCCCGAGCGCCTGCTGCGCGCCTTCCTGGACGCTGTCGCGGACGCGCTGCCCCGCTCCCCCGCCGCGCCCTACGCGGCGGGCGGGACGGCCTACGCGGCGGCGGAGCCGCAGCACGTGCCGGACCTGCGCGCCTGGGCGGGCGACGTGGCCGCGGGTCATGACGCGGGCGTGCGGGTCTCGCTGCGGATCGAGGTGTCCGGGATCGAGAGCGACGGGTCCGGGATCGCCGTGATCGAGACTGCCGGGTCCGGGGCCCGCGGGTCCGGGATCGGCGAAGCCGAGACCACCGGGTCCGGGACCGGCGAGACCGAGACCGGCGGAACCGAGACCACCGGGTCCGAGACCGTCGTGTCCGAAACCGGCCAACCCGATCCCGGCGGGACCGGGGCGTCCTGGTCGTCCGGCGGAGCGGCGGCCCCGGTGTTCCGGGCCGTGCCTCAGGTGCACAGCGTGAGCGATCCCGGGCTGGTGGCGGACGCCGCCGAGGTCTGGTCGGACTCCGGTGTCACGCGTGGGGCGTTCGGCCCACGCGCGCGCATGGACGCCCTGCTGGCGCTGCGCCGCGCGGCCCGTGCCTGGCCGGCGCTGACGCCCCTGCTGTCGGCCACCGTGCCGGACGCCGTCGTGCTCCTCGACGAGGAGGTCGCCGAGCTGCTCGGGGAGGGTTCGCGGGCGCTGGCGGGCGCCGGCGTCGAGGTGCACTGGCCGAGGGAGCTGGCCCGCACCCTGACCGCCCGCGCGGTGGTGGGCCCGCCGGACGACGGGACGCGACCGGACGGCGGCCCCGGCACGGACCGGCCCGGCGCGGACCGCTCCGCCTCGGACACGCCGTCGTTCCTGTCGGCGGACGCGCTGCTGTCGTTCACGTGGTCGTTCGCGCTGGGCGACCAGCGGCTCACGCGGGAGGAGCTGGACCGGCTCGCCGAGGCCAACCGCCCCCTGGTGCGGCTGCGCGACCAGTGGGTGCTGATCGACCCGCGGGAACTGCGTCGGGCCCGTGCCCAGCAGGATCGCAAGGTGACGCCCGTCGAGGCGCTGGGCGCGGCTCTGACGGGCTCGACCGAGGTCGACGGCCGCCGGGTCGAGGTGCGGCCCACGGGGTGGCTGGCGGCCCTGCGGGAGCGCCTGACGGCCCCCGAGACACAGGAGCCGCCGACGCAGCCCGCCGGGCTCGACGCCACACTGCGCGACTACCAGCTGCGCGGCCTGGACTGGCTGGCCCGGAACACCTCCCTGGGGCTGGGCTGCTGCCTGGCCGACGACATGGGCCTCGGCAAGACCATCACGCTGATCAGTCTGCATCTGCACCGCCAGACGGACCCCTCGGCCGCCGGGCCGACCCTCGTGGTCTGCCCGACCTCGCTGATGGGCAACTGGCAGCGGGAGATCGAGCGGTTCGCGCCCGGTACGCCGGTACGCCGTTTCCACGGGCCGCGACGCGATCTGGACGCCCTGGCCGCCGGGGAGTTCGTGCTCACGACGTACGGCACCCTGCGGCTGGACGCGGGCCGGCTGGGCGAGGTGCCGTGGGGCCTGGTCGTGGCGGACGAGGCACAGCACGTGAAGAACCCGTACTCGGCGACCGCGCGGGCGTTGCGCACCGTCGGCGCACGCGCGCGTGTGGCGCTCACGGGAACGCCCGTGGAGAACAACCTGTCGGAGCTGTGGGCGATCCTGGACTGGACGACTCCGGGGCTGCTCGGCCGGCTGGGCACCTTCCGTGCGCGGTACGCGCGTGTCGTCGAGAGCGGCGGGGACCCGGCCGCCGCGGAGCGGCTGGGCCGGCTCATCGGGCCGTTCCTGCTGCGCCGCCGCAAGTCGGATCCGGGGATCGCCCCGGAGCTGCCGCCCAAGACCGAGACCGATCGCCCGGTGTTCCTCACCCGGGAGCAGACGGGCCTGTACGAGGCCGTGGTGCGCGAGACCCTCGCGGCGATCGCCGAGGCCGACGACATGGCGCGGCGCGGGCTGATCGTGAAGCTTCTGACCGGCCTCAAGCAGATCTGCAACCATCCGGCGCAGTACCTCAAGGAGGACCGGCCGAGGACCGCCGATCGCTCCGGGAAGCTGGAGCTGCTGGACGAGCTGCTCGGCACGATCCTCTCCGAGGGGGCGAGCGTGCTCGTCTTCACGCAGTACGTGCGCATGGCGCGGCTGCTGGAGCGCCACCTGGCGGCACGCGGCGTGCCGACGCAACTCCTGCACGGCGGAACGCCGGTCGCCGAGCGCGAGGCGATGGTGGGGCGTTTCCAGGACGGCGCGGTCCCCGTGTTCCTGTTGTCCCTGAAGGCGGCCGGTACCGGGCTCAACCTCACGCGCGCGGAGCACGTGGTGCACTACGACCGCTGGTGGAACCCGGCCGTCGAGGCGCAGGCCACCGACCGGGCGTACCGCATCGGCCAGACCCGGCCCGTGCAGGTGCACAGGCTGATCGCCGAGGGCACGATCGAGGACCGTATCGCCGACATGCTGCGCCGCAAGCGGGACCTCGCCGACGCCGTGCTCGGCTCCGGCGAGGCCGCTCTCACGGAACTGACGGACGCCGAACTGGCCGAACTGGTCGAGCTGCGAGGGGGCGCACGATGAGCGGACACGACGACAACCTGGAGCGCACGTTCGCCGCCTTGCCGCCCGCGCACGGGCGGGGGTTCGCTCAGACCTGGTGGGGCCGGGCGTGGCTGGCGGCGCTGGAGGACGGCGCGCTGGACGGGGAACAGGTGCGGACGGGGCGCAGGTTCGCACGCGCGGGTGCCGTGGGCGCGGTGTCGGTCCGCCCAGGGCGCATCACGGCCGTCGTCCAGGACCGCGACGGCACGCCGTACCGGGCCGACGTCCTGCTCGACGTGCTCTCGGACACGGAATGGAACCGTTTCCTGGACCTGACGGTGGAGCGGTCCGGACACATCGCGGCGCTGCTCGACCGGGAGATGCCGCCGCATCTGGTCGAGGACGCGGAGGCGGCCGGTGTCGGCCTTCTGCCGGGGCTGGGAGAGCTGGAGGCCGAGTGCGGCTGCGGCGCCTGGGACCACTGCGGCCACACGGCTGCGCTCTGCTACCAAGTGGCCCGGCTGCTCGACCAGGACCCGTTCGTGCTCCTGCTGCTCAGAGGGCGGGCCGAACAGGCCCTGCTGGACGACCTCCAGGCCCGTGGCACGGCCGCGCCCGCCGACGCGGAGCCGTCGCGGCCGGAGGGGGAGGACGCGATGGAGGCGTACGCGGCAGGGGACGTCCTGCCGCCGCTGCCCGCGCTGCCCGAACTTCCGGAGGGACCGGGCGTGCCGCCCTCGTTGGACACGGACGCCCCGCCTCCGCCCGGTGTGGATCCGGCGGCGCTGGAGGTCCTGGCGGCGCGCACGGCCGCCGCCGCGCACCTGCTGCTGGCGGAGTTGCTGCACGACGGGGTGGAACGGCGGGAGCCGGCCGAGGAGTTGACGGTCGCCCAGGACGCGGTGCGGCTCGCCGCGGGCGCTCCCGGGGCCCCGGAGACGGACGGGGCGGCGGCCGGCCGGCTCGCGGCCGGATCGGGGCGCGGCCGGGAGCAACTGGCATCGGCGGTACGGGCTTGGCGGTACGGGGGCGCCGCCGCCCTGTCGGTGCTCGAGGAGGAGTGGACCGTCGAGGGTGAGGCACTCGCACGCGCGCGTGCCGCTGTGGACGCGGCCTGGGAGGACGACGAACGGCCGGTGCTGCGGGCGCGCGGGAACCGGTGGACGGCGGTCGGGTCACCCTGCCAGGTGCGTCTGGGGCGCGACGGCCGCTGGTGGCCGTACCGCAAGGAGGGCAGCCGCTGGATGCCGGCCGGTGAGGCGGCCCAGGACCCGGCCACGGCACTCGCGACGATCCGTCAGGAAGACCGCCAGGAAGCCCTCCAGGACCTCCAGGACCGCGAGGGCCGGAACCTCTAGGGACCTCGAGGACCTCCAGGACCTCCAGGAAGAACCCGGGAGGACCGCCCTCAGGACGGCCTGTAGGACCGCCCGTAGGACACCAGGACGTCTCCTCGGGCGACGGAGCAGGTCGAGGAGACAGGGGAAGCGCTTACCCAGGCCCGGCACGAGCCGGGGCGTCGGTCCGACGGACGGCCGACGCCCCACGTTCACCGGGGCGTCGCGCAACGTTCGAGGGGCGACCCAACTCTGGCCGCTGTCAATGAACTTGCCCCTCAGGAGGCCAGATGTCCCCGCACGCCACCGGCCGGCGCCGCGTCCACCGTTCCGTCGCGGCCGGCGTCCCGCTCGCCGTGCTGGCCGCCCTCGTCACCACCGGACCGGCCGCCGCGGACACTCCGTCCGGGCAGGCGCAGGTCATCCGGACGGCGACGCTCGGCGACATCCCGCTCGGGGCGTTCAGCAACGCGCTGCTGCCCGGCACGGTGGACAACGACCGGGGTGTGGACCTCGGTGGCATCGGCAGCGACATCTACCCGGCGGGCCGCAAGGGCGAGTTCTGGACGGTCACCGACCGCGGGCCCAACGGCCAGATCAAGGTGGACGGCACCAAGCGCCGTACGTTCCCCGTGCCCGGGTTCGATCCGGCGATCGTGCGGATCCGGGTCTGCGGCGACACGGTCCGGGTGCTGGAGTCGATCCCCGTCACCACCAGGTCCGGGAAGCCCGTCACCGGGCTGTCGAACCAGCAGGGACGCGACGAGGCACCGTACTCCTACGACGCGAGGACGCCGCTCGCCTTCAACCCGAACGGGCTGGACACCGAGGGCATCGTGCGGGCGGCGGACGGGAGCTTCTGGCTCATCGACGAGTACGGGCCCTCGCTGGTGCACGTGTCCGCGCGCGGGAAGGTGCTCACGCGGTACGTGCCCGAGGGGCTGAACCTCACCGGCACGGACTACCCGGTGGTCGAGGCGCTGCCCTCGGTCCTGCTGCACCGGAAGATCAACCGCGGCTTCGAGGGCCTGGCCCTGCTGCCCGGCGGTGACCTCGTGCTGGCCGTGCAGAGCCCGCTGTCCCTGCCGGACGCGGACGCCGGGGAGGCCTCGCGCACCGCGCGGCTGCTGCGCTTCTCGCCCAGGAAGAAGGCCGTCACCGCCGAGTACGCGTACCGCTTCGACCCGGTGAACGTGGTCGACCCGAGCGAGGACGACACCTCCGAGCTGAAGATCTCCTCGGTGGTCGCGTTGGGCGGGGACCGGCTGCTGGTCGAGGAGCGCACGGACAAGGCCGCCCGGCTCCAGGTGGTCCGGATCGGGCGGTCCGCGAACATCCTGGGCAGCCGCTGGGACGACGAGACGACGTCGCCGTCCCTGGAGCAGTTGGACGA
This sequence comes from Streptomyces sp. NPDC041784, assembly GCF_055591025.1. Classification (NCBI taxonomy): domain Bacteria; kingdom Bacillati; phylum Actinomycetota; class Actinomycetes; order Kitasatosporales; family Streptomycetaceae; genus Streptomyces; species Streptomyces sp. NPDC041784. The sequence continues at coordinate 14,230 of NZ_JBVJAB010000020.1, forward strand.
CCCCTCGGCCGCCGGCGTCCCGGTGCTGGCCAAGCGGCTGGTGGTCGACCTGGGCGAGGTCGCCGGGGTGCCCGGGAAGATCGAGGGCGTCGCGCGCGTGGACCACGACACGCTCGCCCTGATCAACGACAACGACTTCGGGATGACGGACGGCGCAGGGGCGTTCGACGCGCAGGGCCGGCTGGTCGACAGCGGCATCGAGACGACGGTGACGTACGTACGACTGCCGCGGGGCATCTGACGGCGGCACGGGGCGACGGGACCGGGCCACGGTCCCGTCGACGCCACGCGCGTGATCGGCCTCACGCGCGGGTGACCGGCTCCGGCGGATGACATGACGCGCTACGCACGCGTGGCGCTACGGCAGCAGTTCGTCCAGGGACGGCAGCAGGGACTCCAGATCGCTGGGGATCTCGGTCGGCAGCGTGGTCGGGAACTGCGAGGGCAGATCGCTCGGGAACCCGCTCGGCAGTTCGCTCGGGAAGCCGCTGGGCAGCTCGACCGGAAGGCTGACGGACGGCGCGGGAGTCGTGCCGCTGCTCCCCGCACCCGGCTCGTCGTCCGGATCGTCGCCGCCCGACGAGGCCATCAGCACGACGGTGAGCACGACACCGGCGGCGACGAGCAGCGCGAGCACGACGAAGAAGGGGGTTCGACGCCGTCCGGACCCACCTCCCGACGGACCCGGGGGCGGCGTCGACGGCCCGTAACCGGAGTCGGGTGACCCGTAACCGGAGTCGGGTGACCCGTAACCGGGATCCGGCGGCCCGTAACCGGAGGCGGGTAGTCCGTAACCGGGATCCGGCGGCCCGTAACCGGAGGCGGGTGGTCCGTGACCGGGATCGGACGGTCCATAGCCGTAGGGCGGTGTTCCGTGGCCGTCCGGGGGCGGCGTGTCACCCGGCGGTCCGGGCGGCTGGGGCGGTACGGGTGGCATGGCCATACCGTCCAGCGTCGCGGCGGAGCCGCCCGGAGCGCGACCCCCGTACGGAAGTTGATACGGGGTCATGTCATGGAGGGCATGATTCCGGCGTATTGCGCCGCAGGCCTGCCCGGTGACGGCGGAAGTCGTCCGCGCCATCGGAGACGGAAGTCGTCCGCCCCGGCGGAGGCGGAAGTCGTTCCGCCCCCGCCGGACGGGCGGCGGCACGCGCGTGTGCCCGCCCCTGACAGCGGGCACACGCGCGTACGCCGGGTCCGCCGCGTCAGCCCCGGGCGCCGAGCAGGTGGTCCATGGCGAGCTGGTCGAGCTGTTCGAAGGCCATGCCACGGGCGGCGGCCGCCTCGACGTCGAAGTCCTCGAAGGCGGTGCGGTCGGCGAGCAGGCTCTCCAGGCCGTCGGCGGCGGTGGCCTGGGCCAGCTGGTCCAGACGGGCGGCGCGCAGAGCCTCCTGGACCTCCGGGTCGCCCCGGAAGGCGGCCGCGCGCTCCTTGAGGATCAGGTAGTTGCGCATGCAGCCCGCGGCCGACGCCCAGACGCCGTCGAAGTCCTCGGTGCGCGGCGGCTTGAAGTCGAAGTGCTTCGGGCCCGCGTAGCCGGCGCTCTCCAGCAGGTCGACCAGCCAGAACGCGGAGCGCAGGTCACCGGCGCCGAAGCGCAGGTCCTGGTCGTACTTGATGCCGGACTGGCCGTTGAGGTCGATGTGGAAGAGCTTGCCCGCCCACAGGGCCTGCGCGATGCCGTGCGGGAAGTTCAGCCCGGCCATCTGCTCGTGGCCGACCTCGGGGTTGACGCCGTACAGCTCCGGGCGCTCCAGGCGCTCGATGAACGCCAGGGCGTGGCCGACGGTGGGCAGCAGGATGTCGCCGCGCGGCTCGTTCGGCTTGGGCTCGATGGCGAAGCGCAGGTCGTAGCCCTGGGCGGTGACGTACTCACCCAGCAGGTCGAAGGCCTCCTTCATCCGGTCGAGGGCCACGCGTACGTCCTTGGCGGCACCGGACTCCGCGCCCTCACGGCCGCCCCAGGCGACGTAGGTCTTGGCGCCCAGCTCGACGGCCAGGTCGATGTTGCGGATCGTCTTGCGCAGGGCGTAGCGGCGCACGTCGCGGTCGTTCGCGGTGAACGCGCCGTCCTTGAAGACGGGGTGCGTGAAGAGGTTGGTGGTGGCCATCGGCACGGTCATACCGGTGGTGTCCAGGGCCTGGCGGAAGCGCTTGATGTGCTCCTCGCGCTCGCTGTCCGAGGACCCGAACGGGATCAGGTCGTCGTCGTGGAAGGTCACACCGTAGGCACCCAGCTCGGCCAGGCGCTGCACGGTCTCGACCGGATCGAGCGCACGCCGCGTGGCGTCGCCGAACGGGTCCCTTCCCTGCCAGCCGACGGTCCAGAGGCCGAAGGTGAACCTGTCGTCGGGGGTGGGCTGGTAGCTCATGCCGCGGCTCCTTGCTTGAAGACTGTGGTGCTGACTATTTCGTCATGGCCGTTTACAAATTAGTATGCGGAAGCATCTCTGGGAAGACAGATCCCGCAGAGCCGCGGAAAAACTTGAGGGAGAGCCCGATGTCAGCAGCCGAGGGTCCGCTCGTCGTCGGCGTGGACTCGTCCACCCAGTCCACCAAGGCGCTGGTCGTCGACGCGGCCACCGGCGAGGTCGTCGCCAGCGGCCAGGCCCCGCACACGGTGTCCTCCGGGGCCGGGGCCGGCCGGGAGAGCGACCCGCGGCAGTGGTGGGACGCCCTGTGCGAGGCGCTGCGCCAGTGCGGTGACGTGGCGCACGAGGCCGCCGCGGTGTCGATCGGCGGGCAGCAGCACGGGCTCGTGACGCTGGACGAGCGCGGCGCACCGGTGCGCCCGGCGCTGCTGTGGAACGACGTGCGCTCGGCCCCGCAGGCGCGCCGGCTGACCGAGGAGCTGGGCGGGGCGAAGTTCTGGGCGGAGCGCACGGGGTCCGTGCCGGCCGCCTCCTTCACGGTGACGAAGTGGGCCTGGCTCGCCGAGCACGAGCCGGAGGCCCTGCGCGCCACGAAGGCGGTGCGCCTCCCCCACGACTACCTGACCGAGCGCCTCACGGGCGAGGGCACCACCGACCGCGGCGACGCCTCCGGAACCGGTTGGTGGGCGTCCGGGACCGAGGCGTACGACGAGGAGATCCTCGCCCACGTGGGGCTCGACCCGGCGCTGCTGCCCCGCGTGGTGCGGCCCGGCGAGGTGGCGGGGACCGTGCGCGACAGCCACGGCCTGCCGTTCGCGAAGGGCACCCTGGTCGCCCCGGGCACCGGGGACAACGCCGCGGCGGCACTGGGCCTCGGGCTGCGCCCGGGCACTCCGGTGCTGAGCCTCGGCACCTCGGGCACGGTGTACGCGGTGGCCAGGACACGTCCGGCCGACCCGACCGGCACGGTGGCCGGATTCGCGGACGCGCACGGCGACTGGCTGCCCCTGGCCTGCACCCTGAACTGCACACTCGCCGTGGACAAGGTCGCCGCGCTGCTGGGCCTGGACCGCGAGGCGGTGGAGCCCACCGCGGAGCTGACGCTGCTGCCGTACCTGGACGGCGAGCGCACACCGAACCTGCCGAACGCCTCGGGACTGCTGCACGGCCTGCGCCACGACACCACGGCCGGCCAGCTCCTCCAGGCCGCCTACGACGGTGCCGTGCACTCGCTGCTCGGCGCGCTCGACCTCGTGCTCGACGCGGACGCGGACCGCTCGGCGCCCCTGCTGCTGATCGGCGGCGGCGCCCGGGGCACGGCCTGGCAGCAGACCGTGCGACGGCTGTCCGGACGGCCGGTGCAGATCCCCGAGGCCAGGGAACTGGTCGCGCTGGGCGCCGCGGCACAGGCTGCCGGGCTGCTGACCGGCGAGGACCCGGCCGCCGTGGCCCGGCGCTGGAACACCACGCGGGGCCCGGTGCTGGATGCCGTGGAGCGGGACGAGGCGACGCTGGCCAGGATCGCCGGGGTACTCTCCGACGCGGCCCCGCTGCTGGAGCGGGGCACACACACCCGCTGAGCATCGACGAATCGACACAGGCATGACCGCACCGCTGCACGAGGCCCGCGCCACCGGCCCGGGGCGCGCGCTGCCCGACACCCAGCAGGGCATGCGCCGCCGCAACCTGGCCCGGGTGATGCACGCCGTGAGCGCCGAGGGATCGCTGTCACGCGCGGCGGTCGCCTCGCGCATCGGCCTGACCCGTGCGGCGGTGTCGACCCTCGTCGACGAGCTGATACGCACCGGTCTGCTCGAGGAGCTGGGCCCGGAGCGGCCCGGCCGGGTGGGCCGGCCCGGGTCGGCGCTGGCGGTCAGCGGACGGGGCCCCGCGGGTGTGGGCGCCGAGGTCGGCGTCGACCACCTCGCGGTCTGTGTCGTCGACCTGCGCGGTGAGGTGCGGGCGCGGATCGAGCGCCAGGGCACGAACCGGGGCCGCTCGCCCGAGCCGGTGATCGAGGAACTGACCGGCCTGGTGCGCCAGGTCGTGACCGAGGCCGAGCGCGAGGGGCTGTGGCCCGCGGGGCTCGCCGTGGCCGTGCCCGGCCTGGTCGCCCGCGACGCGCGGACCGTCGTGCGTGCCCCCAACCTGGACTGGCACGACATCGACCTGGGCGCGCTGCTGCCCGGGGAGTTCCCCCTGACGGTGGACAACGAGGCCAACTTCGGGGGACTGGCCGAACTCTGGCTCGGCCGGGACACCCCCCACGACTTCCTGCACGTGTCGGCCGAGATCGGTATCGGCGCCGCGCTGGTCGTGAACGGCAGCCTGCTGCGCGGCACCCGGGGCTTCGCGGGCGAACTGGGCCATGTGCCGGTCCACCCCGACGGGCCGGAGTGCGTGTGCGGGGGGCGTGGCTGTCTGGAGCAGTACGCCGGCGAGGAGGCGGTCCTGCGCGCGGCCGGGCTGGAGCCCGGCGGGGACCGTGTCGGGCTGCTGGCCGGCCGCGCGGCGGACGGCGATCCGGACGTACGGCGGGCCCTGCGCGAGGCGGGAACGGCATTCGGGATCGCCCTGACCGGGGCGCTCAATCTGCTGGACCCGGAGGGAGTCGTGCTCGGCGGCGCCCTGGCCGGGCTGGCGCCCTGGCTGCTGCCGTCGCTGGAGAGCGAGCTGGCGCGGCGTACGGCGGGTCCGCCCTGCCCGGTGTCCGTGTCGCGGCTGGGCCCCGAGGGGCCGCTGCTCGGGGCGGCGCACTCCGTGGTGCGGGCGGTGCTGGACGATCCGGCGGCGGTGGCCGGGCGGGGCTGAGGCCTGCCGCCGCGGTGCCTTCTTCAGGCGGTGTCTTCGTCAGTAGAGTCCTGTGGGTCCTGTGGGTCCTGTGGGTCCTGTGGGTCCTGGAGAAAGCCCCCCGGGGGTATTCACCGCGGTGAGACTTCCAGGACCGCCTTTCCGAAGACCCGACGTCCGCGCAGTGCCGCGGCGGCCTCGTCGAACCGTTCCCAGGAGCCCTGCCAGCCGATCTCGACGGCGAGAGCTCCCTCGGCGGCCAGCTCGGCGAGCACGGCCAGGTCCGCGCCGACGTCGCCCTCGATGACGAACGAGGTCAGCGACTTGGCCGGGCCGACCGTCGCGTACGGCGGAAAGACAGCCGGTTCCCCGGACGTCCAGCCGACGCTCTGCACACTGCCGCCCGCGGCGAGCAGGTTCCATGCCTCGACCAGTTGGGGGCCGCCGACGCTGTCGACGACCACGTCGACCGGTCGCTCGAGTCCGTCCAGACCGATCAGCACCTCGTCGGCGCCCAGCTCGGCCAGGCCCTGCCGGCGGGCCGCCGAGCCCACGGACGCGATCACATGGGCGCCGGCCCGCGCCGCCAGCTGGACGGCGAACCGGCCGACCCCACCGGAGGCGCCGGTGATCAGCACCCGCTTGTCCGGCCCGATCCCGGCGGCCCGCAACGAGCGCAGCGCGGCCACACCTGCCACGGGCAGCGTGACCGCCCGCGCGGGGTCCAAGGACTTCGGCACCTCGGCAAGCGCGCCCGCGTCGATCGCGACACGCTCGGCGAACGCCCCCGCGGTCAGGGCCACCACCCGGGTGCCCACCGCCGGACCGGTGCCGTCGACGGCGGCCCGCACCACCACTCCGGTGGCGTCCGAACCGAGTACCGCACCCTCGGGGACCCGACCGGAGCGGGCGTCGTTGAGGTCGCCGTAGTTCAACGAGGCGTGGGACACGTCCACCAGGGCCTGAGCCGGCCCGGCCACGGGGTCGGCGACCTCGGCGAGGCGGACGGCGGCGGGTGCGGACGGATCGACGACGAGTGCCCGAACAGGCATGTCTTCCCCCTTGGTTCACGACTTGGTACAGCAGTCATCATCGGTAACGTGGCTGCTCGCCGGAAGGAGGCACATTCATGTCACACAGTCACACCCGCGTTGCCGAAGCGGTGAGGGACGAAGCCTGCCCGGTCACCGAGGTACTGGACCGCGTCGCGGGCAAGTGGAGCATCGGGATCCTGATCGCCGCCGCCCACGGCCCCGTTCGCTTCACCGAACTCGAACGTGCCGTCAACGGGATCAGCCGGCGCATGCTCACCCTCAACCTGCGCAGGCTGGAGCGGGACGGGCTGCTGGTGCGCACCGTGTATCCCACCGTGCCGCCCAAGGTCGAGTACAGCCTGACGCCCATGGCTCGGGAACTCCACGCCTCACTGACCGGCCTGGTCGACTGGGCCGAACGGCACCGCTCCGCCGTCGCCGAGGCCCGCGCCGCCTATGACGCCACGGCGGAGCGCCGCCCCGACCCCGTCTGACCCGGGCCCGGATCGGACGACCCCGCACACGCGCGTGGCCAGTTGAAGCTGAAGCACCACTCACCACTTGAAGCACCCCTCACCACTTGAAGCACCGCTCACCACTTGAAACACCACTCCCCCGCCACGCACCACCCCCGAAAGGCGGCACCTCGTGGAACGAGCACGACCCCTCCTCGACCGGCGGCGGCTTCTGAAGGGCGCGGGCCTCGCGGCCGTCCCCTACGCGCTGCTTCCCGACGCGCGGGCCGGGGCGCGGTCCCAGCCCGTCGACTACCGGCGGGCCAAGTGGCAGCCCGCGTCCGGCGCCAACTACACGGTGTCGGAACGACCCACGGCCCACCCGGTCGAATTGGTCGTCGTCCACGTCACGCAGACGACCTTCGACAAGACCCTGACGATCTTCCAGAACCCGAGAAGGAAGGTGTCCGCGCACTATGTGGTGCGGTCGGCCGACGGTCAGGTGGCGCAGTGCGTGCGCGAGTCCGACATCGCCTGGCACGCGGGGAACTGGGACTACAACACCCGCAGTGTCGGCATCGAGCACGAGGGCTGGGTGGACCGGCCCGCCTACTTCACCGGCGCCCTGTACGAGCGGTCGGCCCGGCTGACGGCCTCGGTCTGCGAGCGGTACGGCATCCCCAAGGACCGCGCGCACATCATCGGCCACCACGAGGTGCCGGGCACCGATCACACCGATCCCGGTCCGAACTGGGACTGGGTCCGCTATCTGAAGCTCGTCAACTCCGCCTGACCCGAAGCGGATGTCCGTCTTTCCGACGACCTCCGTCCAAACGGTTGTCGGCCCGTACACCCGGAGTGACGATGTCCCCAGCCGTATCTCCTTCCGGGAGGACGAATTGACCGATCCCTGGGTGGCCCTGGAACCGGGGGCCGACCCTGCCGAACGGCTGCGGGTCCTGCGCCGGGCGCACGAGACGTTCACCCTCGCGGGCACCGTGCCCCGGCCGGTGCGGGCCGTGGTCGCGGACTCATGGCGGCGGTCGGCGCGGGCCGGTGTCGGTCCGGACGGCACCGCGAGCGTGGAGCTGACGGACGGCGATCTCGGCGCCTACCGCTCCGAGCATCCCCTGGCCCGGGTGATGCCGCTGTTCCGGGAGCTGATGGGCACGTTCGCCGCCGACGGCGAGCATCTCCTCGCGGTGTGCGACGCGCACGGCAGGCTCCTGTGGGTCGAGGGCCACCCGGCGAGCCGGCGGCGGGCGGGGCGGATGAACTTCGTGCCGGGCGCGCGATGGGCGGAGAACGCGGTCGGGACGAACGCCCCGGGCACGGCGGTCGCAGTCGACCGGCCGGTGCAGGTGTTCGCGGCCGAGCACTTCATCCGGCGGGTGCAGCCGTGGACGTGCGCGGCGGCCCCCGTGCACGATCCGCGGACCGGACGCGTGCTGGGGGCGGTGGACATCACGGGCGGCGACGGGCTGGCGCATCCGCACAGTCTGGGCTTCGTGCAGGCGGTGGCGCGGGCCGCCGAGTCCCAGCTGGCGCTGCTCGGCTCCGGCCGGCCGGCCGTGGGGAGGGCCGAGCTGACCGCGCTGGGCCGGGACGAGGCACTGCTGCTGGCCGACGGCCGCAAGGTCCGGCTCAGCCGCAGACACAGCGAGATCCTGCTCCTGCTGGCCCGCCACCCGGAGGGGCTGACCGGCGACGAACTGCTGTGCGCGCTGTACGAGGACGAGTCGGTGACGCCGGTGACACTGCGCGCCGAACTGGCCCGGCTGCGCGGGGTCCTCGGCCCCGGTCTGCTCCTCTCGCGCCCCTACCGGGTGGCGCTGCCGGTGGAGTCCGACGTCGACGTCGTGGAGCGGCGGCTGCGCGCCGGCGCGGTGACGGCGGCCATGGCGGCGTACGCCGGTCCGCTGCTGCCGGCCTCCCAGGCCCCGGCCGTCGTACGGCTCGGACGGCATCTGTCCGACGGGCTGCGGGCCGCGCTGGTCGCCCACGGCGACCCCGATCTGCTGGCGGACTGGGCGCACGCGCCCTGGGGCGAGGACGACCTCGGCGTCTGGCGGGCGCTCGCCGCGATCCGGCCCACGGCGGCGGTACGGTCCCGGCTGGCCGCGCTGGAGGCGGAACTGGCCGCGCCCTGACGGACCGACGGGACGCGACGCTCCGCCGGAACCGTGGCGTGGCACGGGACGCCGTGCAACGTCCTCGCAACGTCCTCTTCCCTAGCCTCCGGCGCAGAGCTGTCCAACGGCGGGCAGCCCTGCTGAGGGAGGCTGACCAGGATGACCCGTTACGCGGCGCCCGGAACCGAGGGCGCGATCGTCTCCTACCAGGCGCGCTACGACCACTTCATCGGCGGCGAGTACGTGCCGCCGGTCCGTGGCCAGTACTTCGAGAACCCGTCTCCCGTGAACGGGCAGCCGTTCGCCGAGGTGGCGCGCGGCACGGCGGAGGACGTGGAGCGGGCGCTCGACGCGGCGCACGCGGCCGCGCCGGGCTGGGGCCGTACCTCGGCGACGGAACGCTCGGACATCCTGCTGAAGATCGCCGACCGCATGGAGGCGTATCTGGAGCCCCTCGCGGTCGCGGAGAGCTGGGAGAACGGCAAGCCGGTCCGCGAGACGCTGGCGGCGGACATCCCGCTGGCCATCGACCACTTCCGCTACTTCGCGGGCGCGGTCCGGGCGCAGGAGGGCGCGCTCAGCGAGGTCGACGACGACACGGTGGCGTACCACTTCCACGAGCCGCTCGGTGTCGTGGCGCAGATCATCCCGTGGAACTTCCCGATCCTGATGGCCGCGTGGAAGCTGGCCCCGGCGCTCGCGGCCGGCAACGCGGTGGTCATCAAGCCCGCCGAGCAGACCCCGGTCTCGCTGCACTACTGGATGAGCCTGGTCGCCGACCTGCTGCCGCCGGGCGTGCTGAACATCGTCAACGGGTTCGGCGAGGAGGCGGGCAAGCCGCTCGCGTCCAGTCCGCGGGTGGCGAAGGTCGCCTTCACGGGCGAGACGTCCACCGGCCGGCTGATCATGCGGTACGCCGCCGAGAACCTGAAGCCCGTCACGCTGGAACTCGGCGGCAAGTCGCCGAACATCTTCTTCGACGACGTGTGGGACAAGGACGACGATCTGCGCGACAAGGCCCTCGAAGGGTTCACGATGTTCGCGCTGAACCAGGGCGAGGTGTGCACCTGCCCGTCGCGCGGTCTGATCCAGCGCGGCAACTACGGCGACTTCCTTCGGGCGGCCGTGGCCCGCACCGAGCTGATCAAGCCCGGCCACCCGCTCGACACCGACACGATGATCGGCGCGCAGGCCTCCGGCGAGCAGCTCTCGAAGATCCTCTCCTACATCGACATCGGCCGGCAGGAGGGGGCCAAGGTCCTCACCGGCGGTGAACGCGCCGAGTACGACGGCGAGTTGAAGGGCGGGTACTACGTCCAGCCGACCATCTTCGAGGGCGACAACAGCATGCGCGTCTTCCAGGAGGAGATCTTCGGCCCGGTCGTCTCCGTGGCCTCCTTCGACGACTTCGACGACGCCGTCAAGACCGCCAACGACACGCTGTACGGCCTCGGCGCCGGCGTCTGGACCCGGGACATCAACACGGCGTACCGCGCGGGGCGGGCGATCCAGGCGGGCCGCGTCTGGACGAACTGCTACCACGCGTACCCGGCGCACGCGGCCTTCGGCGGCTACAAGCAGTCGGGGATCGGGCGAGAGACGCACAAGATGATGCTGGAGCACTACCAGCAGACGAAGAACCTCCTCGTGTCGTACTCGCCGAAGAAGCTGGGCTTCTTCTAGAGGCACGGAAAGAAGAGCGCCCGACCAGGCAAAGTGCCTGGTCGGGCGCTCTTCGCGTTGTCCCTCGCGTCGCACGGCTGTCCCGAAACAACACTCTCTTTGCCATCGGCCGTTTCCGAGCGCGCCCGGCGAGGGAAAAGCACGAAAATGACACTTCACGACCACGTAACCTCCACGCCCCATAACCTGCCTGGCTTCTCAGTACCAAAAAACAGCACAAAAGAAGAAACAGCTGAAATGGGACACCCCCGCCGAAGCGTCCGGGAACCACGGAGATGAGGCATATGACGAGTCTTTTACCGGCTCAGGCTCAGCAGTGGACCGCATTCCGGATACCGGCCTCCGAGGCCATGTCCCGAGGCCGTCTGACCGAACAGTTCACCCACTGCTCGTGGGGCTTGGTGGTGGCCCCGCCCGGCTTCGGCAAGACCGCGCTGCTGGCTCAGGCGGCGAGGGCGCATGCGGGCCCGGTGACGTGGTATCAGGCCCGGCCCGGCGCCGACCAGCGGGAGTTGCTGTCCGCGCTCGGGTACCCGGCGGACGCGCTGGCGGGCTCCGCCGGGCCGCCCGGCGCGGCCCAGCCGGTGCCGCGGCGCCACGATGCCGGGGGCGGCGGAGCCGTCGGGCGACTGGTCGTCATTGATGACATGCACCTGCTCTCAACGGCCGCGCGGTCGCTTGTGGTCCGGCTCGGCCAGCTGGCACCGCCACACCCGCGGGTGCTGATCGGAACACGCCCCACCGCCGGGTTGTCGGTGGCCGCGCTGGAGGCGTCGGGCGCGACGGTGATGAACGCCGACGCGCTGCGTTTCCGCTCCTGGGAGGTCGAGCACCTGTTCCCGCATCTGTACGACACGGCGCTGCGCCCCGGGATCGCGCTGCCCCTGGTCCGGGCCACCGGCGGCAGGGCAGCGACGCTGAGGCTGTTCGCCAGAGCCGTGGCGGCCCGTCCCGACACGGGCCAGGAGCGGATCCTGGCCGACGGGATGTTCGGCCGCGAGTACCTGGAGCGGGAGGTGCTCCTCCCGCTCCCCGACCGTCTCAGACGGTTCCTGACGGACACCAGCCTGCTGAGCCGGCTCACCGCCGACGCCTGCCACGCGCTGACCGGCCGGGCCGACAGCGCCGAGACGCTGTGGTCCCTGGCGCACGAGCACGGGGTCCTGCGCGCCGCCCCGGACGGACGGACGTACGTCGCGGAGCCCCTGCTCCGCGAGTGTCTACGCGCGCGGCTCACCGGCACGCTGACCGACGTCGAACTGGCGCGGCTGCGCGGCCGGGCCGCCGCCTGCGCCGCCGCAGGCGATCATCAGGACCCGCCGCCTTCGGCGGTGCGCCGCCCCCTCGGGTCCGCCGACTGGCCCGACGCGCTGCGCGCCGTCGTCGCCGGCACCCCGGACATGAGCCTCGGCCGCTTGGTCGGACGCGGCACCGAGGGCGGTTCCGGCGGCTCCGCCGCCCTCCTCGTCCAGGGCATCGCCGCCGCCCTGACCGGCGACAGGACGGCCGGCACCACCCTGCGCCGGGCCCTGGCGGAGGCGACGGACGACGCCCCGGTCGCGCTGTCCGGGCAGCTGGTCCGGGTGGCGTTGGCCGTACTGGCCGGGGGCCCGGCCGGGCCCGTCCCCTACCCGGAACTCCAGCGGATCGCCTACGACGCCGAACGGCTGGACCTGCCGTGGCTGAGCCGGGCCGCGCGGTGTCTGCTGGGCCTGGGGCCGCACCCGGAGGACGCCGGGCAGCCGGTCGTCGTGCTGGACGAGTGCACCCGGCTCGGCGACCCCGAAGGCGCGGCGCTCGCCGCGTCGGCCGTGTGCCTGCGCTCGGTGCGGTCGGGGCGCCCCGGCATCGGCGAGCTGGAGGAGGTCGTGCGGCGGTTCCGGGCGCTGGGCTGGGGCACGCCGGAGGCGTGGGGCCGGGCCGCCCTCGCGGTCGTGGAGGTCGCGCACGACCTGCCGGACGCGGGGCAGCGTGCCGCCCAGGCGGAGGCGTTCGCCCGGTCGGCGGGTGTACCGGGCGCACGGGCGCTGGCCATGGGCGCGATGGCTCTGGCGGCGCCCGACGCGGTGAGCCGGGCCGAGTTACAGGAGGCCGCCTGGTCGACGGCCGGGTCCGCGGGGCTGCCGGTGGCCGGGCTGCGCTCCTGGCTCACCGCGCTCGCGGCGCCCGCCGGCCCAGCCGGGGACGGCGCGGCGGCAGCAGGCAGGACCAAGGCCGGCGGGCACCACACCACCGTGCCCGCACGCGCCCTCGGCGCACGGCCGGCGCCGGCCCTGACGGTGCGCTGTCTCGGTGGCTTCGAGTTCACCCTGGCCGGGCGCGAGCACGACTGGGCGAAGCTGCGTCCCAGGGCACAGGCCGTGCTGCGGCTCCTCGCGGTACGCGCCGGCCAGGCGGTCCACCGTGACCATCTGCTGCTCGCGTTCTGGGACGGCGTGACGACACCGTCCACACTGCACAACCTCCAAGTAACAGTCTCCAGTCTGCGTTCCTTCCTCGAACCGGAACGTCCCAGGGGCGGTTCGCGACTCATCGCGCGGCAGGGCGATTCGTACCGGCTCGTGCTGGCGCCCGGTGACGTGAGCGACGTCGCGGCGTTCGAGCGTGCCGTGCGCGACGGCCGGCGCACCCGGGCGCAGAAGCGGCCGGAGGAGGCGGCGGACGCGTTCCGCATCGCTCTGGACCATTACGCGGGTGAGCTGCTTCCCGAGGACGGGCTGGCCGAGTGGGTGGCCGCCGACCGGGAACGGCTGCGCCGGGAAGCGGCCAACTCGGCCGTGGCTCTGGCCGAGATACGTCTCGCCCAGGGCCGGCCCGTGGAGGCGGTGGAGGCGGCCGAACGCTGCCTCGAGGTCGACGGGCACCGCGACGCCGCATGGCGGGTCCTGATCCGGGCGTGCGACGCCGCGGGGCTCGCGGCCGACGGCGCGCGGGCCCGGCGTGGCTACTCGGCGATGCTGGCCTCCCTGGGGATCCCGCCGTCCGGCGGGCTCTCCCACCCGATGTAGCGGCGGGCGCCGGGGCGCGCGGCCGCCGGGCCGCCTGCTCCGGAGCACGTCGCGGGACGGACTCCACCACCGGGGAGGGACACCCTGGCGCCGGGCGTCCCGGGCGGACGTCATGACGCATGTCATGGCGGACGGCGTAACGGACGTCGTAACGGACGTCATCGCAGACCGAAGAACTCGATCTCCACGACGGCCGTGTGCCGGCCCTTCCCCTCGACTCCGTAACTGGACCGAACGATGAACCGCACCGAGCTGACGTTCTTCCCTTCGAGGTCCAGCGTCTGCGGCCCCGGCTTGTCCTCCAGCTTGAGCCGCTTCTTCTCGACCTCACCGCCCGGTCCGCCCAGCTCCACATCGAGGACGGACGGCCTGGCCTGTTTGAGGAACTCGTCCTTGTTGACCGAGACCCCGGTCTGGATGATGAGTGTCTTGAGCGTGACGGGCTGTTCGAAGCGCGCCTCCAGATCCTCGCCCGCACCCGCGCCGGCCGGCGCGGGTGCCCAGTAGGTGTTGTTCGCCCCGTCGAAGGCCAGGTTCGGCCCGTGGCCCTCGAGTCGGCTGGACGCCTCCGCCTCCTTCGGGTTGACGGGGGTGGGCTTGGCCGTCCGGTCCCGAAGGCTGTCGATGAGGCTGCCCAGATGGGGCCGGGCGAGGTAGCCACCGCCCAGCAGGACGACCAGCGTGATCGGGATCGCCAGGCTCGGCCGTCGCCAGGCGCGGACCGGAGGACGCTGCCCGGCCGCGAGCCGGCGCGGCGGACGGCGGCGCAACCGCCGCAACAGTCGCGCCCACCACGAGAGCCGCTCCTGCTCCGCCACGGCCGCGGTGAGCACGGCGCCGCAGCGCAGACACAGGGTGCGGGTACGGGGGTTGGCCTGCGCGCATGCCGGACAGACCAGGTCGTGGACCGGGCTCCGGGGGTGGGGCACGGTCGCGGGGGTGTCCTGTGCGCCCGGCGACGCGGGCAGGTCGTCCGGGTCCGCGGACCGCTCACCGGGCCGCCGTACGGTGCCGGAGTTCGCGGGTTCCGCCGGTGTCCGGGGCCGGACCGGTCCGGCCGGTGCGGCGGGGAGGGACGGGCCCGCCGGATGGGGGACGGCCTGCTCCGGCGTGACAGAGGACGGCTGTGTCGGAGCGGGTGCCGAGGTCTGCGGCCGGGGCGGGACGGGGTCGGTGCGGGTAGCCGCCGGCTCCGGCGCGGGACCGGGGGCCGCGGCTCCCTGGGCGGACGTCCCGGGCCCGGACGCGTCCGGTGTCACCGCACTCGGCACCGCCGGGCCGGAGACGGCCGCGCGGGGCTCCGATCCCGTGCCCCGGCCGGCGTTCGCGGAGCCGGCGCCGCTCTGCTCCCAGTCCAGGAAAGCGTTGCAGGACGCGCAGAACGCCGCGCCCGGCGCGTTGTGGTGGCCGCAGTCGGGGCAGGCCGGCCCGCCGGGGCCGCTCATGACGCGTCCGCGAGGGGCAGCAGTTCCGTGGCGTACCCGACGTGCGCCGGCACCTCACCGGCCACGAGCCGCCGCAGCCGCTCCGCGCCCGCCGCGTCCGGGTCGGCCACCCGCACCCGTACGGTGACCCGGGGCGGAACACCGGCCGGCCCGGGCAGGGGGCTGCGTGCCGTCTCGGACCACGACGTTCCGCCCGTCTCCTCGATCTCGGCCTCCGTGCCGAACTCCAGCCGTACGGCTTCGGCGAGTCCGCCTCCTGTTCCCCGTCTGCGGTGCCGTTCCACCGCCCCGAGGACCGCGGCCCGGCGCTGCCCGGCCGGCTGACCGTCGGCCGCCGGGCCCGTGGCCACCCACTCGCCCAGCCACGCCAGGAAGTCCTCCGGGGCGGTGCGCGGGTCGAGATGGGCGGGGAGGTTGTCGATGGTCAGCAGCACCGGCGCCAGTACGTCGTCCAGCGCCGCGAGGAACCGCTGGATGAAGTCCTCTCCCAGATACACGGCGGGGAGCTGGTAGATGAGTGGGTGAGGCGTCGGCAGTCCCTCGACTGTTCCGCGCATTCAGGCCTCCCGCATTCGGATTTGGTGCTCGTAGGAAAAGACGAGGGCGTGCGTGTCGAGCACGATCCTGGTGGCCGGTTCGGCGCGCTGCCCGGTCAGCGGGTCGGCCGGGAAGAGCCTGACGTCCTCGACGAGGTCGACGCCCGGCACCCGTTGGAGGACGGCGTACACCTCTCCGGCGTGGATCGGCCGCCCGAACGGCCATCCCTGCCCGCTCGGTCCTCCGGTGATCGGGTTGAAGTACCCGTACAGGGCGGCCAGCGCCGCGGTGCGGACCGGGTCGACGGCCGCGCCGCGGGCGGCCAGGACGGACGCCACGACGGTGACTCCCTGGTAGTAGGGCGGCTCGACCACCAGCCGGGTGCCGATGGTGCGGCGCTCGTCCAGGTAGTCGGCGAGGCTCCGCAGCGTCTCCCGGGGCGGCACCAGGTCGTCGAAGCGCAGCCGCCCCTGTTCGTCGCTCCGCACGGCCGGCACCAGAAGCAGCCGGACGCCGCCCTCCTCGCCCTCCCCCGCGGGCACGCAGGCGACCCGTGCCGCGTCCGGGGCCACCTCCCGCGCCAGCACCTCGTAGTCGCGCGGGACGACCGCCCGGTACAGGGTGCTCAGCGTCATGGGGCCGCGGACCTTGGCGCTCTCCACGCTCTCCCCGTCGACACCGCCGACGGCGGCCCGCCGGTTCTCGGCCCGCGCGACGAACGGCAGCGAGGTGCGCAGCACCCGCAGCGTCCCCTTGGCGACGTTGCCCTGGCTGCCGCCGCCGGACCGGTAGGCGCGGATCCGCACCGGGGCTCCCTTGGCCGGAACCGCGCCGTAGTAGCGGATCGCTCCGTCCGGCTCGCGGACGGCCGGGCCGAAGTCGATCCGGCCGGAGTTCGGGTCCAGGGTCAGATGCCGGTCGCCGGGGCCCGAGTGCGCGAAGTCGTCGACGCGGTGCCACCGCGACCAGTCCGAGCCGTCCGCCACCTCCACGACGAACGGCTCGTCGCCCGGGACGACCGGAGGCCGGGCGACATGGAAGGACTGGCCCGGCACACCCTCGGAGAGCCCCAGGACCTCGTCCGTCACCGTCTCGGCGTGCACGGCCTCGACGGTGGCGCCGATGGTGAAGGCCTCGGCCTCACGGATGGTCGGCGACTGGAGATAGGTGGGCTGGTCCGGCTCGGCGGGGAGCAGCCGGCAGCGGACCCAGCCCGCGGTCCGGCGCGCGATGGTGGACTCCGCGTGGTTGCCCGGCAGATGCAGCACCACCTGGCCGGGCCGGTTGAAACCGCCGGTCGTGTCCTCCTCGACGTCACAGCGCGCCCAGGCCGTGCCGTCCCATGCCTCCCAGCGCAGCGGCGGGCGCCGCGGGTCGACACCGACGCCGTCCACCCGGCAGTCCAGCCGCAGCACGACGACCCCGGCCGGGACGGGGTTGCTGAGGCCGACGTAGAGGGCGTCGCCGGGCGCGGGCTCGGTGTCGAAGCAGGGCACGTCACGGCCGAGGGCGAGTTGCTGCGTACGGTCGTCGGCTCCGCCTCCGGCGGGGCAGGTGGCCAGCCGGGTCAGCCCGCACGGCACGATCGGCAGATCGCGGACGGTGGTGAACACGACCGCTTCCTCGGTCTCGGTGCGCACGGTGGCGACCTCGGTGCCGGCCCTGACCCGGACGGTCTCGGGCTGCGGCGCGGAGAGCCAGAACGCGACGTCCGTGCGGGCGGCGGTGGGCGGGTGCAGCCGGACGCCGATCAGGTCGAGGAAGGCCAGGTAGTTCTTCTCCGGCACGCGGTTGACGCGATAGAGGAGCTGGTCGACCATCGTGGCGAACGCCTCGATCAGGGTCACGCCCGGATCGGAGACGTTGTGGTCGCTCCACTCGGGGCAGCGCTGCTGGACGAACCTCTTGGCGTCGTCGACGAGTCCCTGGAACTTCCGGTCGTCGAGATTGGGGCTGGGCAGCGTCACGGACCCGTTCCTTCCTCGTGCGCGGGGATCACATAGAACGGGAACACGAGGTTGCGGGGGTCGTTCGTGCCGCGCACGGTGTAGCTGATGTCGATGTACAGCACACCGTCCTCCACCGCGTCGAACCGGACGTCGATGCCCACGACCTCGATCCGCGGCTCCCAGCGGTCGAGGGCGAGCCGGATCTCGTAGGCGACCTGGCCCGCGGTGCTCGCGTCGGCGGGGGCGAACACGTAGTCGTGGATGGCGCAGCCGAACTCCGGCCGCATGGGGCGCTCCCCCGGGGAGGTGGCGAGCACGAGCCGGATCGATTCCTCGATCTCCCGCTCGCCGCGCACCAGGGCGATGCTCCCGGTGGCGTCGGTGCGCGGCGGGAACGCCCAGCCCGCGCCGACGAACTGCTGTCCCATCAGCCGGTCACCCGCCGATCAGGACGGTCGGGCAGCCCGCGACGATCGGCGCCCCGCAGGCGGCGGTGTCACCGATGCGGGCGGCGGGCCTGCCGTTGATCAGGACCGTGGGGCACCCCGGCGGAATGATCACCGACGGCGGGTGCACGGCGGGCGGCGGGAAGGCGCACATGTGGGTGGTACCGACGGTGGCGGCGGGCATGCCGCCGATGAGGACGGTGGGCGCGCCGGGCGGGCCGACCGTCCCCGGATGGCCGGTGGGATCGCCGACGCGGGCGGCGGGTGGCATGGCGGGGGCTCCTTCTTTCGTCGGCTTGCAGTTCTTCGTCTCGTCGGTCGATCGGGACCGATCGTCAGTTGATCCGGACCAAGCCCGCGTTGATCGTGCAGGTCGCCCCGCCCTTGATCTCCGTGCGCGCGGTGCCGTTGACCGCGACCTGGCTGCCCTTCACCTCCACTCCCCCGCTCGTCTTGAGCCCGACCTGGCCGCTGCCGCCGTCCACCTGGACGCCGGTCTGCGCGGTCACCTTCACCGACTTGCCGGTCAGTTCGAGGGTGCCGTTGCCCGCGTCCATCAGCGCGCCGTTGCCCGCCTTGACGGTGACCTTGTCCTTGGCGTCGATCTCCACCGTGCCGTCGCTGTGCACGATGATCTTGGTGCCCTTGCGGTCGAGGTCGATGGTGAGCTTGCCGTCGCCGGTGACCATCCGTACGCCCTGCGGACCGGAGGCGTTGTCGAGCAGTTCGAGCTGGTTGCCGCTGCGGGAGGAGAACGACCGCCGGTTGACGGCGCCGCTGGTCCCGTCGATCAGCTCGCCGCTCGCCGTGGACGGTTTGTCCTGCCCGTTGAAGAGGCAGCCGAGGACGTACGGGCGGTCGAGCCGGCCCTGCTCGAACCCGACCAGCACCTCGTCACCCACCTCCGGGACGAACGCGGAGGTTCCCTTGCCGTCCTTGCCGCCTCCGCCGGAGATCTGCGCG
This sequence comes from Streptomyces sp. NPDC041784, assembly GCF_055591025.1. Taxonomy (NCBI): domain Bacteria; kingdom Bacillati; phylum Actinomycetota; class Actinomycetes; order Kitasatosporales; family Streptomycetaceae; genus Streptomyces; species Streptomyces sp. NPDC041784. The sequence continues at coordinate 33,044 of NZ_JBVJAB010000020.1, forward strand.
CATCGGGCCCAGTCGCTGACGTAGTCGTCGGACAGCCAGGGGAACTTGACCTTGACACGGCTGAGCTTGTCCGGGTCCTTGGTGTCGGAGACGAGACCGATGACGACTCCGTCCACCTCGGGGATCCTGCCCGCCCGGCCCGCGGCGCCGCCGGCCAGCGCCGACAGGGAGCGTTCCTGCTGGCCCGAGACGGTCACCCAGGTCTCGTAGCCGCGCTGGGCGTCGAAGACGTGCCGGGAGGCGGTGACGGTGTACCGGCCCTCGAACGGGGCGCCGACCCCGGACAGCGCGACAGCTCCGCCGGCCCGGACCTCGGGATTGCCCTGGATGACCGCCTCCATCTCGGCGAACGACCCGGCGATCCGCTGCGCCAGCGCCTTGGCGACCTGCTCGACGCGGGCCTGCGCGCCGTAGGTGTTGTCGGTGACGAGGAAGTCGGCCTTGCCGAAGGGGCGCGCCGCGTCCGCCGGGGCGATGCCCAGCTGGACGGTGTCCGCCCTGCCCGCCTCCGCCGTGCCGACCAGGGCCCGCTTGGTCTTGGTGTCCCAGCCGCGCACCTGGACCTGGGAGACCTGCTCGGCGGCGGTCACCCCGGCGCGGCAGCGCACCAGGTTCTTCCCGAGTTCCAGCACGAGCGGGTCACGGTCGGCGCGGGCCGAGGAGCCGGGCGCGCCGGACGCCGCGGTGGCCTTGGTGACATGCAGGGCGCCGTCGATGACGTAGACCTGTGCTCCGGCGTCCTCGGCCAGGTCGCGGACGAACTCCCAGTCGGAGACGTTCGCCTGGGCGACGTGTTCGAGGACCGGCCCCGAGACGTCGATCGTCCCCGTCGCGAGCCCGGCGCGCTGGGCGACGCGGCGGCAGATGTCCGCGACGGTCATGTTCTGGTAGGCGGCGACCCGACGGCCCCGGAAGAGCCGGTGCGCCTTGTCCATGCCGCGGACCACGGTGAACGTCCCGGTCTCGTCGAAGTCCAGCTCCAGGGCGGTCACCTCACCCTTGAGCAGCGGTTTCGGCGAGCCGCCCGCGCCGGACGAGGCCAGCAGCCGCGCCTCGGAGCCGATCTTGATGCCGGCCTTGTCGAGCAGCACCCGGCTGGGGTCGCGAAACCGCAGGACGAAGGTGTCGGGCAGGGTGCGGCTGTCGTCGACGTAGCCGTCCACCAGGGTGTTGGCGAGGTCGGCGGGGAGCCTGGTCCCGCCGATCTCCATGACCAGGATCTTGGCTACGGTGTCATGGGCCATCAGACGTCCTTCCGGCCGCCGGCCGCTCCGGACCCGTGGGCGACGGGCTCCGCCGCCCCGCCCGGCACCGTGTCCAGTTCGTCGGCCGAGGGCAGGAGCAGTTCCCGCCCCTCGGCCAGCCGCATGGGATCGTCGATGCCGTTGGCCTCGGCGATGGCCCGCCAGGCGGCCGCGTCGCCGTACTCGGCCCAGGCGAGACCCTGCAGGGTGTCGCCGGCGCGGAGCCGGTGGACACGGCGGGCCGTGAGCGCCCCCGAGGTGGGGTTCTGGCCGGCCGTCTCCCCGCTGATCTCCTCCATCGTCACCTGGCACACCGCGCGGATCGGCGTCCCGGACGTGGTGAACAGCGTGTACTTGACCTGGACCTGGCTGACGTAGCCGGGGAAGCCGGTGATGCCGCCCCAGTGGAAGACCACCCAGGGCGGCGACGACCGCTGCGCCTGCCGGGTCTCGTTGGTCGGTACGCAGCAGGCGAACAGGCTCTCCACGGCCTTGACGACACTGGTGTCCTGGGTGTCGCTCGCGTCGAAGAACATCTCGACGGTGAGCTTGCTGGGCTGCGGCCCCTGGTACTCCGGCGGGCCCGCGCTCTTGGCGCCCTTGGCGGGGGTGCGTTTCCAGGACGCCGACTTGCCCAGGCTGAGTTCCTTGGGATTGAACTGGAAGTCGATCCGGCCGCAGGGGCCGCCGGGGGTGAGGCTGCCGCCCGAGGGCGGGGTGCGCAGTTCGAGGTAGGCGTGCTCCAGCTTGGGCCGCGCGTTGCCGCCCCCGGCCGACGCCGACTTCGCGCCGCCCGCCGCGCTGAACGCCACCGGCCCGCTCATGCCCCGGGCTCCGTCGTGAATCCGTGGTGCGCGATCTCGATGGTCTCCGTGGCGACCTTGGGCGACTCGGGATTGAACGACGGCCCGGTCCAGCGCACCGGCACCACCTCCAGCAGGCCCCAGCGGGCGACCATGATGTCGTCGCCGGTACGCGCCTCGATGTGCGCGGTCTTGCGGGCGAACCCGGTGGTCATGCTGGCGAACCACTTGGCCACCTTCTGGGTGTCCTTCGTCAGCGGCCGGGAGAGCTTGACGTTGGGGTACTTCAGGCGCGTCGGCAACTGCCAGACATGGCCGTTGTTCCCGCCCTCCTCGCGGGCTTCGAGCACCACCTCGCAGCCGAGCCCCTCACAGGTGTTGAACGACCCCAGCTCGATCCCGTCGATCGTGACGACGAAGCAGACCGTGACCGCCGGGTCCTGGGTCGTGGACATCCGATGCCCTGCCTTTCTGTCGGTACCGGTGCTCTGTCAGTGCCGGGTGTTGATGAAGGTCCCGGCGCGTTCACGTTCGATGCGCAGTTCCGCCTTGAGCAGCCTGCTGAGGGGGGCGACCAGGGCTCGTACGAGTTCGTCGGTGACCTTGGGGACACCGGCCTTCCCGGGGGTGGCGGCCGAGGGCGGGGAGCCGTCGGCGGCCACCGAGGGCGCCGGTGGATCGGCCGGGTCGGGCTGCGCCGGGGGGTCGGTGGGCGGGTCGGTGGGCGGGTCGGCGCCCGGCGGGCCGTCCTCGGCGCGTTGCACGGCGGGCGCGGTGAACTCCACGGAGCCGTCCGGCATCCACCGGGCCACGCCGGCGGCGACCGCCGCGGCTCCCGCGTTGACGCCGGGCGGCGCGAGAGCCGACGGCGCCTGTCCCCGAGGGGGTGGGGACAAAGGCGCCGTCGGGGCTGGGGGGCGCACGGACTGCGCTTCGGCGCCGGGCACCGTCTCGAGCCGTTGCAACGGGACCGCGGGGCCGAGGGCGTCCGGACCTCGAAGCCCCCTCGTGGACGGCTGGTGGGCTCCATCGAGGAGGGCCGCAACGGCACTTGGGCCGCCGGGGGCATCCGGGGGTCCGGGAAGGTCGGAGACACCGGGAAGGGTGGAAAGGCCGGGAAGGGTGGAAAGGCCGGGGAGCCCGGAGACGCCTGGGTATTCCGGGGGCCCGGCGAGGCGGGAGACGCCGGGGAGCCCGGAGCCGCCGGGGCGGCCGCCATCGCCGTAGGAACGGGCGGGCGGGGCGCCGTCGGCGAGGGCCGCCGTACCGGCGTCCGCGGCCCGCTGTACGACGCCACCCGCGTGGCCGGAGGCGGTGTGCCCACCGCGAGAGCCGCCTTGGTCGCCAGGGCGGCCGGAGCCGCCGGGCACTGCGTCGGCGGACCAGGCATGGCCTGCGGAACCGTCGGCCCCCGGGACGAACGCTCCGCCCCTGACCGGTTCCCATCGGACCGGGACCGCGGCCGGAGGTTCGGAGGAGACCGGTGCCTCGGCGGACGGTTCCGGCACCGTGTAGAGAGGCAACGACCGCTGCGCCACCAGCGGGAAAACGGGGCCGCCGCCCTGCGACGCCGACCCGGCACCGGCCCCCGCCTCGGGCGCCGTACCGGAGAACGTGGCCTCGTCCACGGCGTCCAGCCGCCGCATCGGCATGGGCGTCGAAGCCGTCACCAGCTCACCAGGGCCGGGCGCCTCGAGTACCACCGTGTCACTCACGACGAGCGGTCCGGCCTCTCCGAGCAGCGGTGCTCGGTCGGGCTCCGCGAGCACGGGCGTCGCATCGGTCGACGGGGGTGGAGGTGGCTGGGGCGAGCCGCCGGGAGCGTCGAGTCGCTGCACCGCGACCGGGCCCGGCGGCGCGGCGTCACCCCCTCCGAAGGTGGCTCCGGAGAGGGGGTCCGGGCTTGGGCCCGGACCGGGGCCGGCACTGGGACCTGGACCGATTCCGGGGCCAGGACCGGTGCCCGGGACCGAGGCGGTCCCCCGCACGGGCACCGGACCGATTTCCCCGGCGTCGACGCCGACGCCGGTCGCCGTCTCGGGCGAGAGCCCTGTGCCGAGGTTCACCGGGTCCGTGGTCAGCGGTGGCGTGTCACCGAGCAGCGGAGCGGTGCCTTCGCCGCCGTGCGACGGCACTCCGGGCGCGGCCTGGCCCGCCACGAGGTCCGGCGCCGCCGGCGTGTCCGGAGTGGGCGGCGTCTCCGGAGTGGGCGGCGTCTCCGGAGTGGGCGGAACACGCAGGTCCTCCGGGGCCGCCGGTGTCTCCGGGACCTCCACGGTCCGGGAGACGTGCGCGACGGCGGAGGCGGAAGAGGACACGGCGGACTCGGCCGGCGGCGCCGCCCGGCCCGGGAGCGGCAGCGCGGTGGGCGGCAGCTCGGCGAGCGGCTCGCCGAGACCCCGATGACGCGGACGCGGCGGGGCCGTGACGTCACGCTGCACAACGGGCTGCACGGCAGATTGCGCGGCAGGGCGCGTGGCGGTCCCGACACCGTCCACGTCGCCGACGAGCGGAGCAGTGGGGGCCGCGTCCGGCCCCTGGCCGACAGCCGCACCGGCGCGCGGCGTGGGGAGCGGGAGCGAGAGCGGAAGCGGAAGCGGACCCGTGTCCGGTATCGCCGTCGGCCGGTCGGCGACCGACGCTTCGGTGCGCTGGACGACGCCGCCCTCGTCGTCCTGCCCCGAAGGCGTGTCGGGCGTGGCGAGCAGGCCGGCGACGGGCTCGTCCGGGGTGCCCGGAGCCAGGGGTCCGGGATCCGGATCCGGCACGGGCGCGGGGACGGCCGCGAGTTCCCACGCCGGTACGGCCGGTGGCTCCGCGACGACCAGGGGGCGGGCGGACGCGGGGCCCTCCGGGGCTGCCGGGACGGACCGCATCCGCATGACCGTCACCGGCGCGGGCGGTGCCGGATCCGGCTCCGGGCCGGCCGACGGAACGGTTGGCCGCTGGAGTTGCCCCTGGGGAAGGGGCGCCGGTGCGACCGTCCGCACGCCGGCGGGGATCCCCGGGGCCGGGGACACCGACCGGAAGACGATCGGGTCACCCGTGCCGTGCGGGTCGCCCGGCCGGTCCCCGGCTCCTGACGCGAGGGCCGACGTCACCCCGGACTCGTCCGCCCATGCCTGAACGGGAGGGCCGGACTCGTCCCCCCATGTCCGAGCGGGATCCCGCGCGGCCCGCGACACGCCGGAGGCGTGCGCCTGCGGCCGTACGCTCGTCCGCTGCACCGGCATCGTGGGTTCCGCCAGCCCGTGGCCGACGCCGGACGGCGCCTGCGCGCTGACGAGATGGCCGAGCGGTCCGGTGACGGTCGGGTCCTGCCAGGTACCCAGCCGCCCACCGAACCCGCGGGGGTCGGTGAGCAGCCCCATGGGCGCGCTCAGGGTCCGCTGCACGGGCGGCGTCGACCGCCACCCGGCCGTGAACCGGGCGGGCGTCGCCGCGTCCGGTCCGGGTGACGTCGTCCCGGCGTCGGCACGCGCCGGCGTCCCGGGCTCCGTGACGCCCCGCGAGCCTTCACCGTTCCTCGTCAGCCAGGACAGCAGTCCCATCTCGGTGTCCTCTCACCGCCCGTTGAGCCGGGCGATCTGCTCGACGTACCGCTGCCGTTCGGGGTGTTCCAGATCGAGCAGCTCCTCGAGCGGCCAGTGGAAGTGATAGGCCAGGTACGCGATCTCCTCGTAGAGGCGGTCGACCGCGTACGTCACGATTCCCCCAGGCGGCCCCCGGCGAGGTCCACGGCGAAGTGTTCCTGGCAGGAAGGGCAGGTGACCGCGGCGCGGGTGTGGCCCTCCGCGTTGATCCGACGGTAGAAGTCCTGGAGGAAGGCGAGGTCCGAGGCGAACAGGTCTTCCACGAGGCCGGCGTGCACGTCCTCGATGGTGCCGATCCGGGTGATCACCCGGGCGATCAGGACCACCGACAGGTACGCGGAGTTCTCCCGCACCCGGTCGTCCCGCAGCGGGATGAGTTCGTCCCGGGCGGTGGCCAGCCGCATCACACCGTGCCGGTGCACGGTGCCGGCTGCGTCCACGTACCCCCGGGGCAGTTCGAAGGGGAACTCGGTGCGGAGCCTCTCGGGCCCCGCACCGCTCGCGCTCTCGCCCGGTCCCCCGGTGTGGTCATGCTCCGGTGCGCCCGGGGAGGGCTGTGTCGCCTGCCGCGCCGGAGAGGGCGTCCCCCTGCGCATCACTCAACTTCCATGCTCTCGTACGTGATCGCGAGCTTCTCGGTGAGGACCGAGGTGTCGCCCGCCTTGAGGGTGCCGATCTCCAGCGACTTCGGCCAGGCGTTGATCAACTGGTAGCGCTTGATCGCGCTGCCCTCGTAGTCGTAGACGATGATCGCGCCGTTCTTGCGGGCGTCGCCCATCTTCCCGAACCGGGACGACTTGATCCACGCCTCGAAGCTGTTGTCCTCGGTCAGACCGCGGGTGACGGTGACCTCGCCGGCCTTGGGGCGGCCCGGCAGTTTCTTGACGGCGTACTTTCCGTCGGTGGTGTTCTGCTTGAGTTCGATGACGTCCTGTTCCATCTTCAAGCCGCTGACCTCGGTGATCTGCTTGATCACCACGCCGTCGAACTCCAGCCCGAAGGAGTGGCCGACAGAGCTGTCAAGTTCGGGGAGTGCCATCCCAGCCTCCAAAGCTCATCCTGTGTGGGGAGCGGCGGTCTTCCACCGCCCCGGGACCGATCCGCGGGCGGCCCGCTGCCGCCGGGCCCCGACCCGCCTGCCGTTGCGCTACTCGTCGACCGATCCCGTGCCGCCCGACAGCTGTGCCAGCCGGAACACCACGAACTCCGCGGGCTTGACCGGAGCGACCCCGACCTCGCAGATGACCTGGCCGGCGTCGATGCTCTCGGCGGGGTTGGTCTCCCGGTCGCACTTGACGTAGAAGGCCTCGTCCGGGGTCAGCCCGAACAACGCCCCCTTGCGCCACTCGTTGACCAGGAACGCCGAGATCGTGCGCCTGATGCGAGCCCACAGGGCGTCGTCGTTCGGTTCGAAGACGACCCACTGCGTGCCCGTCAGGATCGACTCCTCGAGGTAGTTGAAGAGCCGACGTACGTTCAGATAGCGCCAGGCCGGGTCCGAGGAGAGGGTGCGGGCGCCCCACACCCGGATCCCGCGGCCCGGGAAGGAGCGGACACAGTTGACTCCGATCGGGTTCAGCAGGTCGTGCTCACCCTTGGTGATCTGTGTCTGGAGGCCGACCGCGCCCCGCAGGACCTCGTTCGCCGGCGCCTTGTGCACACCGCGCGACTCGTCGTTGCGGGCCCAGACCCCCGCTATGTGCCCGCTCGGCGGGACGAAGCTGTTACGGCCGACCGACGGGTCGAAAACCTTGATCCACGGGTAGTAGAGCGTCGCGAACCTCGAATCGAAGCCGGCCGTGTCCATGCGCCAGTTCTTGATCTGCTGCGGCGACAGCCCGGGGGGAGCGTCCAGGATGGCGACCCGGTCGCCCATCAGCTCGCAGTGGGCGATCAGGGCCTGCTGTACCGAGATGACGGTCTCGTCGTCCACGATGCCGCGCTGGTGGGCGCTCATCAGGTCGGGCACGGCCACCATCGTGATCTCGTCGATGGCCTCCAGACCGCCGAAGCCCGTCCGCTCGTCCGCGTCACCGATGTAGCTGTCGGCCGACACCGCGACCGTGCCGGACCCGGCCGGAGCGGGGGCCGTGCCGGACGTGGCCGCGAGGACGACCGTACCGGTGTCGGGCTTGGCCGACGCGGCGGCCCGGCTGACCTCCTCCAGGGAGATGACCTGCGACTTCTCCTTGACCTTGGTGACGACGTTGTCCTTGCCGCGGCGGGTGGACACCGAGGGGTAGGTCTCCTTCTCCTCCCCGTCCACCTTGACCACGAGCTTGAACGCCTCGTTCGGCGGCGCCTCGCCGTCCGCCCCGCCGACCTCGACCGTGATCTCACCGGTGACGCCCGGCAGGGCCCGGACCCGGAATCCGCCGAGCAGCGCCTCGGCCGCGGACCCACCGCCCGCCGTCGCGCCGGCGGACCCGTTCGGCAGTTCTCCCGCGACGCCGTTCCCGCCGTCCCCGATCCGGACGACGTAGCAGTTGCCGCCCCCGTTGGCGAAGTACCCGTACACGGCGGACGCCAGATAGGAACCCTCGACGAAGTCGCCGAAGACACCCACGTACTGGCTCCAGTTGCTGACGAGCGTCGGCTCGTTCAGGGGTCCTTGCGGGGCGAAGCCGAGAAACGCGGCGACCGAGGTGCCCACTCCCTCGATCGGTCGTGCCCCGGCCTCCACTTCTTCGACGTAGATGCCCGGGGACAGATACGACGGCATATCCACTCCTCCTTGACCAGCGGCCGAAGCAGATTCTGACTCCGGCCGCGATCACGCTGGAACGTGTCGTCGTCCGCGGTGAGGTGCACAGCCCACTGCCCGATCAGGCATCCCGCCCTTCCCCCGGCCGTACCCACCCTTCTCGTGTACGAGTGGCCACGAACCCGAACACTTGCGGCCATGAAGTCGGCGCCGGACAAAAAGACCAGCGCGAGGACCAACGCGAAGACCAACGCGGCGCCGGCCCGCCCGGCAGCCCCTGCCCAGGCCACGCCCGCGGTCGAGGAATCCACCTCGCCCGCCACGGTGTCCGGGTCGGAGAGCGCCCCTCCGGCGGGCCTCACCCCGCAGCAGTTGCGTCTGCTGCAGGCGGGAGCGGGGAACGCGGCGGTGGCCCGGCTGGTCGTGCAGCGCCAGACCGCGGCCGAGCCTTCCACGGCCGCTCCGGCCGAGCCGGCCGAGCCGGTCAAGCCGCCGCCGTCCGCGTCGCCCGCCTTCCAGGACCTGAAGTCCGAGGTGCGGGCGAAGAAGACCGCGGCCTCCCGGCACGCTTCGGCCGACACGGAGTCGAAGGCCGCGCAGAGCGCCGCCGTCGCCCCGCCGGACGACAAGCAGGCCCAGGGCAAGGCCGCGCAGGCAGAGAAGATGAACGCCGCCGAACCCGGCGTCTTCGACAAGGCCGGGTTCATCGCCGCGGTCAACCAGGCCATCGCCGCGCAGGCTCCGAAGACCCTCGGTGAGGCCCACGACTTCGCCGGTTCCGGCAAGGCAGAGGCGATCAAGGGCCAGGTCAGTGGCCAGGTCAGCCAGGGCAAGGCCGCTTCCGCCAAGGAGATCGACTCCGCCACCAAGGCCGGCCCGGACCTGTCTCAGGCCAAGGACAAGCCGGTCACCCCGCTCACCCCCGACGCTCCCCCGCCCGTCCCCGGCACCCCGAACCCGGCGGGCGCGGTCCCGGCGAGGCAGCCGGACGCGGTGACGGACTTCCGTGGCGGCACGAACGACGTCGACAAAGCGCTGACCGACAACGAGGTCACCAAGGACCAGCTGAAGAAGGGCAACGAGGAGGCGTTCACCGACGCCTTGGGGGCGCAGGAGGAAGCCGAGAAGCACTCCGCCGCCGCACCGGGTGCCGCCCGCGGCGCCGAGGCCAAGCAGCTGGCCGCCGCCAAACAGGGCGCCGCCGCCTCCGGTGCCCGGGCGATGGGCGACCTGGCCGCGAGCCGGGCGGCCACCGGCAAGCAGGTCGACGGTGGCAAGGGCGCCGCCAAGTCCGCCGACGAACGCAGGCGGGCCGAGGTGACGGCCCGGCTGCAGAAGGTCTTCGACGCCACCAGGTCGGACGTCGAGAAGACCCTGTCCGGCCTCGACAAGCTCGTCGACGACAGGTTCACCGCCGGCGAGAAGGCCGCCCGGGACGCCTTCACCGCCGACCAGAAGCGCCGGATGGACGCCTACAAGGAGAAGCGCTACGGCGGCTTCTGGGGACCGGCGAAATGGCTGAAGGACAAGGTCGCGGGCCTGCCGGAGGAGGCCAACCAGCTCTTCCAGGAGTCCCGCAAGCTCTATGTCGCGCAGATGCAGCAGGTCATCTCGTCCATCGCCGACATCATCGGCACCGAACTCGGCAGGGCCAAGGACCGCATCGCCCAGGGCCGCACCGAACTCAAGGCCGAGGTCGACCGTCTGCCCGCGGACCTGAAGAAGTTCGGCCAACAGGCCGCCAAGGACTTCACGGAGAAGTTCGACGGCCTCGAAGAGGACGTCAACGCGAAGTCCGACCAGCTCGTCCAGGACCTCGCCCAGAAGTACACCCAGGCCCTGAACGCGGTCGACGACGAGATCAAGAAGCTCCAGGAGGAGAACAAGGGCCTGATCGCCAAGGCCAAGGACGCCGTCATGGGCGTCGTCCAGACCATCATCGAGCTGAAGAACATGCTGCTCGGTGTCCTGGCCAAGGCCGCCGGCGCGGTCATGAAGATCATCAAGGACCCGATCGGGTTCCTGACCAGCCTCGTCACCGCTGTCGGCGCGGGCCTGAATCTGTTCATCGGCAACATCGCCGAGCACTTGAAGAAGGGCCTGATCGGCTGGCTCCTGGGCACCGCGGCCGGCGCCGGCCTGAACCTGCCCGCCAAGTTCGACCTCAAGGGCGTCATCCAGGTCATCGCCGGACTCCTCGGCCTCACCTGGTCCGGCATCCGTGCCCGCATCACCCGCAAGGGCGTCCCCGACCAGGCGGTCACCGCCGCCGAACAGTCCGTCCCCGTCGCCCAGGCCCTCCAGAAGGAGGGCCCGGCAGGCGCCGTGGAACACATCAAGGCGTCGGTGGGCGACCTGAAGTCCACCATCCTGCAGAAACTGACCGCCTATCTGATCCCCACCGTCATCGTCGCCGGCATCACCTGGATCGTCTCCCTGCTCAACCCCGCCTCCGCCTTCATCCGCGCGGTCAAGGGCATCATCGACATCGTCACCTTCGTCGTGACCCAAGGCGCCCAGATCGTCCAGTTCGTCAACTCCGTCCTGGACGCGGTCATCGCCATCGCCGGGGGCGGCCAGGCCGGCGTACCCGCCCTGATCGAAGGCGCCCTGGTCACCTCCATCCCCGTCCTCATCGGCTTCCTCGCCGCGCTGCTGGGCGTCGGCAACCTCGCGGGCAAGGTGAAGCAGGTCTTCCACGCCGCCGCCAAGCCGGTCAACAAGGCGATCGACAAGATCGTCGAATTCATCGCGAAGGCGGCGAAGAAGCTGTGGTCCAAGCTGAGGGGCAAAGATGCCGGGCGAGGGACCAAGCAAGGGAAGAATGAAGACAAGAATCCCAAGAAGGATCCAGACGTCAGAACGAAGGTGATCGCCGATCTACGCTCGCAGCTTTCGGGCGAGAACGATCCGGAACATATCAGAACCACAGTCCAGCAGACGCACAACAAATACGAGAAATCCGGCCTCAAATCTCTCGAGGTGCGACCGGTCGCGAAGCAGCCGGGAAATTATCAGATCCTTGTCACGGCAAGCCCCACCCTGCCGGGGATGACTGCGCGCATCGCATTCAAGAACCGGTATCTGCAAATGCACTTCACCGCCGACGACATTGCGTTCCATGATATGGACACGCCAACTGCCGCCATCGGGTCGATGGAGTTTGAGACCATAGGGATACCGCTGGGCAAGCGCAAAAGCGGCAAGAGCACCATAGATCCGAAGGTAGACTCCTGGCACCACGCCGAGGCAAAGCTGATCCGGGACAGTCTCATTCTGATCGACAGATTGAGGAGAGGAACTTTCTCGAGCCCCGTACCGGATGAACTCAAGCAGCGGATGAAGAACCAGCAACCGGTGGGCGCGAGGTTCGAACTCAAAGTGACGCGCAGCCCGTGCGAATCCTGCGCCACGAAGATTACCTCTCTGCCCGACCTGGCCCGACAGGTCTCCCCCAATGTGCGCATCGGTTCGACGGTTCACGCGCTGGCTCCGTACAAGGGAAGAGAGAGCCAGGTGGCCGTGGACGGGCTGCACATCCTGCGCCTGGGCGGAGTCGAGGTGCAACCACTGCAACTCGCCGACATTGTTTTCAAGAAGCTGCACAGTCAAGGCCACTTCTCCGCCAACGCGTCACCGAGTATCCTGTTGCCGACCGCGGCCTTCCAGGATCTTCTCAGGCGAAGTCACGATCTCATGGCCACCCACGAGAAGGCACTCAAGGAACCGATTGTCCGAACCGGGAAGTGGCCACTCAACTAAGGCGGTGAAGAAGCGTGGACCTGGATCGGCTTCTCAACGATCCTGGCGACGGGGAATTCATGCGGCTGACCACCCGGGGCTGGGAGCCCACGGACCGTCAGAAGCTGACCGGAATCGCAGACCTCGAGTACACCAACGAGGGAATTCATATCCATCTGGAGAACGAGGGCATGAACGGCAATCTACTGCTTGAATTCACCGAAACTAGCAGTGGAAGCTCTTTTCGTATCACGGTCGAATACGAAGAGGAGAGCGCCGCACTCACGGACGTGATACTTGCGTGGCCGGGCGACATCGACAAGGAAAACTTTCGCGACTTCATCGACAGTCTGTCATCAAGCTTCCCCACGTACGCGGAGCCTCCCGGGGCGGGGGAGGACGACGAATGGGTCCTGGTGAATCCCAGAAACTCGTAGTGGCGGACTTCGTCTGTCACACGACGAGCAGCTCGGCGTACCGCCCGAACTCGCTGGCCAGGGTCAGTCGGCCCAGCTTCTGGTATTCGCGCTGGACGGCGTGGATCAGCTGCCGCATGGTCAGCGGCGATCCGGCCTCGGCGGTGAGGTAGGCGGCGGTGACCGCGACGGAGCGGATGTTGCCGCCGGCGAGTTCGAAGGAGTCGGAGCAGAAGGCGAGGTCGAGGTCGTGGGCGCCGGGCAGGAGCGGGGCCAGGCAGCGGTGCCACAGGGCGAGGCGCTGGGTGGAGTCGGGGACGGGGAAGTCGATGACGAGGTCGAGGCGGCGGGTGAAGGCGTCGTCGAGATTGGCGCGGAGGTTGGTGGCGAGGATCGCGAGGCCGTCGAAGGACTCCATGCGCTGGAGGAGATAGGCGCTCTCGACGTTGGCGTAGCGGTCGTGGGCGTCCTTGACCTCGGAGCGCTTGCCGAAGATCGCGTCGGCCTCGTCGAAGAGGAGGACACCGTTCACCCCGGCCGCTTCGGAGAAGATCCGCTCGAGGTTCTTCTCCGTCTCGCCGACGTATTTGTCGATCACGGTCGAAAGGTCGACGGTGTAGAGGTCCAGGCCGAGGTCGGCGGCGATGACCTCGGCGGACATGGTCTTGCCGGTACCGGAGTCGCCCGCGAACAGGGCGACGACGCCCCGGCCGCGGGCACCGCCGGGGCGCATCCCCCATTCGCCGAGGACGCGGTCGCGGTGGCGGGCGCGAGCGGTGAGTTCCCGGAGCTGGGACAGGGTGTCGGCGGACAGGACGAGGTCGTCCCAGCCGACGGCGGGTTCGATACGGCGGGCGAGGAGGTCGAGCCCGGCGGAGTTCTGGGCCCGGGCGCCTCGGCGTACGTGGTCGGGGCGCAGCTCGGCACCGTCCAGCAGCGCGTTCTGGGCGGCGCTTCGGGCTGCCAGGGCGATCTGTCCGGGGGTGAGGAGGAACGGGGCCAGAAGGTTCGCGACATCGAGGCCGGCAGGCACGCAGGATCCGTACGCGGCCTGCCACAGCGCGGCTCGCGCGGTCGGCTCGACCCGCGGGGCGCGCAGCAGCAGCGGGGGACGGGTGGACCAGGCGGCGTCCCACGGGGGGCGGCCCACGAGCACGACCGGGACCGGACAGTCCGTCAGCTGCCTTAGCAGCGCAGCCCGTTCGCGGTCGCGGTCCAGGGCGTCCACGGGGGCGCAGACCAGACCGGCGCCGGTCAGCCGTGCCTCGCGCACGGCGGTGCGCACGGCGTCCGCGGGGGCCGGGTCGCGGGCGAGGCGGGCCAGGTCCAGGGCGAGCGCGGGGCGCCCGGCCCGGGCGAGAGCGGTCGCGGCCAGGGCCGGGCCCGCGCCGCCCTGGTCCTCGCGCAGGTAGGCCAGGGGGACCTCGGCCGCGAGGGCCCGGGCGAGCGGGGCGGCGTCGCCCACGCCGGACACGGGCGGGGCCGGGGTCAGCAGGCCGGCGACCCGGGGGTCGGGGGTGTCGTCGCCGAGCAGGTGTGCGGTGACCCGGTCCGGTACGCGCAGGGCGCGCCCGAGGAACGGGCGGTCCGGGTCCTCGACGAGCAGCAGGCCACCGGAGAGCAGGGGCGCGCCGGCGCCGAGGCGGGCGCGGGCGGAGGCGTCCGCCGGGGACAGTCCGCACAGCGTCAGAGCCAGGCCGATGGAGGGCCGGTGCCGGGTGACGTCGTCGTTGAGATAGCCGTAGAACGATTCGAACCGGGCGTCCAGGTCCGGCAGGAGGGCGATGAGCAGGATCTCGACGTCGAGGTCGGTCAGGCCCAGGCCGGCCGTGAGGCGGCGCAGGCTGGTGGGCGGGTCGGCGGCGTCGGCCCGTGCCTCGGCCTCGGCGTGCCGGGCGGCGTCCGTGCGGTCGGGGGCGGCGGGCCGGGGCGGCGTGTGGAGGAGGCGGTCGACGGCGGCGTCGGTGAGGTAGAGACCCCGGAAGGCGTCGTCGGGGTTGGGGTCGGTCCGTCTGCGGGCGGCGACGGCGCGGCGTACGCGTTCCTCGACAAGGACCACCCGGTCCAGCAGGTGGCGAAGGCTGGGATTCTCGGCGATGGGAAGCTCCTCGCTCCGCTCGGTGTGTACGCCGGGTGGGGTGGCGCGGGTCGTGCGTGGCCGGCCGCGCGGTCGCCCGCCCCCGCACGGGGCGCGGTCCGCGCCGGACGCCCTGGTGGCCGGGGCCCCGGGGTCGTCCGGCGGCCCGTGCTCATTCGCGGACGCGCCGGTACCGCGCCGGCCGGGGGCGACGCGCCGCCGGCTCGTCCGCCGCGTCGGCTGCCCGCGCTCCGGCGGGGCTCTGGCCGGTGTGCCGGGTGTCCTCGAGACCGAGCCGCAGACCGCCCTCCTCGGTGACCGGCGGCGCCGCCGGAGTGGTCCCCGTGCCGACGAGGGGGACGCTGACCACGAGGTCGAGGGAGGGCTTCAGCTCACCGCCGAGCGCGCTCCACACGTCCGCGAACGACCGGTCCTCGGGCGGCGGCAGCGCGATCGTCATCGGCACCGACAGCGGAAGCGCGGCCATGGAGCCGGTCAGGTGCTCGGCGGGCATGGCGTCGCGGTCCATCAGGCACAGCAGGAGGGACGACAGCAGACGGTGCTCGTCCTCGGGACGCCGGGTCCAGGCGGTGATCAGGTAGGACAGCTTGAAGTACCGGGGCGGGCGGTGCCGGGCGACGACGGTGCCGCGCGCGTCGTACTCGTTGGACAGACCGCGGGAGCGGCGGCGCATGTCCTCCCGGATGTCGTAGAGGTACAGATTGACGGTGGGGGCGTTGACCTTCGCCGCCCACTCGCGGGTGGGTGCGTCGAACACGACGCTGACCTGAGTGCCGCCCAGGGCGTCGCTCCGGACGAAGGCGCGCAGTGCGTCGTCCACTTCGTGGATCACGGTTCCACCTCCGCGCGGCTCAACCGCGGCCGATGAAGTCGGGTGGCTGGAGGCTGCGGGGCACGACGAGGACCTTCGCGGTGACCGGGTCGTATCCGGGTCCTGTGGCGCGGAGCAGCCGTTGTCCGGTCCGGTCCTTGCGCAGGACGAGGACCTGGGTGCGGAACGTTCCGTCGGCGCCCACCCGTACCGGAACCGTCGCCGCGGTGATGCCCTGGCTCCATTTCAGTCGTACGACGGTTCCGGCCGGGAAGTCGCGGCCTTCGGCGAGGACGACGTCACCGAGCCGGGCGACGACGGGCCCGACGGTCAGCGCGGGCTTGAGGACGCGGAGCCGGAGCGTGTCGGTGTTGTTGGCGGTGCGCGGGTCGGTCGGCCTGCCGGCGACCCGGGCCGTCAGGGTGCCGCCGGTGGCCTTGTCGTACGACAGCCGGGTGGTGACCTGGATCCGGCCGCCGGCCGAAAGCGTGCAGGGGCGGGCGGTGGTGCAGCGGTCCTGGGGGCTCACCACGGTGGGGGATCCGGGTGTCGCGGTGGTCAGGACGATGTTCGTCGCGGGGTCCGGTCCGGCGTTGGTGAGGGTGAGCTTCGCCGTGACGGTGCCGCCGGTGAAGGCGGGCTGCGGATCGGCGGCGGCGGTCACGGCGAGGTCGGCGGAGGGCGGAACCGGCACGGGCGGGATCAGGACGACGGTCACCACGGCGGTGTCGCTGCCGGTGTTGCCCGCCTTGTCGGTCGCCGTGCAGGTGACGCTGGTCCTCCCGATCGGGAAGGTCGACCCGGAGGCCGGCGTGCAGGTGGCGGGGAGGCTGCCGTCGACGAGGTCCTGGGCGGTGGCGGTGTACGACACGGGTGCGCCGTCCCGGCTGAGGGTCCGCGCGGTCCGGTCGTCCACCTGGACGACGGGCTTGCCGTCGTCGACGACGGTGAAGACAGCGGTGTCGGTGCCGGTGTTGCCGGCGGCGTCGGTCGCGGTGCAGGTCACGGTGGTCGCGCCGACCGGGAAGGTGGAGCCGGACAGGGGCGTGCAGGTGACGGGCAGGGGGCCGCCGACGAGGTCCTGGGCCGTGGCGGTGTACTCGATCACGGCGCCGTCGGGACCGGTGGCCGGCTCGGTGCGGTCGTCCACGGTGACGACGGGCGGGGTCGTGTCGACCACCGTGATCACGGCGGTGTCCTCACCGGTGTTCTCGTGCGCGTCCGTCGACGTGCAGGTGACGGTGGTCCGCCCGACCGGGAAGGTGGAGCCGGGTGGCGGGGCGCAGACGACCTTCGTCGGTCCGTCCACGATGTCGACCGCGGTGGCGGTGTACTCCACGACCGCGCCGTCGGGACCGGTGGCCTCCACCGTCAGGTCGTCGACGGTGACGACGGGCGCGGTGGTGTCGACGACGGTGACGACGGCGGTGTCCTTGCCGGAGTTCTCGTGGGAGTCCGTCGCCGTGCAGGTCACCGTCGTCTCCCCGATCGGGAACACCGAGCCCGACGGCGGTTCGCAGGTGACCGGCAGGTTCCCGTCGACCGTGTCCTGCGCCGACGCGGGGTACTCCACGACCGCGCCGTCCGGACCGGTCGCCTCCGCGGTGCCGTCCTCGACGGTGACGACGGGGCCGGTCGAGTCGGTCACCGTGAACTCGGCCGTGTCGCGGCCGGTGTTGCCCGCCTTGTCGGTCGCCGTGCAGGTGACGGTGGCCCTCCCGATCGGGAACGTCGAGCCGGAGGGCGGCTCGCACACCACCGGGACGTCGCCGTCCACGATGTCCGTGGCCGTGGCCGGATACGTGATCACGGCGCCGTCGGGACCGGTCGCCTCGACGGTGCGGCCGTCGACGCTCACCACCGGCGCGGTGGTGTCGACGACGGTGAACACGGCGGTGTCGCGGCCGGTGTTGCCCGCCTTGTCGGTCGCGGTGCAGGTGACCGTCGTCCGCCCGAGGGGAAATCGCGTCCCGGAGGGCGGCTCGCACGACACCTTGACGTCGCCGTCGACGTTGTCGTGCGCGGCGGCCGTGTAGTCGACGACCGCGCCGTCCGGGCCGGTGGCTTCCACCGTACGGTCGTCGACGGTCACCGCCGGGGCGGTCACGTCGTTGACGGTGATGCGGATCTGCTCCCGGTAGGCGGGGTCGGCCGCCGGGCCGAGCAGGAACTGGACCGTGCACGACAGCGTGGAGCCCTGCGGTGCGTCCGGGGACACCGTGATCTGCTCGCTGAAGGAGGCGGTCCGGCCGCTGGTCACCTCGACGCTCGCCGGGGAGAGGGAGACGCCCAGCGAGGGGTCGCACTCGACGAGCCGGTGGCTGACGGTGACAGGAAGGTTCGTCAGGCCCTGGACGATGGCGTCCGACACCTGTGCCGGGTCGATGCCCTGGAGGTACGTACCGCCGGTGGCCCGGGTGACCTGCGTGGCTTGGCCGTCATCGTCGAGCCCGTCTCCGCCGACGCCGACGGCGAGGACCTTGACGCCCTGGTCCTGGAGCGTCCTGACGACGTCGGCGAACCTGTGCCCGTTGCTGGGGTCGTGGCTGGAGGCGTCACCGACCAGGACGACGATGGGGCTGGCGCCGTCCCGGAACGCGTTCCGGCCGCCGGCCCCGGTCGCCACCTCGTGGAGCGCGTTCCCCCAGTCCTCCGCCGTGTCGCCGCCGCCGGAAGCGGTCAGGGCGTTCACGCCGCGCTGGACGGCGTCGCGGTCGGCGGTGAACGCCTGGTGCAGCAGGAAGAGCCGGCTTCCACCACTCACGTCGCCGTAACTGGCCACGGCGAACCGGGAGTCGGGCTGCACGGCGAAGACCTGGTCGACGATCGTGGGCAGGTTGTTCCGCACGTTGGCGATGACGCCGCCCATGCTCCCCGTGTTGTCCACCAGCAGCACCACGTCCGGCTTGGGCGGCACCGCCGGGGTCTGCACCTGCTTGGCGACGGTGATCGAGGCGCCGGGATCCAGCGACTGCTCGACCAGCGACGGAATGACCGGGGACACCGGGGCCGTCGCCTTCGGGGAAGGCGACGAAGGATCCGGAGAAGAAGCCGGAGAAGAATCCGAAGACGGGGGCGAAGCGGTGGGCGAGGCGGAGGACGCAGCCGTCGTCCGGGCCCGCGGCGCCGTGTCTTCTCCGATGCCGGCCCCTACCGCGCCCAACGCGAGAACCGAGGCCATCAGCCCCGCCCGCAGCCGGAACAACCGCACGACATCCCCTCCCAGATCGGCGTCAGCCCCACCGTCCCCGGCGCCGCTCTTCGGCGGAGCGGCGCACGGGACACGCGTTCGGGAAGTGCGCTCTGCCCTTCCGGGCAGTCGGCCTCTCCCCCGCCGTGGCGGCGGGGGCCGGCCTCGTCAGATCAGCCCCTGCCGGAGCGCGTAGGCGACGACGTGCGAGCGGTTGCGCAGGTGCAGCCGGGTGACGAGGTCGTGCAGGATGTTCTTGATGGTGCGTTCGGAGTACGCGAGCTTGGTGGCGATGTCCCCGGTGTCGTACCCCTCGGCGACGAGCCGGACGACCTCGATCTCCCGGTCGGTGAGCCCGCTGAAGTTCAGGCCGCGCGGCGCCAGGACCTGGCTCTGCAACTGGCCGACCTGCTCCAGCAGGCGGCCCAGCAGGTCCGCGGGAACGCTTCCCTCTCCCCTGGCCACCGCGTTGATCACCTGTACCAGCCGCTCCGGTGTCGCCTCGGACCGGCGCAGGATGCCCGCCACGCCGCACTCGGCGGCACCGACCAGTTGCTGATCGTCGATGCGGGTGGCGACCAGCGCCACCCGGGCCGCCGTCGTCCGCCGGATGTGACGAAGGGTCCGCAGCGACTCCTCGTCTATGGTGTCCACGACGACCACCACCACCGCGGCGGCCGGTTCCTCCCCCTCCTCCTGCAGCCGGATCTCCGGCCGGGGCCGCAGTTGGGTGGCGACCCCCGCTCTGGAGATCGGGTCATCCGCCCGCAGGCACACAACTATCCGGTCCACACCGGTCTCCCCCCTGGTCGAGCGCATCGCGGCGCGTCGAGCAGTATGGGGTAGGCGACTCCACGCAAAGTCAACAAGGTGTCAATGGGCACCTCAGCTTCCCGAAAGTCTTCCTGAGAGGCCCGTGCCGGCCACCGCCACCGACCTTATTGTGCCGATCATGACAACTGCGGCGAGCCTGGACACGACCGCTGTGACCGCCGAGCCTGGTGGGCGGATCGAAGTCCCCCTTCAGGTACGCAACTCCGGCAGCACGGTGGAGGAGTATCGCTTCGAGGTCGTGGGCCCGGCAGCGGCCTGGTCGACCGTCGAGCCAACGAGCCTTTCGCTGTATCCGGACAGTACGGGCACCGCGGTTCTCGCGCTGAGCCCGCCCCGGAGCTCGGAGGTGCCGGCCGGGGACGTCCCGTTCGGGGTGCGGGTGGTGCCCACCAGCGCCCCCGGCACGGCGGTGGTCCCCGAGGGCGTCGTCACGGTCCTGCCGTTCGCCGAGATCACCGGGGAGCTGGTGCCCCGCGGGTTCGACGGCGCCTGGCGCGGCCGTACGGACGTGGCCGTCGACAACCGTGGCAACATCCCGATGACGGTGCAGCTGGTGGCCCAGGGCGACAGCTCCCGGCTCCGGCTGCGCTTCGCCCAGGAGACCGTCGAACTGCCCCCGGGCGCGGCCGAGTTGTCGCGGCTCACCGCGCGTCCGGCGCGACGGCTGTGGCGCGGCACTCCCGTCGTGCATCCCTTCCAGGTCGTGGCGACGCCCACGGGCGACGTGCCGCACGAGTCGGTCGCCCTGGACGGCACCTACCAGCAGGACGCGATACTGCCGCGCTGGCTGCCGCGCGCTCTGATGGCGGCGCTGGCCGCGGTGGTGGCCCTGGCCATCGTATGGTTCGCCCTGCTGCGCCCGGTGGTGCGGTCGGCGGCGCGCGAGGAGTCCAAGAAGCAGGTGGCCGCCGTGATGTCGCCCAGCCCCGGCGCGTCCGGCGCCGCGAGCGGCGGCGGCTCGTCCGGTGCGTCGGCGGGCACCGGAACGGGACAGGACGGGGCGGGTGGTGGCTCACCCAGCTCCGGCGCCGCGGCGGGATCGGCCGGAAGCACGGGCGGGGGCACGGGTGGAGCCGGCGGCGAGGGCGCGGCGGGAAGCGGTGGCGGGGGTGCGGGGGACCCGCGCAGCGCTCAGGCCGGGGTCAAGGACTCGGTGGGCGGCGACCCGACGTCCGGCACGGTGTACCGGGTCCCGGCCGGTCAGGCGTTCGACCTGACGGACCTCGTGGTGCAGAACCCGCAGGGCGACTCCGGCACCGTCGTCATCGCCGCCGGGAGCCGGACCCTGCTGAGGCTGGCGCTGCAGAACTTCCGTGACCAGGACTACCACTTCGTCACCCCGATCGTGGTGCCCGCCGGAGGGCGGATCACCATGACGGTGACCTGCAGTGAGGTGGGAAAGCCGGTGGGCGGTCCGACGCCGTCCCAGTGCGACGGGTCGGTGCTGGTCGGCGGGAACCTGCGGGCGGCGCCCAGCGCGAGCGCCTCGCCCTCCCCCGCCGCGGGCTGAACCGGCGTTCGGGCGAGCGGGCTTCGGGCGAGCGGGACCGAGGCCGCCCGGAACAGGACAGCGAGCCGGAAGCGGGGGGGGGGGGGGGGGGGGGGGGGGGGGGGGGGGGGGGGGGGGGGGGGGGGGGGGGTTGTTTTTCCTCTTCTTATTCTGTTCTTTATACC
>NZ_JBVJAB010000020.1:54161-147813 GCF_055591025.1 Streptomyces sp. NPDC041784
GCTTCGAGCCGAGCTTACCCCCCCCCCCCCCCCCCCCCCCCCCCCCCCCCCCCCCCCCCCCCCCCCCCCCCCCCCCCCCCGCTTCGGTCATGCGCCACCCGGCTCGTCCTGCTGCT
Organism: Streptomyces sp. NPDC041784; assembly: GCF_055591025.1. Lineage (NCBI taxonomy): Bacteria > Bacillati > Actinomycetota > Actinomycetes > Kitasatosporales > Streptomycetaceae > Streptomyces > Streptomyces sp. NPDC041784. The sequence continues at coordinate 54,278 of NZ_JBVJAB010000020.1, forward strand.
CCTCCTCCTCGGCCCGTTGCACGAACAGCCCCTGTACGTCGGCGGGTTCCTCGTCCTCCTGCTCGGCCTCCCGCTGAACGACCGCGGACGGCCCGGGAGCGGCCGCCTCCCGCTGAACGGCCGCGGACGCCCCGGGAGCGGCCACCGCCCCCTCCACCGCCTGTGCGGCCGGGGCCGGCGCGGACATGACGCGTTCGGCGTTCGCGCTCGCCTCCCGCTCGAACCGGTCCGAGGGGTCGCTGACCCGGACCCCACCGGGTGCCGGGGTCCCGTCGACCGGGCCGCTGCGCTGCTGGATCACATGGGTCAGCTCATGGGCGAGCGTCGTGCGCCCAGCATGGGACGACGGGTCGTAGGCGTCCCGCTGGAAGACGACGTTGTTGCCGACGGTGTAGGCGTGCGCGCCGACGGACTTCGCGGACTCGTGCGCCGCGTCGCCCGTGTGCACCCGTACGTCGGAGAAGTCGGCGCCGAGCCGTGCCTCCATGTCGGAGCGGACATCGGCGCCGAGGGTCTGCCCGGAGGCGGACCCTATGACGTCGTGCACCGGCGAGCGCTGCGGCGAGGGGGATTCCTCGTCCTGCTCCTGCCGCAGCATGGCGCCCACCGCGCTGTTGCCGACGGCTCGTTGCAGCGAGCCCATACCGGACGGGCCCAGCACATCGGGGCGACCCGCGGCTGCCGCCTTGAACAGCCGCGATTCGTCGGCCCGGGACTCCCTGTGGCCGGCTTGCTGGTGGTCGTGATCGTGGTCGTGTTCCTGTTCGTGTACGTGATCGGGCATTCTCGCTCCCTGGGACGTCCAGCGGCACACCTCTCTGCCCCTGACATTGCCTCAGCGCGCGTACCGGGTACAGGCGTTCGGCTGTCCACGCAAGTGCAGCCACCGCTGCCCGATGAGGCAGCCGCCGCCCCCGGGTGTCCGCGATCCGGTCTGCCACCTTCGGCCCCGGGGCACGCCTCTCGAACCTGGCTGTCACTGATGCGGCGGGCGACGAGGGAGGCGCACAGGCACAGGGCGGCCAGGGCGAGGAAGGTGACGCCTCCGGGCCGTCGCCGGACGGCAGTGCCTCGTCACCACCCGGGCCAGCTGGGGCATGATCGCCGAGGACTTCGATCGCGCCGGCTGCGGCCGGAGCGCCCCGGGTTGCCGTGGGACCTTAACTGGGCTTCCCGTTCTCCTCGGGCCGTACACCCGGGCAGCCGGACAACGACGAGTTCATCACCATCCGCTTGTCCGCACCGCTGCACGCGGACAAGCGGGCGCTGCGCTGACGCCGACGCGTCGGCCGAGCGGCTCACAGCCTTCGTGAAGCCCCGAGGCCGACGCGCCGCCCTTGGCGAGCCGCGTGCCGACCCATGGCGGCAGGGCCTGTTGGCAGTTCGGGGGTGCGTGCGAACCGAACCGATCACCAGGAGGCCCTGTTGACGCAGCCTTGCGCACGGTGGGAGGGGCGGGACGGGCGGCTGGAGGGCCACGGCCACCGCGTGATGTCGGACGCGGTGCGCTGAGCGGTCACCGACGCCGTCAAGTGGGCCGACCGGCCCGCACGTGGTCCCCACCGTGATGCTCCGCCCTGAGGGCGCCGTCCCGGTTACCGCCATGGTTCGCGGGCGTGGACAGTTGCGGGCTGCTCAAGCCGGTCGGCGCCCATCGCGACACCGTCCACAAACCGCACCGCGGTGACGCTCGATCGATCGGCCGGGTTCACCGTCGTGCGCGAGAGTCGCGATTGCGGTGTCGGTCGTGATGCCCGGCCGCCGGGCGACCTCCGCGATCGCATGCCCGTCCGCACTCTCCAGGACGATCCCCGACCGCAACGCCAACGACCGGGCCCTCGACCCCTTGACGGGCCGGGATGAGGCTTCGAGCGCGTCTGCCACCTCGCGCAGGACGCGGTCGGCCAGACGGCGTCCGAACCGTGCCGAGTGCGCCTTCCTTCGTCGCGGGGGGCGTGATGGCGCAGTGATCAGGCGGCGGTCGGCCGTTCGCCTTCGATGTCAGCCACCCCGGTTCACCCGTCTGCCTCGCTCAGGGGATCAGGACGATCTTGCCTCGGGTGTGCCGCCGCTCCATACGCGTCCGTGGTCCGTTCGCCAGCTGCGGCGCGCATCGCGTCCGTGTCCCGGACGGGCTGCAACAAGGACTGGTAAATGAAAATGATTATCGATAGCGTGTGCGGGGCGCACAGCCCGGTCCCTCCCACCCGAGGGCTCTCCGGGCTGCCCTGACGTCTGAACCGCCGGTATGAAAAGGGGAGTTGTGGCTCATCTGCTGATGGTCGAGAGCTGGGTCGGGTCGATGAGCAGACTGCTGCCGCGGGCGATCCGGGAGGGCGGGCACGAGTTCACGTTCCTCACCCGCGACCTGCACCACTACCTCCGCTCGGCGCCCGAGGGGGCGGCGCACCCGCTGCTCGGCGCCCGCAACCTGATCACCGCCGACACCAACGACACCGACGCCCTGCTGCCGGAGGTCGAGCGGCTGCACAAGGCGCTGCGCTTCGACGGCGTGATCACCTCCTGCGACTACTACCTGCCGACCGTGGCCCGGATCGCCGGGCACCTGGGTCTGCCGGGCTCGACCCCGCAGGCGGTTCAGGACGCCTGCCGCAAGGACTCCACCCGCCGTGTCCTCGCCGACGCGGGGGTCCCCGGGCCGCGCTTCGCCGTGCACGTGGAGTGGGCCGACATCGCTGGGGCGGCGCGGGAGATCGGCTACCCGCTGGTCGTCAAGCCGGTCGACCTGTGCGCGGGCATGTACGTGCGGCGCGTGGACGAAGAGGAGCAACTCGCCGCCGCCGTACGGGTACTGGCCGACCTCCCGGTCAACGCCCGCGGGCAGCGCCGGGAGCCCGCCGTCCTGCTGGAGGAACTGCTGGACGGCCCCGAGGTGAGCGTCGAGACGGTGTCGCACGCGGGCGCGGTCCACGTGGTGGGCGTGACCGACAAGAACATCGGCGGGGCGCCCGCGTTCATCGAGACCGGGCACATGTTCCCGGCCGCCCTGCCGGACGCCGATGCCGAAGCCGCCGAGCAGACCGCCCTCGCCGCGCTCGAGGCCCTCGGCCTGACCGACGGCGTGGTGGCGCACACCGAGATCAAGCTGACCTCCGCCGGTCCGCGCGTGGTCGAGGTCAACCCGCGGCCCGCCGGGAACCGCATCACCGAGCTGGTCCGCCACGTGACCGGCATCGACCTGGCCGCGGCCTTCGTGGAGGTGTCCCTCGGACGCGAGCCCGACCTGCGGCGCAGTGACACAGGGCTGTGCAGCGCGGCCATCGGCTTCCTCGTGCCGGAGACCTCGGGCACGCTCCGGTCACTGGATGGTGGGGAACTCCGGGACGCGCCGGATGTGCTGGAGGTGCAGCTCGCTGAGCCCGGCGAGCAGGTGAAGGCGGCGGGCAGCAACAACGAGTACCTCGGGCACGTCATGACAGGCGATGCCGACGGGCTGGGCGCCCGCGACCGTGTCGAGACCCTGCTCGGTGAGCTGCGGTCCGGGCTGGTGATCCGATGACCGCCGTCACCGGCACGGCCCGCACGACGACGTTCGAGACCTACGCGCCGTACGCGCCGTACGCGTCGTACGCGTCGTACACGTCGTACGCGTCGTACGACGAGCTCGTGGCGCGCGTCCGCGCCGGTGAACTGGGTGCCGATCCGGCCTCGCAGCGGATCGCCGTGGCCTTCACCACGCGGCAGGCGGTACGCCACGACGGGCGCGGCACCGGCTACCGCAACGAGGTCCTCAGCCTGCGTCTGGGCGGGGCCGTCGGCTCGTGCGCGGTCGAGCCCGGGTCGCTTCCCGACCGTGCGGTCGAGGAGTGTGTGGGCGCGAACGTGGCTCACCTGCTGGAACATCCGCTGCTGCCGGTGCGCGTGGCCGCGCTGGACGCCTATCTGATGCATGTCGCTCCGCACACTCCGCGGAACGGGGCGCGGCCGGTACCGCTGCCCGCCGGGACGTCGCTGGAGAAGTCCCGGGCGCGGGCGAAGGCCGTCGTCGCGCTGCTCGATCTGCCGACGGACGCGACCGTGCTGGTGGTGGGAGTCGTCAACTCCCTTCTGGAGGAGCTGCGTTCGCGTGGGCTGGGCTATGTGCCCTGTGATCTCAAGGGCGGGCTCACCGAGTGGGGTGAGGCGGTCGTCGCCGACGCGCTTGCCGAGGCCGGGCGCTGCGACGCCCTGCTGGTGTCCGGGATGACGCTGGGCAACGGCACCTTCGAGCCGCTGCGGCGGCACGCGCTGACACACGGCAAGCAGCTGGTGATGTTCGCCCAGAGCGGCAGCGCCGTACTGCCCCGCTTTCTCGGCCATGGGGTGAGCGCCGTGTGCGCCGAGCCGTACCCCTTCTTCTGGCTCGACGGCGGTCCCGGCACCGTGCACCGCTACGGCGGCCCCTGTCCGGAGGGCGGACGATGACCACGACGGCCGTACGCCCCCTCGCCGGCCCGGAACGCCCGGAGCTGCTCGCCCTGCTCGGCCGCACGCCCCTGGTCCGCATCACGGCCGACCTGCCCGGCGCGCACCCCGGCTTCTGGGCCAAGCTCGAAGGGCTCGCGGCGGGCGGCATGAAAGCGCGGGCCGCCGTGTCGATGCTGCTGGGCGCCCGTGAACGCGGCGAACTGCGGCCCGGTGCACCGGTGGTGGAGTCCACCTCGGGCACGCTCGGGATCGGGCTCGCCTTCGCGGGCCAGGCCCTCGGCCATCCCGTCGTGCTGGTCGGCGACAGTGAACTGGAGCCGTCCATGCGGCAGTTGCTGCGCTCCCATGGGGTGCGGCTGGAGATCGTGGACCGCCCGGCGGCCCGGGGCGGCTGGCAGGCGGCTCGGCTGGGCCGGCTGCGGGAGCTGCTCGCCGTACTGCCCGGCGCGTACTGGCCGGACCAGTACAACAACCCCGACAACAGCGCCGGTTACACCTCCCTGGCCGCCGAACTCGTCGACCGGCTCGACCATCTGGACATCCTGGTGTGCAGCGTCGGCACCGGCGGCCACAGTGCGGGCATCATCGGCCCGCTGCGGCGGCGCTGGCCCGCGCAGCGGCTGATCGGCGTCGACTCGACCGGCTCCACCATCTTCGGCCAGCCCGCCAGGCCGAGGCTGATGCGCGGCCTGGGCAGCAGCATCCACCCGCGCAACGTCGCCTACGAGGCCTTCGACGAGGTGCACTGGGTCGGCCCGGCCGAGGCCGTGGACAGCTGCCGCCGCCTGGCCCGCGGCAGTTTCGTCAGCGGCGGCTGGAGCACGGGCGCCGCCGCCCGCGTCGCCGCCTGGGCCGCCCGCGTCCATCCCGGCGCGGTCGTCGCCACCGTCTTCCCCGACGGACCTCACCGCTACCTCGGCACGGTCTACGACGACGACTTCGCCACGGCCCACGGCCTCGACCCGACCGCCGCGGTCACCCGGCCCGTCGAGATCCCGCACCCCGGCGCGGCCGAGGCCATCGGCTGGGTGCGCTGCACTCGCGTCACCGACCCGCTGAGGGCCGCCCCCCATGCTGTACCCCCTCCGGAAAGGACCCCGTGAAGGCCAGCCTGCGCACCGTACGCCTCGATCTCACCGAGCCGCTGCGCATCTCCCGCTCCACCATGGCCACCCGCGACGCCGTGTGGCTGACCGTCGAGCACGACGGCGCCAGTGGCCATGGTGAGGCCGTCACCAGCGTCTACTACGGGCTCGACGTCGAGACCCTGCAACGGCTCCTCTCCGCCGTCGGCGCGGAACTCGCCCGCTTCCCCGACCCCGAGAGCGCCCTCGAAACCCTGCGGGCGGGCGAGCCGGCCGACGAGGGCACGCCCCCGGCCGTGACCGCAGCCGCCGAGGCCGCGCTGCTCGACCTCGTCGGCAAGCGCGCGGGCAGCCCCGTCCACCGGCTGCTCGGTGCCGCCGCACCTCCGGTCGCGGCCACCGCCCGCACCATCGGCATCACCTCCCTCGCCCACGCGGCGGCACAGGCCCGCTGTCTCGCGGCGAGCGGCTTCGAGGTCATCAAGGTCAAGGCGGGAACCCCCGACCCGGAGGACGACGTGGAGCGCGTCCGCGTCATCCGCGACGCGGCGCCCCGGGCCCGGCTCCTGCTCGATCCCAACGGTGCCTGGACCACAGCCCAGGCCGAGGCGCTGTTGCACCGGTTCGCCGACCTCGGCGTCGAGGCCGTCGAGCAGCCCGTCGCGCCCGGCGACCCGGAGGCGCTGGGAGCGCTGGCCGAGCGCTCGCCGCTGCCGGTCATCGCCGACGAGGACGCCGTCGACCTGGAGGACGTGCGCCGGATGGCCGGCCGCGTCCAGGGCATCAACGTCAAGCTCGCCAAGTGCGGCGGGGTGCACGCGGCCCTGCGCATCGCCGAGGCGATCGACGACAGTGGCACGGCACTGATGCTCGGCTGCCTCACCGCCAGCAGCCTCGGCCTCGCGCCCGCCGTACACCTCGCCGACCGGGCCCGCTGGGCCGACCTCGACGGACACCTGCTGCTCGCCCACGACCCGTGGACCGGGATCGGCGGCGAGAACGGCGTCGTACGCGCAAGCGGCCGTCCCGGCCTGGGAGTTCAGGAGGTGGGTGCGGATGGGGACGTGGCGTGAGCTGCGCCGATTCCCGCTCGCGGTCCAGCTCCTGCTGGTCAACCAGCTCGGCGTCAACATCGGCTTCTACCTCCTCATCCCCTACCTCGCCACCCACCTCACCGACCACCTGGGCATGTCGGCGGCCGTCGTCGGCATCGTGCTCGGCGTGCGCAACCTCAGCCAGCAGGGGCTGTTCATCATCGGCGGCTCCGCCTCCGACCGGCTCGGCGCGCGCGGCGTCATCATCGCCGGCTGTGCCCTGCGCACCGTCGGGTTCGCCCTGTTCGCGCTCGGCGACAGCCTGGCCGTGCTGCTCGCCGCGTCCGTCCTCAGCGGGCTCGCCGGGGCGCTGTTCAACCCCGCCGTACGCACCTACATCGCGCGGGAGGCCACCGAGCGCAGGGCCGAGGCGTTCGCCCTGTTCAACGTGTTCGCCACCACCGGCGCCCTGATCGGCCCGCTGCTGGGCAGCGCGCTGCTGCTCGTGGACTTCCGCACGTCCGCGCTCACCGCCGCCGGAATCTTCGCCGCCCTCACCGTCGCGCAGGCCCTCGTGCTGCCGGCCCGGGAAGTCGAGCCGAGCAAGGGCACGGTCCTGGCCGACTGGCGCGAGGTCCTGGGCAACAGGGCCTTCCTCGCCTTCGCGCTCGCCATGGTCGGCATGTTCACCCTGGAGAACCAGCTGTACCTGCTGCTGCCTGACGGAGCCCGGCAGGCCACCGGCTGGGACGGCGCCGCCGGACTCGTCTTCCTCGTCGGCACCCTCACCAACCTGGCGCTCCAACTGCGCGTCACCCGTGCCCTCAAGGAGCGGGGAGACCGGGCGCGCTGGATCGCGACGGGCCTGGGTCTCATGGCACTGGCGTTCCTGCCGCCCGCCCTGGTGGCGGTCGGCTCCGACGGCCCGGACGGCGCGGCCGACGCGGTGCTGCGCGCCCTGCCCGTCCTGGCCGGCGCCCTGCTGCTCTACCTCGGAGTGATGATCGCCCAGCCGTTCGTGATGGAACTGATCCCCGGCTTCGGCCGGCCGGAGCTGACCGGCACCTACTTCGGCGTCTTCTACGTGGTCTCCGGCATCGCCGCCGCCGTCGGCAACACCATCGTCGGCTGGGCCATGGACACCGGGGAGCGGGGCGACGCCGAGTGGCTGCCATGGGCGTGCTGCGCCCTGTTCGGGCTCGCCTCCGCGCTGGGCGTGGCCTGGCTGCACCGGCTCGGGTCGCTGCCGACGCCCTCGAAGCCCGCCGTACCCGTCACGGCCTGAGGAGGGACACGGCATGACTTCCACGACCGCTGCGCACAACCTGCTCACCGACAACCCCGAGCTGTACGAGGCCCGCTTCCCCGACCCCGGCCGGCTGGCCGGGCGCTGGACGGAGGACTGCCTCCGACGGCACGGGGCGGGACCGCGCGTCCTCGACCTGGGCTGCGGCACCGGCCGCGACGCCGCCCACCTGCACGGCGCCGGCCGCACGGTCACTGGTGCCGACCTCTCCGAGGCGATGCTCGCCCACGCCCGCACCCACCACCCCGGACCCGAGTACGTCCGTGCCGACCTGCACGGCTTCTACCTCGGCCGGGGCGTGTTCGACGCCGTCGTGTGCCTGGACAGCGCCCTGCTGTACTGCCACACCAACGACCAGCTCGACGCCTTTCTCTCCTCCTGCCGCCGTGCCCTGGCTCCCGGCGGTCTCCTGGTGGCGGAGATGCGCAACGGCGCGTACTTCCTCGGCCGTACCCACCTGCTGGACACACCCACCGTCAATTCCTTCACCTGGCAGGGCACCGTCCACCGGTCCCACACCACGCTCACCGTGGACCGTACGGCCCAGCTCCTGCGCCGTACGCGCGTGTGGACCGCCGACGACGGGTCGGCGCCGGTCGAACAGCGTTCCGCGTGGCGGCTGCTGTTCCCGCAGGAGCTGCGTCACCTGCTGGCCGCACACGGCTTCGACGTCCTCGAACTCCACGACGGGCCCGGCCCACGCACGGAGCCGCCCTGGCAGGAAGGCCGGCTGCCCAGCGACACGACGGACGAGGACCGCCTGCACGTCGTCGCCCGCCTGAACTCCACCCACTGACACCCACGCCAACACCACACCCACACCCACACCCACACCCCAAGGAACGGTCATGTACGACGAACGCTTCCCCGGCCTGCACCGCCGCGGCTTCCTCGCCGCCACGGGCGCCGCCTCACTCGGCGCACTCGCCCTCGCAGGCTGCGGCGGCTCCGGCAGCGAGGGCTCCGACGCCAAGGGCGACGGCACTCCGAAGCGGGGCGGGCGGCTGCGCGCCGCGTTCGCGGGCGGCGGCGCCAGTGAGACCCTCGACCCGCACCTGGCCAACCTCTTCGCCGACGCCGCCCGCGCCAAGGCGCTGTACGACAAGCTCGCCGACTACGGCGCCGACCTCTCGGCCCAGCCCCGCCTCGCCGAGAAGTGGGAGTCGAACAAGACCCTGGACCGCTGGCAGGTGACCCTGCGCAAGGCGACCTTCCACGACGGCAAGCCGGTCACGGCCGCCGACGTCCTCTACAGCTACCGGCGGATCGCCGACCCGAAGCAGGCGTTCCGCGCCAGGGCGTCCCTGGACCCCATCGACCTCGACGTCAGCCGCGCCACCGGCGAGCGGAGCATCGAGTTCGTCCTCAAGCGGCCCACCGCCGAGTTCCCCAACATCCTGGCCGCGTTCGGCGCGTACATCGTCCCGGAGAACGCGGGGGAATCAGGCGACTTCGACACGAAGCCGATCGGCTCAGGCCCCTTCCGGTTCGTCTCCTTCTCCCCCGGCCGCTCCGCCGTCTTCCGCCGCTACGACGACTACTGGGAGGGCGCCCCGCACCTCGACCAGCTCGAGTTCGTCGTCGCCAACGAGGAGTCCGCCCGCGTCAACGCGCTCCTCGGCGGACAGGTCGAGTACGCCCACGAACTCAACCCCGCGACCGCCCGCGCCCACGAGGGCAAGGGGCAGATCGAGATCGTGCGGCTCCGGGGCAGCGCCATGCAGGGCTTCGCGATGAAGACCGACCGGGCCCCCTTCGACGACAAGCGCGTACGCGAGGCGTTCTTCCTCATCGCCGACCGCAAGGAACTCGTCGACGGCGCCCTGTCCGGTGCGGGCGTCATCGGCAACGACCTGTTCGGCAAGGGCTACGAGTACTACGCCGACGGCCTCCCCCAGCGCGCTCAGGACCTCGACAAGGCCCGCGCCCTGCTCAAGCAGGCCGGCGCCGAGAACCTGAAGGTCACCCTCGACACCTCGGCCGTCGCCGCCGGGTTCACCGAGGCCGCGAGCATCTTCCGTGACCAGGCGAAGAAGGCGGGCGTCACCGTCGACGTGAAGATGGGCAGCAAGGACTCCTACTGGGCCGACATCCTCGACAACGGCACCCTGTGCTGCTACCGCTCCGGCGCCCTGCCCATCGAGGCCCACATCTCCCAGCGCCTGCTCACCGACTCCACCACCAACGCCACCAAGTGGAAGCACAAGGACTTCGACGCCCTGTACCAGCAGGCCCAGTCCACCCGCGACAAGACCGAACGGGCAGCCGTCTATGAGCGGATGCAGCGCCGCCTGTACGCCGCGGGCGGCTTCCTCATCTGGGGGTTCGCCGACTGGATCCTCGGAACGGCCCGCAGAGTGAAGGGAGTTGCGGCCGAGGCCCCTGCCAACACGCTCGACTGGGCCCGCTTCGACAAGGTCTGGCTCGCGTGAGCGGACTGCGTTCCTTCGTCGCCCGGCGGCTGCTCCTCGGCGTCGTGCAGACCGTGGCCGTGGTGCTGCTGGTCTTCGCGCTCACCGAGGCGCTGCCGGGCGACGCCGCCGTCGCACTGGCCGGCGACCAGCCCGACCCCGCCCGGATCGCCGCCATCCGCGAGGCCATGCATCTCGACCGGCCCGCGTACGAGCGGCTGGCCGACTGGGCGGTGGGTCTTGTGCACGGCGACTTCGGCACCTCCCTGACCTCCGGCCGCCCGGTCGGCCAGTACATCTCCGACGGCTTCGGCCCGACCGTGCTGCTGGCCGCGCTCACCGTGGCGCTGCTCGTCCCGATCGGCTTCGGCCTCGGCGTGTTCGCCGCCCGCCACGAGGGGCGCGTCGCCGACCGGGTGATCAGCTCGGTCACGCTCGCCGTGTACGCGGTGCCCGAGTTCGCCCTCGGCGTGTTGCTGGTGACCGTTCTCGCACTCCGGCTGGGCTGGCTGCCACCGACCGCCGTCGGTTACGGCACCAACCTGCTCGGCCACCCCGCCGCGCTCGTCCTGCCCGTGCTGGTCCTGCTGTCCCGCCCGGTCTGCTCCCTGTCCCGCCTGGTGCGGGCCGGCATGATCGACGCGCTCGCCTCCCCCTACGTGGCCCAGGCCCGCCGCTACGGCATCTCCGGCACCCGCATCCGCTACACCCACGCCCTGCCGGGCGCCCTCGCCCCCGCCGCCCAGCACCTCGCCCGCACCGTCGACTGGCTGCTGAGCGGCGTCATCGTCGTGGAGGCGCTCTTCGTGATCCCGGGGCTCGGCACCGTCCTGCTCAACGCGGTCGCCGAGCGCGACGTGCCGGTGGTCCAGGGCCTCGCCGTGGTGTTCGGCGTGCTGACCGTCGTACTGAACCTGGCCGCGGATCTCGTCGCCCACCGTCTCGCACCCCGGGCGGGGGTGGCCGCATGAAGAAGCTGACGAAGCTGACGCAGCTGACGAAGCTGACGCAGCCACGGACGGCCCGCTTCGCCCTCGGCGTGACGGTCGTCGCCGTACCCCTCGTGCTCGCCCTCCTGGGCCCGGTGTTCGCCGGCGAACCAGGTCCGCGGACGGCGTCCTTCACCGTCGGCGACGGCCACTGGCTCGGCACCGACTTCGTGGGCCGGGACGTAGGGCAGCAGGTACTGCACGGCGGCAGGCCGGTCGTGCTGACCGCCCTCGCCGCCACCGCCCTGTCGTATCTCGTCGCGCTCCCCGTCGGCCTGGTCGGCGCGCTCACGCATCGCCGCTGGCTGGAGGAGTTGCTGATGCGTCCCCTGGACGTCCTGCTCGCCGTCCCGTCGCTGCTGCTGATCCTGCTGGCCGCCACCGTGTTCTCCCCCGGCCCCGTCGGTCTGGCCCTGCTGGTGGCACTGGTGAACGTGCCCGACGCCGCCCGGCTCGTACGCGCCGCCGCCGCGGAGGCCGCCGCCCGCCCCGCGGTCGAGGCGCTGCGCATGCAGGGCGAGCCCTGGTGGCGCATGGCCGTCGGCTACGTCGGCCGTTCCATGCTGCGCACCTTGGCCGCCGACGCCGGCACCCGGCTGACCGGCGTGCTGTACCTGGTCGCCACGGCCGCGTTCCTCGGTGTCGGGGTCGCCCCGGACGCCGCGGACTGGGCGGTCATGGTCGACCGCAACCGCACCGGCCTGTTCGTCCAGCCGTGGGCCGTGGTCGTCCCCGCCCTGCTGATCGTCGCCCTGACGATGGGCACGAACCTCCTCTTCGACGCGGCGCTGGCCAAAGGCGAGAGCCGGACAGAGAAGGAAGCACGTCCGTGAACCACGAGAGGGACGCCACCGTGGATCCCGTGGCCGAGATCCGGAACCTGCGCGTCGAGGTCGGCGGCAGGGCGATCGTCGACGGAGTGAGTCTCAAGGCCCTCCCCGGCAAGGTCACCGCCCTGGTCGGCGCCTCGGGCAGCGGCAAGACCACCACCGGCCTCGCCCTGCTGGGCGAGTACCCGCCCGGCGCCCACGTCACCGGCGACGTCCGCCTGGCGGCCGACGGCCTGGTCGGCTACATCCCCCAGCACCCGGCCGCCGTCCTCAACCCCGCCCGCCGTATCTCCGCCCTCCTGACGGACGTCGCCCGCGCCCAGGTACGCCACCTGCCCCGCGGTCAACGCCGGGCAGCGGCCCGAGAACGCGTCCTGCGCGCGCTCGCCGAGGCCCAACTCCCGGACGGCAAGACCCTGTTGCGCCGCTATCCGCACCAGCTCTCCGGCGGCCAGCAGCAACGCGTCGTCCTCGCCCAGGCCCTGCTGCTCGGCGCCCGCGTGATCGTCGCCGACGAGCCCACCACCGGTCAGGACGCCCTGACCAAGAGCCGCATCGTCGACCAGTTGGCGGCCGTCGCGGCCCGTGGCATCGCCGTCGTCCTGCTCAGCCACGACCTGGACGTCGTACGGGCGCTCGCCGACGAGGTGATCGTCATGCGGGCGGGCCGGATCGTGGAGTCGGGCCCGGCGCAAGGTCTGCTGCTCGCGCCCCGGCACGAATGGACCCGCGAACTGCTGTCCGGGCAGCCGGAGTTCACAGAGCCGGAAAGCGCGAGCGGCAGCGGCCGCAGCCCCGTCCTGCGGATACGCGACCTGACCGCCCACCACCGCAACACCACACGCGGCACGACCGAGGTACTGCGCCTGACCGAACTCGACCTGCGCGCGGGCGAGAGCCTGGCGGTCGTCGGCCGCTCCGGGAGCGGCAAGACCACCCTCGCCCGGTGCCTGGCCGGACTCCACCGCGACCACGGCGGAGAGATCCTCCTCGACGGCACACCGCTGCCCCGCAGCCTGCGCGACCGCGACCGCGCACAACTGGCGGCCGTGCAGTACGTCTTCCAGGACGCGCGCCCCGCTTTCGACGAACACCGTCCCGTCCTGCACCAGATCGCCCGTACCGCGATACGGCTGCGCGGCACCGGGTCCTCCGCCGCGACGCAGGAGGCCCTGGCCACGCTGACCGGCCTCGGCCTGTCCGAGGACCTGGTCCTGCGACGCCCCGGACAACTCTCCGGCGGCGAACTCCAGCGCGCGGCCCTCGCCCGCGCCCTGCTGGCCCGGCCTCGCGTCCTCATCTGCGACGAGATCACCTCCGGCCTCGACTCGATCACCCGCCGGGGCATCCTCGGCATCCTCACCACCCTGCTCCACGACCGCGACGACCTGTCCCTCGTCCTGATCACCCACGACCTGGACACCGCCGCCCTGGCCCACCGCATGGCCGTCCTGGACGCCGGCGAACTCGTCGAACAGGGACCGGCCCACCGAGTCCTCACCGCACCGAGCCACCCGTTCACCGTGTCGCTCATGGACACGACGACACGGCTGGGGGCGCGAACGGGCACCTGACCGTCACCCGACCGGTCCACACGAGCGGGCACCTGACCGTCACCCGACCGGTCCACACGAACGGGCGCCGCTCGGCGATCCACTTCTGGGCGTCGTCGCGGAAACGCGCTCACAGCAGCGAAGGCGTCAGCGCACCCGGCGTTCCTCCAGCGGAGCCCGTCTGAGTACCTCGTCACCGACCCGTGGCAGATGCGGGGTGTGGTTGACCAGGCGGGCCGAGTTGCCCACGACGGCGATGCTGCTGGTGTTGTGGAGCAGGGCGGCCAGGACGGGGTTCATGGATCCGCCGGCGCCCGCCACCAGGCCGAGCAGGTTCACTCCGATGGCGAGGCCGTAGTTCTGCCGTACGACGCGCAGGGTGTGGCGGCTGAGTTCGACGACGGCGGCGACCTGGCGCAGGTCGTTGCCCGCCAGCGCGATGTCGGCGGTCTCCAGGGCCACGTGCGAGGAGTGTTCGCCCATGGTGATGCCGACGTCGGCCAGGGCGAGGGCGGGAGCGTCGTTGGTGCCGTCGCCGACCATGGCCACCGTGTGGCCCTCGGCCTGAAGGTCCCGGATCAGTTGGAGCTTGGCCTCCGGCAGGGCGTGTGCGTGGACTTCGACGATGCCGAGTGCGTCGGCGACGACCTGCGCGGTCTCCGGGGCGTCGCCGGTGAGGAGCACCAGCCGGGAGACGCCGAGGTCGCGCAGCTGCTGAATCACGGTTTCGGCTCCGGCACGTACGGCGTCGGAGACTCCGAGGAGGCCGATGAGGTCCTGGTCGTGGGCCAGGCAGATGACGGTCTCGCCGCCGCCGCGGAGCCGTTCGGTCCAGCCCTGGGCCTCGTCGGTCAGGCCGACGCCGTGCTGCCGCAGCAGGGCGGGACTGCCGACCAGCAGGCGGGTGCCGTCGAGTTCGGCGCGCATGCCCATGCCCAGGACGACCTCGCAGGCTTGGTGGATGGGGACGTGCAGGTGCTGTTCCTCGGTGCGGGCGACGATGGCTTGGGCGAGGGGATGGCGGGCGTGGAGTTCCCCGGAGGCGGCCAGGCTGAGGACCTCGTCGGCGCTGAAGTCGTCGCGGAGGGTGACGACGCTGGTGACGAGGGGCTTGCCGAAGGTGAGGGTGCCCGTCTTGTCGAAGACGACGGCGGTGACCCGGCCGATGCCCTCCAGGTGGGTGCCGCCCTTGATGAGGGTGCCGCGGCGGGCGCCGTTGCCGATGGCGGCGCTGATGGCGGTCGGGGTGGCGAGGCCGGCCGCGCAGGGGCAGGCGATCAGCAGCATGGTCATCGCCCGGCGGGCGTCGCGGGTGACCGCGTAGGTCAGTGCGGACAGGGCGAAGGAGACGGGGACGAACCGCTGGGTGAAGCGGGTGGCGACGGTCTGGATCGGCGCCCGGTCGGTCTGGGCCTCCTCGACCCGGCTGATGATCCGGCCGACGGTGGTGTCCCGGCCGACGGCGTCCGCGCGGACGGTGAGCGAGCCGGAGGTGACGATGGTGCCCGCGTAGACATGGGTGCCGGTCCGGGCGTAGACGGGCAGGGCCTCGCCGGTGACGGCCGCCTGGTCGACCAGCGCCTCGCCGGAGACGACGTGTCCGTCGACGGGGATGCGGTGGTGTTCGTAGACCGCGACCACGTCCTCGGGCCGTACGTCCTCCAGCGCCACCTCGACCTCGACGCCCTCGCGTACGAGCCAGACGCGCTCGTCACCGATGGTGAGCAGTTCCTCGATGGCGCGCCGGGTGCGGCGCAGGGTCAGCGTCTGGAGGAACTCGCCGATGTTCAGCAGCCACAGCACGGTGAGGGCGACCACGTTCTCGCGGAGCACCAGGGAGATCACGGTGGCCGCGGTGACCAGGGTGTCCGTGCCGGGACTGCTGCGGCCGCGCAGGGAGCGCAGGGCACCACGGAAGAAGGGCAGGCCGGTGAAGACGGTGACCACGCCGAGGAAGCCCGAGGAGCCGAGCGTGAGCCGTGGCCTGCCCAGCAGGCGGCGCAGGGCCACGAGTGCGAGAACCGCGCCGCCGACGACGAGCCGGACGACCTCGCCGGTGGAGGAGTCGGGCGTGGACCGGGTCGGCTTGGCCGGCGCGGAGGCGGGCGGGGCCTCTTCCAGCGCGGCGACCAGGTCGTCGATGTCCAGCTGCTCCGGATCCATCCAGATCACGACGCTGCCGGTGCGCGGGAAGATGCGCAGCGCACGGAACCCGCCCAGGCCGGTCAGACGGTCGTCCACGAGCCCGGCGCAGCCCGGGCGGGCCCGCAGCCAGGGAACGTTCAGGCGGGCGCGCCCCGAGGCCACGGAGCACACGAGCACGGTGGGCATGATCAGTGCTCGTGTCCGTGATCGTGGTTGTCGACGCTGACGGCCGACGGCGGCGGTACCTCCTCGCCGAGCGTGGTCCGGGCCTCGGCAAGCATGTCCCCGGCCTTGAGCCGGGCCTCCTCGGCGGCCGAGGCGAGCCAGCGCCCGGCGACGATCCCGCCCGCGAGGCCGCCGACGAGGGCCTTGCGCGCCGCGGGTTTGGTCTGGGGAAGGTGTTTGACGAGGAGAGCGCCCACGACGCCGGAGACGGCGTAGTGGACGAGCTTGCCGGCGGTGGCGCCTGCGATGGCGAGGGGATGCATAGGGGCTCCTTCCGCCTTGCCGTTCTGCGAGTGCGCGGGATCAGGCGCGACGGACCTCTCCTCCAGTCTGTACCTGCACCTCTTCCACGGTCGAGTTGGCCGGGAAGGCGGTGTGGGAGACGGCGTGCGCGGTGGCCGCCCACCAGGCGGCAGACCAAATAGATCACGAACGAGATGGTCGTCACGTACGGGCTGATGGGGACGGTGCTTCCCAGGGCGAGCAGGATCCCGCCCTCCATCGCCAGCAGGGCGAAGACGACGCTCAGCAGCGGCAGCAGCACGGGAGACGCGGTGATCCGCGCGGCGGCGGCCGCCGGGTCGACGAGGAGCGCGAGGACGAGCAACGCTCCGACGATCTGTACGGACAGGGCGACCGCGAGGCCGAGGACCAGCATGAAGGCCAAGGACAGCGCGCGTACGGGCACGCCTCGTGCCTCCGCCACCTCGGGATCGGTGCTCGCGAAGGTCAACGGCCGCCAGATGACGGCGAGGGCGATCAGCGACGCCGCGGAGGTGCCGACGAGCCATGTCATCTGCGGGGTGTCGACGGCGATGATCTGGCTGGTGAGAATCCCGAACTTGTTGGCGGCCCGTCCCTTGTAGAGGGACAGGAAGAGCACACCCAGGCCGAGTCCGAACGGCATGAGGACGCCGATGATCGAATTCCGGTCCCGGGCCCGGACGCCCAGCACACCGATGGCGCCGGCCGCGATCAGGGAACCCGCGATGAACCCGGCCACGATGTTGACCCCGAGCAGGAGTGCCGCGGAGGCGCCCGCGAAGGACAGCTCGCTGATGCCGTGCACGGCGAACGGCAGATCCCGCATGATCACGAAGACGCCCGCCAGACCGCCCACGAGGCCCACAAGTGCCCCGGCCAGCAGGGAGTTGTGGACGAGGCCCAGCAGTTCGCCGTAGTCGTCGAAGTTGAATATCTGCTGCCAGACGCCAGGGTCCTGGGTGGCGGCGAGCGGAGTGCGCCCGGTCATGCGCTATTGCCGAGGCTGGGTGGTGCTGGTCTCAGTTGCCGTGCAGGGCGTCCTTGATGGCGTCGACGGCGATCCGGCGGGCCACGTTGGTGGCGTAGCAGTCACGGAGGCTGTCGAGCATCAGGAAGTCGTGCACCATGCCCAGAACGCGGACGGCGGTGACCGGGACGCCGGCCTCCAGCAGGCGGGCCGCGTAGGCCTCGCCCTCATCGCGCAGGACGTCCGCCTCGTCGGTGATCACCACGGCGGGCGGCAGGCCCTTGAGGTCGTCGAGGGAGGCGCGCAGCGGGGCCGCGTAGCGTTCCGTGCGCTGGGCGTGGTCGGTTGTGTACTGGTCCCAGAACCAGATCATGCCGTCCAGGGTGAGGTAGTAGCCTTCGGCGAACTGCAGATAGGAGGGGGTCCCGAAGTCGGCGTCGGTGACCGGGTAGAGCAGCACCTGCGCGGCGAGGCGGATGTCTCCGCGGTCCTTGGCCATCTGGGCGAGGACCGCCGACATGTTGCCGCCGACGGAGTCGCCGCAGACGACCATGCGCGAGGGGTCGAGGCCGTGTTCGGCGCCGTGGCCGACGACCCACTGGGCCACGGCGTAGTTCTGTTCGATCTGGGTGGGGTAGCGGGCCTCCGGGGCCCGGTCGTAGACGGGGAACACCGCGGCCGCGCCTGCGCCGACGGCCAGTTCCCGTACGAGGCGGTCGTGGGTGTTCTCGTCGCCGAAGACCCAGCCCGCGCCGTGGATGTAGAGGATGACGGGCAGGGGGTTCCCGGCTCCCTCGGGCTTGACGATGCGGGCGCGGACGGTGCCCCACTCGCCGGCATCGACACTGATCCAGCTCTCGTCGATGTTCGGCTTGTCCACGCCCTCGCCGGTCTGCAGGCCGGCGAGGATGTCACGCCCCTGCGCGGGTGGAACCTCGTAGATGCGGGGGTGAGGCGCGGTGGCGTCGGCGAGTTCCTTGGCCGCGGGCTCCAGGGTGGGAGTGGGCGGCGGGGGCAGGTCTTTCATGATGAACCTCCAGAAGGTGCCGACACGGCGCGGCTTCAGTTGGCTGCTGGTTCACCATGCGGCCGGCACCCGGGACGAGGATTCACGCGCATCGAGTGGTGCGGGCCCCCGGTCACTACGGGGTGTGAGGGAGCTTCCCGCTCTGTCCGCGCCATCGCTCCTCCTCCCGCCGCCTGTGTGGCGCCTGGACAAGGGCTTCGGCGCTGGTCGGCATGGGAACACGGATCGGGAACCGGACTGCGCGCGGACGAGTTCGTCGCAGTGATGCGCGCTCAGCGCCGCGCGGGCCGAACACCACAGGACCTCGCTGCGGCTGCCCACCCGCTCTGCGCCCGGAGGAACCCACATGGGCGCAGCGGCGACGCTGGGTCCGTTTCCAGCGTGCGCCGACCGGACCGCATCCGCCACCTGGCGGCCTCGCGTGGTCGGCGGACCGACGCCACCGCGTCCAGAATAACCTTGTTGACGGCATCGGGCCGGGTGAGGCTCACGTCGTGGGCGGCAGGGACCGTGGTGATTCTGATGCCTGGGCGCTCGGCCATGAATTCCTGGCCCGCGGGCGAGATGGCGTGGTCGTTGAGAGTGACCAGGTCCCAGCTCGGGACCTCTCGGTGGAGCCGGAGCCGACAGCGCCCGGGGCCGGTCAGGTCCCCGTCCGCACCAGCAGGGAGGACAGCCGCGCGAGAACTCAGTCGTCGTTTCCGGTGTTCTCGTTCGGCAGGAACGTCTGGCGTGCCCAGAGGCTCAGCAGCGCCATCCCACCGACCAGCAGCGGCACCGGGTCTCGGGCGGGAGGAGCCAACACATATCCCAGCACCGTGACCGTGCAGACCGTCAGGGGAATGAACGCCGCCGCACCCTCCATCCCCCATCTCAACGTCGGCTGGGCAGTGCCCAGGACGCTCGCCCCGCCGGACACCCAAGGGCTGACAGCGACCACCAGCAGGCCCGCGGTATTGCAGGTGTCGGCCAGCTGACAGGACATCGCCTCGGGGCTGTGCGGGCCGACCGTCCACAGGCGCAGGGTGTCGCCGATCAGCATGAGGGACAGCCCGACGATCCCCACCCACAAGGTGACTCTCTGGTCGCCCCGTACGAGACGGCGCAGGGCGAACAGAAAACTGAGGAACACGACCTCCGCGGTCCACAGGACACCGACCATCCCCGTCCCCAGCCGCCAGCCGTCACTGGCCCCCCGCAGCAGCACCCATCCCGTCATGAACACGGCCCCGGCTGTGACGATCCCGTCAAGCACGCGCCGCAGCAACACACGCCGGCCTTTGCCGGCATCGGCCGCGACCACCAGACCGGCCATCCCCAGGCCGACCGCCAGCGTCACACCGGTGACCACCACCGAACCGAGCAGCGATCGCCCGTCCCGTCCCGAACCCGGAGGCTGAGCCGACAGCACGTTGACCGCCCCCCGGTACACACCCCCGGCAACCGCCGAGCCCCCCAACAGCAGCAGACGCGTCCGCACCCGCCCGCTGGCCCCCCACGCACGGAGCACCAGGGAGACCGCCAACCCCCAACACCCGATGGACGGCCCGAAAGTCACCATCCGCGCCGCCACGCTCCCGGTGACCCACGGCCCGCTGAATGTCAGCGCTGTTCCCACGAAACAGGCCACGCCCACCGTGCCCCAGGCCCTCGCCCCGGTCCGATGGCAACGGCCCGCCCGGACCTCGATCACGTCCGGCGACTTCCCCAACCCCGACATCAGGTGCGCCTTTCCACCGGTCCCCCGCCCGCAGGGCCTTTTCCTGCAGCCCCGGATCCCTTCAGAGACCGTAAAAGACTCGCCACCGGCCCCGAACTGAACAGTCGGCTCATTCACTCGTACTGCGTAAGGGAGAGGAGAGACGTCCGGCAGTATGCCCTTGTGTCCCTCATCCCCGGAACCAATGAAACCGATGACCACGCCGTCGAACCGGCACGGATCCGTCTGGCGGCGGCCGGGGCCGCGGTGGTGACCGTCGGCGCGGGGCTGGGACTGCGGGCGGTCGCCGCGGGGAGCCCGGCCAAGTACGGCGGAGACGCGCTGTACACCGTCCTGCTTCTCGCCCTCGTCGTTCTGGTGGCGCCACGAGCGACGCCCCTGACGGCCGCCGGAAGCGCACTGGCCGTCAGTTGGGGGGTCGAGTTCCTCCAACTCAGCGAGGTGACGGCGGAGCTGTCCCAGCGCAGCGCCGTCGCCCGCCTCGTGCTCGGTTCCACCTTCAATCCACCCGACCTGTTCTGGTACGCAGTCGGCGCGGCAGCGGGCTGGCTCGTCCACACCGCGGTGGGCCCCTACCCGTCGCGTCGGCGTACCGGGCCCAGTTGATACCGGCCTCCTGGCCGTGAGGTCCGCCCTCGATGCGGGCGAAGCCTTCGACACCGAGGCGGTAGTTCAGCGAGTGGCCTCCGGGGCCCGGTCTCCGGCAATACGCTGACGATCAGGACGGCGCGGGCCGCCGAGCGGCCCCGCCGAGGTTCCACGAGGGGGCATCATGCGCGACAGCAGGCAGCGGATCGCGGACGCGCTGGCGGACTCCGGTCGCACCGACCGGGAGACGGCGATGAACGTGCTGGGACACGCCGTCCGGTGGGCCGCCGACGCACTCGGCCGGCCGGATCGCGCATCCGGCGACTGCACCGCAGATGATGCCCCAGAGAACCCGGACACCCCGGATACCCCCGACACCCCCGACACCCCCGACACCCCCGACACCCAGGATGCCGACGGAGCCGACGCCCTGACCGCCCTGTACGCGCTGGACGACGCGCTCGCGGACGCCCGTGACCTCGCCGACGCACTGCCCGCTCTGCTGGCGGCGGCCCGGCCCGGGGAGCGGGTGGCGCGGGGCACCAGGGACCTGATGGACGAACTCGTCACGGTGGCCGAGCGGGTGGCGTCGGAGCGGGCGGTTCTGGAGGAGCTCGCGGCGCGGGAGAAGGAGCTGCGCCACCGCCTGGCGGAACACGAGGAGCTGCGGCGGGAGGCCGACGAACTACGGCGGCTGGAGCGGCTGGTGCTGGAACTGGACGACCTCCAGGCACAGCGGGAGGTCGTCGACGCACGGCTGCGGGAGCTCCGCGGCCGGGATCTCGGGGCGGCCGACCGTGAGCTGCGCACCGGGACGGAGGCCCTGCTGCGGCTCACCGCGCAGCAGCTCGCCGTACTGGAGCCGCGGACCCGACAGACGCTGGAGGAGGTCGCGGCGGCGCAGCGGGCGCTGGCGGCCGTGGAGCGCGACTTGAGCGAGGGGTCCCGTGAACTCACGGCCTGTCAAGGCCGATTGGAACGCGCTCAGCAGGAGCGGGAGACGGTGTTCGCGTCCCTGACCCGCCACGCCCGGGCCGACCGTGAGCTGGCGCAGGCCCTGCGCGAGGCCGCCGGCGCGGACACCGGAGGCCTCGGGCAGGAGCACGGCCTCGCCCTGGAGGAGGTGGAGACCCTCACCCGTGCCGTCGAGCAGCGGCTGACCGAGGCGGACGGGATCCTGAGCCGCATCCTGACGGAGCGTCAGGAACGGGGCGGTGAGCAGGACGGCAGAACACGGATCACCCGCGCTCAGGCCTGAGGCAGCTGCGGCTCCGGCAGCCGCTCAGACCTGAGGCCGCGGTGGCTCCGGCACGCGCTCAGCCCTGCGGCCGCGGCGGCCCCGGGACGTCCTCGGGCAGATACTCCGGTCCCTTGACGCCCTGTTCCCACCGTGCCGCCTTGCGGCCCTCCATGTGCTCCAGCAGCCTGCGCACCTCGCGGGCGTTGCCGAACGAGTCCGGACGGAGCCGCCGGGCCTCTTCGAGCCACTGCCGGGCGCGTTCCGCGGTCCCGGTGCCGAGGGTGTAGTCGCCCTCGGCGGCCATCCGGCGGAGGATCTCCACCAGGTCGTCGAGGCGGAACGCGGGGAAGGCCACCTGGGTGGCGAACCGTGACCGCAGTCCCTGATTGAAGTCGAGCAGCCGCTCCATGTCCCCGGGGTAGCCGGCCGCGATCACGACGAGCCGGCCACGCCGGTGCTCCATCTCACGCAGCAGGGTGTCCACGGCCTCCGCGCCGAAACCGCCCTGTCCCCCGACGTCCCGGACGAGGCTGTAGGCCTCGTCGATGAACAGCACCCCGTCCAGCGCCCGCTCGACGGCGTCGCGGACCAGGCCCGCGGTCTGGCCCACGTACCCGGCCACCAGGTCGGTGCGGGTCACTTCCACGACATGGCCCTTGCGGAGCAGCCCCATGGCGCGGAACAGCTCGCCGAGCAGCCGCGCCACCGTGGTCTTGCCGGTGCCCGGAGGGCCGGTGAACAGCAGGTGGGGCGGGGCGAAGGCCTCCCTGCCCCGTTCCTGACGCATCCTCAGCCGGTTCACGAGTCCGGTGAGCTCCCCGTGGACCTGCTCCAAGCCGACGTACCGGCGGAGGCCGGCCAGCAGTGCGGCGGGCTCGGGCGCCGCGCGCGGCAGGTGGCCCTGGTACGTCTCGGGGATGTCGTCGACGACGACGGGCTGTTCCACGTCCCGTCCGACGCGTACGGCCCACAGGGTGCGGACGGCGTCGGCGAGGGTGCGCATCTCCCGGGCGTTGGCGAAGCCCTCGTCGCGGGAGCGGTGCATGCCCTGCACGATCTGCCACAGTGCCCGAGCCGCCTCCTGACCGGGACGCAGGCCGTGGTCGTCCAGGCGGCGCAGCAGGATGGTGTGCAGGACGCCGGGGCCGTAGTCGGGGAACTCGACGACGTTGGTCAGCGGGAACCGGCCCTTGAGGCCGGGGTCGGCCTCGAGGAACTCCTTCATCTTCTCCGGGTAGCCGGCCACGACGACCACCAGGCGGCCCCGGTCGTCCTCCATACGCTTGAGCAGCGCCTGGACGGCCTCGCCACCGAACCCGTCCCGCTGGTCGCTGAGCCCGTACGCCTCGTCGATGAACAGCACGCCGTCCAGCGCCCGGTCCACCAGCGCGTCGGTCTTCCCGGCGGTCTGCCCGACGTAACCAGCGACCAGGTCGCCGACCTTCGCCTCCACGCAGTGGCCTCGGCTCAGTACCCCCAGGTCGCGGTACATCTCGGCGACCAGCCGGGCCACGGTCGTCTTCCCGGTGCCGGGGTTGCCGGTGAACACCAGGTGCCGGGCGGGCGGTTCACTCCGCGAGGCCAGCCCGCGGGCTTTCAGTTCCTCGGCCGCGTCCCGCTCGGCCCGCATGTCCTCGAACCGCCGTACGAGCGACTCCATGCCGGGCATCGCGGCCAGGCGCTCCCAGGGGGTCCGTTCGTCGGCCGGGGCGTCGCCCACCCACGGCCGTACCGAGGCGTGGCTCAGCGGTGTCCCGGCCGCCGCCAGCTGTTCGAGGCGCTCACGCCAGATGCGGGCCGTCTCGGGCTGGCCCGCCATCGCCCGGACCACCCGGTCCAGGTCCCGCCACTCGACCGGCAGCCCCTTGCACAGCCGTACCGAGTGCACCAGCCGCTCCAGTTCCGCCGTCTGGGGCAGGCCGACCCGGAAGGTGCCGCCGCGGGCGGGCTCGTCCCGCCGTTCGTGCACGAAGGTCTCCAGCTGCGGATAGCGTCCGAGCCCCGCGAGAAACTCGGCCACCGCGTTGAGGGACGGCCTGCGGAACACGAGGATCCACTGGTTTCCCTCGACGGTGTCGGCCGCCCATTCGGCCATGGCGCCGGCCAGTTGCCGCGGGGCCTGGTTGAGGAGCAGGAACTCGTCCGCGTGCGGGAAGACCACGGCCGTACGGTGGCGCGGGGCGCGGAGATGAGCGGTGAGGGTCATCACCCCGAACGGGTCGGAGATCCCGGACGCGAGTGTCGCACCGGCGTCCCGGCCCGGGCCCGGGGCGGGTTCGGCCGCCGGCCGGGATACGGCGCCGCCCAGCAGCTGGGTGGCGCCGAGGGGCCCTCGCAGCCGGGCGTGGCGCATGGTGCGCGTCCCGGGCGGGCCGGCCGGCTGCGCGGTACGGCCGGCCGGGCGCCGGGACAGATCCCACGAGGACCTGTCCCGGAAGTAGACCGGGTGGCTCAGGGTGCTGAAGACGATCCGCTCGAACCCGGCGGAACGCAGCATGCGCCACAGGGCCTGTTCCATGGAGCACACCTGGGCGGCGCTGTCGACGAAGACGTCGCCCACGCCTGGCCCGTGCAGGACGGTGAAGGGTTCGCCGGTGCGGACGGCCGCGGGGGCGAGCCGTTCCGTCCCGGGTGGACGGGACGGAAGGGGCGGACGGCTCCCCTTGGTCCGGCTTCCGTTCATACGCCGGGGTCCTCACGGCCGGTCGGGACCGTCGGGCCCGACGGGTCCGACCGGGGCTCAGGCCGCTCCTGCGCGGGGGCTGCCGCTTGGCCGGGGAAGCGGGGCTCCGCCCGGGGCGCCGACGCGTCCAGCCCGACGGGCACGCCCTGCTCCCGCAGCGCCTGGTACACGGCGTCGGCCCGCTGCCGCAGTTCGGCCTCGGCGGTGATGTCGTGGTCGTGGGACACCACGCGGATCACGCACTGGTCGGAGTCCCGGCCGGCCTGCTCGATCTCGACGGTGATCTCGTTGCCGGTGGCCTCGTTGCGCAGCTGGAGCCGGAACGCTCCCCGCGGGTCGCCGTCGTCGTATCCGGACTTCTCCTCCACCAGGTCGTAGAAGGCGACCTCGGCGAGGGTGTCGGCCACGACGTCGGCCAGGTTCACCCGCATCTGCGAGGTGAGCTGGCGCATGCCGGCCCGCTCGACGGCCTCGCCCAGGCTCCGCTCGAGCCGGGGCGCCTCCTCGTCGCGCAGGGCGTGCAGATCCTCGACGCCGGTGTGCGGGTCACGGGCGCGGGTGAGGGCCAGGGTGGTGTCCTGCCGTACCCGGTCGTACTCGCCCTCGGACCAGTGCGCGACATCGAGCAGATGTCCGGCGATGGTCTCGGCGTCCGGTCCGACGACCGGTCGCTGCCGGTTCTCCTCGGCCAGGGTCTCCACCTGCACCAGGGCCTCGACCGCCTCCTTCTGGGCGAGACAACGCTCCAGCTCCCGCTGTTCGATGTCCACCCGCAGATCGCTCAGCCGGTGGAACGTCTCCTGGGCGACGGCGAGAGCGGCGTCGAAGCGGCCCGCGGCGGCGGTCTCCTCGGCCGTGGCGATCCGGCGGCGCAGCCGGCCGAGCCGGCCGGGCGCGTACCGGTCGTGGGGCAGTTCCGCGTCGACGAGGTCCGCCATGGTGCGGGCGTCCGCCAGCCAGGTGCGCACGGTGCGTTCGGCGTCCGCCTGGTCCTCCTTGAGCGCGTCGATCTCCTGGGTGAGCCGGGCCGCCTCGGCGCGACGTTCGGCCCGCTCGGCGGCGAGGGCGCGCTCGGTCTCCGCCCGCTGCCGCTCCAGCCGCCGCCGGGTGTCCTCCTCGATCCGGCCGGCCGTCTCCCGGAGGTCCTGGTGCAGACGGTCGGCCTGTTCGCGGAGCCTGCGGGTGGTGTCCGCCTCCATGCGGCGGGTCCGGTCGCTCAGCCGGTCGACCGCCTCCTGCTGACGGCGCTGCCGTTCCCGCACGGACGTGAAGGCCCGGTCGATGTCGGCGCGGGTCTGTGCCCGCACGTCGTCGAACAGCCGGGGGATGTCCCGTTTGACCTCCCGCAGCTGCCGTGCCTTCTGCTGCAGTCGGTACCACTCCGACTCGTCGACCTGAATGCGTTTCCTGCCGCTCATGGCCGGCCTTCCTCTCCTGGATTCGGCCCCGGACCCGGAGCAGGGCTCGGGGTCGGGCTGTCGGTGTCCGCTCCCGACATCCGGGCGCGGAGGGTGTCGACCGCTGTCTCGAACACCGCGGGGAACCCTTTCGGCGCCACCCCGATGAGCAGCGCCCGCGGGCCGTCGACGGCGATCTCCGCGTCGCGGGCCCGGTGCGCGAAGTCGTATCCGCTGTCCGCCAGCCGTCGGGTGAGGTGGTGGACCCGCTGGTTGGTGCTGCCGCGCAGGCCACGCCCGTCGTTCAGCCCGGCCACGTACAGCCCGTCGATCAGCACGTCGACGACGGCCAGCAGGTCCGGTACGCCCTGCGACGGCGGCCGGTCCCGCAGCCGTTCCAGGCGATGGCCGGTGAAGCAGATCACGGAGACGTCCCGGATCTCCCGCGCCCGCCGGACCATCGCGGCCAGTCCGGCCGCCTGCTGTATCGGCTCGCCTCCCGACAGGGTCAGGCCGGTGACCCGGGGCTCGGCGAGCAGCTCGGCCGCCAGCTCCCCGGGACGGACCTGCCGCGCGGGTTCGTCGGGAATCCACTCCGGGGCGACACACCCGGCGCAGTGGAACGGGCACCCCTGCACCCATACCGCCGACCGGAGGCCGGGCCCGAGCGCCCGGGTGCCGACGTGGGTGGCCGCCACGTTGAGCGGCGGCTGCGCGGCCATCAGGGCCGCCCGGCACCCGGTGCGACGGCGGTGGCTGGGGAGCCGGGGCCGTCGGCCGGTTCGTGCGGCAGATGGGTGAACGACAGACCACCGACCACGACGGTGGCCCCCGGCCCGCAGATCACCTGGTTCGGCCGTCCTGAAGCGCCGTCCGGTGTGTAGCGGATCAGCAGATCGACCCGGCGGCCGTCGGCCGTCCGTCGGCGCCGGCCGTGCACCGTGCCGTGCCCGCCCGCGCGGGACACGAACGTGACCCTCCTCCTCCCGGCCAGCGCGATCCGCTCCGGGATCTCCGTGCCGAAGACGGGAACGACCGTCAGCACCCCGCGCGTCCGGGGCCGGTGGACGCTCAGCCACCACAGCACGCCGGCCAGCACGGCCGCCACCAGCGCCGAGACCGCGGCCGGCAGGAAGGCCTCCGAGCCGACCTCGGCCCGCACCGAAAGGGGACCGCCGGTGACCACGACCTCGTCGGGGACCGCCGGCTCCGCCTCGGGGGCGAGCGGCTGCTGCCACGGGGAGGACACCTGACCGGACACCCGCAGCGCGGCCTCGTCGTCCACGGGCCGCCGGTAGGGCAGTCCGCCCGGCTGAAGACCGCCTTCCAGGCGTACGGCGTACGTCCGGGACTCTCCCGGTTCCAGGGTCAGTCGCTTCGGTACGCCGGTGACGTCGAGCGGCACACCGGCCACGGAGACCCGCACGTCGCTCACGGTCAGCGGCACGTGCCGGGTGGCCGACCGGAGGGTGACGGAGGCGGTGGCGGAGTGGTCGGTGAGGTCGCGGACGCCGGTGTCCGTCCAGGACGCCTCGACGCCCTTTCCCTTGTCCTCGGCGAGCAGCAGCGCCGCCGACCGGGCGCGGGTGCTGTCCCCGGCCCGCCGCAGGTACCCGCTGAGGTCCTCGATGTTCTCCGGGCGCAGCACGGTCGTGTCCTCGACGACGTTCCCGAGCAGGTCCGCCCCGGTCGCACCGCTGCCCAGCGGCAGCGCGTATCCGGCGAGTTCGACGCGCTTGCCGAGGGCCTCGGCCCGCTCGCGCAGGGCGTTCCAGGGGGCGCCGGCCGCTTTGGGGTAGTCGGTGCCCGCCGGTGGTTCGTGGGCCCCGTCGGTCAGCAGGACCACGGAGGCGACGCTCGCGGCGTCGGTGCGTTCGAGTTCGCGCAGGGCCCGGTCCAGGGCGGCGCCGATGTCGGTCCCGCCGTCCGGGTCGGGTGCCGGGGGCAGCTTGGAGACGATCTTCGCCGCGTCTCCGGCCGACCCGATGTAGCGCATGTCGGGGCTGTCGTCGAAGGCGACGAGGGCGACATGGTCCGCGGCGGACAGTCCGGCCAGGAAGCTGCGCAGGGTCGAGCGCACGGTGTCGTAACGGCCTTCGGCGGCCATGGAGCCGGAGGTGTCCACCAGGACGACGTAGTCGACGGGCTGATCGGCCACGCCGAGTTCCCGGTAGATCTCGGCGCGGGTCGGTCCCTCGGCGGCGGCCACCGGGGCGGCGGCCGCGGGCAGGACGGCCAGCAGGGCGGCGGCTGCCACGGCGGCGCCGCGCCGCAGCGCGGTCGCCCTGCGCGGTGACCAGGCGGATCGCTTCACGTACGGGCTCCCTGGGTGTCGGGCTGGGGGTCGGGGCGGGCGTCGGGCCGGAGATCGGCCGGCAGGACGCCCAGCGGAAACTCTTCGGAGCGGAACTCTGCGGGCGGGAACTCTTCGGGCAGGTACTTCGCGGGCCGGTGGGCGGTGGCCGGGTGTGTGCCGGGACGGCTCCCGTCGAGCGGGTGCAGGACGAGGCGGGCGGTCCCGTCGACGGCGACGCGCACGCCGACGTGGAAGCACGCTCCGTCGCCGGACGGGGGGATCCGCACCACACCGGCCGGGGCGGTGGCTCCGGTGCCGACCTCACCGACCTCGCCGACCTCGATCCGGACCTCGCGTCCGCCGGTCCCGTCGGCGGGGCCGGTCCGGACCCGCACGCGTTCCCCGTCGGCCTCGGCGAACACGGTGGCGCCGCCCGGCTCCAGCGTCCCGGGCGGGCTGATCACCAGGTGCTCGTCCCGTGGCCGGCCGGCCACGGTCCGGTGGACGCGCACGGCGACGGCGTGCGGATAGCGGTCGGCCGGGTCGACGTGCCCGCCGGCGACCAGCGCGGCCCCGAACACGGCGGCCAGCGCCGGGTCCGTCCCGCCGGGCAGCGGGACCGGCCGGCCCAGACGGCCGGTCAGGTGCCGCAGCAGCGCCCCGGAACGGGCCGGACCGCCCACCGCGATCACCGGTGGCCGGGACGGGTCCGCGCCGGTGCCCGGGGCCGCCGGCAGGCCGTCCAGGGCCCGGTCGAGGCCGTGCGTGAGGCGGTCCAGCGCCCGGTGCAGCAGGCCGGCGGTGATCTCCCGGCCTGCCACCTCGTGGACCACCGTGTCCGCGATCCGGCAGGCCCGGTCGGGCCGGTCCGCCATCCGGTCGAGGACGGCCTCGATGCGCCGGGCGTTCTCCGCCCTGGCCCGGCCGAGCTGCCGCAGCACCTCGGGGTCGTCGTCAGGCAGCCCCGCACCGGTCAGCACCGCCGTGTCGAAGGCGGCACCGTAGCCGCCGGAGTCCGACGCGTACCGGGCGGCGCCGGTCACGGCCACGGAGCCGCCGACCACGGCGCACTCCGTGACCTCGGCAGCCGAGGCGCCCAGGGCGCACACCACCCAACGGGACGCCGTCGGGGTGCCGGCGTGCCGCAGCAGGGCCAGCACCGCGTGCGGGGCGCCCAGGAGCCGGGGCCGCGGCACCGGGCCGTCCCCGGGCGGTACGGCCCGGTCCCGCGCCGGGACGACCAGCACCACCCGGCCGGGCGGGCCGCAGTGCTCGCGGTAGGCGGTGTACGCCACGTTCAGCGCGGCCGCCCGGTCGCCGCGCACGCCGGCGGGGGTGGGCAGCCCCTCGCCCGGCACCGTCCCGGGCAGCTCCACCAACTCCGGTGTCCCGTCCGCACGGGTCCGCGCGATGCGCAGGAACCGTGTGCCGGCGTCGACCGCGATGGCGGGGGCGGCGGGCGTCGTCATCGGGATCCCCCGGGCAACAGCCGAGCCACCTTCTGGAGCATGCCGCGGCGCTCCGGCCCGGGTGCGGGCGCGGTGTCCGAGGGTTCCGGCCGGCGCCGCAGTTCCCTCAGGATCCAGTCCTGCCGGGCCTTCTGGTTCTCGCTGTACTCGACCAGCAGGTCGCGCAGTTCTCCGTGCCGGTCCCCGCGGGCGACGGCCGCGTACAGTTCCATCCCCGGCCAGTCCGCCGCCCGGCCGTCCATGTACAGGGTGACCTGCTCCAGACCGTACGGCCCCTCCGCGAGCGTCCAGGCGGCGATCGCGTCCAGCAGTTGTGCGGGCGGACGCCGCCCTTGTCCGAGCGCGTCCAGGACGATCCGGGCCAGCTCCGGGTACGGCGCCCGGTCGTGTGCCGCCTTCCGGAAGGCGTGCACCGGCCGCAGCCAGCCCAGGTCGTACCGCCTGGCCAGCTCGGCCATGAGGTACTCGGGAACGTCGAGATCGTTGAGGGGTCTCCCCCGTCCGGTGAGCCGCCCGTGCAGTTCGTCGCACAGCTGGCCGAGGAAGCTGTCCGGCAGGGCGCGGCACAGCTGTTCGATCACCTCCCACGTCCGCCGGGAGGGCTCCCCGCTCAGCAGCGCCTCGACGGCCAGCCTCCGGAGTTCCCCGTCGGAGTGGATCCGGCGGACCAGGGCGGACGCGTAGGTCCGCAGGTCCGCGGTCCCGGGGAGCAGCTCCAGCCGGGGCATCCCGGTCGCGGCTCCGCCCCGGACGGCCGCGCAGAAGAGGTCTGCGTCGGCGGCCACCTCTGCGGAGGGCTGCGGCTCCTCGACGGGAACGAGCCGCTCCACGGCTTCCCTCAGTCCGCGCTCCGCGTGCGCGACGCGCCACAGCCGCGGCCACATCAGACCGAGCACCTCGGGCCGCCGCTGGTCCCGGGCGATCTCCAGGGTGATCCGCCAGCCTCCGTCGACGGCCTCGGCGAAGTCGGCGGCGTCCGTGGAGGTGGCAGGGCCCCGGGCGTCGCCGAGCAGCACGGCCGCGAAGCGCAGCCAGCCGGGGACGACGTCCGTGACCATGCCGTCCCGCGCGCTGCGCACCAGCCGGTGCAGCGGGTCCAGGCGGCGTTCCTTGTGCTTCAGCAGGCAGGTGAGCCATGCCCGGCCGATGGCGGACCGGTGCACGAGGAGGTGGTCGGCCAGGTCCGTGCTGCGGCCCCACTCGTTCTCGGCCATGTAGATGAGCGTCCCGGTCCATTCGTGCGTCGGTTCGCGGGCCTCGACCAGGGCGTCGAACAGTTCGCCGAAGATGCCGGGGCGGTACGCCTCGACGGTGTGGTGGAGGGCGCCCAGGTAGCGCTCGGCCCGTTCGAAGGAGGTGGCCGGGGTCGCGTCGATGAGGACCTCCCGGACGAGCAGGGACCGGATGCGCTCGGTCCAGTGCTCGCCGAGCAGGCTCCCGGCGGCCGCGTCGCCGTCGTGCGCGCCGCGGACCAGGAACAGGGTCAGCGCGCCCAGCCGGTGTTCGTCGAGGGAGTCGACCGGCCACCGTTGCAGGACCCGTCGGACGTCCTCGGTCTCCCCGCCGCCCGCGCGGATCTCCTCGACCACCGAGTCGAGCAGGTCGGCCTCGCGCAGGACCCGCAGGGCCGCCCCGGGACGCGGGGCCGTGACCGGTTCCGTCTCGGTCAGCAGATGCTCCACGATCGCGGCGGTGTCCTCGGTCTTCGTCCGCAGTCTGCGCAGCCCCTGCAGATAGGCCCGGGCGGCCTCCTCGCGGGGCTCCTCCGGCGGGCTTCCGCCGAGCACCGCCCCGGCCTGGCCCGTGCGTGCCGCGGACGCGAAGAACAGCCTCAGGTCGTGCTGCGACTGGCCGGTCCAGGTCGCGGCGCTGAGCCAGGCCCGGCACGCGTACGGCAGGAGGGAGCAGACCGCGTCGAGGACCTGGACGCGGCCGGAGACGTCCGGCAGTCGCGCGTCCGGTCCCGGGGTGATCGCCACCTGCCGGTTGGCGAGCAGCAGCGCGGCCACGCCGGCCGCCCAGTCGAAGCCCAACCGGTCGACGACGTCGGCGAGTTCGGCGGCGGGCGTGCGCGGCACGGCCACGGTCAGGGGGACCGCGCCGCCGGGCAGGGTGGGCGGAGCCGTCAGCAGCGCGCGGTCGATCCCGGTCCAGGTCAGGGCGGCCCGGCCCGCCTGCGCCCACTCCAGGAGGGAGAGCCGCCAGGTGTAGCTGGGGGCACCGGTGCCGTCGGTGCCCCCGTCCCAGCTGGTCTCCACGCAGGCGCAGACGGGTTCCGGGTGGGTGTCCGTCCCGCCGAGGAACACCCGCCACGGCAGGTCGCCCTCGGGATCACGGCCGCCGGGCGCGCCGGTGGCGGAGGCCTTCCAGAGGTAGGTGCCCGCCCGGTCGTCGTCCGGAAGGCTGCTGCGCAGCAGCTCGTAGCCCATGGTCTGCCCCGGATGCTTGCCCAGCACCGCCCAGTGCGCGGTCAGTCGTTCCTCTCCGAGGCTCTCGTTCACCGCCGCTTCCCTCCGCGCCGCCCGCCCCGGCCGCGGTCCCGGTGGATCCGGCTCTCCAGGTCGATCAGCGGCTCCAGGACGTTGATCGGCACCGGGGAGGTGCGCAGGTGCAACGCCCCGTCCACCGAGACCGGTTGGACGTAGTCCCCGTAGTCGAAGACGTGCCGGGGGTTCAGCCGGAAGCCGATGGCGGAGGTCGCGTAGTAGGAGATGCGCTTGGGGTCGAAGTGGGAGTACAGGGCGTCACGCACCAGCCGGGCGTTGGAGCCGCGGAAGTCGTCGCACATCCACTGGAAGAACTTCTCGCTCTGTTCCCGGGGCACGCGGGGCAGCTCCGAGCCCACCGTGTCCTGGGTGACCCAGCCCGCCTCGACCGCGGGCCGGAAGACGTCCGGGTGGTCGAACTTGGCGATGCAGACGGACACATGATGGGGAAGCTTGCCGTCGACGAGTTCGTCCCGGTCCCGGACGCGCGCGGTCAGCTGGGTCAGGGTGGCCTGGAGGTAGTTGAAGCTCTCGGTGGCCTCCTCGGCGTCGCCGACCGGGTCGAAGACGTAGATCAGCCCGTGCGAGCGGGCGAGCTGACCGACGAGCTGGGCCTGCTGGGGGTGGTCGTGGCGGAACACCTCTCCGGCCGCGTCCTGGATGTCCAGCACGAAGTTGGGCCGCCGGGTGCGCAGTCCCAGCCGTCCCTTCTCCTCCGGCCCCTGGAGGGACCAGGCCATGCCCTGGACGCCCATGGTGGCCTGGGGGAAGGTCCGTTGCCGGGTCAGCAGGTCCACGCCCTGGGTGAGGAAGGCGTTGGCCTCCTGTGTCATGCCGCTGATGTGCCAGCTGCCCTCGTGGTGCCGCTGGTACTGGACCGCGGCGATCGGCAGGGCGGCCAGATAGGTCGTCTTGCCCGAGCGGGGCGCGCCCCACAGGCCGATTCTGATGCGGCCCGCGGCGGTGCCGTCCCCCTGCCTGGCGGTCGGGATCCGCTCGGGTTCCGAGACGGGCACGGAATCAGGTACCGGCAGGGGCTCCGGGGCGCCGCGCTCGCCCGCCGGGGCATGCCTCGGCGGCCTGGACGGCGGCGGGGGAACGTCCCCGCCCGGCGCGGTCGCGGGGGCCGCCGGCGGGGGCTCCGGGACACGCGCGCCGGGGACCGTGTCCCGCGGGCCGGTCGTGCCCGTCGACGACGGGCCGCCGGGCTCCTTCTTGTTCGGGTCGTAGAGATCGGACATGAACTCTCCTCGTACCGGGGCGCGGTGGGCGGAGGGACGCCCGGGGTGGTGTCACATGAGCGGAGCGGTGAAGGCGAGAGGGCTGTCGGGGCCCTCGGACCGCCAGGACGGGGCGAGGCTCCGGGCGACGGCGGCCGCCGGGTCGGTGCCGGGCCGGAAGACCCCGTCGGCGCCGAGGGTGTGCCAGGCCTCGTCGGCGTAGCGTCGGGCGGCGCGGCCCGGACGGTCCGTCGGTGGCGGCCCGTCCGCGGGGTCCGCCCGGGTCATCACCCGTACGCCGCAGGAACGCAGCCGGTCGAGGGCCGTCCGCCAGTCGGCGCCCTGGGGGCAGGCCGGGACGATGCCGTGCTGCCGGGCCGGTGCGGGCGGGCGGCGGGCGACGACGAGGACCACCCGCCGTACGTCCTCGGCGCCCGGGCCGGCGGGGACGAGCCGGGCCACTTCGCGCAGCGCGTCCTCCAGGGACGACACCGTGTCCTGCCGGCGCCGGGCGTGCGTCCATCCGGCCAGGGCGGCCGGCAGCTCGGCGGGCGGCCGCGCGAGGACGGGTGCCCGCAGCAGGGTGCCCTCCCTGGCCCAGGTGCTCTCGTAGACGGAGTGGTCGTAGTGGCCGACGGCCGAGACGCGGATCGCGGTGCCGGCGCGGTCGCTGCGGGCCAGCAGGCCGGCGACGTCCCGTACGAAGGCGAGGCGTTCCTCGGTCTCCGCCCGGTCGGCGCCGCTGAGTTCGACGGTGAGGAACAGTTCCAGGCGCGGCGGGCGCACGATCCGCCGCGGCAGGGCGGCGAGCAGGCCCGGCACGTCGACGGCGGCCGGCCGCCCGTCCCCGCCGGACGGGCGGGTGCGGGGGGCGAGCAGGTCCACCTCCCCCGGTCCGCGGAGCACGAAGGTCAGCCGTACCGGTTCCAGTGCCCCGGCGTCGACCCGGTGCAGGCTCACGGGCGGCGCGCCGGTCCCGTCGGCGGCGGGCGCTCCGGCCAGCACGGGGAGGTGCAGGGCGTCGCCGCCGGTGACTCCGCCGTACACGGTGACCTCGGCGGTCGCGGTCTCACCGGGGCGGAGCCGGGAGCCCGCGGGGAAGAGCACATGGCTGTGGGGGTGCACGGCGCCGGTGTCACGGTCGGCGCGGGCCAGCAGCAGTGTGTGGTCGGCCAGGAGCGGCAGGGTGCGCAGGAGACGGCGCACCGCGTCGGGGGTCGTACGGCGGGCCGGTCCGCCGTCGGGCGGCTCCGCGCTGCCCGGGTGCAGTTCGACCTGGGGAGCGCAGGCGTCTCGTACGACGGCGGTCGCGCGTTCGAGCAGTTCCCATCCGGGCGGGGGCCGCAGCAGGACGACCGGGGGGTCGGGAACGGCCGGCAGGTTCGCCGTGAGCCATCGCAGCACGGCGGCGTCGAATTCCGCGCGGTCCACGGGCGGCAGGGTTCCTATTCCTCCCGCGAGCTGGAATCGGCACACCGCCTCCTCTAATTCGAACATGGGCACGACGGAATTCCATGCCATGCTTCCCGCGTCGTTCTGCACCGGGATTCCCGCCTCGCCGACGGTCACCCGGATCACGTGCGGGCCGTCGGCCGTGAATTCCACGAACGACAATTCCTTGAAGCGGCCGCGGTGGAGCCCGTGGAGAAGGTCACCGGGTCCGGACGGAATCCGGCGGCCCGCTGGACCGTTGCCGGGCGGCCGCTCCTCGCTCCGCCTCGGCGGACCTCCTCTGGTCACCTGCGCGACCCGTCGGCCGTCGTCCGGGCCGCGGACCGACAGCGCCGCGGCCCGGACGTCCCAGGCGTGTTCGGCCGCCAGGAGCGCCGCCTCCGCGACCTCCAGGTCCCGCGCGGTCAACTCCCCCAGTACCGGCTCGCCATGAAGGCGCCAACCGCAGACCGTACAGAAATCGATCCGCTGATCCGGGGTCGCACACACCGGGCAGGCAGCCTGTGGATCACAGGCCCCCGTCATTCGTCCACTCCCCCGATTCGCCGCCTCGGTCCGGGCACAGCGATGCCCGGCAGTCGCAGACGACCGCCGCACGCAACACCCGTTCCATGGACGCATCATGATGGCACGACATCATGATCAATTGCCTGATTCCACAGATCACCGACAATCCATTGACGAGTTCATCCGCTTTCTGCTAGCGGAATTTCACACATCGATCCTCGTCGGCGAATAGGGAACCGCAGAGAAGCGGAATTTTCCAGCGGATCAGCCGGTCGAGCGCCGGTCGCGAGCCGGGCGCATTCCGGCCGGGACGCGCTCCACCAGCGCCGCCGCCTCGGGAGAGCGCACCACGAAGTGGACCTCCCACAGCTCGTCGACGCACTCCTGCGCGGCGGCCGACGGGTCGCCCGGTCGCGGCACGCCGTCGTCCAGTCGCCGGACCACGCCGTACCGTCGTCCAGTCGCCGGACCACGCCGTACACCGCGCCCAGGTCACGGCTGAGGTCGCCGGAGAGGGTGAGCACGCGCTCCGGCACCCGCGGCTGCGCCTGCGCGTACACGTCCCGGTACTGGTCGCGCGCCTGGCTCTTGAGGAGACCGGTCATTTCCCGAAGAGACCGATCAGGTAGGCCACCACCAGGACGGCCGAGCCGATCGCCGGTGCCAGCGCGGGCAGCCGGTCCCCGGCACGCAGGTGCGCCAAGGCCGCGCCGGCGAGCAGCAGCAGGAACCCGGCGGCGGCGGCGGCGACGGCCCCCGCGGCGGGGATCGCCAGTCCGGCGAACAAGCCGGCCACTCCGGCGAGTTCGAGGAAACCGATGACGCGGTAGTCCCGGCCGCTGAAGCCCACATGCGCGGCCCGCTCCGCCATCGCGGGAAGGCCGACCACCTTGGCGACGCCCAGCAGCGCGAACCAGACGGCCAGGACGGAGGTGAGGATGACGAGGGTGCTCATGCCAGTGGTTCTCCCGCTTCGGCGCTACGACACGACAGGTGACGGCAAACCGAGCGCGCCGACCTGATGAAATCGTCACTTCCGAGACTGACGTCAGTCAATAGAACTGACGAAACATTCAGGTAACCGGGGTGAGCGGCTAGAGTGCAGGTGAACCGAGTACGGGGACGGAGGACGCGATGGCCGCCAAGACCACGCCCGGGCGCGCCGACCAGCGGCGGGCGCGGACGCGAGCCGCGCTGGTGTGCGCGGCGCAGCGCCTGCTGGCCGAGGGACGGACCGACGTCGCGGTCCTGGAGATCACCGAACTCGCCGATGTCGGGGTCGGCACGTTCTACAACCACTTCGACACCAAGGAGGACCTCTTCCGCGTCGCGGTCGAGGAGGCGCTGGAGTGGTTCGGCGATCTCATGGACCGCCTCACCTCGGACCTGGCGGACCCCGCGGTCGCGTACGCCCAGAGCTTCCGTATGACCGGCCGCCTGCACCGCCGTTACCCGCAGCTCAGCCGCGTCCTGCTGCACCACGGCCTGGAAGCGGTCCACTCCGACCGGGGCCTGGCCCCGCGCGCACGGCGCGACATCCGCACCGCGGCGGCCGCCGGACGCTTCGAGGTCGAGGACCTGGACCTCGCCCTGGCGATGACGGTCGGCGCACAGCTGGCCCTGGGCTCCCTGCTGCACGCGCAGCCCGACCGCGACGACGCGACGTCCTCGGACCTGGTCGTCCGGGGACTGCTGCGCCACTTCGGCCTGCCCGCCGACGAGGCCGCGCGGATCTGCTCGCTCGACCTGCCCGACCTCTCCCTGGTCGACGCCGCCGCGATGTGAGCGCGCCGAGCGGCGGTCGCGCCGGGCAGGGGTGAGGTCAACGCAGTCGTTCGGCGATGCGGTCGCCGACGCGCAGGGCATTGGCGATGGCGGTCAGGGACGGGTTGACCGCTCCGATGCTCGGGAAGAAGCTCGTGTCGACGACGTACAGGTTGTCCAGCTCGTGGGCCTTGCAGTCGACGTCCAGGGCGGAGCTCTCGGGGTCACGGCCGAAGCGGACCGTGCCCGCCTGGTGCGCGGTGGCGCCGATGGGCATGCCCTTGTGCAGGTAGATGCTGTGCGCGAGCAGATGGTGTTCGTGCATGCCCAAGTGGCTGAGCATGCCCTGGAGTCTGTGCCGCAGGCGGTGCAGCCCGGCGATGTTGTTCTTCTCGTCGAGCGCCAGATGGATGCCGCCGTCCTGGTCCAGGGTGACGCGGTTGTCCGCGGCGGGCAGGTCCTCGCCGCACAGCCAGAAGTCGACCGCGTGGTGGGCGAGCACCTCGAACGGCATGTCGGGGGCGACGGTTCCGGCCCAGCGGGGCGCTTCGCCGTGGATCTGGTCGGCGTCGGACTTGCCGAGCATCTGGATGCCGCCGAGGGGATACTCCCAGTCGTCGGCTCCCAGATACCAGTCGTGCAGGGCCAGGGTCTTCTGGAACCTGGTGTCGTTCGGTTCCTTCGACACGGCCATCAGGGCCAGGTTGTTGTGCCGCATGTAGTACCGGCCCACCACGTCCGAGCTGTTGGCCAGGCCGTTCGGATGCTTGTCGTCGGCCGAACGCAGCAGCAGCGCGGCGGAGTTGACGGCCCCGCAGGCGACGACCACGACATCGGCGCTGAACTCCACGGTCGTGGCGTCCCCGTCGCCGACCGTCGCGACGACCGAGGTGACGCTGCGGCCGGTGGGGTCGGTCGCGAGGCGCCGCACGTCCGCGTGGGTGACCAGCTCGACGTTGGGGTGTTCGAGGGCGGGGTCGACACAGATGACCTGCGCGTCGGACTTCGCGCCGAGCAGGCAGGGGAAGCCGTCGACGCGGTCGCAGCGGATGCAGGCGCTGGTGTGGGTGGCGCGGCCCCTCTCGTCCTGGGTGAGGTCGACCCCGATCGGGAGGTGGAAGGGGTGCAGTCCCTGCTTCTCCAGATCGTGGCTGAGCTGCTGGATGCGCGGCTCGTGCTGGACCGGTGGGTGGGCGTACTGCGCGCTGGTGGGACCCTCGGTCGGGTCCTCGCCGTGCCGGCCGTGGACGCGGTAGAGGTGTTCGGCCTGCGTGTAGTACGGCTCGAGGTCCTGGTAGCTCAGCGGCCAGGCCGGGGAGACGCCGTCGTGGTGGCGGAGTTCCCCGAAGTCCTCGGGGCGCAGCCGGAAGAGCGCGGCGCCGTAGAACTTGGTGTTGCCGCCCACGTAGTAGTTGACCTCGGGCGGGAACTGGTTTCCGTCCTTGTCGTACCAGAACTCCGGTGCGCGGTACTTGCCCTTGACGAAGACCGCGGTGGATTCCCAGTTGTCGCGTTCGCGGGGCAGGTAGTCACCGCGTTCGAGCAGAAGGATCCGTTTTCCGGTGGGCGCCAGCCGGTGGGCGATGGTGCCACCGCCCGCGCCGGTGCCGATGATGATGACGTCGTAGTGCCGCGCGTCGGTCATGCCGGCCACCGTCCTCGGAGCGTGCTCCGGTCCTGCCGGGTGATGGGGGCGTCAAAGGGGCGTCGAAGGGGCGTCGAAGGGGCGTCGAAGGGGCGTCCAGCCCGATCACCAACGTAGCTCCGGGGGCGGGTCCCTGCGAGTCGAGCCGGAGCCCGCCCAGGTGGGACGGGCCGCGGGGCCGGGAGCACGGTGCCCGATGACCGGCGGTCCGGAGGTCCGGAGGTCCGGAGGTCCGGAGGTCCGGAGGTCCGGAGGTCCGGAGGTCCGGAGGTCCGGAGGTCCGGAGGTCCGGAGGTCCGGCGGTCCGGAGGTCCGGCGGTCCGGCGGTCCGGGGTGGGGCCGTCACAGGATGGCGAGGGGATTGACCGGGGAGCCGGTCGCCGCGGGCAGCCGGAGCGGGGCGATCACGCAGAGGAACGCCCAGCGGCCTTCCCGGGCGCAGACCGGCGTGAGGTCCTCGAAGCTCAGGTAGTCGAGCAGATGCAGGCCCATCGCGTGGACGGCGAGCGCGTGCACCGGGTACGCGACCCCCTCCACCGCGCTGGGGGCCGTGTCGTTGTTCCCGTCGCCGCCGAGCACGGACACCTCCCGCTCGGCCAGGAACTCCATGGCCGTCGGGTGGAGACCGGCACGGGCGCCCGCCGTGTCCCAAGGGCCCAGCTCCTCGCGACGCCGGCGGTGTCCGACCCGGACGAGGAGGATGTCGCCCCGGCCGACCCGCACCCCCTGCCGTGCCTCGGCGGCGGCCAGGTGCTCCGCCCGCACCTGGGATCCGGGTTCGAGCCAGGGGACGCCGTGCAGCCGGGGGATGTCGAGCAGGACACCGCGTCCGACGATGCCGTCGCGGGCCAGGCCGACCGACAGGGCGCTCGATCCGGCCGGCGACAGGACGTCCGCCGCCCGCACGCCGCCGTACAGGGTCCCGTCGTAGACGACGTGGCACAGCGCGTCGAGGTGGCTGTCCACATCGCCGTGGATGTTCATGGCGAAACGGTCGCGCGCGAACTCCAGGCCGCTCGGGCCCGGTTCGCCGCCCGCCGGAGCGGTGAGCCGGTGCTCGGCCGGATCCGCGTCGTCGGCCGCGGGCGCGGTGTTCACGCGAGCGGCGAGCGACACCGAACGGCCGGTGCGCACCTCGCGCACGGCCGCCAGCACCTCCGCCTCGGTGATCGTGTCCAGGGCGCCCCGGTGTGCGCCGCCGCCGGGGGCCGTGGCGCGCAGGTAGTGGTGGAGGCGCCGGAACTCGGCCTCGGTCAGCTCGCCGGACGGCCACATGCCCCCACCCTGCGGCAGGTGCCCCGTTCCCGCACTCCGAGTTGCCGGGCCCGGGGCGCGCGCGTTGATGAGGGGGCGGCTGTCGAGGAGGCGAGCCGGCGCACCGCACCGATCCGCGGAGGTCCGGATGGACATGATCCATGTCCGAGCGGTGTGCCCGCCGGACCTCACGGAAGGCACCATGGCCCTGCTCGGCGCCGAGCCGTGCGTGCTGAACCTGCTCCTCCACACGGGCGGTGTGCGCAAACCCGAC
This sequence comes from Streptomyces sp. NPDC041784, assembly GCF_055591025.1. Lineage (NCBI taxonomy): Bacteria > Bacillati > Actinomycetota > Actinomycetes > Kitasatosporales > Streptomycetaceae > Streptomyces > Streptomyces sp. NPDC041784. Next base: position 94,537 of record NZ_JBVJAB010000020.1, read on the forward strand.
GGTGACGCCATCGCCTGCGACGTCCTGACCGGAGCCGCGAACGACGTGCTGCGCGGACTGCGGGACCTCGGACTGGAGCACCGCGGGTCCATCGTCCTCGATCCGGTGGACACCATGTTCTCGGAGCGCGCGGTCCGGGCCGGGGGCGAGGAGTTCGGGGGCCGGGCGCAGGCGCCGGCGTGGGAGCAGGTGGAGGCCCGGATCCGGGCCGAGGGCAGATACCCCCCGAGCTTCTACCTCTTCCTGGTCATCGCGGGGGTCATCGGCGCGGTGGGCATCATCACCAACTCCCAGATCCTCGTCGTCGCGGCCATGGTGGTCGGACCCGAGTACGGGGCCATCACCAGCGTCGCGCTCGGGATCGACCACCGCGCCCGGCCGAGGATCGAGCGGGCCTCCGGGCGCTGGTCGTGGGCTTCCTGCCGGCCATCGCCGTGACCTTCCTCTTCGCCCTCCTCGTGCGGGGCCTCGGGCTCCAGCCAAGAGCCTTCGAGCTGGGGCTGCGGCCCGTCTCGAATCTCATCGACACCCCCAACTTCTTCTCGGCCGTGGTGGCGGTGCCGGCCGGGATCGTCGGCATCGTCTCGCTGGCCGAGGCCCGCACGAGCGCGCTGCTCGGCGTCTTCATCTCGGTGACCACCATTCCGGCGGCGGCCGACATCGGGGTCTCCTGCGCGTTCGCCACCTGGGACGAGGCCTGGGGCTCGCTGGTCCAGCTGCTGCTCGACATCGTCGTCCTGATCGTGGTCGGCACCGGCACGCTCAAGTGCCAGCGGACGATCTGGCGCCGCGTCAGCGAGCGCCGGCACACGCGCGCGATCAGGCGGACGGCGTAGCGCCGGGCGGCGGGCGGCGGGCGCGGACCGCGCGGGCGACGGCCACGTGTCCCGCCCGCGGGTGCCCTTCGATCCGGACCTGACCGGGCCGGAGCCGGCGCGCCGCCAGGCCGGGGGCGCCCGGGTCGTGGCGCGGCGGGTCGACGGCGGCCTTCCGGGCCGGGCACCGGTTGCTGTTCCTGGTGCGGGGTGACGGACTCCTGCTGCCCGTCACCCGTACCGGCGGCCCGACGCCCAGGGCGGGCGACACGGCCGTACTCCTGAGCGGGTGACCCCGCTCAGCGGGCCGTGGGCCCGGAGAAGCGCGCGACGGCGGCCCGTACCCGGGCGAGCTGCTCCGGAAGACCGACGGTGGCGTCCGTGGTCAGGCCCGGCTCGTCCGGTTGCAGCGGTTCCAGCGTCGCGAACTGCGAGTCGACCAGCCGGGCGGGCATGAAGTGCCCGGTGCGCCGGGACACGCGGTCGCGTGCGGTGTCCCGGTCCAGGGCGAGGAACAGGCACCACAACCGCCCGCCCGCGGCGGCACGGAGTTCGTCGCGGTAGGCGCGCCGCAGGGCCGAACAGGCGACGACCAGCCCCTCGCCGGCCTCGGCGGAGCGGCGGATGCGGTCGGCGAGGGCTCGCAGCCAGGGGGCGCGGTCGGTGTCGTCCAGGGCGTGGCCGGACGCCATCTTGACGATGTTCGCGGCGGGGTGGAAGTCGTCGCCCTCGACGAACGGCACACCGAGCTGTCCGGCGACCGCCTTGCCGACGGTGGTCTTGCCGGAACCGGACACCCCCAGGACCAGCACCACCGGCGGGCGGCCGTTCGCTGCCCCGGTCACGGGTTCCGAGCCCCGGTCACGGGTTCCGCGCCCCGGTCATGGGCGCTGCGCCCGGTCACTGGCTCCGCGCCCCGGTCACCGAACCTCCGGCTCCCGTCCGGCCGCCGTCCGCCGCAGGTCCGCCTCGGTGAGGGGCTGGAGGGCGCCGCGGGTGTCCAGCCGGTAGAGCAGGACGAGGGGCGGTCCGACGAGCACCACCGCAACAACCGTGACCAGCATCAGCCAGCGCAGCGTCGTCGACGCGCCGGCCGCCTCCGACACGGTCAGCGAGGTGGGGATGAGATAGGGCCGCTGGGCGAGCCCCCACGCCACGACGACGAGAGCCACGCCCGCGACCGCGGTGACCCGCGCCCATCCCGTCGCCATGCGGTACAGCAGTCCGGCGGTGGCCAGCGCGCAGACAGCGGCGACCAGGACGAGGGCGAGGCCGATTCCGCTGGTCAGCCCGTCGTGGACATAAGGCGCGTCGTCGTCCGTCACGACGAGGCCGACGACCGCCAGGACGGCGATGACGCCGAGGCTGCACCAGGCCCGCAGCCGGAAGTAGGCGACGAGGTCGGGGGCGTCGAAGCGGCGGGAGTCGGCGGTGAGGAACACCGCGCCGAGGAAAGCCGTCGCGGCGATCGTCAGCAGCCCGGCGATCACGGACGTCCCGTTGGCCCAGGCGTCGGCGGACGCCTCCGTACCGGGAGCCACCCGGCCCGTGGCGAGCCCCCCGACCGCCGCTCCGAGGAAGAAGGGCGTCAGCAGCGAGGAGACGGCGAAGGCGGCGCCGTAGACCCTGCGGCGGGCGAGACTGCGGGTGGGCTTGCGCAGGGCGAAGCCGGCGCCGCGCAGCACGAGTCCCACGGCCGCGAGGGCGAGCGGGAGCCACATGGCCGAGAAGACCGTCTGGAACAGGACCGGGAAGCCGGTCCACATGATGACCAGGATGAAGATGAGCCAGACGTTGTTGGTCTCCCACACCGGTTCCATGGCGTGGTCGATGAGCCATCGGGGCCGCCTGCCGCGCGCGGTGCCGCCGGCGACGAGGTCCCAGAATCCGGCGCCGTAGTCCGTGCCGCCGGCGCAGGCGTAGGCGGCGACGGCGGCGAGCAGCACCCAGGCGACGACGTCCTCGATCACGTGTCTCCCCCGTCCCCGCGCCCGGACATCCCGCCCCCGGCCCCGGCCCCTCCCCCGCCTGCGCCTCCGCCTCCGGTCGTGGACAGCGGGCGGGGTCCGTAGGGCGTGTCGGCCTCCAGGTTCTCGGCGGCGGCTCCCGCCAGGGCGTCCTCGTCGGCCTGTCGCCAGCGGGCGCTCATCCTCAGGAGAACGGCGAGGAACGAGCCGAGCACGAGGACGTAGACGACCACGACGATGCCGAACATCGCCCACAGGGACCCCTCGTGGGTGTCCGTCACCGCCTCCGAGACCCGCATGTTCTGGTAGACGATCCAGGGCTGCCGGCCCACTTCGGTCGTGATCCAGCCGCACTCCACGGTCAGCAGGCACGCGACGCCGGCCAGCGCGGCACACCGGAAGAACCAAAGCGAGCGGGGCAGGTCCCGGCGGCGCAGCCAGCACCAGCCGTACCAGAGGGCGAGCAGGAGCAGCAGGCTTCCGATGGTCACCATGATGTCGAACGCCCAGTGGGCGATCGTGGCCTGCGTGGCATTCGGGCGGTCGCTCGCGGGGACCGACGTCAGGCCCGTCACCTTCGTGTCCGGGCTGAATCCGGCCAGGATCGAGTCCAGTTGGGGGATCTTGATCCCGCCGGAGACCGACCCGTCGGGGTGCAGGCGCCCGAACATGTATTCCGGCACGTGGGTGTCGGTCTTCCAGACGACCTCCATGGCCGCGAACTTCACGGGCTGCTTGTGGAAGACGGAGCGGGCGATCGCGTCCCCGAGCATGAACTGGACAGGGGTGAGGATCGCGGCGACGGAGAACGGCACGGTGAAGCCGAGCCGGTGATAGCGGTCCCGGCGGCCCCGCAGCCAGCCGACCGCGTACACGCCGGCGACGACGTATCCGGCGGTCAGGATCACGCCGACCACGAAGTGCCAGTACTCGGGGCCGAACATCGGTGTGAAGATCGCCCGCCGCACGTCGACGTCCACGGGTTTGCCGGACGCGTCGAGCGTGAAGCCGCGCGGCGTGTTCATCCAGGCGTTGGCGGCCACGATGCCGAACGCCCCCATCAGGGCGGCCAGCGGCAGGGGCAGGCCGAGCCAGAAGTGCGTCCACGGCTTGAGCCGACGCCAGCCGTACAGATAGATGGCGATGAGGATCGCCTCGAGGAAGAAGGCCCATGCCTCGACCCCGAAGCCGAGGCCGATGACATCGCCCCACCGGCCCATCAGCCCCGGCCACAGCAGCCCGAACTCGAAGGAGAGCACCGTGCCGGTGACGATCCCGACGGCGAACTGGACGGCCATGACCGCCGACCAGCGCCGCGCGAGCAGCAGGGCGACGGTGTCGCCCTTGCGCAGGCCGCGGTAGTGCATCAGGAGGGTGATGGCGGGCAGCGCCACGCCGAAGGGCACGAGCAGGATGTGGGAGGCCAGGGTGAAGGCCATCAGTTCCCGGGCGGGCAGGAGTTGCGGCGGGCCGTCCGCCAGCAGCAGGAGGTCGATCGCGCTGTTCACATGGGCCTCGGTGGCTCGTACCGGACGGCTGGGGGCGGCGGGCTTCAGCCGCCGGTGGCGAATCCGGGGAACAGCGTCATTCCGCCGTCCACGTAGAGCGTGGTCCCCACGACGTAGTCGAAGAGGTCGGACGCCAGGGCGGCCACCGCGTTCGCGATGTCGTCCGGGTCGCCGACCCGGCGGTAGGGGATGAGCCGGAGCAGCGCGGCCTCGGCCTCGGGGGTGTCCCAGGCGCTGCGGTTGATGGGGGTGCGGATCGCGCCCGGCGCGACGGCGTTGACCCTGATCCGGTGGGGCGCCAGCTCCTGCGCGAGGGTCGCCATGAGCATCTGCACCCCGCCCTTGGACGACGCGTAGTTCGCGTGGCCCGACCAGGGGATGATCTGGTGGACCGAACTCATACAGATGATCTTCCCGGCGGAACGGGAGACCTCCGGGACGACGCCCCGCCGCAGGAACTCCTTGGTCGCCTCGCGGGCGCACAGGAACTGTCCGGTCAGGTTGACGTCCAGGACCTCGTGCCACTGGTCCGCGGTCATCTCGGTGATGGGGGCGTCGCGCTGGAGTCCCGCGTTCGCCACCATGACGTCGATGGTCCCGAACTCCTGGACCATCCGGGACACCATGTCGACGACCTGGTCCTCCTGCGACACGTCCGCCTCGTGCGCGTAGGCGCGGACGCCGAGGGCCTCGATCTCGCGCACCACCTTTTCGGCCGCGTCCCGGCCGGCCACGTAGTTCACCACGACATCGGCGCCCGCCCGCCCCAGGCCGATCGCGGTGGCCATGCCGATGCCGGAGTTCGCGCCCGTCACCAGCGCCTTCTGTCCTCTGAGGAGCGTCTGGGCAAGGGACTGGCGACCGTCACTGCCGCTGGTTTCCACTCGTGTCTCCCTGGTGATCGGGGCTCCCTGGAGCCGGCGCTTCCTGGAGCCGGGTCTCCCTGGAGTCAGGTCTCCCTGGAGTCGGGGTTCCTTGGAGTCGGGGTTCCTTGGAGTCGGGGCTCCCTGTGGGTGGCGACGCGGGCATGCGGAGGCATCCGCTCCCCAACGAAAACACCGGGGCGTCGGTGCGGCTCGGTGGCACGTGATCTGTCAGCCCGTCCGGGTGCGAGCCCGGCCCGAACGGCTCAGTGCCGGTCCCGCCGACGATCACCGGCCCGGACCTGCCGCGTTCAGTAAAACGAACGATAGGTTCACCACCGCCTGCCGTGTTCGTTATAGTGAACGTATGATTCGTTCTGACGACACTGTCGGAGTCGCGGCGGCGCGGGAGATCCGCGCGGCGCAGATCTGCGCGTATCTCGACGACACCTACCTGGAGCAGGCCGACACGCGGGTGATCGCGGTCGGCGAGCGGGACGGGGCACCCTGGGTGGCCGTCGAACGCTGCCTGTTCCATCCCCAGGGCGGCGGCCAGCCCGCCGACCGGGGATGGCTCGACGACGCGGAGATCGTCCCGGTCCGGGATCGCGCGTCGGGGCTGGTCGTCGCCATGGCACCGGAGGGCGGCAGCCTGCCCCGCTGTACCGAGGGGCAGAGGGTACGGACCCGGATCGACCCGGGGACGCGCAGGGCGCACGCCGCGCTGCACACGGCCGGACATCTGGTCGAAGCCGTCGGGCGGATGCGCGGGTGGGAGATGCTCGGCAGCATCCACTTTCCCGGTCAGGCACGGATCGAGTTCCGGATGCCGGAGAACGAGACGCGGCTGACCGACCCGGAGGGCAGGGAGGAGGTGACCGCGGCGCTGCGTGCCGCGGTGGCGTCGGCGATCGACGACGACCTGCCCGTCCTCGCCCGGTACGAGGGCGAGGGGCGGCGCGTGGTCCACCTGGACACCCTGCACTCCGCGCCCTGCGGGGGCACTCATGTGCGCGGTCTCGGCGATCTGGCGGAGGTGGTCCTGCCGACGCTGAAGGTACGGCGAGGCCGGGTCCGCGTGTCCTACACCGCATCCCACGGGAGCGTCTGATGGCGGCCTCGGGGTCCGGCCGGCAGCCGGTGAGCAGCACCGCGGTCGCGGTCGGCGCGAAGATCCGGCTGCGTCGCCAGCAGCGCGGCATGAGCGCCGCGGAGATGGCCCGGCGCGCGGGGCTGAGCAAGGCCACGCTGTCGCAGCTGGAGGCGGGCAGGGGCAACCCGACCATCGACACCCTGGACGCGATCGCGATCGCGCTGAGCATCCCGCTCGCCGATCTGCTGGCCCGTGACGCCGACACCGGCCCCGTCTACCGGCCGGGCACGCCGGCCGAACCCGGCGAGGTCTCCCGCGAGCTGCTGCGCCGTATCAGCAGCGGCAACAGTCTGGAGATCTGGCGGCTGCGCATGCCGCCCGAGACAGAGTTGGCCGGCGTGCCCCACACCACCGGGACGACCGAGCACCTGCTCATCTCCGCCGGGCGCATCACCGCGGGTCCGGTCGACGCCCCGCGCGACCTGGGCCCCGGCGACATGCTCGCCTTCGCGGGCGACGCCCCCCACTTCTACCGGACCGATGCCGAGCCGGTGGACATCACCGTCGTCCTCGCGTCCCCTGTCACGACCTGAGAGCGACGGCGGTCCACGCGTCCCCCGTCACCGCATGAGAGCGACCGCCATCCTCGCGCGTCCCCCGTCACCGCTCGAGAGCGACCGCCGTCCTCAAATCGCCCGTCACCACCCGAGAACCACCGCCGTCCTCGGCGTCCCCCGTCACCGCCCGATAGCACCGTCGCCCTCGCCCCCGTCACCGCCCGAGAGCCAGGAAGCCAGCCCGTGAGCACCACCGTCGTCACCCCGTCCGGCCGCGCCTTCATGAGCGACAACATGGCCGGCGCCTCCCCCGAGATAGTGCGGGCCGTCGCCGCCGCGGCGGCCGGACACAGCACGCCCTACGGCAACGACCCCTTCACCGACAGCGCCCGCCGCAGGCTGAGCGAGATCTTCGAGCGCGACGTGGACGTGTTCCCCGTCTCCACCGGAACCGCCGCGAACTGCCTGAGCCTGGCCGCCCTCACCCCGCCCTGGGGCAGCGTCCTGTGCCACCCCGGCAGCCATATCAACACCGACGAATGCGGCGCTCCGGAGTTCTTCACCGACGGGGCCAAACTCGTCAGCGTCCCCGGCGACGACAGCAAGATGGACGCCGACGCACTGCGGCAGGCGGTACGCCGCCGGGCCGGTGACGTGCACAGCGTCCAGCCGTCCGTGCTGAGCATCAGCCAGGCCACCGAACACGGCGGCGTCCACACGCTCGAGGAGACCCGGCTGCTGGCCGGCATCGCCAAGGACGCGGGGCTGCGCGTCCACATGGACGGCGCCCGCTTCGCCAACGCCGTGGAGCATCTCGGCGCCACCCCGGCCGAGATGACCTGGAAGGCCGGCGTCGACGTCCTGTCCTTCGGCGCGACCAAGAACGGCGCCATGACCGCCGACGCCATCGTCTCCTTCGACCCCGGGCTGGCCGCCGAGCTGGCCTTCCGCACCAAGCGCGCGGGGCAGCTCGCCTCCAAGATGCGCTTCCACTCCGCCCAGCTCGACGCCTATCTCACGGACGGGCTGTGGCTGCGCAACGCCCACCGGGCCAACACGCTGGCCACCCGGCTCGGCGACGGGCTCAAGGCCGTGCCCGGCACCGAACTCCTGGGCACGCCCGAGGCCAACATCGTCTTCTGCCGCCTGTCCCGGCAGACGACCGAGGGCCTGCTCGCGGAGGGCTACACCTTCTACCACGACCGCTGGGCGCCCGGGACCGTCCGCCTCGTCGTCTCCTTCTCCCACTCCCCGGCCGACATCGACCAGTTCCTCGACGCGGTCCGCCGCCACGCGCGCTGACGCCCCATGACCGCCCACTGACGCCCGGTCGGCGGCTCCCTGGCCGCCGACCGGGCGTCAGAGCCGTGCCGTGCACCGTGAGTTCAGACATCGGGTCTGGCACCGCACCCGCCTTCCGGTATGTCATGTCTCTGCCATCACATCGATGTGCCGGCAAGAAAGGGAACCCCCCATGCGTCTGCGCCCCCTGCGCGTCCTGTGCGGCACCGCCGCGCTCGCCCTGACCCTGCCCGTCCTGACCCCGGGTCGGGCCGCGGCGGCCGTCCCGGTCTCCTCGGTCTACCTGCAGAACTACGGCACCGGCCTGAACGCGGCCGACAGCGGCGGCACGGTCGTCGCGCACAACCCGAAGGGCAACGAGGACCACCAGCAGTGGACCCCGGTCGCGGTCGACGGCGGCCACCAGCTGAGGAACGCCGACGAGTCGGGCGTCTGCCTCGGCCGCAGCGGCACCTCCGCGGTGACCGCCGCCTGCGGGGCGGAGGGCACCACCTGGACGGTCACCGCCGGCGCGGACGGCACGTACACCGTGGGCGTCCCCGGCATCTCGCAGTACCTCACCGGGTCCTCCTCCGACTCCGCCGCCGTCCACCTCGGCTCGGCCGGCGACCTCGCCCGCTGGTACCTCACACCGGTGACGTACGCGACCACCCCGATGCCGTCCACCGACACCCGCACCCTGGACCAGGTCACCTTCCTCACCGCCCACAACGCCTTCGCCAACGGCGTCGACGGCAACTTCGCCTCGTTCCCGGTCAGTCTGTTCCCCAACCAGAACAAGGGCGTCACCCGGCAACTCGGCGACGGGGTCCGCGGCTTCATGCTGGACACCTACGCCGTCTCCGGGCAGGCCGTGCTCTGCCACAACAGCTGCGACGGCGTGAGCAACCCCGTCCCGCTCGCCACCGACCTCCAGCGCATCGTCGACTTCCTCAAGGCCGATCCGAGCCGGTTCGTCACCGTGTTCCTGGAGGACTACGCCTCCTCCGACGTGCTGAAGTCCTCCCTGGCCTCCGTCAACGGGCTGAACGACGTGCTGTACCGGCCCGACCAGGAAGGCGTGGCGGCCAAGGGCTGGCCGACCATGGCGGACCTCGCGGCGCACGGCAAGCAGCTGCTGATCTTCAGCGACCGGACGCGGGCGAGCGACACCGCGAGCGGCTGGACCACCCGCGACACCTTCGGCGTGATGTACCAGCGCGAGTGGACCGTCGAGAACCACTGGTCCATGGGCGGCGGGATCGGCGGCTCGGACTGGTCCTGCTACAGCCGCTGGGGCACCGGCCGGCCGCTGACCGTGGACTCCGCCGCCTTCCACCCGCTGTTCGTGATGAACCACTTCCGCGACTACCCCATCGGCTCCACCATCCAGACCGACAACGGCAAGCTCCTCAACCGAGCGCAGAACTTCTGCACACCCGCCGCCCGCAAGAAGCCCAACTACCTCGCCGTCGACCGCTACGACCTGGGCTCCCCCAGCCCGCTCAGCACGGTCGGCACGCTCAACACCTACGTCCTCGCCCCCGGGCAGTGACCTGACCTGACCGGCCCGGACACGGAGAGACGCAGAGCCGCAGAGCGGCAGAGCGGCAGAGCGGCAGAGCGGCAGCGGCCGACGTCGTTGCGGGACCGGGCGCGGTACCTGTCGGCGGTCCCACGAAGGGGGCCGATTCACCGACCGGCGGGCCCCTGGGGTGACCGCGCGCTCACCGGTTCACCGGCGGGTTCTCGGCGGCGGCGTGCGCCCCGGGGCCGCCCGGATGGCGCAGGGCGCGGAAGAACCCGCGATCGGCTCACCCGGCCGGTCCGCGCCCGCGCCGGTGCCGCCGCACGGCGAGCACCGGCGCGGCCACCGGGTCACGAGCCCGGCCACAAGGTGACGTATGTCGTGCCACTGCTGACGATGGAGCTGACGTGTGGGCAGAACCCGGCCGTGGACCGGGCTCCCGTCCGGTCCCGTGAGTCCGTCGTCCGAGGAGGAGAGCATGGCCCGGTCGAGCACGGCCCAGGATGCCCGGCCGCGTGCCGGCACCCCGCGCAGGATCACCCTGGACGGCGCGGGGGTGCGGCTGTCCGCGCTGCTCGCCGAGCCCGCCGACGGTGCGCCGCGGGCCGCCGTCGTCGCCCTGCACGGCAGTGGGATGAACGCGGCGTACTTCCATGCCCGGGCCGATCCGCGGCTGTCGCTGCTGACCCTCGGGCCCCGTCTGGGCTACACCGTCCTCGCGGTGGACCGGCCGGGATACGGGCGGTCGGCCACCGCCGTGCCGGACGGTCAGCGGCTGGCGGAGCAGACCCGGACCGTGCGCTCCGCGCTCGGGGACTTCGCCGCGCGCCATGCCACCGGGGCGGGCACCTTCCTGCTCGCTCACTCGTTCGGCGGCAAGGTGGCGCTGACCTCCGCCGCGGACGACGGCGTTCCGGGTCTGCTGGGGGTGGACGTCTCGGGCTGCGGCCACGAGTACGCCGTTCCGCCGCGCACGGTGTCCGACCTGGACGGCCCGGAGCGGCGGCGGCGCAACTGGGGTCCTCTGCGGCTCTATCCGCCGGGGACCTTCGTCGCCGGAGGGGCCTTCGTCGCGACGGTGCCGCGGCGGGAGTACGCGGACCTCGAGGACTGGCCGCGGGTCCTCGACGCCGCGGCGCCGCGGATCCGGGTCCCGCTGCGGTTCACCTTCGCCGAGCACGAGGGCTGGTGGCGGCACGACGACGTCCGGCTGCGCAGCCTGAAGACCCGTTTCACCGCGGCACCCCGCGTGGTCGTCGACCGGCTGGCGGACGCCGGACACAACATCAGCCTCGGCTGGGCCGCCCGTTCCTACCATCTGAGCGCCCTGGCCTTCCTGGAGGAGTGCCTCGTGCGCGGCGAGGCGGCGCCGCCCGGGAAGAGGGTCTCCTGACCATGCCCCGAGGCATCGTCAGAACCGCGTTGCGCTCCCTGTCCGTGCGCAACTTCCGGCTCTTCGCCGCCGGTCAGGTGCTGTCGGTGTCCGGTACCTGGATGATGATCGTCGGCCAGGACTGGCTCGTGCTGTCCCTCACGGACACCCCGGAGACGGCGCTCGCCGCGGTGACCGCCGCCCAGTTCACGCCGATGCTCCTGCTGACGCTGTACGGCGGGCGGCTCGCCGACCGCCACGCCAAGCGGCAGCTGCTGACCTGGTGCAACGTCGCGTCCGGGGTCTGCGCCCTCGGTCTCGCGGTGCTGGTGGCCACGGACGCGGCCCGGCTGTGGCACCTCCTGCTGTTCGGCTGCTGCCTGGGCACGGTGAACGCCGTGGAGGTGCCCACCCGGATGGCCTTCGTCAGCGAGCTGGTCGGCCCCGAACTCCTGCCCAACGCCTCGGCGCTGAGCGCCGCCTACTTCAACGTCGCCCGGGTGGTGGGACCGGCGGTGGCCGGCCTGCTGATCGCGGTCTCCGGGGTGGGGCCGCTCATGCTGCTCAACGCCGTGAGCCATCTCGCCGTCGTCGCGGCCCTGCGGCGCATGGACCCCGCCGAGCTGTGCCGGGTCCCACCGGGTGCCCCGGGCCGGGTCGTCGACGGGCTGCGGTACGTCAGGGGGCGCCCCGACCTGGTCGTGACGCTGACGCTGGTGTCGTGCGTCGCCCTGTTCGGGATGAACTTCCACCTCACGCTGCCGCTGATGGCCAAGACCGTGTTCCATGCCTCCCCGGGCACCTTCGGCCTGCTCACCACGGCGTTCGCCCTGGGCTCATTGGTCGCGGCGCTCGCCACGACGGCGCGCCGAACCCGCCCGTCCGCGCGCCTGGTGGCGGCGAGCGCCGTCGCGTTCGGCTGTCTGGAGGCGGCCGCGGGCCGGGCTCCGGACTACTGGTCGGCCGCCGTGCTGCTCGCCGCGACCGGATGTGCCGCCATCGCCTTCGCGCAGGCGGCCAACCACCGCGTCCAGCTGGGCAGCGACCCGCGCTACCGCGGCCGGGTGATGGCCCTCTACACCCTCATCCTCCAGGGCTCGACACCGATCGGCGCGGTGCTGGTCGGCTGGCTCTCCGCCCGGCTGGGCGCGCGCGCCGGGCTGTACGCCGGCGGCCTGCTGTCCCTGGTGTCCACGCTCGGCGTGCTGCTCGCCGACCAGGTGCTCCGACGGCGCCTGCGGGTGCGCACGGAGCGTGAGCGCGCCGAGCCGACCGCGTCCCACCTGCGGTGACCGGCCGGTAATACGTACCCCGGTACGTAGGTCTACGGATGCGTCGGCCCGCCGCCTCGGATTGTCTTGCCGTACGCCGGAGGGGATCGTCTCGCGTGCCCGGCCCGTCGCCGGTCCCCGGCGCCCGGCAGGGGCCCGTCGCAGGACGCCCCGGACCGATTGTCAGTGGCCGCCGCTAGCGTTTGAGCATCGTCGCACTGGGGCCGGGATTCCCCCGGCTGAACTGTGCTTTCTTCTTGTGCTCCGGACGCGGAAGGCTGTGGCTCGTGGGTTGGCTGTCGGTGGGTGACGGGTATGAAGTCGCCCTGGTGGAGGGGCGGGTGGCGGCACGCGCCACCTCGGGCCGGGCGGCGGGACGGCAGTTGAAGTCGCTGCCGCGCGCGCTGAAGGACCATCCGGAGGTGGACCGGCTGCGGCGGTTCGCCGAGTGGCTGGACCGGCACGCCGCCGCGTGTGTCGCGCAGGTCGACTCCTGGATGGTGTCGTCACTGCCCGTGCCCACGGGTCTGCTGGCCCGGGTCTGGCCGGACGAGGCGTGGCAGTCCGCGCTGCGCGATCTTGCGGTGGTCGGCGACGACCCGGACGAGGTGGGCTTTCTGCGCGGCGCCACGGACTCCGGCGAGCTGCGGATCGTGAACCTCGACGGCGAGACGGTCCGGCTGTCCCCGCGCACGGTGACGCTGCCGCACCCGGTGCTGCTGCCGGACCTCGACGACCTGCGGGAGTTCGCGGCGGAGCTGGGGATCGTCCAGGGCGTCGAGCAGATCCACCGGGCGACCTGGCGGCGCCCGGACGACTTCGACGCCAAGGCCAGAGAGGTGCGGGACTTCACCGGGGGCTCGTTCCGCTCGCGCTTCGCCCTCGCCGCGCGCGCCTCCTCGCTGGGTTACCGCGTGTCGGGCGGCTACGCCACCACCCGGGTGCGCGACGGCGGGCGGACCGTCGAGGCCTCCGTGTGGATCGGGGAGCCGTACTGGGACGACGAGGTGGAGACCGGGGCGCTCACCTGGCAGGACCAGGAGGGCCGCGCCCTGCCGCTGCGCGAGGTGGGCCCGGTGGCCTGGTCGGAGGGGATGCGGATGGGCGCGGCGCTGTACGCCGGGCGTGTGATCGAGGAGGGCAAGGACGCATGAGCGGGGGGACTGGGGTGTCGTACGAGGAGCTGCTGTCGGCGGGCGGGGTGCTGCCGCCGGACACCGAGGGGGCCGGGGAGCGGGCGGTGCCGCTGACCACGCGGACGTACCGTCACCCGGGGCTGGACGACCGGGTGGTGGTGCGGCTGGTCGCGGGCGAGCTGGGCGCGGCGGAGGACCTGGCCGCGGGCTACCTGGGTCTGGTGCAGGACGCGGAGCCGGCGGTGGTGGGCCTCGGGCTGCGCCAGTCGCTGGGCTTCCCGGAGTGGGTACTGGTGCACCACCCGCAGGACGGTCACCACGCGCTGGGGGTCGTACCGGACCTGGAGCGGGCGGCCCGGCAGGCGAAGTCCAAGCCGAAGGCGGCCCTGGACGCCTACCTGGAGCTGGGCGCACGGCTCGCGGCCTCGGTGCCGCATTTCCTGCCGACCTTCTACGAGCAGGCCGGGCGGGTGTTCCTCGCGGAGGAGAACGCCACCTACGCGGCCCAGTTGTTCACCCGCGCCCGCAAGGCGGAGGCGGAGCACGGGCTGACGGTCGAGGAGGAGCGGTTGGACGCCGTCTTCCTGGAGTTCGCGCTGGCCGGTGCGCTCCCGGTGAAGGTGCTGTCGGCGTACGCGAAGGAGCTGGCCGCGCGCGTGCCGGCCGAGGAGGCGCTGCGGCGCTTCACCCGGCTCTGCCTGCGCCGCACGGCGGGCGGCCTCCCGCCGTCGGCCCAGATGGCGAACGACCTGCGCCGGCTGGCCCGCGCCGCCGGGCGGGACGCGGACCTGACCGAGCAGGAGTACCTGGCCGAGCTGCTCGGTCTGCCGGCCACGCTGCGCGCGGCGGCGGGCTGGTGGAAGGGGCACCGGACGGACCTCGTGGCGCTGGCCGCGCGGGAGCCGCGGATGCGGGGCGCCCTGCTGGACCTGATCCCCTCCTGCCACGACGACGAGATGCCCGCGATGTGGCTGGACGTCCTGGAGGCGTCCGGTGCCACGGCGGGGCTGTGGGACGGCTCGCTGCCCGCGCGGGAGCGGCCGCGGGACGGCGCGGCGGGCTGGCTGGAGCGGTTCCTGACGTTCCGGGAGCAGGCGCGGTCCTGGCGCGGCTCCACCCGGATGCCGGAGCTGTATCCCCTGGTGGAGCGGACGGCGGACCGGCTGCGGGCCGAACTCGCCGCGTCCGGGGGTGCGGTGCGGGTCACCCACGACCTCGACCTGATCGACCTGCTGCTGTCCCTGGACGTGCCGGTGGCCGCCCCGAGGCAGGGCGAGCAGCTGCCGCTGGCGCAGTGGGCGCCGGGCGAAGGGCACCGGGAGCTGCTGTCGCTGGCCGCCGACCCCCGCTTCCACGACGCCTTCCGGCGCGGCGCCGACCAGTTCGGTGACAACGACCACGGGCTGCGGGCGATCCGCCTGCTGGCGGCGTCGCCGGGCGGGCGACCGCTGCTCGCGGAGTGGGTGCGCGGGGTCGTACGGCGGTTCACCGCCGTCGGCCTGCCCCAACTGCCCGACGCGCTGACCCGGCTGAAGTGGCTGCCCGCCGAGGCGCTGGCGCTCGCCGAGGAGGAGGTGCGCGAGGCCGTCGGCACCGATCTCGCGCCGGTGCTGGCGCGCACGCTGCGGGCCGGGCTCTTCGACGAACTGGGCTGGCCCGCCTGGGAGGACGCGACGGCCACCCTCGTCCCGAAGGACGACGTCGAGGACCTGATCGTGGCCGACGCCTGGCCCCACCTCATCGTGGCGGGCGCGGCGCAGGCCCGGGTGATCGGCGCCGAGGGCACCGTCCTCACCCACGATCTGCGGATCCCGGCGAACGACAGCTGGGGCGACCCCGGCTTCCACCACGTGGACGGCGAGCTGCTGGTCTACTGGAACAGCCGCGGCGACGGCCTGCGCGGCTACTGGCACACCCGCGCCGACACCCCCCAGACCCTTCAGGGCCCCCGCTCCACCCGGGGCACCGAGATGGACTGGTACAAGGGCGACCTGCCGATCACCCTGCCCCTGCCCGGCGGCGGCCGAACCACCGGCGCCGGCGTGCTGTACGCCGGGGACACCACGCTGCCCGAGGAGTGCGGCATCCTCTCCGACGGCGTCGCGTACTGGGTGTGGCGGGCCGGCGGCGCCGACGAGGAGGAGCGCGGCTGGTTCGAGTACGACCCGGCCACCGGGGAGATCGGCCGGATGAGCCGGCCCGCCTTCCTGGCCGACGCGCTGCGCGACGCCCCCGAGGGCAGCGAGTTCGAGGTCGGCCGGCTGCGCCCCTCGCCGACGACGGGCCCGGCGCCCGCCTGCGCGCCCGTGGACGGGCTGATCGGGCTGCGCGTGGTGCGGCTGCCCGACGGCTCCCGGCGCGCCGAGAACCTCGCCGGACACACCGTCACCCTGCCGCAGGACGGCGGGCGGCCGGCCGCGCTCGTGATGTTCCCCGGCGCCGACCGGGCGCGTGCCGTCGTCCGCGGCGGCTGGCAGCTCGAACTGGTCGACACGGACGGCGTCGTCACCTCGGTCGCCAAGACGGACCGCACCCCGGGCGTCTTCGGCGAGGGCACCCTGCTGCTGCCTCCGGTGCAGTACTGGGAGTGCCTGACGCCCCGTGACCCGGAGGGCTCCGAGGCGCTGCGGCGGATCGACCGGGACACCTCGGCGGCCCTGCTGGCGGCCGCGGCGGACGAGGACGAGAAGGCACTGCCCCGTGCCGTCCGCACCCTGCTGCCCGTCACCCATGACGCGCTCGTCGCGGGCATCGCCGGAGTGGTGCGGCACGCCGCCGGCCAGCAGGCCGTGTTGGACGCGGCGGCCGCCCGGCTCACCCGGGCGCTCGACGGCGACCTGGCGCCGGAGGGCCCGGCCGGGCCGCCGGACGCCGTGCTCCGCGACGCGATGAGCGGTCTCGGCGCGCCGCGCGGCTACTGGTGGAACCGCGACGATGAGGCCGACACCGTCTTCCGCACCCTGCGCGTGCTGAACCGGGCCGCCGGGCTCTACGACACCGCCGTCGTGCCCGAGGAGCGGACCGTACCCCTCCATCTGGACGGGCCCGAGCTGCCGACCGGACAGCCGGACCTGGAGACGCTCCTCGACCGCGTGCCGGCCCTGGCGTTCCGCGCGGCGGCGGGCACCACCACCGAGGAGCACCGCGAGGTGCTGCGCACGCTGCTCGCCGGGTTCGACACGCTCGGCCTGGCGGGAGCCGGGGCCGCGCGCTGGCGCAAGGTGGTCCTGCACCTGGCGGCCGGACCGCTGCGCACCCCGGCGGGCGAATGGCGCGAGGGCAAGTGGAACGGGCTGCTGC
The DNA here is from genome assembly GCF_055591025.1 of Streptomyces sp. NPDC041784. Taxonomy (NCBI): domain Bacteria; kingdom Bacillati; phylum Actinomycetota; class Actinomycetes; order Kitasatosporales; family Streptomycetaceae; genus Streptomyces; species Streptomyces sp. NPDC041784. Next base: position 111,228 of record NZ_JBVJAB010000020.1, read on the forward strand.
CGCTGGGCGGCGGTGCCTTCGTTGCCTGCGTGGGGCGCCGCTCGCAGGACGACGACGGCTGCGTGTTCACCGGGTTCTTCCACGACCCGTCCGAGCGGTTCGAGACGCCGGAGCCCTACACGCTCCGGGAATCGGCCCGGCTCGCCGGGGACGGAGAGGCGGGCCGCCTCGGCGCGTTCCTCGCGGAGCTGGCCGCGCGCGGACCGGCGCCCTGGTTCCCGGCGGCCGCCGAGGAGTTCGCCCGGCTCACCGGGGTCACCGAGACGATGGCCCGGCTGATCGTGGCCGGACTGCCGCACGTCGAGGAGTACGAGCGAACGTTCCTGACCACCGAGGCGCGAGCCGTCATCGGGGTGAAGGTCGCCCCGGCGGCCGTCGCCAAGGACGAACTGCGCGGCATCGACGACGACATCCGCGCCGCGGTGGTGGCCGCGCTGCTGCCCGCCGACCCCGCCCGCCTGTGGACCGACGGACCGGACGTGTCCGCCGCGGCCGAGGTCTGGAACACCAGGGTCGGCAAGCGGACGGCCATCCCCGAGGAACTGCTCAGCGACGCGCTGCGGGCCGTCAGGCACGCGCAGTGGGAGGTACGCCAGGCGCTGCCCGCCCTGCTGCACCCGGCCGGTGAGCCCCGGCTCACCCGGGACCTGGAGTGGGCGGTCAGCGGCGACCGGGTCCGGCCCGTCGGCGAGAACGCGGTCGGGTTCACGGCGGAGACGCTGGTCGGCTCGGTCGGCCTCGCCGCCTGGCTCGCCCACCGCCTGCCCGCCGGCGACCCCCTCCGGGCCGCGCTGCCGCCCGCGCTCACCGCGGTGCGCGAGCGGCTGGCCCACCCCGGGCTGGTCCTCGACCTCGGGGAGTACATCAACCTCCCCGCCTTCCGGAAGACCGCGGGCACCCCGACCGAGACCGGCCCGGGCTACGAGCGCTACGGCGCCGTCGTCCTCGCCACCCACGACGACCAGCCGGCCCCGGGCATCCGGGTCGACCTGCTCGACGAGGCCGGCCAGGACCCGTATCTGCCGGCGGTGCGCATCGGCGACCAGCGGCCCTATCCGGCCGAGGTGGCGCTGCGTCTGGCCCGCGACCCCCGGTTCGCGGCCCTCCTCGCCGACCCGGGCGAGCCCCTGGCGGGCGAGCGGGGCAAGGACGGCACGTGGTGGCCGCAGGACCCGAGCCGCTCCGTGCCCGAGCTGGTCACCCTGGCGGCCAAGGAGCACGGCATCGGCGAGGACGCCGCCACGCTCTACCTGATGCTGCTCGCCATGCCCGACCCCACCGACCGCATAACAGCGCGGTGGACCGGGTGGAGGCCGGCCCGGCTCAAGGCCGCCCGCGCCGAACTGGCCGCCACCGACCTGGTGGTGGAGGCCAGCCGCACCAGGGCCGGACGCTCGCTCTTCCTGCCCGGCGGCTGGGCCGACCTCGGCGCGCCGCGCGTCCCGCTGGAGCCGTGGAAGCTGCCGCTGTACGGCGATCTGATGAGCGGCGAGCGCCCGCAGTTCGGCGTGATCGTGCCGGCCGAACCGGCCGCGGACCTGTACCGCAGGGCCTGGCAGCGGATCCAGGACGGCGACGCGCCCCGGTTCGAGGAGCTGAAGGTGCGGCGCGGACGGCGCCGCTGAGCGACGGGTGGCGCCGCTGAGCGACGGGCGGCGGGGGGGGGGGGGGGGGGGGGGGGGGGCCCCCCCCCCCCCCCCCCCCCCCCCGCCCCCGGTCGCACACCCCCGGTGCGCTTCCTCTCCCACCGCCCCCACCATCCTGAGCACGACAGACGACAGACGACAGGCGACTGACGACTGACGACTGACCGACCTACCCAGCAAGGAACATCCATGCCTCCGACCGACACGGCGACGGCCCTTCCGGCCCGGCAGACCCTGCCCGCCGAAGAGCGCCACGCCACCGAACTCGCCTTCCTCGCCGCCCACGACGAGGGGCCCCGCCCGCCCGGCTGGCGGCTGACGCCACGCGCCGTGATCACCTTCGTGTGCGGCAGCGGCGGCGAGGCGCTGAGGCTGCCCAAGCCGCACGAGACGCTGCCTGACCGGCTGGTGATCGCCCCCAAGTTCGTCGGCGAACGCGCCCTCGTGGAACGGTGCGTGGTCACGCTCGCCGGTGAGCGCGGCCTGCTGCTCGTCGGCGAGCCCGGCACGGCCAAGTCGATGCTCTCCGAGCTGCTGTCCGCCGCCGTCTGCGGCACCAGCGCGCTCACCGTGCAAGGCACCGCCGGCACCACCGAGGACGCCCTGCGCTACGGCTGGAACTACGCCCTGCTGCTGGCCCAGGGCCCGACCCCGCAGGCGCTGGTGGACTCGCCGGTGCTCGGCGCCATGCGCAGCGGGCGGGTGGCCCGGGTCGAGGAGATCACCCGCTGTCTGCCTGAGGTGCAGGACGCCCTGGTGTCGATCCTGTCCGACCGGCGGATCAGCGTGCCCGAGCTGTCCGGCACCGACGATGCCCAGGTCGCGGCGGCGCCCGGGTTCACCGTAATCGCCACCGCCAACCTGCGGGACCGCGGTGTCTCGGAGATGTCGGCCGCCCTCAAGCGCCGCTTCAACTTCGAGACGGTGCACCCGATCGCCGACGTCGACGCCGAGACCGCGCTGGTCCGGCGGCAGGCCACGGCGGCCGTCGAGCGGGCGGGCGCGGCCTTCGGTGTCGACGACGCGGTGCTCGACGTGCTCGTCACCGTCTTCCGCGACCTGCGGGCCGGCCGGTCCGCGGAGGGCTGGGACGTGGAGCGGCCGGGCACGGTGATGTCCACCGCCGAGGCGGTGCAGGTCGCCGCCTCCCTCGGCGTGGCAACCGCGTACCTGCCCGGCGGGGACGCCCTCGACCTCGTGCCCGGGCATCTTCTCGGCGTGGTCCGCAAGGACGACCCGGCGGACCACGCGCGGCTGCTCGGCTACTGGGACGGCCCGGTGCGCCGCCGCGCCGAGGACGGCTCGGCGACCTGGCGCCGCCTCTGGGACCTGCGGGAGAACCTCCGGTGACACTCGCTCAGGACCCGCGCGAGGCCGTCGAGGCCCTCGCCGACTCCGCGGCGCCGTACCTGCTCGGCGTACGGCACCACAGCCCGGCGCTCGCCGCGGCGGTGCCCGCCCTGCTGGACGCCTCCGGCGCCGAGGTCGTGTGCGTGGAGCTGCCCGCCGACTTCCAGCCGTGGCTCACCCATCTGGCCGCCCCGGGCACCCTGGCGCCGGTGGCGCTGGCCGGGGCCGGCGAGGGCGGGCGGCTCGGCTTCTACCCGTTCGCCGACTTCTCCCCCGAACTCGCCGCGGTCCGCTGGGCGCGGGAGCGGGGGGCGGAGGTCGTGTGCTGCGATCTGCCGATGTCGGATCCGGCGTGGAGCGGCGGTGGTACGACGCCGACGGGTGACAGCGGCGACGGTACGACGCCGGAAGGCGACGCGGACGGCACGGCGGCGGCCGGACCGGACGGCCGCACGCGCGACGCCGTCGCCGAGGCCCGGCCCGTCGTCTCGCCGACCGCCTTCGCCGACGCGCTCACCGCCGCCGGCACCGGGCGGGACGGTGACGATCTGTGGGACCGCTGCGTGGAGGTGCTCGCGCCCGGCTGCCCGCCCGAGGCGATCCGGCGGGCCGCCCTTGGTGTGGGGTGGGCGCTGCGTCGTGACGCCGAGTCGGCGGGCGGGGTGCCGTCCGTGGACCTGGCCCGCGAGGCGCACATGCGCGCGACGATCGCCCACGCCTCGGCCGGCGGACGCCGGGTCGCGGCCGTCGTCGGCGCGTTCCACGCCCCGGCGTTGACGGAGCGGGCGGATGCGCGGGGTGCGGTGCCGGCGCCGCGCGCGGCCGACGGGGCGTCACCGGGGGTCGGCTCGCCCCTGGCCGGCGCGGCACCGCTGGTCGGGGAGCGGCCGCCCGTGGTCACCTCGCTCGTCCCGTACTCCTTCGATCTGCTGGACTCCCGTTCCGGCTACCCGGCCGGTATCCGGGACCCGCGCTGGCAGCAGGCGGTGTTCACCTCCGGCGGCGACCCCGAGCTGCTGCACGGCGCCGCGGCCCGGGCGATCACCGACGTGTGCCGGGAGCTGCGTGCGGCCGGGCACACGGCGGGCACCGGCGAAGCCGCCGAGACCCTGCGGGTGGCCGGCGACCTGGCCAGTGTGCGGGGGCTCGCGGCTCCCGGGCGGGGCGAGGTGCTGGAGGCGCTGACGACCGTGATGGGCCAGGGCGAGCCGCTCGGCCGCGGCCGGGCCCTCGCGCGGGCGCTGGAAGTGGTCCTGGTCGGCACCGACCGGGGCCGGATCGCGCCCGGCACGCCGCGGTCCGGGCTCGGTCCATCCGTGGAGGCGGAGCTGGCCGCGCTGCGGCTGCCCGGCCCGGACGACCCCGCCGCGCGCGAGCTGCGGCTCGACCCGTTCCGCTCCGCCCTGGACGGCCGCCGGGAGATCCTGCTCCAGCGGCTCACGGTGTGCGGCGCGGGCTACGGCGAGGCCGTGGAGGTGTCCGGCACGGGCGACGGCACGGCGCTCACCACCCGGTGGCGGCTGTCGTGGACCCCGGCGGTCCCGGTCCGGCTCGATCTGGCCGGGATCCGGGGCGTGACCGCGGCGCTGGCCGCCGAGGGCACCCTGCGGGAGACCTTCCGCCGGGAGTCGGCGGACGGCGGGCCCACCTGCGCACTCGTCCTCACCGGGCTGCGCGCGGCCGCCCGCTGCGATCTGCCGGAGCTGGTCGCCGAGCGGCTGGCCGACGCGGCCGCCGTGCTCCCCGCCGCCGCCACGCTCCCCGAACTCCTCGAGGCGCTCGACCTGTTGGAGGCGCTGCGCCGGGGCCATCTGCCCGGCACCACGCCCGAGGGCCGGCGGACGGCCGCCGATCTCGCCACCGACCTGCTGGAGACGGCGGTCCGCGCGCTGCCCGGCCTCGCGGGCAGCGACCAGCCGGAGGACGCGGCCGCGCTGATCGCGCTGGCCTCGCGGGCCGGCGACCACCGGCTCGGGATGCGGATGGACGACGCGCTGGGCACCCTCGCGCGCACCGGCTCCCCGCTCGTCCAGGGCGCCGCGCTGGCCGCCCGGGTTCTGCTGGACCTCGACGACGCCACTGTCCTCGGCGCACGGGCCGCCGGCTGGATCGACACGGCCACCGGCCCGGACGGGCGGCACGCGCTGGCCCGCCGGCTCACCGGGCTGCTCAGCGGTGCCGCACCGCTGCTCCAGTCGGCGCCGACCGCGCTCGACCCGCTGCTCAACCGCATCGACACGCTCACCGACCAGGGGTTCCTGGACCGGCTGCCCGCGCTGCGCGGCGGCTTCGACACGCTCAGCCCGGCCGGCCGCGGCCGCCTGCTGGACACTGTCACCGAGCGCCTCGGCGACCGGCTCGACCTGTCGCTCGGCGCCTCGCCCCGGCTCCTCGCCCTGTGGACGGCGGCGGACGCGGCGGGCCTCGCGGCGGTGAACTCCCTGGGCCTGCCGACGGGGGCGGAGGAGAGAGCTGAGGCGAAGGCGCCCGAGGGCGCCGACAACGCCGTACCGGAGGCTCCGGGGCGGCCCGACGGCGACGTACAGGACACACGGGACAGGCAGGACGCTCCCGAAGGTCCCGACGGCGGCGCGCCCGGCGCCGCGTCCGCGCCGGTGGCCGAAGCCGCGTCCCGTTCCGAGGCGGCCGGCGCTCTCCACCTCTCCCCCACCGACCGCTGGCGGCTGCTCCTCGGCCGGGAGAGCGAGAAGCTGCCGCCGGGCGCCCGCCGTTACGCGCACGCGCTCGACGAGCTGTACGGCACCGGGCGCGGCGAGGGTGCTTCGGACTTCGGCCGGGAAGGCGGTTCGGGCGGCGGTCAGGAGACGTCGTTCCCCACCGCCCGCGAGTGGTCCGAGGAGCTGGACGCGCTGTTCGGTGCGGAGGTCCGCGAGGAGGTGCTGGCGCGCGCAGCCGACCAGGGCCGCACCGATGTGCTGGCCGAGCTGGACCCGAAGGCGGTGCGCCCCTCGGTCGACCTGCTCACCTCCGTGCTGTCCCTCGCCGGGGGCATGCCGGAGCAGCAACTGGCCAAGCTGCGCCCGCTGGTGCGCCGTCTGGTCGACGAGCTGGCGAAGGAGCTGGCCACCCGGATGCGCCCGGCGCTGACCGGACTGGCCTCGCCGCGCCCGACCCGCCGCCCCGGCGGCCGGCTGGACCTGCCGCGCACCCTGCGCGCCAACCTCGCGACCACGCGCCGCACGGCCGACGGCCGGACCATGGTGGTCCCGGAGAAGCCGGTGTTCAGCACCCGTTCCCGCAAGGAGGCGGACTGGCGGCTGATCCTGGTGGTCGACGTGTCCGGGTCGATGGAGGCCTCGGTGGTCTGGTCGGCGCTGACCGCGGCCGTGCTGGGCGGGGTGCCCACGCTGTCCACGCACTTCCTGGCGTTCTCGACCGACGTGATCGATCTGACCGACCGGGTGGACGACCCGCTGTCCCTGCTGCTGGAGGTACGGGTCGGCGGGGGCACCCATATCGCCGCCGGGCTGGCGCACGCCCGCTCCCTGGTGACCGTGCCCAGCCGGACGCTCGTGGCGGTGGTGAGCGACTTCGAGGAGGGCTACCCGCTGGGCGGGCTTCTCGGCGAGGTTCGGTCCCTGGCCGCCTCCGGGGTTCATCTGATGGGCTGCGCCGCCCTGGACGACACCGGGACCCCGCGCTACTCGGTGCCGGTCGCCCAGCAACTCGTCGCGGCCGGTATGCCCGTCGCCGCCCTCAGTCCCCTCGCCCTCGCCCGCTGGGTGGGCGACCGCCTCCGCGGAGAGACCCGATGAAAGCCGACCCGATGAACGCCGAACTGCCCCCGGTGGCGCCCGACGTGGTCGCCGCCGCCGTCGAGAACCTGACCGCGCGGCTGCGCAAGAAGCTGGACGCCGCGATCGAGTCGTACGCGGCCCTGCCCGTCACCACCGCCGACGGCGTGCTGCGGGTGCGGTGCGGTGAGGACGCCGAGGTCGCCCTCACACCCGGCCCCTCCGGCACCGTCACGGACGCCGGGCAGGCGGTGTGCAGTTGTCTGCTCGCGCCCCGGTGCCTGCACCGCGCCGCCGTGCTCGGCGCCTGCCCGGTGGCCGACGCGGACGCGATGCCCGAGCAGGGCGCGGCGGACGCCGCCGATGGCGCCGATGGCGTCGGGACACCCGAGGGCGCCGAGGCCGGGACACCGGGCGAACCGGTGGAACCCGGCAAACCCGGCGAATCCGGCGAATCCGGCGAAGCCGCCGAGCCCGGGGCACCCGTCGGCCCCACCCCCGCCCAGATCGCCGCCGCGAGCGGTCTGTGGGCGGCCACGGCGGCCGTGCTCGCCGCCGGGGTGCCCGCCGCGGGCGCGGTGCCGCAGGCGGAGCTGCTGCGGGCCGCGCACACGGCCCGGCTGGCCGGGCTGCACCGCGCCGAGGCCGCCGCGCTGCGGGTCGTGCGCGGGCTGCGCGGTGCCCGCGCCCGGCACGCCGGCCACCGGCTGGCCGACCTGGTGGCCAACGTGCGGGAACTGCTGCTCACCACCGGCCTGTTGGCGGCTGCGGACCCGGATCCGGCGCTGGTCGGCACCGCCCGCCGCGCCTACCGGCCGGGCGGCGGGCTGCGGGTGCACGGGGTGTGCCGGGAGCCGGTGATCGCGGCGACCGGATACGGCGGTGTCGTCACGCATCTCGTCTCCGACGACGGGCGCTGGTTCTCCGTGGCCGACGTCAAGCCCGGTGGCCCGGCCCGGGCCCGGGGTGCGGCCACCGCCAGTGTGGCGCTCGGTTCGGGCACCCTGGACCACGCCCAGCTCTCCCGCGGCGGGCTGCTGATCTCCGGCGCGACGCTCTCCCCGGACGGCCGCCTCGGCTCCGGCAAGGGCGTGCGGGCCACTCCGCTCGCCGGTCTGCCCTGGACGTCGGGACCGCTCGCGGCGCTGTTCGCCCGCCCCCTGGCCGAGGCCGTCGCGGCACGGCTCGCGGGGCCTGCGGCGACCGACCCGGAACGGGCCGAACAGACGGCCCGTGAGCTGATCGGCTGCGACATCGTCCTCGTCGGCGCGGCGGGCGACCAGTTGCTCGCCCGGGAGCTGACCCCCGGGCGGCCGGACACGGAGGGCCTGCTGATCCGGCTGACCCCCGCCAACGGCCACCCGGACCTCGCCCACACGGCCAACTTCCGTCGGCTGGCGTCCCGGCCCGGACTGCGGCTGCGGGTGGTCGGCCGGCTGGACCCCGACCGGGCCGCCACGCTGCGGCCGCTGGCGGTCGGCCCCGTACCGGACACCGAGGCGACCCTGCGGCTGCCCGCGGAGTGGCAGGGTCACGCCGACCTGGGCTACGACCGGCTCCAGGGCGCGCACCTGCCGCCGCCCGAGGTCCTGCCGCCCGTGGGCGGTGCCGACGGCGTCCCGCCGGACCCGCTGGCGGAGGCGCCGCTGTGGCGGCTGCGCCGGCTGGTCGAGGTCGCCGTGTCCGGGGGCCGCCGGGCCGTCGCCGAACCCGCGCGCGACGGTGACCGGGGCGAGGGCGGGGCGGCGCTGCGGCGCGGCGGGTTCCGGGCGGCGGCGGACCTGTCGGCAGCGCTCACCGCGGAGGCCGACCGCCGCACCCGGGACGTCTTCGGGCGCACCGCCGAGGCCGACCCGGACCGCTACGCCCGGGTATGGCTGGCCGCGGCCGTCTATCTGACCGGCACCGAACGGGCGCTGGTGCAGGCGACCTGGGAACACGAGGAGGCACACGCGTAGCCGGCGGTCACCCTGGCAGGTCCGAGGTTCACGGGAGGGGCGGTGAGGCCGTTCACTGCTCCCTGACCGGTGACCCGGCGAACCCGCCGGGACCGGCGGCGTGGCCCGGGTCCATGAGGATCGGGGGATCCCAGGCAATGTACGCATCAGTCCGAGGCTGCCTCGCGGCCGTCGTCCTGCGGTGGTGTCTCCTGGCCGCGGTCCTGGTCGGCGCGGCGGCGGCCCCCGCCCGCGCCGCCGGGCCACCGTCCGCGCCGCGTGACACACCGACCGCCCCCACCGCCGCCACCGCCGTCGTGGTTCCTCCGGGGGTGACCGCGGGGGTCGCGGTCTTCGACCGGCAGACCGGGACCTTCACCGAACAGCTCAACCCGCGGACGCAGTTCCGGTCCGCGTCGGTCGTGAAACTGCTCATCGCGCTCGACCACCTGTGGAACCGCGGCCCGAACTACAGCCTGACCACCGCCGACCGCGCCCGCTTCGACCTCATGCTGCGCTCCAGCCACGACGACACCGCCTCCGACTACTGGCGGGAGAACGGCGGCAGCGCGATCGTGACCCGGATGGTCGCGCGGCTCGGCCTCGCCGACACCGCGCCGCCACCGGCGGGCCAGTCGGGCGTCTGGGGCTACACGGCCCTGTCGGCGGCCGACACCGTGCGGATCTACCGCTATCTGCTGGACACCGCCCCCGCGACCGTGCGGACGATGATCATGGGTGATCTGCGGCAGTCCACGCGGTGCGGGTCGGACGGGTTCGACCAGCGCTTCGGCATCCCGGCGTCGTTCGAGCGGCCGTGGGCGGTGAAGCAGGGCTGGTCGGGCTTCGGCGAGACCGGCACGTGCTCCGGCACGGCCGCCGCGGCGGCGGGCGGATCCGACGCCGGCGCGCCGGCCGTGGCCGCCGGGGCGGACGACGTGGACATCACGCGGCGGGCGCTGCACACCACCGGAACGGTGGGAACCGGGGACCGCTCGATCGTCGCCGTCTACACCCTCCAGCCGACGAGCACCTCCTTCGGCGCCGCCTACACCAACCTCAACCGGCTGGTCAGGTCGCTGGACGTGCCCGGGAGCGTGCGGCCGGAGGGCACCTGGTTCGGCACCTGGGGCACGGACGTGCGCGTGCGGGCCGACACGAACACCTCGTCGACCACGCTCACCCGGCTCCCGGCGGGGGTCGAGGTGCTGATCCGCTGCCAGAAGCGGGGCGAGGAGGTCGAGGTGCCGCCGTACGTGAACGACTGGTGGGCCGAACTCCCCCTCTACGGGGGCTACATCACCAACATCTACGTCAGCTCACCGGAGAACGAACTGCCGGGCGTCCGGGTCTGCTGACGACCCGGCCGGATCCCGCCGGGGCTGTACGCCCGTACACCGCGCCGGGCCAGCAGGACCAGCGGGACCAGCGGGACCAGCGGGACCGGCAGGATCAGCACCTCGGCTAGACTATGACGGCCGTTATAGTCCAGCTGGGAGTGCCCGCGTGACCAGAACCAGCCCGCAGGCGCGCGAGCGGATCGTGGCCGGTGCGGCCGACATGATCAGCCGGCGCGGTCTGAGCGCCACGAGCATCCGGGAGATGGCCAAGCACGCCAAGGCGCCGCTGGGCTCGACGTACCACTACTTCCCCGAGGGCAAGCAGCAGCTGGCCACCGAGGCCGTGCGGTACGCGGGGGACACGGTCGCGCGGGTGCTGCGCGGGGCACTGGAAGCCGGGCCGGTCGCGGGGCTCACGGCGTTCCTGGAGCTGTGGCGGAAAATCGTCGTCGAGACCGATTTCCGGGCCGGCTGCCCGGTCCTGGCCGTGTCCATCGAGGAACCGCCGACCGACGAGGTCCCGCCCGCCGTGGCGGCGGCGGCCGAGACCTTCGCGACCTGGGAGAACCTGCTGGCCGCGTCGCTGCGGGAGCACGGCGTGCCGGCCGAGCGGGCGGCCCAGCTCGCGACGCTCGTCGTCGCGGCCGTGGAGGGCACGGTGGCGATGTGCCGCGCCGAGCGCGCCACCCGGCCCCTCGACCACACCGCCGCACAGCTGCGGGCGCTGATCACCGACGCGGTCGAGGGGTGAGATGGCCGTCGGGGTCACGTGCCCGGCCGGTCGCCCTCGTACGCCGCCCTCAGGACGTCCAGGACGTCGTCCGCGGTGACGTTCCTCGGGTTGGGGTACGGCGAGCCGGTCGCCTCGCGCGCCGCCGGCGCCAGGTCGGCCTCCCCGAGGCCGAGTTCGGCCAGGGTGCGCGGGGCTCCCAGCCGGCCGGCGAGGTCCCACAGGGCGTGCGGGACGTCGTCGGTGTCCAGGGCGCGGCCGAGCGCGGTCATGGCCCCGGGCACGGCGGGCGCGTTGAAGGCGAGGGCGTACGGCAGGACCACGGTGTGGGTCTCGGCGTGCGGCAGGCCGAAGGTGCCGCCGAGGACGTGGCACAGCTTGTGGTGCAGGCCCATGGTGGTGGCGCCGAGGGCGGTGCCGCAGAGCCAGGCTCCGTACAGGGCGCGGCCGCGGGCGTCCAGGTCGTGCGGGTCGGCGGCCAGGTCGGGCAGGGCGGCGGTCATGGCCCGGGCGCCCTCCTCGGCCGTCAGTGACGTCAGCGGTGTGGTGTCCGGCGCGTACAGGGCCTCGGCCGCGTGGGCCACGGCGTTGATGCCGCTGGTCACGGAGAGGGCCACCGGCAGGGACAGGGTGAGTTCGGGGTCGTAGACGACGCTGCGCGGGCGGACCGACGCATCGCGGCCGGTGCGCTTGGCGCCGTGCTCGGTCAGGCCCCAGACCGGGGTCATCTCGGAGCCGGAGTACGTCGAGGGCACGGCGATCAGCGGCAGGCCGGTGCGGAGCGCGATCACCTTGCCGAGGCCGACGGCGGAGCCGCCGCCGACCGCCACGCAGCCGTCGGCGCCCACCGCGCGCGCCACCGCCACGGCCCGGTCGGCGACCTCCGCGGGCACGTGCATCCGCGCCTCGGGGTGCAGCCCGGCGCAGGCGTCACCGAGGGCGTCGGCGACCGCCCGGGCGGTCTCGGCGCCACGCGGTCCGCTGACCACCAACAGGCGTCGCAGTCCCAGCCGTTCGGCCTCGCCGGGGGTCGCGGTGACCGAGGCGCCGGGCCCGAGGACGACGCGCACGGCAGGGCTCTCGTGCACGAACCCCCTCATGACCGGGCCGGCTCGAGGACGAGGTCGAAGCGCGCGTGACGGAAGGGGTTCGGGATGCCGAACTCCCGGGCCAGGGACGGGTCGTCGGTCTCGGCGAAGTTCTGGACGAGGCTCTCCTTGACCGCGAACACGGCGTCCGAGTCGAGGTGGTCGCTGCCGGCCACGAAGATGTGCGTGGTGACCGGCGTATGCCCGTCGGCCGAGGCGATGAAGTGGATGTGGGCCGGACGGTAGGGGTGCCGGCCCGTGGCCCGCAGCAGGTCCCCGACGGGACCGTCCGTGGGGATGGGGTACGGGCTCGGCACACAGGTGCGGAACCAGAAGCGGCCCTCGTCGTCCGTCGTGAACAGCCCGCGCCCGTTGCCCGCCGGCTGGACGTCCGGCTGCTGGACGTCGTAGTAGCCCCGCGCGTTCGCCTGCCAGACGTCGAGGACCGCGCCTGGCAGCGGGGTGCCGTCCCGGGACAGCACCCGTCCGCTGACGACGCACGGCTCGCCGCCGCCGACCAGGTCGAGGTCGGCGCCGAGCGCGCGGACCGGTGACTCGGTCATGTGGAAGGGGCCGAGCACCGTCGACTCGGTCACGTCCCCGTGCCCGTGGCTGTTGATCGTCTCGACGAGCATGGAGACCCCGAGCACGTCCGACAGGAGGACGAACTCCTGCCGGGTGTCCGAGCACATTCGCCCGGTCGCCGTGAGAAAGCCGACGGCACGCTCCCACTCCGCCACGGTCGGCTCCGTCTCGCGGACGAAGGCGTGCAGATGACGGGTGAGGGCGGTGAGCAGCTCGCGCAACCGGGGGTCGGCCGTGCCCCGGAGGCTGTCGACGACGGCCTCGGTGAGGTGGGTGGTGGATTCGGTGGTCACGTCGGGAAGTCCTTCCCGCCGGGCATGCCCGAGAATCCGGCGCACCGCCTCGGTCGGCGACCGCTCGGCGTCCTCCCTGCCGCGAGCCGCGCGCGTGACCGGGCCGAGCCGGCCCCGGCCCGGGCCGGGGCGGGGCGGGGCGGGCCGGGGCGGGCCGCGTCCCGCCCGGGCCGGGGCCGGGCCCCGCCTACCGCCCCGGTGCCTCACCCACCGTGACGTACACCCAGCCGCCGTACCGGGTCAGCGTGCGGTGGCGGGCGGCGCCCTCCTGGACCGGCTCCCACGGGTGGCGCAGGACCATGCTGGTGTCGCCGCCGAACGGGGCGATCATCGGGCCCAGTGCGGGGATCAGCCGCTGCGGCCACCAGCGCGGCAGCCGGTAGTCCAGCACCACCCAGCGCCCGCCGGGGCCGAGCGCCTCGTAGCCGCGCTCGACGACCTTGGCGTACTCGCCGATGAGGGTCAGGGAGAAGCAGGCGATGATCCCGCGCACGTCCTCCGGGTACTGGTACGTCGTCAGATCGGCCTGCACCAGGGAGACCTGGGAGAGCCCGGCCCGCCGTACCCGGTCCTCCGCCTGTTCCAGCATGGCGTCGGTGAGGTCCACGCCGATCACCCGGCCGGTCGGTCCCACCGCCTCGGCGAGCAGCGGGAGGTTGTGGCCGGTGCCGCAGCCGGCGTCGACGACCGTGTCGCCGGGGCGCAGGGCGAGCTGTTCCAGGGCCAGGTGCTTGTAGGCCATGGTGCGCTGGCCGATGAGGTAGAGACGGTTGGAGGTGACGTCGTACCGCTTGGCCCGCTTGCGGTAGACCTCCACCATGCGCTGGGACTCGGTGGTCATGGGCGTTCCTCGGGGAGGCGGGCCCCTCCGGCGCGGCCGGGGGGCGAGGTGGTCGGGGACGTCGCGTTCCTCGGGCCGCGCAGCACGGAGGCCAGCACCCTCGGCCGGAGCACGACCTGGGGCGGGGCCAGCAGATGGGTCATGTCGAACAGGGCCGTGGCCACGGTCCGGTCGGTGGTCGCCACCTTCAGCAGCCGGTCGGTGTAGCGCTTGCCGAGCCGTGCGGCGAGCGGCAGCGGGCCGTCGGCGGCCCCCGGGTACGCCAGGTCGGCGTTGCCCGACAGCATCCACGCGGCGTCCACGCAGCGGGCGATCCGCTTGCGCAGCGGGCCCGTGAGACCGGCCGGGATCCGGCCGGTGCCGCGGGTCCCGGCCCGTTCCAGGGCCCGGCGCAGCACGAGGGCGCTCATCCCGGCGACGGAGATGCCCTGTCCGTAGGCCGGGTTGAAGGCGCCGACGGCGTCGCCGAGGACGAGGAAGCGGTCGGGCCAGCGGGTCAGCCGTTCGTAGTGGCGCCGGCGGTTCTCCGTGCGGCCCGATCCGTACACCTCGCCCAGGGGTTTCGCGTCGCGGATCGCGTCGTACAGGACGGTGCTGCGCAGGCGTTTGGCGAAGTCGACGAAGCCCGCGTGGTCGAGGGGCGGCCGTTCGCCGCCGAGGCCGGCCACGGAGACCATCCAGCGGTCGTTCTCGATGGGGTTGAGGATGCCGGAGCGGGGCTCCTCGGGGGTGGACTGGAGCAGCACGCACTTCCAGTCGGCGGTGTGGCCGGGCGGGGGTTCGAAGACGCAGGTGGCGTAGGCGCAGCCGGCGTCCACGACGGTCTCCTCGGGGGCCTGGTAGCCGAGGCTCTGGAGCCAGGCCGGGGCGCGCGAGCCGCGGCCGGTGGCGTCCACGACGAGGTCGGCCTCCAGCTCGTACGGCTCTCCCCAGCCGGTGCGCGCCGAGGGGTCCCGGTCCCGCAGCAGCACACCGCGGACCGTGTCGCCCCCTCCGGCGACGAGTCCGACCGCCTCCGTCTCCTCGCGGAACTCCACGGTGGCCAGTCGGCGCAGCCGGCGGCGGACGGCCCAGTCGAGCAGGTCGCGCGAGCCGGACAGGACCACGTGCCGGCTGTCGAAGCGGTCCACCCAGCCGCCCGCCACCAGGAGCAGCATGTCCTGCGGCATCCGGACCTCGACCATGCCCAGGTCGCGCAGTTCGCCGAGCAGGCCGGGCAGGAGCAGGTCGAGGGAGCGCTGGCCGGCGCCCAGCAGGTTGTGGGTGTGGCGGGCCTGGGGCACGCCGCGCCGCCAGCGCGGCTCGTCGGGGTAGCGGTCGCGCTCCACGAGCGTGACCCGGTCCACGTGCGGGGCCAGCGCGGCCGCCGCGCAGAGTCCGGCGAGGCTGCCGCCCAGCACCACGGCGTGGCTGCCGCCGTGCGGGCGGGCGCCGAGGTCGGTCATGTCCTGCCCCTTTCTCTCACTCGGGTGCTCGGGTCACTCATGGGCCGGGCCTCGGCGGGCGAGCCACTCGTGGGCGGCGGCGTACCAGCTCGGCGCGGTGCGGTGGACGTTGAGGGAGTGGGCGGCGTCCGGCACGACGAACGCCTCCAGGTCGCTGGTGCCGGTGTAGAACTTCCGCTCGTAGGCGACGACGGACGCGGCGTCCTCGGTCGAGACGTCGCCGCCGCCGAAGAGCCGGTCCTCGCGGCCGACCACGAGCAGGACGGGCACCCGGACCTCGGCGGCCACCTCCGGCTGGTAGATGGCCTCCAGGGTGAAGCCCTCCCCGGCGGTCACGGTCGACTTGGTGTCCTCGTGGTAGGCGGACAGGCCGGGGTCCATGCCGGCCGGGTGCTCGTACAGGGCGGCGCGGCGGCCGGGCAGGGTGGTCAGGTAGTTCTCCGGCGGCTGCGAGGGGGCGAGAAGCTCGTCCGCGGCGGCCGGGTAGAGCGCCGGTATCGCCTCCGGGTAGAGCGGGCCGAGGGCGTGCAGCAGGCCGGTGACGACCAGGGCGTCCAGATCGCGGTGGCGGGCCGCCTCGATCAGCGCGATGCCGGAGCCGAGGGAGTGCCCGACGGCGACCACGTGGCGGAAAGCAGGGAGGCCGGGCGCGCCCCGGCGCAGGGCGGTCACCACCTGGTGCACGGCCTCGACGTTGCTCTCCACCGTGACCTGTTCGGCGGGCGGGTGCTCGCTCGCGCCGGTGCCGGGGCGGTCGAGGGCGAGGACGGCGTAGCCCTCGCCGACCGCGTGCCGGGTGTAGTCGAGGGCTCCGGGTGCGGTCCAGTAGCGGCGGTCGTAGGTGAGCCCCGGCAGCAGGAGCTGCACCGTGTCGGGCGGGTCACCGGCCGGGAGGAAGAGTTCCGCGCCGAGCCGCCAGGTGGTGCCGGGGGCGTGCGGAGGGGTCACGTCGAAGCTGACGGAGCTCATACGAATTGCGCCCTTCTGCTGTGCTGGGTTGGCTGCCGTGGCGGTGTCAGAGGACGGTGACGTCCGGTGCTCCGGACGGGGTGCCGTCGTCCTGCATCTGCTCGGCGATCTTCATGGCCTCCTCGATGAGGGTCTCGACGATCTTGGACTCGGGGACGGTCTTGATGACCTCGCCCTTGACGAAGATCTGGCCCTTGCCGTTGCCGGAGGCGACGCCGAGGTCGGCCTCGCGGGCCTCGCCGGGGCCGTTGACGACGCAGCCCATGACGGCGACGCGCAGCGGCACCTCCATGCCGTCGAGCCCGGCCAGGACCTGGTCGGCGAGCTTGTACACATCGACCTGGGCACGGCCGCAGGAGGGGCAGGAGACGATCTCGAGGCGGCGCTGGCGCAGGTTCAGCGACTCCAGGATCTGGATGCCGACCTTGACCTCCTCGACGGGCGGGGCCGACAGGGAGACCCGGATGGTGTCGCCGATGCCCTCGGCGAGCAGCGCGCCGAACGCGACCGCCGACTTGATGGTGCCCTGGAAGACGGGTCCGGCCTCCGTCACGCCCAGGTGGAGGGGGTAGTCGCACCGGGCGGCGAGCTGCCGGTAGGCGTCGACCATGACGACGGGGTCGTTGTGCTTGACCGAGATCTTGATGTCCCGGAAGCCGTGCTCCTCGAACAGCGAGCACTCCCACAGGGCCGACTCCACCAGCGCCTCGGGGGTGGCCTTGCCGTACTTCTTCAGCAGCCGCTGGTCGAGGGAGCCGGCGTTGACGCCGATCCGGATGGGGACGCCCGCGTCGGCGGCGGCCTTCGCGATCTCCTTGACCTTGTCGTCGAAGCGTTTGATGTTGCCGGGGTTGACCCGGACGGCCGCGCAGCCGGCGTCGATGGCGGCGAACACGTACTTGGGCTGGAAGTGGATGTCGGCGATCACCGGGATCTTCGACTTCCTCGCGATCTGCGGCAGGGCGTCGGCGTCGTCCTGGGAGGGGCAGGCGACGCGGACGATCTGGCAGCCGGACGCGGTGAGCTGCGCGATCTGCTGGAGCGTCGCGTCCACGTCGGCGGTGAGGGTCGTGGTCATGGACTGCACGGACACCGGGGCGTCGCCGCCGACCGCCACGGAGCCCACCCGGATCTGCCGCGTCGGGCGGCGGGGGGCGAGCCGGGCGGGCACGGCAGGCATCCCGAGTGCGACGGACGTGCTCATCACACCGCTCCCTTCAGTGGGGGCCGTCCGGTGGCCTCGGCCACCGCTTCCGCGACCTGTTCGGCGATCCGGTCGCTCGACAGACCGCACTCCCGGAGCAGTTCGGCGCGGGAGGCGTGTTCCAGGAACCCGGTGGGCACCCCGAGCGTGCGCAGTTCGCGGGGGACGGCGCGGGCCTCCCGCAGCGCCGCCGCCAGGGTCTCGCCGACACCGCCGGCGCGCAGGCCGTCCTCGGCCGTGACCACGACGTCGAACCGTGCGGCCAGGTCCACCAGCGCCCGGGGGACGGGCTTCACCCAGCCGGGGTCGACGACCGTGCAGCCGATGCCCTGTTCGGCGAGGTCCCGGGCGGCGGCCGCACAGGGGCCGCCGAGGGCGCCGACCGCGACGAGCAGGACGTCCTCGCCGGAGCGGGCCAGCACGTCGACGGACGTGGTCCCCTCCGGCCCGGCGATCCGTTCGAGCGCGGGCAGGTCGGACGGCAGGGAGCCCTTGGGGTAGCGCAGCAGGGTCGGGCCGTCCTCGGTGCCGAGCGCCTCGTCGAGCTGGCGGCGCAGGGTGGCCCGGTCCCGGGGGGCGGCGATCCGCAGGCCCGGGACGGCCTGGAGCGCGGCCAGGTCCCAGATCCCGTTGTGGGAGGCCCCGTCGTCGCCGGTGATCCCGGCCCGGTCGAGGACGAAGGTCACCGGCAGCCGGTGCAGGGCCACGTCCATGAGGACCTGGTCGAACGCCCGGTTCAGGAAGGTCGCGTAGACGCACACGACCGGGTGCAGACCGCCCATGGCCATGCCGGCGGCGCAGGTCACCGCGTGCTGCTCGGCGATGCCGACGTCCACCACCCGTGCGGGCAGGGCGCGTTGCAGGGGGAGCAGACCGGCGGGCTCCAGCATGGCGGCGGTCAGCGCGACGACGTCGGGCCGCCGCTCGGCCTGGGTGAGGAGTTCCTCGCCGAAGGCCGCCGTCCAGGTGGGCCCGCCGGCCTTCGGCTGTCCGGGGGCGGGGGCGGCGCGTACGGCGTGGAAGCGGTCCCGGGTGTCCTCCTCGGCGGGCGCGTAGCCGCGGCCCTTCTCGGTGATGCAGTGCACCACCACCGAGCCGCCGAAGGCGCGGGCGCGACGCAGCGCCGCCTCGACGGCCTCGCGGTCGTGGCCGTCGACGGGCCCGAGGTACTTCAGGCCGAGGTCCTCGTAGAGCGCCTGCGGGGTGAGGAAGTCCTTGAGTCCCTTCTTCGCCCCGTGCAGGGCGCGGTAGACGGTGCCGCCGACGGCGGGCACGCCCTGGAGGGTGTACTTGGCGCGCTCCAGGAACTCCTCGTAGCCGCGCGAGGTCCGCAGCGCCGCGAGGTGCTGGGCGAGTCCGCCGACGGTCGGGGCGTAGGAGCGGGCGTTGTCGTTGATGACGACGACCAGCGGACGGCCGGGCGCGGCCGCGATGTTGTTGACGGCCTCCCAGGACATGCCGCCGGTGAGCGCGCCGTCGCCGATCACGGCGACCACATGGCCCGGGTCGCCGCGCGACTGGCGGGCGTGGGCGAGGCCGTCGGCGTAGGACAGGGCGGTGGAGGCGTGTGAGTTCTCCACCAGGTCGTGCTCGGACTCGGCCCGGCAGGGGTAGCCGGACATGCCGCCGCGGGTGCGCAGCGTGGCGAAGTCGGCGGCCCGGCCGGTGAGCAGCTTGTGCACGTACGCCTGGTGGCCGGTGTCCCAGACCAGGCTGTCGCGCGGGGAGTCGAAGACGCGGTGCAGGGCGATGGTCAGCTCGACCACCCCCAGGTTGGGGCCGAGGTGACCGCCGTTGCGGGTCACCCGTTCGATGAGCAGGTCCCTGATCTCGTCGGCGAGCCGGTCGAGGTCGAGGGGGTCGAGGCCGCGCAGGTCGGCCGGAGACTTGATGCGTTCCAGCAGTTCCAAGGTCAGCTCCTCGTTGCCACGGGCCGGTCCGCGCGGACGTCGGCCGCGACCTGCCGGAAGGACACCGGCGTCTCCGGACGCAGGTCCAGGTCGGGGCCCGTCACCAGGGTGTCGACGGCGATCAGCACGTTGTAGTGGTTGGGGAAGTGGCAGGCGTCGAAGCCGAGCACGGTGCCCGCGAGCCGGCCGTCGACCCACACCTCGTCGCCCCGGTCGATCACCCCGGCGCCCTGGATCTCGGCGAAGCCGAGGAAGCCGACCCGGTCGATGCGGGTGCCGGGCGGGCTGCCGGCCTGGTCGGTGGTGACCAGCTCGTGCACCTCGCCGCCGCGTACGCAGCGGCTGGTGAACTCCTCCAGCCGCATGCCCCGGTCGTCGCGGCGGTGGGTCAGCACCTTCACGACCGAGGCGTGCACGGCGCGTTTGGCGCCGTCCTCGCGCGGGTTCACCGGAGCGCTCCTTCCGCGCGGTAGACGGCGTCGACGAGTTCGAGGGCGGCGAGTCCGTCGTAGGAGGCGTCCTGTCCGGCGCGCAGCCGGGCGTCGAAGTCGGTGAGCACGCCGACGTACTCGTGCCAGAGCGAGCCCTTGAACTCGGGGTGTCCGGCGAGCATGTCGGCGAACAGCCGGGTGCCGTCGGCGAGTTCGACGCTGACGTCCTTGACCTCGCCGTCGTAGGACCAGTCGAGTTCGACCCGGGCGGTGACGCCGAGCACCGAGCGCAGGGCGATCGTGGCCCGGCGGTCGGTGCCCTGCTCGTCGCGGACGACGTCGGACGCGGTCGGCTCGACGTCGCCGAGGAACAGCCGTACCAGGTCGAAGGCGTTGGGGCCGTTGTCGGCCACGCAGCCGCCGCCGCAGCGGTCGGCGTCGAGGTACCAGCGGTCGCTGCCCGCGTGGTCCTCGATGCGTTCGAGATAGCGGACGGTGACGGAACGCACGGGGGCGTCGGCCGCCGAGACCTCCTCCAGCAGGCGCAGGACGGCGGAGTTGTAGCGGCGGTGGAAGGAGGTGAAGAGGGTGACGTTCTTCTCCCGGGCCAGGGCGGCGAGGGCACGGCCGTGCTCGACCCGGGTGGCGAGCGGCTTCTCGACGCAGACCGCGACCCCGGCCGCGAGGGCGTCGCCGCACACCGTGGCGTGCGCGTCGTTGGGGACGTTCACGACGACCGCGTCCACGGCGGCGTCGGCCAGCAGGTCGGCGTGGCCGGTGTAGCACTTGGCGGTGTCGTGGAACGGCTCCAGGGCGGCGGGCCGCAGATCGCACACGGCGGCGAGGTCCACGCCGGGCAGCCGGTCGAAGGCGGCGACGTAGAACTTCGAGATCACGCCGAGTCCGATGAGGCCGATCCGGGTCCGCCGCTCCGTGGGGCGGGTCATCGGGCACCCGCCTCGGGGCGGGCGTCCGGTGTGGGCGCCGTGAGCGGTTCGGGGAAGGTGAGGCCGCGTTCGGCGGCCAGGGCGGTCAGTTCGGCGTGGCGTTCGGCGGACAGCGGGACGCCGTGTTCGCGGCGGTGCGCGGCGGTGAGTTCCTCGGGGCGGCCGGGGTAGCTGACCGGGCGGGCGGGGTCGAGGGGCGGGCAGTCGAGGAGCGCGCCGAAGAGTCCGTCGGCCTCGGTGCGGAAGTCCGGTCCGGGGCGCAGGGCGCCGGGGGCCAGGACGAGGGCGGTGAGGCCGATGTCGTCGTCGCGCCCGGTGGGCCGTCCGTCGCCGGTCAGGGCCTCCGGGGCGGGTCCGAGTCCGGCGCCGGGCACCAGCGCGGCCAGCACCTCGACCATCAGGCCGAGTCCGTAGCCCTTGAAGGCGCCGGTGGCGGGGTCGCCGCCGAGCCAGCGCAGGAAGCCCTCGCCGGTGTCCAGGGCCGCGGGGTCGGTCACCGGGCGGCCCTCGGCGTCCTCCAGCCAGCCTTCCGGTATCGGCTGCCCGGCGCGGGCGGCGGCGCGCACCTTGCCGGTCGGCACCACGGTGGTGCTCATGTCGAGGACGTACGGTGGCCGGTCGCCGGCGGGCGCGGCGACGCTGAACGGGTTGGTGCCGAGCATCGCGGCGCGGCCGCCCGGCGGGCGGGCGATGCGCTGACGGCCGCAGTTGGAGGCGAGGAGCGCGACCATGCCGCGCCGGGCGATCCGGGCCGTGTGGTATCCGGCGCAGCCGAAATGGGTGGCGTCGCGCATGGTCACCAGGGCGACGCCGGTGTCCTGCGCGCGGTCGGCGGCCAGTTCCAGCGCCTCGGTCGCCGCCCACAGTCCGAGGGAGCGGCGACCGTCGAGGAGGACGGCGGCACCGGTGTCGGTGATCTTCTCCGGCTCCGCGCCGGCGTCGATGCGGCCCTCGTCGAGGGCGGGCAGGTACAGCCGGGTGAGGTTGGCGAGGCCGTGCGAGGCGAAGCCGGTGAGGTCGCCGTGGACCAGCGCCTCGGCGGCGGTGCGGGCCCGCGCCTCGGGCACCCCCCGGTCGGCGAAGGCCTCGGCGGTGAAGGCCACGAGGGCGTCGTGGGAGACGCTCACCCCGTCGTGCGGCGGGGCGTCGGTCGACTGGGTCACTGTCGTTTTCCTCCCGTGGCGGCGTGGTGCCGGGCGGCGAAGCGGACGAGGATCCCGCTGACCGCCCCGGCGAAGGCTTCGAGATCGGACAGGTCGGCGAACTCACCTGCCGCGTGCGCGTGGTTGCGGCCGAGGTCGCCGGGGCCGAGGACGGCGGTGTAGGCGCCGGGCAGGCCCGCCGTCCACAGCGCGTCGCAGGTGAAGGCGGGCTCGTCGGCGGGCCACCGGGTCAGCCCGCCGCCCCGCTCCAGCAGGTCGACGGCCCAGGGGTCGTCCGCGGGCGCCAGCGCGGGCAGGCCGCGCTTGTGCCACTCGACGCGGGTGATCGCTTCGGCGTCCGCGGCGGTGCGGGCCAGGTCCCGGTGGCCGGCGTAGGCGGCGGTGAACTCCCGCAGCCCCTCGGCGACCTCGCGTTCCAGGTGGCCGGCCAGGGCCTGGCCGGCGGCGGAGTCGGGGTAGGAGCAGTTGAGCAGCAGCCGGCCGGTGCCGTACACCCGGTTGTGGAGGTGCCCGGTATGCAGGCCGGCGACGCACACCTGGCCGCCGCCCGCCCGCTCCGGGAGCCGGGCGGCGAGCCGCTGGGCGAGGTGGCCGAGCAGGACGGTGGCGTTGTGCCCGGCGGCGGGGCGGTCGTCGATGGCGTCGTCGCCGTCGACCCGGACGCAGGCGGTCATCGCGGCGGTGGAGCGCGGCAGCAGCCGCATCCCGGTGGGCTCGCAGAACAGGTTGAGCCGGCCGAAGTAGCCGCGGCGGATCAGCGGGCGGGTGCCGAAGACGCCCATGGCACCGCCCTCCTCGCCGGACACCGCCTGGACGAGTACGCGGGTGCCGTCGGCCAGTCCGGGGGCGGCGTCGAGCGCCGCGCGCACCCCGGCGAGCAGGGCGACGGCGGGGCCCTTGGCGTCGATCGCGCCGCGCCCGGTGAACCGCTCCCCGTCGAACCCGACCGGTTCGAGGCCGGCGACGGTGTCGAGGTGCACGTTGAACATCACGGTGTCCGCCTGCGGCAGCTCGGGGCCGAGCGCCAGCACCAGGGAGGGCTGTACGGCGAGGAAGGCGGGGTCGTCCGCGACGGCCCGGCGTACGGCGAGCGGCACCTGGTCGTCCGTCAGCTCGGCCGGGTCGGCGGCGGCGTGGTGGACGACGTCGAAGCCCAGCCGGCGCGCGGCGTCGGCGTAGGCCCGCTGGGCGTCCCGGAGGCGGGGCTCGCCCTCGCCCTCCAGGGGGCCGGCGGTGGGCAGTTCCAGCAGGTGGAGCAGCAGCTCCCGTTCCAGGGAACTCAGTCGGGCACCCGTCATGGCGTGGCCTCCCCGGTCAGGCCGGCGGCCAGGGTCTCCAGGGCGCGCCCGTAGCGGACGAACTCGGCGACGCCGTCCCGGCCGGCGTCGGTGCGGCCCTCGTGGGGGCGGACCGCCCGGTGCGGTTCGATGGACCAGGTGCCGGTCCAGCCGCGGTCGAGCAGCAGCCGCAGACAGTCGGCGACCCGGCAGCTTCCCTCGCCGGGCAGGGTGTAGACCGCCTCGCCGGCCTCGGCGCGGGCGTCCTTGATCTGGACGTGGTCCACCCACGCGACGAGTTCGGTGAGCAGGTCGTAGGCCTCGTAGCCGTACGCCACCCCGTTGCCGGTGTCGAACACCAGCCGCAGTGCCGGGCTGTCGACCTCCGCCAGCAGGCGCAGCGCGCGGGCCGCGTCGGCGCCCGCCCAGCCGGCGCAGTTCTCGTGCAGCAGGACCAGCCCGGCGTCCTCGGCCTGCCGGGCGAGGCGCCTGATCCGGTCGATGGTCCGGCGGGCCCACTCCGGTTCGTCGAGCGGGGTGTCGGGGTCGTTCGGGTAGGACATCACGCGGATGTGGCGGGTGCCGAGCGCGGCGCACCGCGGGGCCAGCCGCTCCAGTTCGGCGCGGTCCAGCTCGAAGTCACCGGTCACGGGGCGGGCCCAGTTGGCGATGCGGGAGTCCACGCACACGACGTCGAGGCGTGCCTCGCGCAGGGTGTCGGCCACCCGGTCGAAGGCGGCGTCGTCGAGGTCGGCGAGGGCGGTGCCGTCGATGTCGCGCAGTTCCACGGCGGACCAGCCCAGCAGTTGGTGGGCCCGGACCTGACCGGCGAGGCCGGGGGCGGCCTCGTCGCCGATGCCGGCGAAGCGGATGCCGGGCGGTGGCCGCAGCCGGGACGTGCCGGTGGCGGACCGCGCCGCGGTGTCACCCCGCATGGGTCACCCGCCGTCCCGTCGGCCCGGCGGACGGGAGGGCGTCCGCCGGGCCGGGCCGCCGGCTCGCCTCCTTGGCGTCGGCGAGCAGCTCCACCACGCGGGAGGCGAGGCGCAGCTGGGGCTCCAGGTCGGTGCCGTCGCGCAGGGCGCGGTAGGTGTCGAGGAAGTACGCGGACAGTGCCTCGTCGGGGAACACCTCCCAGGTCTCGGGCCGGCCGGTGCGGCTGAACCGCAGCTGGGCGTAGTGGTCGTCCTCGGAGCCCGGGTAGTGGGCGACCGCCCGGCCGTCGGTGAACTCCAGCTGGACGCGGCGCTCGCGGATCGGGGCGGTGAGGTCGGAGACGATCCGGCTGGTGGCCTCCTGGTGGCGCAGGACGAGTTCGGCGCGGCCCATGCCGGGGACGACGGTGTCGCCGATCCGCATGTCGGCCAGTTCGGCGCCGGCCAGGACGGCGTCCCCGGCGAGCCGCAGACAGACGCCGAGGGAGTGCGGGGGTTCGACGTCGAAGGCGGTGGGGTGACCGCCGTCGGCCAGGGTGCGGCTCATGCGCGGCTTGCTCTGCGTCACGTCGATGGAGCGCAGCGCGCCGAGGTCGCCGTCCGCGACGAGGCGGTCGAGCCGTGCGGTGAGCGAGCTGGCCAGCCAGGGGGCGACGACGGCCAGGCGCAGCCGTTCGGTGCGGGCGAGGCCGAGGATGTCGTGGACGGCTCGGCGCTCGACCGCCAGCGGCTTCTCGACGATGATCCGGCGGAACCCGGCGGCGGCCAGTTCGCGCAGCAGGCCGAGGCGGGCGACGGGCGGGGTGCACAGGTGGACGACGGTCCGCTCGGGGTCCAGCAGGGTGCGGGCCTGGGCGACCGAGGAGACGGGACGCAGCCCCTCGGCCCGCGGGGGTGCCGCGGGGGCGAGCGGGTCGAGGGTCAGGACGGGGGCCGGGTCGAAGAGGTCGGTGTGCCCCCCGGCGGCACGCAGTCTGCGCAGGACCGCCCAGTGCAGTCCGAGGCCCGCGCGCCCGAGCCCGATGATCAGTGTCCGCTCCATGCCGGTACGGCTCCTCTCAGCGGTCCCGGTACGCCACACGTGTGGTGAGGTCCATCAGCTCGGTGCGCCGGCCGGGCACCAGGGGCGCGTCGGCCACGGCCCGGCGGGCCTGGTCGACGAGGTGCGCGATGCGCTGTTCGACCTGGTCGGCGACGCCGGTCTCGACGAGCAGTTCGCGCATCCTGGCCGCGCCCCGGGGTCCCGCGGGTGCGGCGGCGAGTTCCCTGATCCGCTCGTCGCGCTGTACGGCGAGGCTGAGCAGGTAGCTCATCTTGAACCGGTCGAGATCGAGACCGGTGGGCTTGCCGGTGTCCTCGGAGTCGCCGAAGGCGTCGATGAGGTCGTCCCGGAGCTGGAACGCCTCGCCCAGCGGCAGCCCGTACCCCTCGAAGACGCCGGCCAGGTCGGGCCGGCCGGCGAGGGCGGCGCCGAGCTGGAGGGGGCGGTGGATGGTGTAGTGGCCGGACTTGCAGACGGCGATCCAGCGGGAGAGTTCCGGGTCGGCCACGCCCTCGGCGGCGACGGCGATGTCGAGGTACTGGCCGACGGTGACCTCGACGCGGGTCTCGTCCCAGACCGCCCGTGCCTCGGCGGGCAGGGCGCGGGTGAGCCGGTCGGCGTAGATGTGCGCGAGGTCGGCGGCGAGGTTGGCGACGCCTTCCCCGTAGCGGCGGGGCTCGCCCCGCAGCAGGCGCGCCCGGTGGTCCTTGGCGTGCCGTTCGTGGGCGGTGACGGCGCCGCGGCGCAGCGGGGAGTCGTCGAGGACGTCGTCGCGCAACAGGGCGAAGCTGTGCAGGAGTTCGAGGGCGGCGGCCGCGTCGACGGCCCGCGGGTCGTCGGGGTCGCCGCCGGCGGCGAGGTGGCCGAGGAGGCAGAAGCGGGGGCGCAGCAGCTTGCCCTTGGCGGTGGTGATGGCGGTGACGGTGTCGACGAACGCGGCGCAGCGCGGGTCGACGTCCGTCCAGCGCGCGCTCTCCTCGGTGAGGACGGAGTGGATGCGCCGCTGGACGGCGTCCAGGGACCGGGTGAGGACGTCGTCGTCGCTCATGCCGTGCCTTTCAGTTGGGAAGGCAGCCCGAACACGATGTCCTCGGTGGCGGTCCGTTCGACCTCGACCGTGGAGTAGCCCAGTGCGGCGAGCCGGCGCAGCAGGCCGTCGACGAGGGTGCCGGGGGCGCTGGCGCCGGCGCTGACACCGACCGAGTCCACTCCGGCGAGCCAGCTCTCGTCGAGGTCGTCCGGGCTGGGGACCAGGTGGGCCGGGGTGCCGGCGTCGCGGGCGACCTCCACCATGCGGACGGAGTTGCTGGAGTTGGTGGAGCCGACGACGAGCACCAGACCGGTGCGGGCGGCGACGGCCTTGACCGCGTTCTGGCGGTTCTGGCTGGCGTAGCAGATGTCGTCGCTGCCGGGGCCGCGCAGATCGTCGAACCGCTCCTCCATCGCCTCGATGATCTCCCTGGTCTCGTCCAGGGCGAGGGTGGTCTGGGTGAGGTAGGCGACCGGTGCGTCGCGCGGCAGGTCCAGGGCGTGCACCTCGTCGACGGTGCCGACGATCAGGGTGCGTTCGGGTGCCTCGCCGTAGGTGCCCTCGACCTCCTCGTGCTCGGCGTGGCCGATGAGCAGGATCGTGCGGCGGTCCTCGGCGAACCGCCGGGACTCCTGGTGCACCTTGGAGACGAGGGGGCAGGTGGCGTCGATCACCTGGAGTGCGCGGTCGGCGGCGCCCTTGCGCACGGCGGGCGAGACACCGTGGGCGGAGAAGACACAGATCGCGCCGACCGGCACCTCGTCCTCGGAGTCCACGAAGCGCGCGCCGCGGGTCTCGAGGTCGCGCACCACGTGTTCGTTGTGGACGATCTGCTTGCGTACGTAGACGGGAGGGCCGAAGCGTTCCAGTGCGGCCTCGACGATGTCGATGGCCCGTTGCACACCGGCGCAGAAACTGCGGGGCTCGGCAAGAACCACGGTTTTTCCGTGGGACACCACCGATTTTTCCGGGCTTGTGGAATTGTCCAGCGATTTCAAAGAGAGCACATCCTCTGTCACCCGCTCATCGGACACAGACACATGTGGTGCGGCGACGCGACGGCGCTCCGAAAAAGCTGCGGTGGGGCGGGTTGTCGTGTCAAGCACCGGGCCCCCGCGGCCCGTCGGCAGGGCTGCGGGCCGGCCTCTGCCGACCCTGTCCGACCTGCTGGTTCACCGCTGTCACGATCCGGCATGACTGATACTTGCCAGGTCCCCGCACACGGTGCTGACAAGGGTTTGCCATTGCCGCCGGGAAAACGAGCGGCTTAGCTTCGCACATCCATATCTCCGCCCGGTACACGGAGGATTACCGCGTGATCTCCCCTACCCGGAGCACCGATCGAACCATGGAGCCGGAAACCGAACACCCGGTTCCGTTCTTCACTCAGGCCGGCACCTTCACCGACTGCTGGCCTGACATCAATCGCCATCTCAACGAGATGTTCGACCGTGGTAAGTACTCCCACGGCCGCCAGGTCGCCGAACTCGAAAAGGCGCTCGCCGAATACACCGGGGCACGGCATGTGGTGGCGGTGAACAGCGGCACGGACGCGCTCGTCCTGCTGCTGCGCGCCTGCGGCGTCGGCCCCGGCGACGAGGTCGTCGTGCCCGCCTTCACCTTCGTCGCCTCGGCCTCCTCGGTGGCGCTGGCCCGCGCCACGCCGGTGTTCGCCGACATCGACCCGGAGACCTACTCGCTGGACCCGGCGTCCGTCGAGGCGGCCCTCACCCCGCGCACCAAGGCGATCATGCCGGTGCATCTGTTCTGGCAGCTCGCGGACATGGGGGCGCTCGGCGCCCTGGCCGAGCGGCACGGGCTGAAGGTGGTGGAGGACAGCGCGGAGGCGATCGGCATGCGCCGCGCCGGCGTCCACGCCGGGCTGCTGGGCGACGGCGGCGTGCTGTCGTTCTTCCCCACCAAGACCCTGGGCGCGCTGGGCGACGCGGGGGCGGTCCTGACCGACGACCCGGAGATCGCCGAGCGGGTGGCGATCCTGCGCCACCACGGCCGGATGGGCCGCACGGTGGACCACATCGCCGGTATCTCCAACCTCTCCGGGGCCTCGGGCACCAACAGCAAGATGGACGACATCCAGGCGTCCGTGCTGCTCGGCAAACTGCCCCGGCTGAACGCCGCGATCGCGCGGCGGGCGGAGCTGGCGACGGCGTACACCGAGCTGCTGAGCGACGTGCCGGGCGTCCTGCGGCTGCCCACGGTGGCCGAACGGGACGTACCGGCGGACCCGGTGTTCTACGTGTACGTGATCGAGGTGGAGCGGCGGGACGCCCTGGTGGAGCACCTCACCCGGGCGGGCATCGGCACCGAGGTGTACTACCCGACCCCGCTGCACCTCCAGCCCTGCTTCGCCGAACTCGGCCACCGCCGGGGCGACTTCCCGCACGCGGAGGCCGCCTGCGAGCGCACCGTCGCGCTCCCCTTCCACCCCGATCTCGGCCTCGACGACGTGCACCGGGTGTGCGAGGCCGTCCGCCGCTTCTACACGGGGGCCGCATCATGAGGACTCTGCCCTTCTTTCCCCCCGATCTCTTCGAGGAGGACCGCGAGGCACTGCTCACGGCCGTGCACGAGCTGGGCACGGGCCCCGGCCAGCGGTTCATCCTCGGTGAGCGCACCGCCGAACTGGAGGAGGCGCTGCGCGAGGAGACGGGCGCCGAACATGTCGTCGCGTGCGCCAGCGGCACCGGGGCGCTGGAGCTGTCCGTACGGGCGCTGGACATCGGTCCGGGCGACGAGGTGATCGTGCCGGCCTTCTGCTGCCAGCCGGTGGCCAGTTCGGTGGCGAACGCGGGCGCCACCCCGGTCTTCGCGGACGTCGACCCGTGGACCATGGTGCTGGACCCCGACGCCACGAAGTCGCTGATCACCGAGCGCACCAAGGCGGTGATGCCGGCCCATGTCTTCTCGATCATGGCGGACATGGAGCGGCTGGGGGCGATCGCCCGCGAGCACGGGGTCGCGCTGATCGAGGACGCGGCGGTCGCCCAGGGCGCCGTCCTGGACGGCCGTCCCGCCGGCCGCTGGGGCGATGTCGGGGTGTTCTCGTTCTTCCAGGTCAAGGCGTTCGGCACGGCGGGCGAGGGCGGGGTGGTCCTCACCGACGACCCCGAACTGGCCCGCGCCGCCCGGATGCTGCGCAACCACGGGCAGGACGGTGTGCACCGCTTCCTGCACCACCGGATCGGCCAGAACAACCGCTTCGACGAGGTGCTCGCCGCCTTCCAGCTGCACCGGCTGCCCGGCTTCCCGGACCGGCTGGAGCGCCGCGCGCGGATCGCCGACTACTACACCGAGCGTTTCGAGCCGCTGCGCGAGCGCGGGGTGCTCGCCCCGCCGGCCGGACGCAACGGCCGCTGCTACTACGTCTATTCGCTGCTCGTCGACCGGCGCGAGGATCTGCGGTCCTATCTGACGGAGCGCCAGATCGGCAGCCACATCTACTACCCCGTGCCGCTGCCCCGGCAGCCCGCCTTCGCGCCATGGGCCGCGCCGGACGGCAGCTGGCCGAACGCCGAGCGGGCCTCCGCCCGCAATCTGGCCATCCCGATCTGGCCCCACCTGACGGACGCCGAGGTGGAGTTCATCGCCGACACCGTCTGCGAGTTCTACGCATGAGCACGCGAGAACAGTCCAGGGAGACCCTCATGACGAGCGCGCCGGCACAGCAGGAGTACGTCTTCGACCCGGTCTGGGAGAAGGAGACCGAGCGGCTGCGGACCAACGAGGCGATCTGGGACCCGGGCACGCTGGAGCGGCTGGCCGCGCTGGGCGTGGGGCCCGGCTGGAACTGCCTGGAGATCGGGGCGGGTTCGGGTTCCGTGGCGCGCTGGCTCGCCGACCGGGTGGGCCCGTCCGGCCGGGTCCTGGCCACCGACCTCCAGACCGAGCGGCTGGGCGCGCTCGCCGAGCTGGAGCAGGTGGACGTCGTACGGCACGATCTGCGGGAGGAGGAGCTGCCCCGGGCGGCCTTCGACCTCGTGCACTCCCGGATGGTGCTCCAGCACCTGCCCGACCGGCCCGCCGCCGTGGCCCGGATGGTGCGCGCGCTGCGGCCGGGCGGGGTGCTGTTCCTGGAGGACACCGACTCCTCCACGCTCTTCCGTTCCTTCCTGTCGGAGGACTTCCTCCAGGACGTACGGGCCGCCGGGTACGGGCTGATGCGCGAGTCGGGCCACGATCCGCGCGGCGGTCACGTCGATCTCCAGCTGGTCCTGGCCGCCGGTCTGGAGGCGAGCGCGGAGGGCCGGGCGGTGATGGTGCGCGGCGGCTCGGACCAGGCCCGGCACTACATGCTGTGGCTGGAGTTCATGCGGCCGCGCATCGTGGCCGCCGGGCTCCTGGACGACGCCCGGATCGACGCGGCCCTGGCCGAGATGGCCGACCCGGCCCACCACTGGCTGAGCCAGGTGCTGATCAGCACGGTCGGCCGCAGGGCGGGCGGGACGGAGCCGGGGCGATGACGGCGACGACCTCCGCGCCGCCGCGCCCGGGCGTACGGGAACGGGCGGGCGCGTACGCGAAGCTGGCCAAGCTCTCCTTCTTCGACTACTACCTGTGCGTCCTCGTCGTCCTGGCGCTGCTGCCCACCGCCGCCTGGCAGGAGCCGCGCACCTGGTGGGTGCTGGTGCTGTTCGACGCGGGCTGGGTGGGCATCGTGGCGGCCACGGTCGCGTTGGACGACGTCACCGGACTGCGGGACGGCAGCGACGCCCGCAACTACGACCCGTCGCAGGTGCTGCGGGCCCGGGACCGCAAGCCGCTGCTCGACGGCCGGCTCACGCTGGGGCAGGCGCTGCGCTTCGGCTGGGCCTGTGCCGCCGGGGGCAGCGCCCTGTGGGCGCTCACCGCGCTGGTCGCCCCGCACCGGCCGTGGTGGGCGCTGGTGGCCGCGGGCTTCTCGGTGGTCATCAGCGTGCAGTACTCCTACGGCCTCAAGCTCAGCTACCGGGGCGGCCAGGAGGCGGTCATCTGGCTGAGCACCGGGCTGTGCGTGCTGGTCCCCTTCGCCCTGCTGAACGGGGAGATGACCGGCGCGGCCTGGCTGGAGTGCTTCCTGTTCGGGCTGTGGAGCCTGATGGTCTCGGTCTACTCCAACATCAACGACGTGGACGGCGACCGGGCGGCCGGCCGCCGCAACCTGGCCACGAGCGTCTCCCCGGGCGTCTACCGGGGCTTCATCGCCGGGCTCTCGCTCGCCGAGACCGGCGCGATCGTCCTCGCCGCGGCGGCCGGCGCGGTGCCGTGGTGGTTCTGCGCGTTCCTGCTGCCCGTGGTCGGGATGCGCGCCCGGCAGGCGCACGCCGGGCTCGTCGCGGGTGAGGTGCTGTCGGCCCGCAAGCAAGGCGTCACCATCCACCGCTGGGGCGTCGTCCTCCTGATCGCGGCGAACCTGGTCCTCGTGCACAACGGCTGAAAGGGCACACCATGTCCCAATCGATGAACGGCGACGCCCCGCGGCGCACGGGCCGTCGAGTGGCGGTGGTCGGCCAGGGGTATGTGGGTCTTCCCCTGGCCGTACGGGCGGTGGAGGCGGGCCACACGGTCGTGGGCTACGACGTGGACGCGGCCCGGATCTCCCGGCTGCGGTCGGGCGACTCCTACGTGGAGGACGTGGACGAGCGGCGGCTGGCCAAGGCGCTGGAGTCGGGGGCCTACCACCCCACGACCGACGCCGGGGCGCTCGCCGGCTTCGAGGTGGCCGTGGTCACCGTGCCCACTCCGCTGCTGGACGACGTCCCCGATCTGACCTGCATCGAGGAGGCGGCGCTGACGCTGGCCGGGCATCTGCGGCCGGGCGCGCTGGTGGTGCTGGAGTCCACGACCTACCCGGGCACCACCGAGGACGTGTTCGGGGCGCTGCTGGAGAAGGAGAGCGGGCTGCACCCCGGGACCGACTTCCACCTCGGCTACAGCCCCGAGCGCATCGACCCCGGCAACCAGCGCTGGACCCTGGAGACCACGCCCAAGATCGTCTCGGGGGTGGACGCCGAATCCCTGCGCCAGGTGTCGGAGTTCTACGGCACGGTGGTGGAGCGGACCGTGCCAGTGCGCGACCCGAAGACCGCCGAGCTGGCCAAGCTGCTGGAGAACACCTACCGGCACGTCAACATCGCGCTGGTCAACGAGATGGCGGTGATCGCGCGCGAACTCGGTGTCGACGCCTGGGACGCGATCGACGCGGCCTCCTCCAAGCCATTCGGCTTCATGCCGTTCACGCCGGGCCCGGGGGTGGGCGGCCACTGCCTGCCGGTCGACCCGCGCTATCTGTCCTGGCGGGTGGAGCGCCAGCTGGGCCGCCGGTTCCGGTTCGTCGACCTCGCCAACGACGTCAACAGCCAGATGCCGCACTACGTGGTGCAGCGGCTGGTCGAGGCGCTCAACCAGCTCCAGCGTCCGGCGAACGGCTCGCGGGTGCTGCTGCTGGGGCTGGCGTACAAGCGCAACAGCGGTGACGCCCGGGAGTCGCCGGCGCTGCGGGTCGCGGAGCTGCTGCTGCGCACCGGTGCGCAGGTCCACGCGGTCGACCCGCACGTGCGGGAGACCGCGCCGCTGGACTCCCGGGTGCGCCGGGTGGAGCTGACCGAGGAGGAGGTGGCCGCGGCGGACGCGGTGGTGCTGCTCACCGATCACGACGACTTCGACTACGACGTGGTGCTGCGCGGGGCGCGGCACGTCCTGGACTGCCGGCGGCGGCTGCGGCCGGCCGCCAACGTCGAGATCCTCTGATGGCGGAGGTCCTCGGCGGCCGCGCGCGACGGGTGTGGCGGGACGCGTCCCTGTCCGCCGTCGTCGCCGGGGCCGTCGCGGTCGTGGTCTCCTTCGCGGGGCCGCTGACCATCGTCGTGCAGGCCGCGCACGCCGGCGGTCTGGACGAGGCCCGGCTCTCGTCGTGGATCTGGGCGGTCGCCGTGGGCAGCGGTGTGACCGGGCTCGTGCTGAGCCTGCGCTACCGGGTGCCGGTCGTGGCGGCCTGGTCGACCCCGGGCGCTGCGCTGCTGGTCACCCAGCTGGACGGGATGCCGTACGCGGCGGCGGTCGGGGCGTATCTGGCCGCCGCCGCGCTCACCGTGCTGGTGGGGGTGACGGGCTGGTTCGACGCGCTGATGCGGCGGATCCCGGCCGCCGTCGTCTCCGCCGTGCTGGCCGGGATCCTGCTGCGGTTCGGCCTGGAGGCCGTCCGGGCGCTGGAGGACGCTCCCGCGGTGGCCGGGGTGATGCTGGCCGGGTACGTCCTCCTCCAGCGGGTGGCACCCCGGTACGCCATCGCGGCGCCGCTCGCCGCGGCCGTCGCGGTGGCGGCTGTCACGGGCACGCTGTCCCTGGGCGGTACGCACCTGTCCCTGGCCACCCCGGTGTTCACCGCGCCCGCGTGGCCGGGCGAGGCGCTGGTGAGCCTGACGCTGCCGCTGTTCCTGGTCACCATGTCGGCGCAGAACGCGCCGGGGGTGGGGGCGCTCAGGGAGGCGGGGTACACGGTGCCCTCGGGGCCGCTGGTGCGGGACACGGGCGTGGCGTCCGCGGTCTTCGCGCCGTTCGGGGCGCACGCGCTGAACCTCGGCGCGATCACCGCGGCGATCTGCGCGGGTCCGGACGCGCACGAGGACCGCGACCGCCGGTATGTGGCCGGTTTGAGCTGCGGGGTGCTGTACATCGCGGTCGGTCTGTTCGGGACGACCGTCGCCGGGCTGTTCGCGGCGCTGCCGCCGGCCCTGATCTCGGCGGCCGCGGGGGTCGCCCTGCTGGGGGCCCTCGGCGGGAGTCTGTCGGGGGCGTTCACCGAGGCACGCGACCGTACCGCCGCGCTCGTCGCGTTTCTCACCACCGCCTCCGGTCTCACCCTGCTCGGACTCGGGGCGGCCTTCTGGGGTCTGGTCTTCGGGATGGTCTGCCGGATGGTACTGAGGCAGACAAAGCACGAAACGAATTCGACCAAGGAACGCGTGCGGCGCGAATAAGCCAATCAATTCGGCTCGGAAGTGCCCCGAGGACTGTTGGCCGTATGCTTTGCCTTGCAGTTCACGCAAGGTAACGGACGGGGGATTATCGTGCCGAGCACCAGAATTCAATCACCTCGACGCAAAAAATCCACGATCGGGATATTCCAGTGACGGCCGGGGCGCTCGGCTCCGGCAGACTCTGCCCGCAACTGATCATCGACACGCCGTCCCGGGCACCCAGCCACCGCACCACGCTGGTGGGACGCGACCTCGAGGTCCTCACCCTCTCCGCCCAGCTCGGCCGGGAGGAGCACCGGCTGATCACCCTGACCGGCCCCGGCGGCGTCGGCAAGAGCCGGCTGGCCTGCGCGGCCGTGGCCGACGTCCCGATCGCCCGGGTCGCCTATCTCGACCTGCACGAGACCGTCGGCGGTCACGGCCTCGCCGAGACCCTGGCCGCGCGGCTGCCCGACGAGCCGAGTCTGCTGGTCCTCGACGGCTTCGAGCAGGCCGCCGCCGCCACCGCCGCCGCCGTCGACACGCTGCTGGGCCGGTTTCCCCGGCTGCGCATCCTCACCACCAGCCGCCGGCCGCTGCGCCTGTACGGGGAGCGGCTCTTCCCCGTGCTCCCGCTGCCCACCCCGACCCCGCCGTACCGGCAGGACGTCCTCGAACTCCAGGACCACGCCGCGGTGGAGCTGTTCGTCGACCGGGCCCGGGCGATCGACCCGTCGTTCGCGCTGACCGCGCAGAACGCCCAGGCGGTGGCGGAGATCTGCACCCGGATGGACGGGCTGCCGCTGGCGATCGAGCTGGTCACCGAGAAGCTGCGGCTCTTCCGGGTGGACAGCCTGCTGACCCGGCTGCGCGAGGGCCGGCCGGTGCTCGGCGGCGACCATGCCGCGCGCTCGCCGCTGCACCGCAGCGTCGGCTCGATCACCGAGCACAGTTTCCGGCTGCTCGACGAGGAGCAGCGCGCGCTGCTCACCCGGCTCTCGGTCTTCACCGGCAGCATGAACCTCACCACCGTCGAGCAGTTCTGGGACCTGCCCACGCACCGGACGGAACAGGTGGTGGAGGCGCTGGTCGGCAGCCATCTGCTGCGGGTGACGCCGGGCAGCGGGGAGCCGCGGTTCACGATGTTCAACACCGTCCGCGAGTTCTGCCTGGAGCGGCTGGCGGCGACGGGTGAGCTGCCGGACGCCCGGCGCCGGCACGCGGAGCACTTCCTGTCGCTGGCCCTCCAAGCGGAGGACCGTCTGACGGGTCCGCAGCAGGCGCAGTGGCTCCAGCGGCTGGCCCCGCTGCACGAGGACCTGCTGGCCGCGCTGACCCATCTGGAGGCGAGCGGGCGCCGGACGGACGCGGCGCGTGCCGCCCTCGCGCTGCAGCGCTTCTGGCTGGTGCGCGGTCATCTCGCCCTCGGCGAGCAGTGGCTGGCGAAGGCGTCGACCGCGTTCCTGGCCGCCCCGGGGCAGGGGGCGCTGACCGCGCGGGCCGAGGCGGCACGCGGCCAGCTGGCGCTGGCCTGCGGCAACGCACGGCTGGCGGCGGACTGCTTCCGGCACGCGGCCCGTGCCTTCCACGAGCAGGGCGACACCGTCCACGAGCGGGCCGCGCTGGCCCGGCTCGCGGTCACCCACCGGCCCGCGGGACCCTCGGCGGTGCGCAAGGCCGCGGTGCAGCTGCTGCACGCGGCGGCCGGTGAGGGGGCCACGGTCGAGGCGGCGAACGCCGCGCTGGCGCTGGCCAGCGGCAGCCGGCTGATCGACGCCAAGCTCGCCGCCGATCTGCTGGAAACGGCGAACGCGCTGTTCATGCGGGCCCGGGACGTCCGGGGCGAGGGGCTGGTGCTGGCCCTGCGTGGCGCGCTGGCCGACTCGCGGGGCGACCATGCACTGGCGGAGCGCCTGCTGTGGGAGAGCCTGCACCGGCTGCGGGCCGTCGGGGAGCACACCATGCTGCCGACCGTCCTGGAGAGCCACGCGCTGCACGTGTGGCACCGGCTGCCGCACCAGGGGCACCGGGTGGCCCGGCTGCTCGCGGCCGCGGCCGCGCTCCGGGAGGCGACCGGGGCCCATCCGCTGCTGGTCGCCGGCGACGCGGCGGGCGCGCTGAGCGACGCGCGCCGGCTGCTGTCCGGGCCCGAGTACGAGGCGGCCCGGCGGGAGGGACGGGTGCTCTCCGCCGACGCCGCCGCGGGCGAGGCGCTGGCCGTCGGCCCACCCGCGCCCGAGCCCGCGTCGGCGGTGTCCCGCCCGGTGCAGCTCACGGCCCGCCAGTACGAGGTGGCCATGCTGGTCAGCCAGGGGCTGACGAACCGCCAGATCTCGCAGCAGCTACGGCTCTCGGAGTGGACCGTGGTCAACCACGTCCGCCAGGTCATGCGCCGTCTGGACGTGCCCTCCCGCATCCACGTGGCGCAGTGGGTCCTGAACCGCCAACGACGCAACGGCCTGGGCACCGCGGCGGAGTGACCGACCTCGGGCCGCCGTTCACCTCACGCGGCGCCCACCCGACGGACGCCCCGACCCCGAGGCGCCTTGCCGGGGCGCCCAGCACGCCCCTGGGGGACCCTCCCCGGCATCACGGAACCACGCACACCGCGCGGGGGGGGGGGGGGGGGGGGGGGGGGGGGGGGGGGGGGGGGGGGGGGGGGAGGCCGGCGCCCCGGGTGCCGCCCCCCCACCCGGCACAGACAGCAAAAGGG
>NZ_JBVJAB010000021.1:0-10219 GCF_055591025.1 Streptomyces sp. NPDC041784
ACTCCCGGACACTGCGACGCTCCGCGTCGCCACCACACGATGCCATTCCTCCCAGGCGTAAACGCCTGGGGTTCCTCGCAAGAATCTCGCTGAAGAAGAACCAGGACGGCGCCACCTGGCTGGTCGCGGTCGCCACCGACCAGACCGCGTCCTCGATCATCCTGGAGTCCGGTGAGCCGGTCATCTCGATGGGCGGCTGGTCCGGCACCGACGACGCCATGACCCTCGCCAAGCTCAAGACCCTGGTGAAGTCCGGCAAGCTGCGCTACATCGTCATCGGCGACAGCGGCCAGGGCTCCTCGAACTCCGAGATCTCCGCCTGGGCGAAGAAGAACGGCACGGCGGTCTCCGACTACGACGGGCTGTACCGCCTGGACGCCTCCGACGTGAACTGACCGCACGCGAGGCACGAAAGGAGGGAGCACCCCCGGCCGGGGGTGCTCCTGTTTCGGCGGAACCGGTCAGGCCGCGGCGGAACCCGCCCCGGCCGTCGGGAACCCGGACGTCCGCAGCACGCGCCCGCCGGCGAGCACGGCGTACACCTCGCACCCCTCCCGGGACGCCGCCCACTCCACGCCCTGGGCGCCCAGCGCGAACGCGGCCGTGGCGACGGTGTCGGCCCGGGTGAGGGTGGGGGCGACGACGGTGAGGCTGTCGAGGCCGGTGGCCGGGCGGCCGGTGCGGCCGTCGAGGATGTGGTCGCCGCGCTCGTAGCGGGCGGAGGTCGCGACCGCCGCGTCGCTCAGCTCCAGCACGGTGCACAGCTTGTCCGCGAACTCGGGGTGCCGCACGCCGACCCGCCAGGGACCGCCGGAGACGACCACGTCGCCGCCGGCGTTGAGGCAGAAGCGCCGCAGCCCGGCCGCCGTCAGCAGGTCCGCCGCCCGCTGCACGGACCAGCCCTTGACGACCGCGCACGGGTCGAGGCGCCGGCCGGGCAGCCGTACGTCGAAGGCTCCGCCGGTGGCGACCCGGTACTCCTCGCACAGGTCGAGCACCTCGGTGAGGTCGGCGCTCAGCTCACCGGGGGACAGCTCGCCCCGGTCCAGCCGGGACACCTCGCTGTCCTCCTTGAACGGGCTGAACCGCTCGTCGACCTCCCGCAGCCACGCGAAGACGGCGTCCGCGGCCGCCTCGGGAGCCCGCTCGTCGTCGACGCGCAGCGAGACGGGGAAGCCCATGACGTGCTCGACCCGGTGCATGTCAGGCGCCCTTCGCGTCGATCGCGGCCTGGAGGGACTCCTTGTAGCCGTCACTCGTGAGGGTCGCACCGGACACCGTGTCGATGTCCGCGCTCTGCGCCTCGAGCGTCTCCGAGATCAGCTGCGGCACCGCCGCCGTCGTCTGCGGATGATTCGGCTGCTTCAGCATCTTCACGGCCGTGATGGTGTCGCCGTCGAAGGTCACCTCGACCTGGACGTCGCCCTTCTCGGTGGTCACGGTCGAGCCCGCCACCGTCTGCGAGGCGGCGGCGGATGCCGACGCCGAGGCCGAGGGGGTCGCGGAGGCGGCGGCCGCCTGCGCGTCGATGGCCGCCTGGAGGGACTCCTTGTAGCCGTCACTCGTGAGGGTCGCACCGGACACCGTGTCGATGTCCGCGCTCTGCGCCTCGAGCGTCTCCGAGATCAGCTGCGGCACCGCCGCCGTCGTCTGCGGATGATTCGGCTGCTTCAGCATCTTCACGGCCGTGATGGTGTCGCCGTCGTAGGTCACCTGGACCTGGACGTCGCCCTTCTCGGTGCTGACGGTCGTACCGGTGAAGGTCGATCCGGCGGCGGAGGTGCCGGAGGACGCGGAGGACGTCGTGGCCGGTTCGGTGACGGTGGTGGACGTCGAACCGGTCGACGGCTCGTAGCGCCAGACGGGGATCAGGCCCACCACGGACAGGACCAGGACAGGTATGGCTCGCTTCACGATGTCTCTCTCATCCCGCCAGGCTGAAGCGTTCGAAGTGGATCTGCGGTTTGGGCACGCCCAGCTCGCGCAGGGTGGCGAGGACCGCGTTCATCATCGGAGGGGGCCCGCACAGGAAGACGTCCCGCTCGGTGATGTCCGGTACCAGCGCGGCCAGTTCCCGCGGCGCCAGCCGGTCCGGCACCGGCGGCCCGGTGACCAGGTGCAGCTCGGCGCCCTTGGCGACGGCCAGCTCGCGCAGCTCGTCGTAGAGGACGGCGTCACGTTCGCCGGACACGCGGTAGACGACCACGGCGTGCCCGTGGATCTCCTCCAGCAGCGCCCGGATCGGGGTGACGCCGACGCCGCCGGCGATGAGCAGCGACTCGGGGCGGGTGCGGTGCATCGTGGTGAAGGCGCCGTAGGGGCCCTCGGCGAAGACCCGGGTGCCGGGCTTGAGGTGGCGCAGGGAGGCGGAGCCCTCGCCGGCCGCCTTCGCGGTGAGCCGCAGCCGGGTGCCGTCGGGCGCGGCGGACAGCGAGAACGGGTTCGCCTGCCACCAGCGGTCCTTGGTCAGGAACCGCCACAGGAAGAACTGGCCGGCCCGGGCGGGCAGCCGGTCCAGGTCCCGGCCGGTCATGTACACGGAGACCACGTTGTCGGACTCGGGGACGACCGCCTCGACGCGCAGCTGGTGGCGCCAGTTCCGCCACAGCGGCAGGAGCAGCCGGCCGGTGAGCACCGCGGCGCCGGCCACGATCCACAGGGTGTACCAGTACGCCGTGGCGGCGGACGACGCGGTGAAGGTCGTCCCGACGGCGACCTGGTGGGTGAAGGCCAGGACCACGGCGACGTAGGTGTACAGGTGGATGAAGTGCCAGGTCTCGTAGGCCAGTCGGCGCCGCGCCCAGCGGGCGGAGACGCCGCCGATGACGAGGATCAGCGCCATCGCGACGGTCGCGCGCAGCACGCCCTCGACGGTCTCGGCGAGGTCGACGAGCTGGCTGACCGGGTCCATCGACGAGGACTCGGCGTAGCCGAAGGTGATGAACACCAGATGGGCGACCAGCGTCCAGAGCAGGCCGAAGCCGGTCCAGCGGTGCCAGTTGGTCAGCCGGTCCATGCCGATCCGGCGGTCCAGCCAGGGCAGCCGGGCGACCAGCAACAGCTGGAACGCCATCAGCAGGGCGCCGTACAGCCCGGCGAAACGGCCGATGACGACCAGCGCGTTGGAGGCGAAGCCCGCCTGGACGGCGAAGAGGGTCACGACGGCCGCGTTCGCGGCCAGCACGGCGTACAGGCCGGTACGGGCCACTACTTTGGGACGTATCGCCGTGGGGGGTACGGGAGGCGATTGGAGGGTCGTCACGGACGGAAACTCCTTGATCGGGTCCTAGAACACAGAGCTTCTCCGTGCTGTGCTGTCGTTTTCCTGTCGTACAACTTTCAAGAGCTTATCGATCTCCGCGCGGGTGAGACGGGGGTGCTGCGGGCGGGGGTGCGTGACGCACTATGAGCGGGTGGAAAAAGTACGACTCCTCGTCGTGGACGACGACCCGCCGATCGCCGACCTCGTGGCGACGGTCGCCCGCTACGAGGGCTGGGACGCGGTGACCGCGAACTCCGGTCAGGAGGCGCTGCGCCGCGCCGGCGAGTTCCATCCCGACATCGTGGTGCTCGACCTGATGCTGCCCGACATCGACGGCTTCGGTGTGCTGGACCGGCTGCGGCGGTCCGGGACGATGGTGCCGGTGGTGTTCCTCACCGCGCGCGACGGGGTCGCCGACCGGGTGGCGGGGCTGACCCGGGGCGGCGACGACTACCTCGTGAAACCGTTTGCCGTGGAGGAGCTGATGGCCCGGCTGCGGACCGTGCTGCGGCGCAGCGCGGGCCCCGTCTTCCAGCGCTCGGTCCTGCGGGTCGCGGACCTCACCATGGACGAGGACACCCGCGAGGTGCGCCGCGCCGGGAAACTGCTCACGCTGACCCCGACCGAGTACGAGGTGCTGCGCTACCTGATGCGCAAGTCGCCGACCGTCCTCACCAAGGCGCAGATCCTCGATCACGTCTGGGAATACGGGTTCGGCGGCCGTTCCAACGTCGTCGAGCTGGTGGTCAGCCGGCTGCGCCGCAAGCTCGACGCGACCGGCGACGACCCGCTGATCCAGACGGTACGCGGTTTCGGATACGTGATCCGGCAGGCGTCCGAGTGATAG
The DNA here is from genome assembly GCF_055591025.1 of Streptomyces sp. NPDC041784. Lineage (NCBI taxonomy): Bacteria > Bacillati > Actinomycetota > Actinomycetes > Kitasatosporales > Streptomycetaceae > Streptomyces > Streptomyces sp. NPDC041784. Next base: position 4,110 of record NZ_JBVJAB010000021.1, read on the forward strand.
GCCGGCTGCGGCGGTCGTACCGCAGGCTCCGGCTCGGCACCCGGCTCGCGCTGGGCCTCGGCGTGCTGTCCCTGATGGTGTTCGCCGTGGTCGGCACGGCCCTGACGACGTACATGCGGGACTATCTGTCGGCGCAGCTCAACGACCAGCTGAAGCTCGCCCAGGTCGCCCAGTCCAAGAGCATCGCGGACTCCGGCACGCTGGCGGGGAAGAAGTACTACCGCTGGTACTACGCGGTGTACGACGTCCGGGACGGCGCGCCCGTGCTGCGCGAGCCCGAGGACCCCGCCGACGTGCCCGAGGACATCGACGACCTCACCGCCGTCGCCCGGGCGCAGACCACCGTGGGCACCGAGGTGCTGCGCACCGAGCACCTGCGGGGCGAGGGCCTGTACCGGCTGCGCGCCTGCGAGGTGGAGCCCGGTGTGGTCCTGGTCAGCGGCGCGCCGCTGGACGACATCGAGGGCACCGTACGGCAGCTGATCACGATCCAGGTCGTCACCTTCGTCCTGGCGCTGCTGGCGCTGGTGGTGTTCGGCCGGGCGATGCTGCGGCGCGGCCTCCAGCCGCTGAGCGACATGGCGCACACCGCGCACGGCATCGCCTCGCACGACCTCTCCGAGTCGGCGTCCCGGCTCCCGCTGCGCGCGGAGGCGCCGGGCGGCGGTCCCGAGGTGGAGGAGCTGCGCACCGCGTTCAACACGATGCTGGAGCACATCGACGCCTCCCTGGCCGTCCGCGCGGAGGCGGAGCAGCGGCTGCGGCGGTTCGTCGCGGACGCCTCGCACGAGCTGCGTACGCCCCTGATGTCGGTACGCGGTTACGCGGACCTCTTCCAGTACGCGGCCGCCAACGCCCCCGAGGAACGGGACAGGCACCTGGCCCGGCTGCGCGCCGAGGCCGCCCGCATGGGTGTCCTCCTCGACGACCTGCTGCTGCTCGCCCGGCTGGACGCGGCCGAGGTGGACGCCCCGCTGCGGATGGAGGACGCCGACCTGGTGGGCCTGGTCGAGCAGGCGGCCGACGCGTTCCGGGCGAGCCATCCCGGCCATCCGCTGACGGTGCTCCCGGGCCCGGCCTCGGTCCGGCTGCGGCTCGACCCGCACCGCATCCGCCAGGTGCTGGACAACCTCCTCACCAACGCGGCCGTGCACACCCCGGCCGGCACCCCGGTCTCCGTCGGGGTCTCCGTGACCGCCGGCGCGGCCCGAGTGCACGTCACCGACCGGGGACCCGGCATCCCGCCCGGCGACCGCGACCAGGTCTTCGACCGCTTCTACCGCGTCGACAAGGCCCGCAGCCGCGACCGCGGCGGCAGCGGCCTCGGCCTGTCCGTGGCCCGCTCCCTGGTCCGCGCCCACGGCGGCACCCTGGAGCTGGCCGCCGAACCGGGGGCGACGGTGTTCACGGTGACGCTGCCGGCGGCGGGCGGTCAGATGTAGCGAGGAGCCAGGAGCGGAACGACACCCCTCGCCCGGATGACCGCCTCCTACCGCGGGCAGAACTCTCACAGCCCCACGCACCCCGTCGCCCCTCCGCCCGCGCACCGACGGCTTCCGGACACCGCGCCGTCACGCGGAGAGGGGAAGTTCCCTCGCGTTCCCCTTCTCCCCGCCCAGGGCCTGATCCGTCACCGCTGCCGCGTGCGGACGTGACGTGGAAGGACGACGTGCGCCGTGACCCTGCTGCCGCTCGACACCGCCGCCGCCCCGCCCCCGCGCGCGGCCGCCGGCCGCCCGCTGACCTCCGCCTACGCCCGTCACGCCATCAGCCTGCTCCCCCTGCTGTATCTCGGGGCGTGGGCGGCGGTCGACTGGCACGCCGTCCGCGACGGCACCGCCCGCCTGACCACCGCGGACCCGTGGTGGCTGCTGGCCGGGCTCTTCTTCACGTATCTGGGCGCGGTCGCCGCGGCCTGTGTCCGCCAGGGCGCGATCCGCGACCGGCTGCCGCCCGGTCTGCTGGTGGCCTCCCAGATAGCCGCCGGCGCCGCGAACCATGTGCTGCCCGCGAGCATCGGCGCCCACGCGGTCACCGTCCGCTTCCTCCAGCGCCAGGGCATCCCGCTCGCCCGCGCCACCGCGTCGATCGGTCTGTACTCGCTGGTCAGGGCGCTGGCCAAGACACCTCTGGTGCTCGCCTTCCTCTTCATGGCGCCCGTCGCCGCGCTCATCCCGGACAACCGCACGCTGGTGCTGGCCGCGGTGGGCATCGTCCTCGCCCCCTCGGCGGGCGCGCTCCTGGTCGCCGTCGTACGTCCCCTGCGCGGTCCGGCCCTGGAGTTCGTCCGTACGGCCCTCACCGACGTCCGCCATCTGCACACGCGTCCGGGCCGGTTCGTCCCCCTGTGGGGCGGAGCGTTCGCGGCTCCGCTGATCCAGGCCTGTGTGGTGGCCTCGGTGGGGAAGGCCCTGGGCCTTCCCCTGACCTGGCCGGAGCTGCTCTTCGCGTTCCTCGCGGCGAGCACCGCGGCCGGCGCCGTCCCGGCGCCGGGCGGCATCGGCCCGGTGGACGCGGCCCTGGTGCTCGCCCTGGCGGGCTACGGCGCCCCGCTCGCCCTCGCCACGGCCACCGTCATCGGCTACCGCACGCTGACGGTGTGGCTGCCGCTGTTGCCCGGGATGCTGGTGCTGTCCGCGCTGGTCCAGCGCAGGCACCTGTGAGCAGGGGCAGCCCCGTCGGGCGGCTCGGCCCTTGCCGCCGGCTCAGCCCTCGTCGGGCGCCAGCCGCAGCGAGATGCTGTTGATGCAGTACCGCTGGTCGGTCGGCGTCGGGTAGCCCTCGCCGGCGAAGACGTGCCCGAGGTGCGAGCCGCAGCGCGCGCACCGCACCTCGGTGCGCAGCATTCCGTGCGAGCGGTCCTCGATCAGCTCCACCGCGTCGGTGTCCTTCGGGTCGAAGAAGGACGGCCAGCCGCAGTGGGACTCGAACTTGGTCCCGGAGGTGAAGAGTTCGGCGCCGCAGGCCCGGCAGGAGTAGACACCCTCGGTCTTGGTGTCGGTGTACTCACCGGTGAAGGCGGGCTCCGTCCCGGCCTGCCGGAGCACGGCGTACTCGGCGGGCGTCAGCTCCGCCCGCCACTGCTCGTCCGGCTTCTCGACGTCGTACGACATGAGCCTCAGCCCCTCACTGGGAAAGACGGTCCAGGATGCGCGGGCCCAGGTCGGTCACATCGCCCGCGCCCATGGTGAGAACCAGATCACCGGGCTTGGCCATTCCCGCGATCACGTCCGGCACCTGGCCCTTGTCGTGCACCGGCGTCACCTCGGCACCCGCCGCCCGGGCAGCGTCGATGATCAGGGCGCTGGTGACCCCGGGAACCGGGTCCTCGCGGGCCGGGTAGATGTCGAGGACGACGGAGGCGTCGGCCAGGGTGAGGGACTCGCCCATCTCCTTGCCCAGCTCCTGGGTGCGGGAGAAGAGGTGGGGCTGGAAGACGACGAGGATGCGGGCGTCGCCGGCCGCCGCGCGCATCGCCTCCAGGTCGGCCGTCATCTCGGTGGGGTGGTGGGCGTAGGAGTCGATGACCTGGACCCCGGCGGCCTCGCCCTTGAGCTGGAGGCGGCGCTTGACGCCGGTGTACGCGGCGATGGCGGGGGCGAGTTCACCGGCCGGGACGCCGAGGGCCACGCCGGCGGCCAGCGCGGCGACGGCGTTGTGCGCGTAGTGGCGGCCGGGCACGGACACCGTGAAGGTGATCTCCTGCCCGTCCAGCAGAACGGTCACCAGGCTCTTCAGCCCCTGCGGGACGACGGACAGCACGCGGACGTCGGCGTCCTCGGCCTCCCCGTACGTCACCACCCGCACGCCCTCGACCCGCCGGGTCAGTTCCCGCGCGCCCTCGTGGTCGGCGGAGATCACCAGGGTGCCGCCGGGCACGATCCGACCGGCGAAGGTCTCGAAGGACTCGTAGATCTCGTCCATCGACGCGTAGTTGGCGTGGTGGTCCAGCTCCACGTTGAGGACGATCGCGACCTCGGGGGCGTACTTGTGGAAGCTGCGGTCCGATTCGTCCGCCTCGGCGACGAAGATCTCGCCGTCGCCGTGCAGCGCGTTGGAGCCGGGCGCGTCCAGGTCGCCGCCGATCGCGTACGACGGCCCGCGACCCAGCGCGGACAGGGAGACGGCCAGCATGGACGTGGTGGTCGTCTTGCCGTGGGTGCCCGCGACCGCGATCGGCCGCAGCCCGTCCATCAGCGCGGCGAGCGCGTCGGAGCGGTGGACGACCGGGACGCCCAGCTCGGCCGCGCGGGCCAGCTCGGGGTTGTCCTGCCGGATCGCCGAGGACACCACGACACAGCTCGCGTCCTCGGCCAGGTGGTCCGCGGCGTGCCCGATGTGCACCGTGGCGCCCAGCGCCCGCAGCGCCGCCGCCGTCTCCGACTCCTTGGCGTCGCTGCCCGCCACCCGGGCGCCGCGCTGCGCGAGGATCTTCGCGATCCCCGACATCCCGGCGCCGCCGATGCCGATGAAGTGCGGTCGGTCCATGGCGGGAGGAAGGCCGGGTGCCATGCGTGTCTCCTGGGTGGTACGGCGAACGTTCAGTCATCCCGAACCCTATGGCACACGCCAAGGCCGTACGGAACGCCTCACGCCTTGCTGTGCGAGAACAGCTTGAGCACCGGGACACCGACCTTGTGCCGCGCCCTGGAGGCCCAGTCGCGATGGAAGAACTCCTCCACGTAGTGGGGATCGGTGAGCACGATCACCTCGTCCGCCCCGACCTCGTCCACCAGGGACTTCAGCGCGTCCAGCGGATGGTCCTCGACCAGCCGCCCCACCGCCTCGTGGTCGGCCGCGTGGAGCGCCTGGAGGGAGACCTCCAGGGCTCTCTCGCCGAACCCCTTCGCCTCCTCCCCCTCTGGCGTCTCCCGCTCGCGCGCGGCCTCGTCCAGCTCCCCGAGCGCCACGTCGTCGATGGCCCGCAGCAGCCGGTCGGCCTGGTCGCCGCGCGGCTGGAGCAGCACATGGAAGGAGACCTGCTCGTCCCCGTGCAAGGTGGTGACGAACTCCACGTCGGCGGACGTCAGGGCCTTCTCGATCATCAAAACGCTTGTGAACACCAGCGCCCCATCTCTCCTGCGGAAACCATCCTTCCCCGTGCCAGCACGGGTACTGCGAGTCCTAGTCTGCCCACCCGAAGCTAACCGGAACGACAGGTTCCGCCGTTTTCGGGACCTTGGGGGTGTCGCACACCCCCACGTGACCCCACTCGGCCGTCTCAGACCTTTCCGTACCTGCCGAAGAGGAAGCCGTCCTCCTCCAGCAGGGACACCAGTGCGAACCGCTGCGGCACCGCGACCGACGGCCCGCCCGCGATGCGCTGCGCGTCGCCCGCGGTGAGCATCGGCGAGACGGTCAGACACAGCTCGTCGAGCACCCCGGCGGCGACGAACTGCCCCAGCAGCCGGGGGCCGCCTTCGGTCAGCAGCCGGGTGTGCCCCAGCTCGCCGAGCGCCCGCACCGCGCGCGCGGGCTCCACGCCCGTGCCGTCACCGGCGACCACCACCAGGGCGCCCGCCTTCCGCGCGGCGGCCACCCGGTCGGGGGCGGCCGCGGCGCCGGTCAGCAGCAGCGTGGGCACCTGCGGCGAGGTGAAGAGCGGGAGCGAGAGGTCGAGGTCCAGGCTCGCGGTGACCACCGCGATCGCCGGGGCGGGCCCCTGCCCGGCCGCCTTCCGCCGCGCCGCGAACTCCGCACGCGCGCGTGCGGGCCGGTACCCCTCCTGCCGTACCGTTTCCGCGCCCACGACGACGACGTCCGCGAGCCCTCGCAGGGTGCCGAAGATCCGCATGTCGGCGGCGGTGGAGATGGGCTGGGAGCGCCCGTCGTGCTGGGCGGCGCCGTCGAGCGTGGACACCATGTTGGCCCGCAGCCAGGGCCGCGGCTCCCCGGGCGCGGGCTCGGGGTAGGCGTAGGCCTCGGCGAGCTCGTCGAGACTCCACTCCCGGTCCCGGTCCCGGTCCCGGTCCCGCTCCCGGTCGCGGTCCCGGTCCGCGGTCGCCGGGCCGGGCGTGGGGGGGGGGGGGGGGGGGGGGGGGGGGGGGGGCGGGGGGGAGGGGGGGGGGGGGGGGGGGGGGGGGGGGGGGGGGGGGGGGGGGGGGGGTACG
>NZ_JBVJAB010000021.1:10224-140831 GCF_055591025.1 Streptomyces sp. NPDC041784
TTGGGTTTCGTTCTTCTGTGCGTGTGGGCGTGGCCCCCCCCCCCCCCCCCCCCCCCCCCCCCCCCCCCCCCCCCCGCCACTGTCTGGTCGGTCACAGGGAACAGCCGTCGCATGTCAGGCAGTCTGGCACGCGGACTAGCATGGGGAACCGTGTCGTCCTCCACCCCCGCCCCCGGCATCGACGAGATAGCCGACGCGGCCCCGCTGTCCTTGTGCGCCCGTGAGCCGTTCGTCCCCGCGGACCGGCTGGTCGCCGAGATGGTGCCGCCGCCGCGCTTCGACTCGGTCCGCTTCAGCACCTACCTCCCCGACCCGAACCAGCCCAGCCAGACCGAGGCCGTAGGGGTCCTGGAGGGCTTCGCGGGCGGGCTCGGCGGAGCGCACGCGGTCGGCACCGCCAAACGGGGGTTCCTCGGCTTCGGCAGGGCAAAGGCCCCCAAGGTCCCGGCCGGCCCCCGCGGCGTCTACCTGGACGGGGGCTACGGCGTCGGCAAGACCCATCTGCTCGCCTCCCTCTGGCACGCCACCCCGGCCGAGCCCGCGCTCAAGGCGTTCGGCACCTTCGTGGAGCTGACCAACCTGGTCGGCGCCCTCGGCTTCCAGCAGACCGTGCGCACGCTCTCCGGGCACCGCCTGCTGTGCATCGACGAGTTCGAGCTGGACGACCCGGGCGACACCGTGCTGGTCTCCACCCTGCTCGGCAAGCTGGTCGACGCCGGGGTCGCGCTCGCCGCCACCTCCAACACCCTGCCCGGCAAGCTGGGCGAGGGCCGGTTCGCGGCGGCCGACTTCCTGCGCGAGATCCAGGGCCTGTCGGCGCACTTCCGCGCCCTGCGCATCGACGGCGAGGACTACCGCCACCGCGGCCTGCCCGAGGCGCCGGCGCCCTACTCCGACGAACAGGTGACCAAGACGGCGTACGCCACCCCGGGCGCCTCGCTGGACGACTTCCCGCATCTGCTGGAGCACCTCGCCAAGGTCCACCCCAGCCGTTACGGCGCGCTGACCGATGGCCTGAAGGCGGTGTGCCTGACGGACGTGGCTCCGATCCCCGACCAGTCGACGGCCCTGCGGCTCGTCGTCCTGGCCGACCGGCTCTACGACCGCGAGGTCCCGGTGCTGGCCTCCGGGCTCCCCTTCGACCAGCTGTTCAGCGAGGAGATGCTGAACGGCGGCTACCGCAAGAAGTACTTCCGGGCCATCTCCCGGCTCACCGCGCTGGCCCGTGACGCCCAGCGAGTCGTGGACGCCCACTAGACGATCCACCAGGTCCCGGTCAAGGATCGGTTCGCGCCAGAAAACCCCCCCTTTTGAGGCGCACTTCTTCTCGAAACGCCGAGTTAACCCTGCAAAGTTCTTTGCAGGGTTAACGTGTTTCTTGACCAGTCATTGACCAACCGTTGGTCTGGACTAGATCTGTCGCTGTGGCGCGAACTGCGGGAGGGGGGCGCATGTTCCGAGGTCCGACGGCCCGGACCGTGGTGTCGTTCCTCGCCGCCGTCCTGCTCGCACTCCCGTTCTTCGCACCCGCGTCCCCCTTCGCATCCGCGTACACGGCGCGTCAGGTCGAGGCCAAGACCCAGCCCGGATTCAAACCCTCCGGCAAGTCCCTGCGCAACGAGATCGTCACGGTCCGCGACTGCGGCCACGCCGGCGGCCCCGCCGACCCGCTGCGCTCGCGCGACCGTCACCGCGCCACCTTCACCGCCGCGCAGGCTCCCCAGGAGCCCGAGCGCGCACTGCTGGCACTGGATCCCGCGGCCGACCACGAGCCGGCCCGGCCCGCCGAACCCTACGAACGCTCGTCGAGATCCTCGACGGGCCGTTCCCCGGCGGCGCTCCAGGTCTTCCGCTGCTGACGGAGCGGAGCAGCACAGCAGTTCCCCCACTGTCCGGTGTTCTGCACGTCGACCACTGTCGTGACCACTGCCGCAACCACTGTCCTGTGTTCTGCACGTCCGACGCGCCCCCACAGCGCGCCAGGAGGAGTCACCACATGCAGCCCCTCATCGACAACGCCCGTACGTTCGGACAGCGCCCTGAGGAGTTCGCCAAGCTGGCCGAAGGCCAGTCTCCGCAGGTCCTGTTCATCACCTGCTCCGATTCGCGGGTCGTGCCCGCCCTGATCACGGGCGCCCGCCCCGGCCAGCTCTTCGAGCTGCGCACCGCGGGCAACATCGTGCCCCCGTACGGCTCCGACCGGCCCACCGGCGAGGCCGCCACCATCGAGTACGCCGTGGAGGTCCTCGGCGTCCAGGACGTCGTGGTGTGCGGCCACTCGCACTGCGGGGCCGTCGGCGCGCTGGTGCGCGGCGACGACCTCGACGCCGTCCCCGCCGTCCGCGACTGGCTCGCGCACGCCGCGGACGAGCCGGGCACCGCCGACCCGGACGACCCGGCGGTCGCCCTCGCCGTCCAGCAGCACGTCCTCGCCCAGCTGCTCAGGCTGCGCTCCTACCCCTGCGTGGAGAAGCGGCTGGCGGACGGCCGGCTGCGGGTGCGCGGCTGGTACTACGAGGTCCACACCGGCGCGGTGCTCGAACACCGCGTGGCCACCGACGGCTTCGAGGCCCTGTGAGCGCCCCGATGCCCGACGACACCACCACCCCCCGCCCAATATCCCGTTTCCCCCATCTGAGGCAGGACTTCGCCGCCTCGCTCGTCGTCTTCCTGGTCGCACTCCCGCTCTGTGTGGGCGTGGCCGTGGCCTCCGGCGTGCCGGCCGAGCTGGGGCTCGTCACCGGCATCGTCGGCGGCCTCGTCACCGGGCTGATGCGCGGCAGCAGCCTCCAGGTGTCCGGTCCGGCCGCCGGTCTGACCGTGCTGGTCTTCGAGGCGGTGCGGGAGTTCGGCCTGCCCGCCCTCGGAGTGATCGTCCTGGCCACGGGCGCCCTCCAGATCACGATGGGCGCCCTGCGGCTCGGCCGGTACTTCCGGGCCATCTCGGTCTCCGTGGTCGAGGGCATGCTGGCCGGGATCGGCCTGGTGCTGATCGCCGGTCAGCTGTACTCGGTGATCGGTGCCAAGGCCCCCGACTCCGGTCCGGCGAAGATCGCCGGAGCGCCCGGGGCGCTCGTGGACGCGCTCGGCGACAGCGGCGCGTCGGCGTCCCTGGCGCTCGGCGCCGGAACCATCGCCGTCCTCGTGCTGTGGAAGCGGATGCCGGCGACGGTCCGGACCGTGCCCGGCCCGCTCGCCGCGGTCGGCCTGGCCACGCTCGCCGCGCTGGTGCTGGACCTGCCGGTGGCCACCGTCGAGGTGCGGGGCCTGCTGGGCTCGGTCCAGCCGCCGCCGCTGTCCGCGTTCGGCGAGCTGGGAGACGTCGGCCTGCTCGGCACGATCGTCGCGTTCGCCCTGATCGCGTCCGCCGAGTCGCTGTTCAGCGCCGCCGCGGTGGACCGGCTGCACGACGGTCCGCGCACCCAGTACGACCGGGAGCTTCTCGCGCAGGGCGCGGGCAACACGATCTGCGGGATGCTCGGCGCGCTGCCGATGACCGCGGTCATCGTGCGCAGCGCCGCCAACGTCCAGGCGGGCGCCCGCACCAAGGCGTCCCGGGTGCTGCACGGCGTGTGGCTGCTGCTGTTCGCGGCTCTGCTGCCCGGTGTGCTGTCCTACATCCCCATCTCGGCGCTCGCGGGCATCCTGGTCCACGCCGGCGCCAAGCTCGTCCCCGTCCGCGCGATCGTGTCCCTGTGGCGCGAGCACCGCGGCGAGGCGCTGATCCTGGTCGTCACGGCCGTGTCGATCGTCGCGGTCAGCATGTTCGAGGGGGTGCTCATCGGTCTCGCGCTGGCCGTCGGGAAGACGGCCTGGGAGGCCTCGCACATCAGGCTGGAGGTCGTCGACAAGGGCGCCGGCCCCGTCCAGGCGTACCTGTCGGGCAACGCGACCTTCCTGCGGCTGCCGAAGATCCTCGACAGCCTGGAGGCCCTTCCGCAGGACCGCCCGGTCGAGCTGGACCTGTCCGGTCTGCACCACCTCGACCACGCCTGCCGTACGGCCCTGGAGACCTGGGCCGAGCGCCACAGCGCGGCCGGCACGGAGCCGGTGAAGGTCACGGCGGTCTGAGGCCTGTCCGGCGGCCCGCCGTCGGGGCCGGAGGCCGGTTTTGGCCCCGGTCCGGACGGCGGGCATATCGTTGACAGGAGCGGACGGATCGGCCCTCTGGTCGAGGAGGTCGTCATGCTCCAGGAACTGCTGGGCGTGGCCGTGGCGGCGGGTGTCGCGGGCCTCGCGTATGCCGCGGCGGCCGCACGGGTCGTCAAGCAGTACGAACGCGGCGTGGTCCTCCGGCTCGGCCGGCTGCGCGGTGACGTCCGGCCGCCGGGGTTCACCATGGTGATCCCGGCCGTGGACCGGCTGCGCAAGGTCAATATGCAGATCGTGACGATGCCGATCCCCGCCCAGGAGGGCATCAGCCGCGACAACGTGACCGTCCGGGTCGACGCGGTCGTGTACTTCCGGGTGGTGGACGCGGCGGCCGCCGTCATCAACGTCGAGGACTACCGCTTCGCCGTCTCCCAGATGGCCCAGACCTCGCTGCGCTCGATCATCGGCAAGAGCGAGCTGGACGACCTGCTGTCGAACCGGGAGAAGCTCAACGAGGGCCTGGAGCTGATGATCGACAGCCCGGCGGTGGGCTGGGGCGTGCAGATCGACCGGGTCGAGATCAAGGACGTGTCGCTGCCGGAGTCCATGAAGCGCTCCATGGCCCGCCAGGCCGAGGCCGACCGGGAGCGCCGCGCGCGGATCATCAACGCGGACGCCGAGCTCCAGGCGTCGAAGAAGCTCGCCGAGGCGGCGAAGGAGATGTCCGAGCAGCCCGCCGCGCTCCAGCTGCGGCTGCTCCAGACGGTGGTGGCGGTCGCCGCCGAGAAGAACTCCACCCTGGTGCTGCCCTTCCCGGTGGAACTCCTGCGCTTCCTGGAGAAGGCCCAGCAGCAGCCGGTACAGGGCGCACCGGCGGCTCCCCCGCCGTCACCGCCCGGCCTCCAGGAACGCCTCGCCGCTCCCACGGAACCACCGCCCGGCCCCGAACCGCCGGCCCAGCCGCACCCGCCGGCTCCCCGGCACGAGCCCCCCACCGCCTCCCCTGACCTCGACCGGTGACACGTGCGACGGGCGTGGTTCCCGGGACGTGCATGGAGTGATAGACACAGCGGGATCACAGTTCCTGTCCGCCAGCAGGAAGGTTCCCGCATGTCTTCGACACGCCGTCAGATCCTCGCCCGCACCGGCGCCCTGGGAGCGGGCATCGCCTTCACCGGCGCCCTCTCCGACCTCTTCGCGGGCACCGCCACCGCGCAGGACCTCGGCCACGGCGGCTACGGCCCCCTCGTCCCCGACCCGGACGGCCTGCTCGACCTCCCCGAGGGCTTCCGCTACCGGGTGCTCTCCCGCGAGGGCGACCCGCTGCGCTCCGGCGAGGGCCCCGTCCCTTCGAACCACGACGGCATGACGGCCCTCCCCGGCCGCCAGGGCCGCGTCCACCTGGTCCGCAACCACGAGAACCGCCCCACCGCGCAGCACCCCGTCCCCACGGTCGAGGGCCTGACCTACGACCCGGCGGGCAAGGGCGGCTGTACGGCGCTGACGCTCGACGCCCGGGGCCGGGTGCTGTCGGAGCGGGTCGCCGTCGCCGGTACGGCCGTCAACTGCGCGGGCGGGCCCACCCCGTGGCACACCTGGCTGACCTGCGAGGAGACCGAGGACAAGGCCGGCACCAACGGGTACACGAAGGACCACGGCTTCATCTTCGAGGTCGATCCGGCCGACCCGCGCCGCACCGGCGCCGTCCCGCTGGCCGCGATGGGCCGCTTCCAGCACGAGGCGATCGCCGTCGACCCGCACCTCGGCGTCGTCTACGAGACGGAGGACGCGTTCCTCGAACCGTTCGGCCTCTTCTACCGCTTCCTGCCGAAGAAGCCGCTGGGCGGGATCGGCTCGCTGCGCGCCGGCGGCCGGCTCCAGGCGATGCGTGTCCCCGGCGTACCGGACCTCTCGTCGATCCAGGAGACCGGCGCGGTGTTCGACGGCGTGGAGTGGGCCGACGTACCGGACCCGCTCGCCGCCCAAACCCCCACCCGCCTCCAGGACTACGGCCCGCGGGGCATCACGCACGCCCAGAAGCTGGAGGGCTGCTACTGGGGCGGGCGGTGCGTGTACTTCGTGTCGTCGTTCGCGCGCAGCGCGGACGGCTCGGCGGCCGACCACTACGGCCAGGTCTGGCGCTACGACCCGGCGCGCCGCCGCCTCACCCTCGTCGTCGTCTTCGGCCCGGACACCGACGTCCAGCTGCCCGGCGAGTCCCCCGACAACATCTGCCTCGCCGGGGGCGGTCTGATGGTGTGCGAGGACGGCAACGGCGCCCAGCACGTCTTCGGCGTCACCCGGCACGGCGAGGTCTATCCGATGGCCCGCGGCCGGCAGAACATCGGCACCCCCGGGGAACCGGAGTGGGGCGAGTTCGCCGGCGTCACCTTCTCCCCCGACGGCCGCACGATGTACGTCAACTGCTACACCCCCGGGACGACGTTCGCGGTGACGGGCCCCTGGCGCCGCTGACGGCGACCGCGGTGTCCCGCGCCGCGTGCCACCGCCGGGAAGCGCCCGGACCCCCGGGCGCGGCCGGGCGGGTGACACGTTCGGAGAGCCGAGACGCATATCGTCATACGTAACGCTTTTCGGCTCCTACGTTCGTACGGTGATCCTTCCTGTACGCCGTCTTGCCGCCCTCTGTGCCCTCGGTGCCGTGCTCACCGCCTGCGGCACCTCCCCGGCGGCGCACCCGGCCCGCCCGGCCCCGGCCGCCGGCTCGGCCGTGCCCTCCCGGCCGCCGACGCTCGCCCCGGGCCCCGCCGGTCTGACGCCCGTCTTCCGGCACGGGCCCCGTACGGCCGGGAAGACCGTCGCCCTCACCTTCGACGCCGACATGACCGCCGACCAGGGGCGGCGGGCGGCCCACGGGGAGCACTTCGACAACCCGGGGCTGATCGCGGCCCTGCGGGGGCTGAAGGTGCCGGCCACCGTGTTCATGACCGGCCGGTGGGCCGACGAGTACCCCGATCAGGCCCGCTCCATCGGCCGCGACCCCCTGTTCGAGGTCGCCAACCACTCCTACAGCCACTACGCCTTCACCGAGGACTGCTACGGCCTGCCGACCGTCTCCGGGGACCGGATGCGGGCGGACGTGGAGCGGGCCTACACCGCGTTCCGCCAGGCCGGGGTGGCGGACGCGATGCCGTACTTCCGTTTCCCCGGCGGCTGCTACGACCGGCGGGCGCTGCGCGCGGTGAGCGGCACGGGGGTCACCGCCGTGCAGTGGGACGTGGTGAGCGGGGACGCCTTCGCCACGGACGCGGACGCGGTCGCCCGGGACGTCCTGGACGGGGTGCGGCCGGGCTCCGTCGTCGTCATGCACTGCACCCGCAGCGCCGCGCCGACGACCGAGCGGGCGGTCCGCGCGATCGTGCCCGAACTGCGCCGCCAGGGGTACCGGTTCGTGAAGGTGTCCGAACTGATCGGGGCGGCGAGCGGGCGGCACCGGTGACCGTACGCTGGAGGGATGAGCGAGGACGCCTGCTGTCCGGTCGACGCGACGGAGCCGCCCAGGGCCGAGGGGCCGCCGTACGCCGACTGCGTGCTGTGCCGGGAGCCGACCGAGTACCCGGAGTCGTACAAGGGGATCACGCTGTGCCCCGTTTGTGAGTGGCAGGAGGCGCAGCGCACCGCCTGCTCAGGGTGACCGGCGGGAGGTGAGCGCGCAGGCCGCGGCCGTCGCGGCGGCCGTCAGCAGCGCCGCGGCCGCGAGCGGGAGGAGCGGCAGGTGGACGGTCGCCGCGTGCGAGCCGCCGACCAGGTCGCTGACCGCCGCGTGCGCCGGGGATCCCGTGACCACCAGCGCCAGGAGGGCCGCCAGCAGCAGCGCGGGCACCGCCCGGCCGGGTGAGCGCAGCACGGGCCAGGCGGTGAGCGCGCCGACGGCCGTGCCGAGCAGGGCACAAGTCAGGGCGGCGAGCAGTCCGGCCGCGGTGCCTTCGAGCACGGGGACGCGCTGCTGGTGGTCGGCGCCGACCGGGTCGCTGACGAGGGCGACGACCGCAGTGGCCGCCGTACCCAGGAGGGCCGAGGCGCCCAGGGCGACGAGGACCGAGGCCAGGTGCGCCCGCGCGGGCCCGGCCGCCGCCGCGACGACGGTCCGCGCCGCCGGGGGCTCGGCGGAGACGCAGATCCGCACCAGCCAGGCGGCGACGGGCAGCAGCGCGGCGGCCGCGTAGCCGAGCGAGTCCAGCAGCGGCTGGCCGCCCTGCACACCGACGCCCAGGAAGACGGCGTACAGCAGGAACGGCGCGAGCCAGCGCTGGGAGCGGACGAGCAGGGCTGTCCGGTAGCGCAGCAGGGCGGTCATGGGCGGCCTTCGTGGTCGGCCGGGCACACGCTCACGACGTGCCACGGCGGGCGGGCGGTCAGCAGGGCACGCAGCAGGACGTCGGAGCGGGCGGCCGGGACGGTGAGGCGGTGGGCACGGTCGGCCGTCTCCTCGGCGGAGGCGACCAGGCGCAGCGCCTCCGCCGGCAGCGGCGCCGGTCCGCGCACCTCGACCACCGTGTACGGACCGTCGGCGGTGCCCGCGGCCGGTTCGGCGGTACGGCGGTGCAGGGTGCCGTCGCGCAGCGCGTACACCGCGTCCGTCGTGGCGGCGAGGCGGCGGGGGTCGTGGTCGACGAAGACGACGGCCGTTCCCTCGGCCGTGCGCTCGGCGACCGCGCGTTCCAGTTCGGCGCGCGCGTCGGCGTCGAGGCCGGTCCAGGCCTCGTCCAGGATCAGCAACTCCGGTTCGGCGAGCAGGGCCTGGGCCACCGCCACCTTCTGGCTGCTGCCCTTGGAGAGACGGGTCATCGGGGTGCGGGCGTGGGCGCCGGCGCCGAAGCGCTCCAGCCAGTCGCCCGCCGCGCGCTCGGCCGCCGTACGGGAGAGACCGTGGACGGCGGCGAGGTGCGTGAGGTACCCGAGGGCGGTGAAGGGGAGTTCGGCGGGGAAGCGTTCGGGGACGTACGCGGTGCGGGGGCGGCCGGTGACCCTGCCCTCGGTGGGGGTGTCGACGCGGGCCAGGAGGCGCAGGAGGGTGGACTTGCCGGTGCCGTTGGGGCCTTCGACGCGGATGAGCGTGGCGGGCGCCGCGGTGAGGTCCACCCGGCGCAGGACCCACGGTCCGCGCAGGCCGTAGCGGCGGCCGACGGCCTCCAGCCGTAGCGCACTGTCCATGCCGGCCGTCCTCTCACTCGCTCCGGGTCACTCGGTCCGGGTCACTCGGTCCGGGGAACCGATCTTCCGCCTGGCAGACTGGAGGACGTGACCAGTGATCCCACCGTTCCCGGCGACAGCCCCTTCCGTTCCGAGCCCTCGTCACGCGACGAGGCCCCGCAGTTCGTCCTCCCCCTGGTGGTACGGATCGAGCGGGCCGCCCCGCCGGCGCGCACGGACGCGCTGGAGACGGCCGCGCGGGCCGTGCTGACCCTCCTCGCCGACGAGCGGGCGCTGGGCGACGGCGCGTGGGCGCAGGCCGTGCGGGACTGGCAGGACGCCCGGATCCGCAAGGTGGTGCGGCGGGCGCGCGGCGCGGAGTGGCGGCGGGCCGAGGCGCTGCCCGGCATCACGGTCACCGGCAAGGCGGCGGAGGTACGGGTCTTCCCGCCCGTCCCGCTGGACGGCTGGCCCAAGGACCTGGCCAGGCTCCAGGTCTCCGGCACCGACCTCGACGACCCGGAGCCGCCGGTGGACGCCGACCCGTCGGCGCCGGTGATCTGGCTCAATCCCGACCTCGGCATGTCCGCCGGCAAGGCGATGGCCCAGGCCGGGCACGGCGCGCAGCTCGCCTGGTGGGAGCTGTCGGAGCAGGAGCGGACCGCCTGGCGCGAGGCGGGATTCCCGCTGGCGGTACGGACCGCGGCGGCCGGGCGGTGGGACGAGCTGACGGCGAGCGGGCTGCCGGTGGTCAGGGACGCGGGATTCACCGAGATCGCGCCCGGCAGCTGCACGGTGGTCGCGGACCACCCTGCGCTGCGCTGAGCGACCGACCCTGCGCCGAGCGACCGACCTTGCGGCGAGCGACCGACCCTGCGGCGAGCGACCGACCTTGCGGCGAGCGGCCGGCGCCCAACCTCAAATGTTCCTCTGAAGGTGCGGCGGGGGCGGTTCGGGGGAACCCGGCGGGGTCATACCCCCGTCACCACCGAGGGGGCACGGCACGAAGGAGGCGGGGGCCATGACACGACTGGGAACGGGCATCGGCTGGCGGCCGGAGATCGCGGACGCCGTGGAGCGGATGCCGGGCATCGACTGGGTCGAGGTCGTGGCGGAGAACACCTGCCCCGGACACCTCCCCGAATCCCTGCTGCGGCTGCTCGACCGCGGCGTCACCGTCGTCCCGCACGGCGTCTCGCTGGGACTCGGCGGCGCCGACCGGCCCGACGAGGGGCGGCTCACCGCCCTCGCCGAGCGGGCCGAGGCCCTGGGCTCGCCGCTGGTCACCGAGCACATCGCGTTCGTCCGCGCGGGCGGCCCGCTGACCGCGACGGCGCGGCTGGAGGCCGGGCACCTGCTGCCGGTACCGCGTACTCGCGACGCCCTCGACGTGCTCTGCGAGAACGTGCGCATCGCGCAGGACGCGCTGCCCGTGCCGCTCGCCGTCGAGAACATCGCCGCGCTCATCGCCTGGCCGGGCGAGGAGATGACGGAGGGGCAGTTCCTGTACGAGCTGGCGGACCGGACGGGCGTCCGGCTGCTGATCGACGTGGCGAACCTGCACACCAACCACGTCAACCGCGGCGAGGACCCCGCCAAGGCGCTCGCCGAACTGCCCCTGGAGGCCATCGCGTACGTCCATGTCGCGGGCGGCTTCGAACGGGACGGCGTCTGGCACGACAGCCACGCCCATCCCGTGCCGCGCCCGGTCCTCGACATCCTGGCCGATCTCGCCTCCCGGGTGTCCCCGCCGGGCGTGCTCCTGGAGCGCGACGAGAACTTCCCGGAACCGGGCGAGCTGGAGCGGGAGTTGGGGACCATCAGGGAAGCGGTCGAGGCGGGCGAGGCGGGCGAGGCGATCCGCGGCACGGCGCCGGAGCCGCCGCGCGGGCGCGAGGAGCGCGACCCGGCCCCGGTGCCGGCCGCCGGCGACGCCACCCGCCAGCGCCTCGGCCTCGCCCAGGCGGCACTGCTGTCCGCCCTGGTCGCGGGGACCCCGGCGCCGGAGGGCTTCGACCGGGTCCGGCTGGGCGTCCAGGCGCGGGCCCTGGCGGCGAAGCGGGCGGACGTCGTGGCGAAGGTGGCCCCGGAACTGCCGGAGATCCTGGGCTCCGCCTACCGCCCGTCGTTCCTGGCCTACGCCCAGGGTCATCCGATGCGCGCCGGCTACCGCCAGGACGCCCTGGACTTCGCGGAGCACGTGCTGCTCGCCGGGCGGGCGGCCGAGGGCCGGGCCGCACGGGACCTCCGCCGCTGGTGGCTGGACCGTTCGGGCTCCGCTCCGCGGTCCGGTTCCCGGCTGGCCCGGGTGGGGCGGACGCTGATCGGGCGGTAGGCCACCGGGCACCGCGCGCGTTCGGGCACCGCCCTCGTGCCGCGTCCCCGCTGTCGAGGAGGCGGGTGAGCCGTACGTCCGCGCCCGGAAAGTCGGGATACGTCGCGCCACCGCCGGATTTCGGTCGTCGCTCGTCGCTCACGGTTCATCACGTGCGGGACGGCGTCCACCCGTACGGCGGTTGACGGAAGCGGCACAGTAAAATAAGGACTCCCGCACCCGTTGTACCCGCGCGTGCGGTGCCATGCGCAGGAGGCACCATGCGATCCCGACCCCGCCCCCCGATCAGGGGCAGAGGCATCTTCAGCGGCACCGGGATCATCATCGTGTGCCTGACCGCCACCCTCGCGGCCCTGGCCTTCCCGATCTGGTCCTACGAGGACCGGTCGGGCACCGGCGTCGACGTGCTGAACGCGCAGAGCGTGGCCACCCAGTACGGACCGCTGTCCGCGCTCGACCGGGACTTCGTCACCAAGGTCCGGCTGGCCGGGCTGTGGGAGCTGCCGGCCGGCCGGCAGGCCCAGCAGAAGGGCACCACGGAGGCCGTACGGACGGCGGGCCGGCACCTCGTCGAGGGGCACGTCTTCCTGGACGAGCGGGTGCGCGACGTGGCGGCGAAGCTGGGGCTCGCGCTGCCGAACGAGCCCAACGACCAGCAGCGGGGCTGGCTGGCGGAGCTGAACGCGGCGCAGGGCACGGAGTACGACTGGAAGTTCGCCAACATCCTGCGGCTGGCCCACGGCCGGGTGTTCTCCGTCGTCGCGCAGGTTCGGGCCGGCACCCGCAACTCGCTGGTGCGTTCCCTCGCCGACGACGCCAACACCACCGTGCTGGACCACATCCAGATCCTGGAGGCCACCGGGAACGTCGACTTCGACGCCCTGGCCCGGGAGTTGGCGATGGGCAGCACCCCGCCGATCACCCGCTCCCCCGCCCCGCCAGGTCCGACCACCGATCCCGGTCCGGTCGTGCCGCTGTCCCCGTCGCCGGCCCCGAGCTACACGTTGCCACCCGCCGCGACGAGTCCGCCGTCCGCCTCCTGAACCGACGGAACGCCCCGCACCGGACCACAACGCAATGCACCGGAACGTCACATACCCACAACGCTCGGTCCGGATGGTGAACAAAGCATGGCGCTTCCCGGGGTGTTGGCATAGAAACAGGGCATGTTCTGGGTCCTTCTCCTGGTGTTGGCATGGGGCGTCGCCGGCGCGGCGTGCACCCGGCTGTGTCTGGCCGCCGTCCGCGCGGCGGCCGTCGACCCGGACGCGGGCCAGGCGCACGACCTGACGCTCTACGAGGCCGCGTTCCTCTCCGGCGGACCCGGCAGGGTCGCCGAGCTGACCCTGGTCTCCATGGCCCGGCAGCGGCGGCTGCTGCTCGCCCACACCGGGTGGGCGACCGTCGTGGACCCGCGCGGGCGGGACGAGATGGAGCGGTCGGTCATCGGGGCCATCGGGCCGGAGGGCCAGTCCCGGATAGCGCCGGTGCGGGCCGCCGCGGCGGCCGCGGACGCGGTGCGCGGCATCGCCGACCGGCTGGTCAGCGCGGGCCTCGCGGTGCCCGACGGGGCCCGTACGACGGTCTCCGCCGGCCTGCGGCAGGTGCGCGGCGCCGCCCTGTTCGTCCTCGCGGTGGGGGCGGTGGCGCTGCTGATGCCGGTCCCCTCGGACATGCCGCGCGGGCTCGTCGCCCTGTGGTTCGCGCTGCCGCTCGCGCTCACCCTGAGCTGCCTGGCGATCGCGCGGGTCGAGGTGCCCCCGTACGCGCGCTGGGCCTCCCCGGCCGGCCGGCGGCTGCTGGGCGCGCTGGCCCACCGGGCCGAGGGCGGGGGCGGTGAGGGGGACGCGGGCGGCGCGGCCGACGAGCGGACGTATCTGACCTCCGTCGCCGTCCTCGGGATACGGGCGGTCGGCGAGCCCGACCTGCGGGCTGCCTTCGGCCATCGCGAGCTGTTCGAGCGGGGCTGAGGGGCGGCCGACGCACGGTCAGGCGAGCGACGGCTCGGACGGTTCGGCCGCCCGGACGCCCCGGCCGCCCTGACGTTCGCGCCCCTGATGTTCAGCCGCCCGGAGGTTCGGGCGAATCCGACGCACCGTCGGGCGCGCGCCGGACCGCCCAGGGGGGCGCACAGGGAGCATTGGAGCCGACACCCGGGGACGGTGCTTGCCTTCCCCCACAGCCGAACGAAACATCCCTTTTGTCGCCGCCGCGCACCGAAGGGACTCGCCATGAGAGCTGCCGCCCTCTACTCGGCCACCGGAGCCTTGCTCCTGGCCACCCTCTCCGCCGCCCCCGCGGGCGGTGTCCCGGACACCGCCGGTGCCTCCGCGGGCGTCGCGCTCGCCGCCGCGCGGGCCGCCGAGCAGGGGGTGGCCTTCACAGCCTGTCCGGACGCGCGGGACCTGCCGGCCGGGATGCGGTGCGGCACGGTCTCCGTCCCGCTCGACTACGCGCGGCCGAACGGCCGGCAGATCAAGCTGGCGGTCAGCCGGGTGCGGGCCACCCACCGCGACCCGAACAACAGCAAGCACCGGGTGCCCCGGCAGGGTGCGCTGGTGTTCAACCCCGGCGGCCCGGGCGGCTCCGGCCTGCACTTCCCCATGATCGGGCTGCTTCCGGAGTGGAAGCGGATCGGCGCCGCCTACGACCTCGTCGGCTACGACCCGCGCGGCGTCGGCCGCTCGGCGCCGCTGTCCTGCCAGGACCCGAAGCACTTCTTCAAGGGACCCTCGCCCGCTCCGACCCACCCGTCCGAGTCGTACAAGCGGGAGCGCATCGCCGAGGCGAAGGCGTACGCGCGCGGCTGCGCGAAGCGGGCGGGCGGCGCGCTGCCGCACTACAACTCGCTGAACAACGCCCGCGACCTGGACGTGCTGCGGGCCGCGCTCGGCGAGGAGAAGCTGACGTTCATGGGGGCGTCGTACGGCACCTACTTCGGGGCGGTGTACGCGACGCTGTTCCCCTCGCACGTACGGCGGATGGTGTTCGACGCGGCGGTGAACCCGGCCCCGGAGAAGATCTGGTACCGCAACAACCTCGACCAGTCGATGGCGTTCGAGAGCCGCTGGACCGACTTCCGGGAGTGGATCGCCAAGCACGACAAGGTGTACGGCCTGGGCCGGACGGCGGACGCCGTGCTGCGCAGCTACGAGCGGGCGCGGGCCCGGCTGGCCGCGGAGCCGGCCGGCGGGACGGTGGGCCCCGGGCAACTCCAGGGCGCGTTCCTCCAGGCCGGCTACTACGACGACTTCTGGCCGCACCGCGCGCGGGCGCTGTCGGAGTACCTGAAGGGCGAGCCCGAGGAGCTGATCGCACAGGCCGGGCCGATCACCGAGGCCGCGGCCGAGGCGGAGAACTCCTCGGCGGTGTACACGGCGGTGGAGTGCAACGACGCGTCCTGGCCGACGGACTTCAGGACGTGGGACCGGGACAACACGCGGCTCGCGCGGGTCGCGCCGTTCGAGACGTGGGACAACGTGTGGGCGAACCTGCCGTGCGCCTACTGGCCGGCGGCCCGGCAGAAGCCGCTGGACGTGCGGACCGGGCCGGGTGAACTGCCGGCGACGCTGATCCTGGCCGCCGAGCGGGACGCGGCCGCCCCCTACGACGGGGCGCTGGAGATGCACCGGCGACTGACGGGCTCGGTGCTGGTGACCGAGCGGGACTCGGGTACGCACGGCATCGCGGGCGGACCGAACCGGTGCGTCAACGGCCACCTCGACGCGTATCTGCTGGAAGGACGGCTGCCCGTGCGGCGCGCGGCCTGCGCACCGCACCAGGAGCCGAAGCCGGCGGACGTCTCCGAGGAGTCCGGAAAGACCCAGGTCAGGGCCGTCCGCCCGGCGCAGTGATCAGGCGAGGCCCGCGACCAGCTCCGCGACGTCCTTGCGGCGGCCCGTGTAGAACGGGACTTCCTCGCGGACGTGCATCCGGGCCTCGGAGGCACGCAGATGGCGCATGAGGTCGACGATGCGGTACAGCTCGTCGGCCTCGAACGCCAGGATCCACTCGTAGTCGCCCAGCGAGAACGAGGCGACCGTGTTGGCGCGGACGTCCGGGTAGCCGCGGGCCATCTTGCCGTGGTCGGCGAGCATGCGGCGACGGTCCTCGTCGGGCAGCAGGTACCAGTCGTAGGAGCGCACGAAGGGGTAGACGCTCACGTAGTCGCGGGGCGTCTCGTCGGCGAGGAACGCCGGGATGTGCGAGCGGTTGAACTCGGCGGGGCGGTGCAGCGCCATGTTCGACCAGACCGGCTCCAGGGCGCGGCCCAGCTTCGTCCGCCGGAAGAGGTTGTACGCCTCCTGGAGCTGGTCGGCGGTCTCGGCGTGCCACCAGATCATGACGTCGGCGTCGGCGCGCAGGCCGGACACGTCGTACGTGCCGCGGATCGTCACGTCCTTGGCGGCGAGCTGGTCGAACAGCTCCTGAACCTCGTCGGCGTAGCCCGCGCGGTCCTCGGGCAGCACGTCCTTCAGCTTGAAGACGGACCACAGTGTGTAGCGGATGACCTCGTTGAGGTCCTTGGCCAGCTTGCCCTTGTTCGGGATCCTGCCGGCCTCGGTGGTGGGGGCGTCGTCACTCATGGTTCTCATTCTCCCGCTCCGCCGTGCAGACTTTGCACCGGGTTGGCCGTCAGCTCCCGGACGGCGCTCAGGTCGCCGCCGATCTGGTCGACGGCCGCGTACGCGCTCGCGACGCAGGCCGGGATGCCGACGCCGTCGTACGGCGCGCCGCAGACGGCGAGGCCGGGAAGCCTGCCGACGTGCTCGCGGATGCGCGCCACGCGCGCGTGGTGGCCGACCGGGTACTGGGGCAGGCCGTCCGTCCACCGGGTGACGCGGGTCTCCAACGGGGTGGCGGCCAGGCCGGTGGCCGCGCGCAGGTCGTGCCGGGAGACGTCGGACAGTTCGGCGTCGGTCCGCTGGAGGATCTCCGTCTCGCCGTACCGGCCGACGGAGGTGCGCAGGACGACCACGTCGGGGTTCTCGTCGGCGATCCAGCCCCACTTCTGGGAGGCGAACGTGGACGCCTTGATGGTGTGGCCGTCGACCGGCGGGACGAGGAAGCCGCTGCCGGCCGGCAGGGCGGTGTCGGAGCGGCGGTAGGCGAGGGTGACCAGGGCCATGGAGGCGTACTCGACGGCGGCCAGTTCGGCGGCGGCGGCCGGGGACTCGGCGGCCAGCAGCCGGGCGGCGACGGGCGCGGGGACGGCGACGACCACGGCGTCCGCGTGCAGCACGCGGTCCCCGGCGCTCACCCGCCAGCCGCCCACGGCCTCCCGGCGCAGCTCGCTCACCGGCGCACGCGTGTGGATCCGCGCGCCACGTGCCGCGATGGACTCCGCGACGGCGAGCGGCAGTGCGCCCACGCCCCCCTCGATGCCCATGAACACCGGGCCGGTCTGCGGGCCCGCGGCGGCCTTCGCCTGGATCTCGCGGACCGCCTCGGTCAGCGAGGTGTGCGTGCGCGCGGCCTCGAAGAGCTGAGGTACGGCCGAGCGCATCGAGATGCGGTAGGCGTCCCCGGCGTACACGCCGCCGAGGAGCGGCTCGATCAGGCGGTCGACGACCTCGCGGCCCAGGCGCGCCGCGACGTACTCCCCGACCGCCACGTCCTCGCCCGTCTCGGTGCGGGGCAGGTCGGCGTCGCGCTCGATGCGGGCGAGCCCCTCGGCGGAGAGCACGCCGCTCAGCGCGGCCGCCGTGCCGGGGACGCCCATGACATGGCCCTTGGGCATGGGGCGCAGGGCGCCGCGGGTCCAGATCGCGGCCGTCGCGGTGGCCGGCGGCGTCAGGCGGGCGTCGAGACCCACCTCGCGCGCGAGAGCGACCGCCTCGGGGCGGCGGGCCAGCATCGACTCGGCGCCCAGGTCGACCCGGACGCCCGCGATCTCGCCGGGCAGCAGCTTGCCGCCGACGCGGTCGGACGCCTCCAGCACGGTGACCCGCGCGCCGTGTGTCAGCAGCCGGTGGGCCGCGGCCAGCCCGGCGATCCCGGCTCCGACGACGACGACGTGCCGCCCCGTGCCCGTACCCGTTGCGCTCATGTCCCCACTCTCTCAAACGCCACCGACAGTCCGGCCGGGACCCCGTGGCCCCGCCGCGTCCCGACCGTGACCTCTTCGGAACCGTTCCCCCCAAACGTCCCGGCCCGGTCCGGCGTCGAAGAGTCGAGAAGTCAGCCGACACGACCCTCGGGGGGTACGCAGACATGCGCACACGACGTTCCGTACGACCGGTCCACGCCCTGGCCGGCGTCCTGCTGGCCGCGGCCCTCGCGCTCACCGGATGCAGCGGCGCGAACGATTCGGGCGGCGCGAGCAGCGCAGCCAACAAGGCCGGCGCCGGGGACGACGCGGCCCGGTCCGAGGCCCAGGCCGGCGACGCCCAGGAGGACGCCGGGCAGGGCGCGGGCGCGAGCGGTTCGAAGGCGACCGCGGCACCGAAGCCCACCGCGAACCGCATCATCCGCACCGCCTCCCTGACCGTGCAGGTCAAGGACGTACCGAAGGCCCTCGACGAGGCCCGCACGACCACCGAGAACGCGGGCGGCTACGTCGGCGACGAGACCACCACACGGGACGAGGACGACACCGAACGCACACGTGTCGTCCTGCGCGTACCGGTGGAGGAGTACGACGACGTCCTCGCCGACCTCCAGGGCGCGGGCAAGCTCCTGGAGCGCACGGCCAAGGCCCAGGACGTCACCGACCAGGTCGTCGACGTCGACAGCCGCATCAAGTCGCAGCAGGCCAGCGTCGCCCGGGTCCGTGAGCTGATGGACCGGGCCACCAAGCTGAGCGACGTGGTCACCCTGGAGGGAGAGTTGAGCCGCCGGGAGGCCGACCTGGAGGCGCTGCTCGCCCAGCAGGCCTCCCTGAAGGACCGCACCAGCCTGGCGACCGTCACCCTGAACCTGTGGGAGAAGCCGGTCGAGGAGGCCGCCGAGGACGACGACCCCGGGTTCGTGGACGCGCTCGCGGGCGGCTGGGACGCGTTCGTCACGATGCTGCGCTGGATCGCCGTCGCGTTCGGCGCGGTGCTGCCGTTCCTCGCGGTGGCCGTGCTGCTCGTGCTGGCGTGGCTGCGGCTGCTGCGGCCGCGCCGCCGGACGGCCTCGGCGGGCGAGCCCGAGCAGGACTGAAGTGCCGGGCCCCCGTAGCGTGTTCGTATGAGCATGGAACGACTGGTCGTGATCGGCGGGGACGCCGCGGGCATGTCCGCGGCGTCCCGGGCCCGCCGTCTCAAGGGGCCCGGGCAGCTGGAGATCGTGGCCTTCGAGCGCGGCCACTTCACCTCGTACTCGGCGTGCGGCATCCCGTACTGGGTCGGCGGTGACGTCGACGACCGGGACGCGCTGATCGCCCGCACGCCCGAGGAGCACCGGGCGCGCGGGATCGACCTGCGGCTGCGCACCGAGGTCACGCGGATCGACGTGGCCGGGCGGCGGGTACACACGCGTGACGTCGATTCCGGGGCGGAGTCCTGGACGTCGTACGACAAGCTCGTCGTCGCGACCGGGGCCCGGCCGATCCGGCCGGAGATGCCCGGGGCGGACGCCGAGGGCGTGCACGGGGTGCAGACGCTCGACGACGGCCAGGAGCTGATCGACACGCTGGCACGCGCGCGTGGGCGGCGCGCGGTGGTGGTCGGGGCGGGCTACATCGGCGTGGAGATGGCCGAGGCGCTCATCAACCGCGGCTTCGAGGTGACCGTCGTCAACCGGGGCAGCGAACCGATGTCGACGCTCGACGCGGACATGGGCCGGCTGGTGCACGGGGCCATGGAGGGCCTGGGCATCACCATGGTGAACGACGCCGAGGTCACCGGGCTGCTCACCGGCGCGGACGGCCGGGTGCGGGCGGTGGTCACCGAGGACGCCGAGTACCCGGCGGACGTGGTGGTCCTCGGCATCGGCGTCCGCCCGGAGACCACGCTGGCCGAGGCGGCCGGCCTGCCCCTGGGCGCCCACGGCGGCCTGCTCACCGACCTGGCGATGCGGGTGCGCGGCCACACGGAGATCTGGGCGGGCGGCGACTGTGTGGAGGTCCTCGACCTGGTCTCCGGGCAGGAGCGCCATGTGCCGCTGGGCACCCACGCCAACAAGCACGGCCAGGTCATCGGCACCAACGTGGGCGGCGGCTACGCCACGTTCCCGGGGGTCGTGGGCACGGCCGTCAGCAAGGTCTGCGACCTGGAGATCGCCCGGACCGGCCTGCGCGAGAAGGACGCGCGCAGGGCCGGGCTCCAGTACGAGACGGTCGTCATCGAGTCCACCAGCCGCGCCGGCTACTACCCCGGCGCCGCCGTCATGACCGTCAAGATGCTCGCCGAACGCCGCACCGGCCGCCTGCTCGGCGTCCAGATCGTCGGCCGTGAGGGCGCGGGCAAACGCGTCGACATCGCGGCGGTGGCCCTGACGGCCGGTATGACGGTGGAACGGATGACGGCCCTGGACCTGGGCTACGCCCCGCCGTTCAGCCCGGTGTGGGACCCGGTGCTGGTGGCGGCGAGGAAGGCGGCGGCGAAGGTGCGCAGCGCCGGCGCCTGAGCGGGCTCAGGCCCGCCACGCGCTCAGGCGGTCCCGCTGAGCCGCGGCAGGGCCGAGACCTGCGCGGCGGCGGTGGAAGGCTGCTCCGCGGGCTTCGCGTGCGCGGCCGCCGCCGACCGGGACCGCAGCCGGTGCGACACCGCCTCGTCCAGCGTCACCGGCCGCTGCATCTGCGAGGCGAGCCGCCCGGCCTCCTGGCCGAGCCGTGCCACGTCCTCCCAGGGCAGCCGGATCACCAGGGCCAGCTCCGCCTCCCCGTCGGGCGTGGCGTGCATGGGGGGAGTGACTCGCTCGTTCATCGCCTGTTCCTCACGTCGTCCCCGCGCCCCTCCTTCCCGGGTCACGGGCCATTGCCGACTCATACGCAAGGCCCCTGGGGCGCGTTCACCGATTCGTCGAACGGATCGGGGGCAGTACTTCCTTGTGGTCATCCCCGTCCATGACGTGAACCCGGCGCGCCGCACCCCCGTGGTCACCTACGCGCTGATCGCGGCGAACGTCCTCGTGTTCCTCTTCATGCCCGGCCTGTCCGGTTCCGTGGCCGGTGACAGCACGCTGGCCCAGACCTGCCATCTGCACGCCTTCCTGGAGCACTACGCGGCCGTACCGCGCGAGCTGATCCACCATCAGCTGCCCCAGCTCGTCCCCACCGGCGACGTACGCGCCGGAGGCTGTCTGCTGGGCTCGCCGGGCTACGACAAGTCCCCGGTGCTGAGCGTGTTCACCGCGATGTTCCTGCACGGCGGCTGGCTGCACCTGCTGGGCAACATGCTGTTCCTGCTGATCTTCGGGAACAACATCGAGGACCGCATGGGCCACGTCCGCTTCGCGCTGTTCTACGTCGTCTGCGGCTACGCGGCGTCGTACGGCTTCGCGCTGCTGAACGCCGACTCGACCGACCCGCTGATCGGGGCGTCGGGCGCGATCGCGGGGGTGCTGGGCGCCTATCTGGTGCTGTATCCGAAGGCCAGGGTCTGGGTGCTCGTCCCGTTCCTGGTCTTCCTGCCCCTCAGGCTGCCGGCCTGGCTGGTGCTGGGCTTCTGGTTCGTGCTCCAGGCGGTGTACTCCTCCGGCGAGGGCGTCTCCGACGCGGGCACTGTGGCGTACGCGGCGCACATCGCGGGGTTCCTCGTGGGGATGCTGCTCGCCTGGCCGCTCAAGGCGGGGACACCCCCGCCGCCGGAGCCGCGCGGCCTGCTGTTCGGCAGGCGGGCCCGGCCCCGGCACACGTGGTGAGCGCCGCTCAGCGGGCCGTTCGCGTGTGGACGTACTCGACGAGCCGGGTGAGAGCGTCCGGGTCGGTGGACGGCATCACTCCGTGGCCCAGGTTGAAGACATGGCCCTCCAGCCCGGCGGCCGACTCCAGGACCTCGCGGGTCTTGGCCTCGACGGCCTCGGTGCCGGCGAACAGGACGGTCGGGTCGAGGTTGCCCTGGAGCGCCTTGCCGGGGCCGACCCGGCGGGCGGCCTCGTCGAGCGGGACGCGCCAGTCGACGCCGACGACGTCCGCGCCGGCCTCGCCCATCAGGCCGAGCAGCTCACCGGTGCCGACACCGAAGTGGATGCGCGGGACGCCGTACCCGGCGACGGCGTCGAAGACCTTCGCGGAGGCGGGCAGCACGGAGCGGCGGTAGTCCACCGGGGCGAGGGCGCCGGCCCAGGAGTCGAAGAGCTGGACGGCGCTGGCGCCCGCCTCGATCTGCACCTTCAGGAACGCCGCGGTGATCTCCGCGAGGCGGTCGAGCAGGTCGGCCCAGAGCTGCGGGTCGCCGTACATCATCGCCTTGGCGTTCTCGTACGTGCGGGAGGGGCCGCCCTCGACGAGGTAGCTCGCGAGGGTGAAAGGCGCGCCCGCGAAGCCGATCAGCGGGGTGGCGCCGAGTTCCGCGGTGAGCAGGCCGATGGCCTCGGTGACGTACGAGACGTCCTCGGGGGTGAGGTCGCGCAGCTGGGCGAGGTCGGCGCGGGTGCGGATCGGGCGCTCGACGACCGGTCCGACGCCGGGCTTGATGTCGAGGTCGACTCCGATCGCCTTGAGCGGGACGACGATGTCGCTGAAGTAGATCGCCGCGTCCACGCCGTGGCGGCGCACCGGCTGCAGGGTGATCTCGGTGACCAGCTCGGGCAGCATGCAGGACTCGAGCATCGGGACGCCCTCGCGGACCTTGCGGTACTCCGGCAGGGAGCGTCCGGCCTGCCGCATGAACCAGACGGGCGTGTGCGGCACGGGCTCGCGCCTGCACGCCTTCAGGAAGGCACTGTCGTACGTCGCTGTCGGCTGGTGGCCCGCGGGGCTCTCGTTCGCGCTCACGTCGGCAAGTCTCGCACGCCGCCGGGGGCCCGTCGGCCGCCCCCCGCACGGCCCGCGGCCCGTGCGCGTGTTCGCCCAGCGCGCAGCCGTCCGAGGTGCCCGCACGGGTGTCTTGCCCTGCGCGAGGCCCCCGTTCCCCTTAATCTTCCCCGCATGGCTGCGGCTCAGGGACGACTGTCGGACGGCGCTGGCGGGATGGACGAGGCGAACGAGGGGGACCGCGATGGGAGCAGGTCGGCACCGGGGCCCTTCCGGGCCGCCGTCGACGCCCTGAGGGCCGCACGACTGCGCCCGCAGATCGAGGTCGAGCCGGTACCGGCCCCGAAGAAGCTCGCCCCGTTCGCGTACGCGCTGGAGGCCGCGGTCGTGGACGGCGAGCAGGAGCTGGCCGACGGCCGGCTGGTGCTGCTGCACGACCCCGCCGGGCACGACGCCTGGCACGGAACGTTCCGCCTGGTGACCCTGATCCGGGCCGAACTGGAGCCGGAGATGGCCGCGGACCCGCTGCTGCCGGAGGTGTGCTGGTCCTGGCTGACCGGCGCGCTCCAGGCGCGCGGACTGACGTACGGCGAGCCGAGCGGCACCGTCACGCGCGCCAGCTCGCACTACTTCGGCGGGCTGGCCGAGCGGCCGGCGGCCTCGCAGATCGAGATCCGGGCGTCCTGGACGCCCCGAGAGGGGCTGGGCGGGACCCCGGACACGGCGGCGCACCTGGCATCCTGGTGCGATCTGCTCGCGCAGGTGGCGGGGCTGCCGCCGGCCGGGCCGGGCGACGCGTCCGTGGTGACGCTGCCGCAGCGGCGCGGGCCGCAGTCGCGCTGAGGGAAGCGGACCTCGCTCACGTCCACCGCGGTCACGCCGATCGCGATCACGCCGACCGCAGTCATCCCGGCCTGGGGCACGCCGGTCTCATTCACCGCCGGCCGTCGCGCCTGCCTCACTCACCACAGCCGGCCGTCGCGCCGGCCCTCCTCACGCTGATCGAACCGGTTTCGGGTTTGAATCGGGGCGTCCAACCCGTTCGGCCGCCCTGATTGACCATCTCTTTGTCGATACGGCCACTTTCGATCCTGTACTGCACCCACCCAAACCGATTCGATCTTCGGATGATCGATCGCGTGTCCGAATTGCACGTATTGTTACTCACTAGATCGTGATCATTTTCTAAAGGAGCCAGGGTTCGTTGCCGAAGACGACTGTGACCTTGAAAGCACGGTTCGTCCCGGCTTCATCCCCACGAGCCCCACGAGCCGGCCCTTCCCCCACCCAGGAGGCCTGGTGTCCGTTCTCCTCGAGCAGCCCGCAAGCCTGGTCGCCTACCGCCCGAACAAGCCCACCGCCATGGTGGTCGTGGCCGACCCGCGCGTCCGCTCCACCGTCACCCGCCATCTGTGGGCGCTCGGTGTGCGCGATGTCATCGAGGCCTCGTCCGTCGCGGAGGCTCGTCCCCGCATCGGCAACCCCCGCGACATCTGCGTCGCCGACGTCCATCTGCCCGACGGCTCGGGCCTCACCCTCCTCTCCGAGACCCGCGCCGCGGGCTGGCCCAACGGCCTCGCCCTCTCCGCCGCCGACGACATCGGCGCCGTGCGCAACGCCCTCGCGGGCGGGGTGAAGGGCTACGTCGTCACCGGCACCCGCACCAACGTCGGGCTCCCCACCCGGCCCGGTGCCGCCCCCATCGGCGCGGCCGCCGCCCGTCTGCACCGCCGCCCCCCGGGTGCCCCGAGTCACCCGGGTGGCTACCGCGAGCTCTCCGGCCGTGAGGTCGAGGTGCTGCGGCTGGTCGCGGAGGGGCAGTCCAACAAGGCGATCGGCGTCTCGATGGGACTGTCCGCACTGACCGTCAAGAGCCACCTGGCCCGCATCGCCCGCAAGCTCGGCACGGGCGACCGCGCCGGGATGGTGGCGGTGGCCCTGCGGACCGGCATCATCCACTGAGTCCACCGAGCGCGCCGAGTGCTCCGAGCCCACTGAGTTGACCGAGTCCACTGAGCCCACCGAGCCCACCCCAGCCCCGCCGAGACAGGGGGAAAGCGGTTACTCGGTTGTTGTCACCGACCTGCCGACCTGACTGGTTTACGACCCTGAGGCGCCCGTCGACGGAACGTTCCGTCGGCGGGCGCCGTCCATACACGGATACCCTTGACAGGTGACCGACGCCCAAGAAACCGCAGCAGCCAGTTCACTGCGAACCACCGGAGGCGCCCCTCCGGACGACGGCGGATCTACTGGTTCTTCTGTTTCCGGGGCGCCGACACCTCAGCCGACTCCAGAATCGACTCCGGAATCGACTCCGGAATCGACACCTCTGCTCGAGCCACGCGAGGGCATCCCTCCCGTGATCGCCGACGCGGCCTCCCTCGCCGAGGTGATCGCCGCGTTCGCCGCCGGCTCCGGCCCCGTCGCCGTGGACGCCGAGCGCGCCTCCGGCTACCGCTACGGCCAGCGCGCCTACCTGGTGCAGCTGCGGCGCGAGGGCGCCGGCAGCGCGCTGATCGACCCCGTTGCCTGCCCGGATCTCTCCGGACTCGGCGAGGCTCTGTCCGGCGTCGAATGGGTGCTGCACGCGGCCACCCAGGACCTGCCGTGTCTGCGCGAGATAGGCATGGTGCCGACGCGGCTGTTCGACACCGAGCTGGCCGGACGGCTGGCCGGGTTCCCGCGGGTCGGCCTGGGCGCCATGGTCGAGGGCGTCCTCGGCTTCGCCCTCGAGAAGGGGCACTCCGCCGTCGACTGGTCGACCCGGCCGCTCCCCGAGCCCTGGCTGCGGTACGCCGCGCTGGACGTCGAGCTGCTCGTCGACCTGCGCGACGCGCTGGAGAAGGAGCTGGACCGGCAGGGCAAGCTGGAGTGGGCCCGCCAGGAGTTCGACGCGATCGCCTCCGCCCCGCCGCCGGAGCCCCGCAAGGACCCGTGGCGCCGTACGTCCGGCATGCACAAGGTGCGCCGGCGGCGGCAGCTCGGGGTGGTGCGGGAGCTGTGGGAGACCCGCGACCGGATCGCCCAGCGGCGGGACGTGTCGCCGGGCAAGGTGCTGTCCGACGCGGCGATCGTGGAGGCCGCGCTCGCCCTGCCGGCCGGCGTGCACGCGCTGGCCGCGCTGAACGGCTTCGGCCACCGGATGGGGCGGCGGCAGCTGGAGCAGTGGCAGGCCGCGGTCGACCGGGTGAAGGCGCTTTCCGAGGCGCAGCTGCCGCAGCCGGGACAGCCGGTGGCGGGACCGCCGCCGCCGCGGGCCTGGGCGGACAAGGATCCGGCGGCGGCGGCCCGGCTCAGCGCGGCGCGGGCGGCCGTTTCCGCGGTGGCCGAGAAGCTGAACATGCCGCAGGAGAACCTGATCGCTCCCGACACCGTGCGGCGGGTCTGCTGGGAGCCGCCGCAGCCCGTCGACGGGGAAACGGTTGCGGACGCGCTCACCGGACTCGGGGCACGGCCGTGGCAGGTGGAGCAGGTGGCTCCCGTACTCGTCGCGGCGCTGTCCGCCTGACGTCCGACGCCCCGTACGCCCGACGGGCGGCGTCCTCGTGACGTCCGACGCCCTCGTGGCGTCCGTTCGACGTTCGCCCGGCCGCCGTGGACATCCTTGTCATACGGCGGCCGCGGGCCGTTCGGGGTGGTTCACGGCGGTCGGCGCGGGTCCCCGTGCCCGTGGATGCCCCTGGATGCCTCTGGACACCCCGGGACACCCCTGGGCGCCGGTCACCTGGACGCGCCTCGCATGAAACCGTTGTAGATGTACTTCTGCAGCGCCAGGAAGACGATCAGGGTCGGCAGGATGACCAGGACCGCTCCCGCGGAAATCGTTTCCCAGTGGGCCGCGTAGGGGCCCTTGAAGCGAAACAGGGACGTCGAGATCACGCCAAGATCTTGTGAGGGCATGTAGAGGAACGGGATGTAGAAGTCGTTGTAGACGGCTATCCCCTTCACGATCACGACGGTCGCGATCGCCGGTTTCAGCAATGGGAAGATGATCTTGCGGTAGACGGTGAAGGCGTTGGCGCCGTCCAGACGGGCCGCCTCGTCCAGGGAGACCGGGATCGACCGGACGAACTGGAGGAAGATGTAGATCGACACGATGTCCGTGCCCATGTAGAGGGCGATCGGGGCCCAGCGGGTGTCGAACATGCCGAGGCTGTGGACGATCTGGAAGGTCGCCACCTGGGTGGTGACGCCGGGGACCAGGGCGGCGACCAGGAAGAGGGCTACGACGAACTTCCGGAAACGGAAGGTGAAACGGTCGATCGCGTACGCCGTCATCGAACCGATCAGCACCGTCCCGCCGACGGAGATCACCAGGATGAAAGCGGTGTTGGCGAACGCCGTGAGCATGCCGCCGTCCTGGAACGCCGTCACATAGTTGCCGAAGTGGAACGGGTCCCGCGGCGGCGTCAGCGCCCCGCCGTCGTTCGCCGTCTCGTTCTCGGTCTTCAGGGACGTGAGCAGGACGACGCCGAGCGGGAGCAGGACGACCGCCGAGGCGACGACCAGCGACAGATACACGAGGGTGCGGGCAACGGCTCGGCGCGTCATACGAGGTCCACCCTCTCGTCCGGGACGAGACGTCGCTGCACCCAGGTCACCAGCAGGATGATCAGCAGCAGGACCACGGCGGCCGCGGAGGCGAGGCCTGTCTTGTTGAACTGGAACGCCAGCTTCACGGTCTGGATCACGAAGGTCTCGGTGCCGGTCGCGCCACCGGTCATGATGTACGGGATCTCGAACGCCGAGAGCGAGCCGGAGACCGAGAGGATCACGGTCAGGGTCAGCACCGGCTTGATGCCGGGCAGGATGATGTGGCGGAACTGGTGCCGGCGGTTCGCGCCGTCCAGCGCCGACGCCTCGTACAGCTCCCCCGGAATGGACTGGATCGCGCCCAGGAACAGGACGAAGTTCATACCGAGGTAGCGCCAGACCGAGACGCCGGCCAGGGAGACGTTCGCCGAGGTCGGCGTCGACAGCCAGGCGTGGTCGGTGTGGTACCCGAAGAGGCCGAGGACCGTGTCGAGGGTGCCGCCGTCCTGGAAGAAGTAGAGGAAGACGAAGGCGATCGCCACCCCGTTGACCAGGGACGGAAAGAAGATCACGCCTTTGAAGAAGGTGCGGAACCGGACGTCGAAACTCAGGATCGTCGCGAAGTACAGCGCGGCGACGATCTGGATCACCGAGGCGACCAGGTAGTAACCGCTCACGAAGAACACCTGGAAGAGGTCCTCCCTGGTGAAGATCTCCGCGTAGTTCTCGACGCCGGTGTAGTGCAGCTCGGGGCTGACGCCGTCCCAGTCGGTGAAGCTGTACGCGACCATGTTGGCGATCGGCGCGTAGGTGAAGGTGATCAGCAGGGCGAGGGGCGCGAGCAGGAACAGCCAGGGGGTGACGAGGCGCCAGGTGCGGGCGCGCCGCGACGGCGGGGCGGGGGGCATCAGTCGTCCACGTTCTTCTGCGTGTCGGTCCACCTCTCGCCGAGATCGGCGAGGAAGTCGTCCAGGCTGCCCTTCTTGGCGCCGCGCGCGAGGTCGACGAGGTCCTGGCGGTACTCGGGCTTGTTGATGCCGACCTCGGACTCGTTGTCGATGAGCTTCACCCTGCCGCCCGCCGAGTCGTCCAGCTCGATGAGCTTCACGCCCTCGTCCTCGTAGGGCCTGAGCACCTCGGGCATGGGAGCGTCCTTGAGCGGGGAGATGGCCAGGTTGTCGCGGTCGTAGCCGGACTTGTCGGTGAACCAGTCGATCCAGGCGCGGGCCGCCTCCTTGTGCGGGGAGTGGACGTTGACGGCCTGGTGGTAGTCGGGGCCGACGGTCGCGCAGAACGTGCCGTCCACCTGGGCCGGGAACGGCATGAAACCGATGTCGTCCGGGTTCACCCCGGCCTTGCGGGCCGCGTCCTGGAACTGGATGATCGCCCAGGTGCCGAGCCACTGGGTGGCGATCTCGCCCTTGGCCGTGCGGGGCTTGGACTCCTCCCAGTTGCTGGTCGTCGGATCCTTTTCGGCGAGGCCTTGCTCGACGATGTCGTACAGGAGCGTGTCGCCGACGCGCAGGTCGGAGCCCTTTGCCCACGGGTCGCCCTCGGCGAGTTTCGTGGTGGCCTGCGGGTCGCAGCCGACCGAGCCGTTGACGAACGTCCAGGAGGTCAGCGGCCACTGGGCGGCGAAGTTGGTGTAGTACGGGACCGCGTCGGTCCTCGCCTTGATCGCCTTCAGCCCGGCGAGGAACGCGTCCGGGGTGGTGGGCCAGTCGGTGATCCCGGCCTCCCGCCAGACTCTCTTGTTGTAGACGAAGCCGGGCATCACGCCGTTGGGGCTCTGGCCGTAGACCTTGCCGTCGACGGTGGTGAAGTCCGTGAAACGGTATTTCTCGCTGCGTTCCTCCTGGGTGCCCAGGGAGGCGAAGAACTTCGGGTAGTCGTCCTTCTCGATCACCCCGGGGATCAGCAGGACGTCGCCGTAGTCCTCCGTGTTCATCCGGATCTTGATCTCGGCCTCGTAGTTGGTGAGGGCCTGGAACTCGACCTTCACCTTGGGATACGTCTTGTTGAATTCGGCGGCGTACTTCTTCATCGTGCCGTCCTGCACGAGGTCGGTCCGCACGGTGAGGACCGTGATGGTGCCGCTCACCTTCGACGGGTCGTCGGGAGCCTCGGCGTCGGCGCCCTTCGCGCTGCCTCCGGTTCCGGTGCAGCCGGCGAGCAGCAGGGCGGCTCCCGCGGTCAGGGCCAGGACTGTACGGCGGTTCATGTGCATCACTTCCGTTCTCGGGACGGACGAGCACGTGCGGGTCGGTCGAGCGCTTGCGGGTCGGGCGGGGACGTACGGGTCGGTCGGGGACGTACGGGTCGGGCGAGGACGGGCGGGTCGGGCGAGGAAGGGCGGGTTGGCTGATTCGGCACTCTGACAGCGCTTTCTCAACCGGTAAAGTCCCATTCCCGCCAACGACGAAGAGATGGCGCTCAGTTATGGGCTTGACCGGTTTAGGGAGTGCGCATGCTGGAGGCCTCACCGCTCGACGACGGATGGATCCTGCGGCACGAGGGTGAGGCGCTCCCGGCCGTGGTGCCGGGCTGTGTGCACACCGACCTGCTCGCGGCGGGCGTGATCCCGGACCCCTTCCTCGGCCGCAACGAGACCGAGGTGGCGTGGGTGGGGCGGCGCGAGTGGACGTACGAGACCGGGCTGGAGGCCGTGGGCTCCGGGCACGAGCAGACCGACCTGGTCTTCGACGGTCTCGACACGGCGGCGGAGATCCGGCTGGACGGCCGGCCGCTGGGCCGGGTACGGAACATGCACCGCTCGTACCGGTACGACGTGACGGGCCTGAGCGGGGAACTGACCGTGCGGTTCGTCTCCGCCTACGCCGAGGCGGAGGCCGTGCGCGGCCGGACCGGCGAGCGGCCCGCCGCCTATGCCGAGCCCTACCAGTACGTCCGCAAGATGGCCTGCTCCTTCGGCTGGGACTGGGGACCGACGCTGGTGACGGCCGGCATCTGGCGTCCGGTGCGGCTGGAGCACTGGTCGACGGCGCGGATCTCCGGGGTGCGGCCGCTCGTCACCGTCGAGGGGGGCACCGGGGTCGTCGAGCTGCACGTCGACGTCGAGCGCACCCGGGTGGAGGCCGAACTCGTCGTGGAGGCCCGGGTGGGCGGCGCGCGGGTGCGCGGCGAGGTGTCGGGGACGCGCGGGACCGTCCGACTGGAGGTGCCGGACGCCGCGCTGTGGTGGCCGCGCGGCTATGGCGAACAGGCGCTGTACGACGCCGAGTTGACGTTGTCGCACGGGAGCGCGCCGCTCGATGTGTGGCGGCGGCGGATCGGTTTCCGGAGCGTCGCGCTGGACACCTCGGCGGACGAGCACGGAACCGGTTTCACGCTGGTCGTCAACGGGGAGCGGCTGTTCGCGCGAGGCGTCAACTGGATCCCGGACGACGTGTTCCCGTCCCGGGTGACCCGGGAGCGCTACCGGAAACGGCTGCGGCAGGCCGCCGACGCCGGGGTGGACCTGGTCAGGGTCTGGGGCGGCGGGATCTACGAGAGCGAGGACTTCTACGCCGTCTGCGACGAGCTGGGGCTGCTCGTCTGGCAGGACTTCCCGTTCGCCTGCGCGGCCTACCCCGAGGAGCAGCCGCTGCGGGGCGAGGTGGAGGCGGAGGCCCGGGAGAACGTCGTACGGCTGATGCCGCATCCGTCGCTCGTGCTGTGGAACGGGAACAACGAGAATCTGTGGGGTTTCCGGGACTGGGGGTGGGCTGAGCGGCTCGGCGGGGACTCGTGGGGGGAGGGCTACTACCTGGGCGTCCTGCCGCGGGTGGTGGCCGAGCTGGATCCGACCCGGCCGTACACGGCGGGCAGTCCCTGGTCCGGGAGTTGGGAGCGGCATCCGAACGATCCGGCGCACGGGACGCACCACTCGTGGGAGGTGTGGAACCGGACGGACTACGCCGGGTACCGCGATGAAGTGCCCCGGTTCGTCGCGGAGTTCGGGTGGCAGGCGCCGCCCGCGTACGCCACGCTGCGGCGGGCGCTGCCGGACGAGGAGCTGCGGGCGGACTCCCCCGGGATGCTGCACCACCAGAAGGCGGACGACGGCAACGGCAAGCTGGAGCGGGGGCTCGCCCGGCATTTCGCCCTGCCGGAAGGCGACTTCGACCGCTGGCACTATCTGACCCAGGTCAACCAGGCGCGGGCGGTGGCCGCCGGGATCGAGCACTGGCGGTCGCACTGGCCGGTGTGCGCGGGGACGGTCGTCTGGCAGCTCAACGACTGCTGGCCGGTGACGTCCTGGGCGGCGATCGACGGGGACGGGCGGGAGAAACCGCTGTATCACGAGTTGCGGAGGCTGTACGCGGACCGGTTGCTGACACTTCAGGCGCGGGGCGAGGGGCTGGTGGTGGCCGCCGTCAACCAGAGTGCCGCCAGGTGGCCTGCGGCCGTGCGGCTGCGGCGGGTGTCCGTCGCGGGGGACGTGCTCGGGGAGGGGGTCGTCGAGGTGGCCGCGGGGGCGCGGGCGGTGGCCGTCGCGCGGGTGCCGGCGGAGCTGGTGCCGGAGGGGGCGAAGGAGTTCCTGGTGGCCGACGCGGACGGGCTGCGGGCCCTGCACTTCCCGGTGCCGGACCGTGAAGTGCCGTATCCCGGGCCGGAGTTCGAGGTGGAGCTGGTGCCGGGCGGGGTCGCCGTCACGGCCCGGACGCTGGTGCGGGACCTGCTGCTCCAGGCCGACCGGCTGGCGCCGGACGCGCGGGCCGACCGGGGGCTGGTCACCCTGCTGCCCGGGGAACGCGTGACCATCGGGGTCGAGGGCTGGGAGACTCCGGATGCCGCCGCCGCTCGGGCCGCGCTGTACTGCCAGGAGCCCGCTCGATGACAGCGTCCCCCGCCCCCCGGGTCACCATCAAGGACGTCGCCGCGCGCGCCGGGGTGTCCAAGGGGGCCGTGTCGCTCGCCTTCAACCACAGGCCGGGGCTGTCGGAGGCGACCCGGGACCGGATCTTCGCGGCGGCCCGGGAACTGGGCTGGGAACCGAACCTCAGCGCGCGGTCGCTGTCGAACTCGCGGGTGGACGTGGTGGGGCTGGCGATCTGCCGGCCGGCCCGGATGCTGGGGCTGGAACCGTTCTACATGGAGTTCGTGTCGGGCGTGGAGAGCGTGCTGACCGAGCACTCCTGCTCGCTGCTGCTCCGGCTGGTGCGGACCGTGGAGGAGGAGGTCGGGCTCCAGGAGTCCTGGTGGCGGGGGCGGCAGATCGGTGGGGCGATCCTGGTGGACTTCCGGGCCGACGACCCCCGGGTGGCGGCGGCCGAGCGGCTCGGGATGCCGGTGGTGGCCGTCGGGCATCCCTCGCTGACCGGGAGCCTGACGTCGGTGTGGACGGACGACGCGACGGCGGTGACGGAGGCGGTGCGGTATCTCGCGGCGCTCGGGCACCGCCGGATCGCCCGGGTCGGGGGCGCCGCCGCGCTCGGGCACACGGTGATACGGACGGCCGCGTTCGACCAGGCGGCGCGGAGCCTGGGGCTGGCCGGGGCGTGGCAGCTGGCCACGGACTACTCCGGGGAGGCGGGTGCGCGGGCGACCCGGTCCCTGCTGACCGCGGCCCCGCCGGACCGGCCGACGGCCATCGTCTACGACAACGACATCATGGCCGTGGCGGGGCTGGCGGTGGCGGCCGAGATGGGGCTGAACGTGCCGGGTGACGTGTCCCTGCTCGCCTGGGACGACTCCCAGCTGTGCCGGCTGACCCATCCGACGCTCTCCGCGATGAGCCACGACGTGTACGGGTTCGGCGCGGAGGCGGCGCGGACGCTGTTCGGGGTGATCACGGGGACGGGGCCGGGGTCGCATCCGGTGCCCACACCGGTGCTGACGCCGCGGGGGTCGACGGCGCCACCGCGGGGGGCGGGTCCATCCGTGTGACATTCGCCGCTCCCCCCGGCAGGACTGTGCAGCTACGTTACCCACAAGTAGCATGGGCCCTGAGCGCGCGCTCAGCGCTTGCGTTCGCAGCAGTGCCATCCCGCACCCTGGAGGAGAGCCATCGTGCCTCGTACCGTCAGGGACGTCGTCTTCGTCGACGGCGTCCGCACCCCGTTCGGCAAGGCGGGCCCGAAGGGCATCTACCACGAGACCCGCGCCGACGACCTGGTCGTGAAGGCGATCCGGGAGCTGCTGCGCCGCAACCCCGGTCTCGACCCCAAGAAGATCGACGAGGTCGCCATCGCCGCGACCACGCAGATCGGTGACCAGGGCCTCACCATCGGCCGCACCGCCGGCATCCTGGCCGGTCTGCCGACCTCCGTGCCCGGCTACTCCATCGACCGCATGTGCGCCGGCGCCCTGACCGCCGTCACCGCGGTCGCCGGCTCCGTCGCGTTCGGCGCGTACGACATCGCCGTGGCCGGCGGTGTCGAGCACATGGGCCGTCACCCGATGGGCGAGGGCGTGGACCCCAACCCGCGGTTCGTGAGCGAGAAGCTGGTCGACGAGTCCGCCCTGTTCATGGGCATGACCGCGGAGAACCTGCACGACCGCTACCCGCAGATCACCAAGCTGCGCGCGGACGAGTACGCGGTGCGCTCCCAGGAGAAGGCCGCCAAGGCGTACGCCGACGGCAAGATCCAGGCCGACCTGGTGCCGGTCTCGGTGCGCCGCACCAACCCGGAGGCCGGTGAGACGGGCTGGGGCCTGGTCACCGCCGACGAGCCGATGCGCCCGGGCACCACCCTGGAGAACCTCTCCGGGCTCAAGACCCCGTTCCGTGTCCACGGCCGGGTCACCGCCGGTAACGCGGCCGGTCTGAACGACGGCGCGACCGCTTCCCTGATCGCGTCCGAGGACTTCGCCCGCGAGAACGGCCTGCCGGTCAAGATGCGTCTCGTCTCCTACGCCTTCGCGGGCGTGGAGCCGGAGGTCATGGGCTACGGCCCGATCCCGGCCACGGAGAAGGCGCTCGCGCAGGCGGGTCTGTCGATCTCCGACATCGGTCTGTTCGAGATCAACGAGGCCTTCGCCGTCCAGGTGCTGGCCTTCCTCGACCACTACGGCATCGCGGACGACGACGAGCGCGTCAACCAGTACGGCGGCGCGATCGCCTTCGGTCACCCGCTGGCCTCCTCCGGCGTCCGTCTGATGACGCAGCTGGCCCGCCAGTTCGAGGAGCAGCCGAACGTCCGCTACGGCCTGACCACCATGTGCGTCGGCTTCGGCATGGGCGCGACGGTCATCTGGGAGAACCCGCACTTCGAGGGGGACAAGTGAGCACCACCGCTGAGCTTTTGAAGGGTGCGGCCGAGCTGTTCCCCGACGAGGTCGTGACGTCCGCGCACGTACGCCACCTCGACCTGCCGTTCGGCGCCGGGCGCTTCGCGCTCATCACGCTGGACAACGGTTTCGACCACACCAAGCCGACCACCTTCGGCCCGCAGTCCCTCGCGAACCTGGACGCCGCGATCGACCAGGTCGAGCGGGAGGCCGCGGCCGGCGAGATCGTCGGTGCCGGTGTCACGGGCAAGCCGTTCATCTTCGCGGTCGGCGCCGACCTCAAGGGCGTCGAGCTGCTGAAGGAGCACAAGGACGCGCTGGCCATCGGCAAGGGCGGCCACGAGGTCTTCAAGCGTCTCGCGGCGCTGGCCGTGCCCACCTTCGCCTACTACAACGGCGCGGCGATGGGCGGCGGTGTCGAGGTCGGTCTGCACTGCACGTACCGCACGGTCTCCAAGGCCCTGCCGGCGTTCTCGCTGCCCGAGGTCTTCCTCGGTCTGGTCCCCGGCTGGGGCGGCTGCACGATCCTGCCGAACCTGATCGGCGCCGACAAGGCCGTCTCGGTGATCATCGAGAACAGCCTGAACCAGAACAAGCAGCTCAAGGGCCAGCAGGTCTTCGACCTCGGCATCGCGGACGCGCTGTTCGAGGGCGCGGACTTCCTGGAGCAGTCGCTGATCTGGACCGCGCAGGTCCTCAAGGGCGACGTCGAGGTCGAGCGTCCGGTCATCGACCGCGGTGAGGCCTGGGACCAGGCCGTCGCGCGCGGCCGGTTCGTCGCCGACTCCAAGGTGCACGGCGCTGCCCCGGCCGCCTACCGCGCGCTGGACATCATCGCCGCCGCCAAGAACGGCGACCTCCAGCAGGGCTACGACGCCGAGGACACGGCGCTCGCCGACCTG
Source organism: Streptomyces sp. NPDC041784 (assembly GCF_055591025.1). Classification (NCBI taxonomy): domain Bacteria; kingdom Bacillati; phylum Actinomycetota; class Actinomycetes; order Kitasatosporales; family Streptomycetaceae; genus Streptomyces; species Streptomyces sp. NPDC041784. The sequence continues at coordinate 45,320 of NZ_JBVJAB010000021.1, forward strand.
ATCATGGGCGGTGAACTCCGCGCCGGCATCTACGCGTTCAACCTCGTGCAGAAGCGCGGCAAGCGCCCGGCCGGCGCCCCGGACAAGAGCCTGGCCCGTCCGGTCACCAAGGTCGGCGTGGTGGGCGCGGGCCTGATGGCCTCGCAGCTCGCGCTGCTGTTCCTGCGCCGCCTGGAGGTGCCGGTCGTGCTGACCGACATCGACCAGGAGCGGGTCGACAAGGGTGTGGGCTACGTCCACGCCGAGATCGAGAAGCTGCTCGGCAAGGGCCGGATCAACCAGGACAAGGCCAACCGCCTCAAGGCCCTGGTCAGCGGTGTCCTGGACAAGGCTGAGGGCTTCGCGGACGCGGACTTCATCATCGAGGCCGTGTTCGAGGAGATCGGGGTCAAGCAGCAGGTGTTCGCGGAGGTCGAGGCGGTCGCCCCGGCGCACGCGATCCTCGCCACCAACACCTCCTCGCTGTCGGTGTCCGAGATGGCGTCGAAGCTGAAGAACCCCGAGCGGGTCGTGGGCTTCCACTTCTTCAACCCGGTCGCGATCCTGCCGCTCCTGGAGATCGTGCGCGGCGAGAAGACCGACGACGCCTCGCTCGCGACCGCCTTCGCGGTGGCCAAGAAGCTGAAGAAGACGGCGGTTCTGGTGAAGGACGCCCCGGCGTTCGTCGTGAACCGCATTCTGACCCGTTTCATGGGCGAGGTGCAGAACGTCATCGACGAGGGCACCCCGGTCGAGGTCGCGGAGAAGGCCGTGGAGCCGCTCGGCCTGCCGATGTCCCCGCTGGTCCTGCTGGAACTGGTCGGCCCCGCGATCGGCCTGCACGTCTCCGAGACGCTCAACCGCGCGTTCCCGGACCGTTTCACGGTCTCCGCGAACCTCGCGGCCGTCGTCAAGGCGGGCAAGCGCGGCTTCTACGTCTACGACAGCGGCAAGCCCGAGCTGGACCCCGAGGTCGCCGCGCTCCTGAAGCAGGGCGACTCCGCCCTGACCGAGGAGCAGGTGCGGGCGCGCGTCCTGGACGCGGTGGCGCAGGAGATCGGGCTCATGCTCGACGAGGGCGTCGTCGCCGAGGCCCAGGACATCGACCTCTGCCTGATCACCGGTGCCGGCTGGCCCTTCCACCTGGGCGGCATCACGCCGTACCTGGACCGCGAGGGCGTCTCCGAGCGGGTGAACGGCAAGAAGTTCCTGGCCCCGGGCGTGGCGTCGGTCCCGGCGTAACCGTCGTACGGACATGAGAAGGGCCTCCGCCGGACCGGCGGAGGCCCTTTCTCTTGCGTGCGCCCGCCGTCGCCCCAGCCCGGCCGACCTACGGCCGCACTCCGGCGCGGCTGCGGCCTGGTCCCCGCCCCGCATCGGCAGATCGGCACCGGCGGCCGGACGGGCGCCCTGGTGACCCACCGAGGCGACTGGACGGGCGACGCCCGCGAGGACCTCACCGCCCGGATCGCCGACCGGCTGTGGGTCTACCCCACCGGCAACAGCGCCTGTACGCCGGTGATCCGGCGGCGGGCGTGCCCGCACTGTCGGCCGCCGCGCCCGTCCGGCTGGCGGCCGCCGCGCCCGTCCGGCTGGGTGGGACGGACCGGAACGGCCTCGGCGAGCTCGCGCCAGGCGACACCGACGGCGACGGGCGCCCCGCTCTGTGGGCCCGCGACCGGCCGACACGCTCTGGCTCTGCACGAACACCTGGACGGGGACGCTGGCGCGCGGTGGCGGGCGGCGCCTGGACGGCGGCCGACCGTCCGCTGCTGACGGCGGGCGTCCCCGACGGCGACGGCCGGGCCGACCTGTGGGTGACGACGAGCGACGCCGCGGCGAGCGCGCCGCGCCGAGCGCGCCGCTCCGGTCACCGTGGGGACGGGTGGCCGGCAGGGGATGCTGCGAGCGGCGGGACCGGTCAGAGGCGGCCGGCAGGGCACGTGGTGGCTCGCGGGGTCCGGCCGGGGCACGTACGCCCCGCGCGGGGCCCGGTCACACCTCTGCCCACGCCGTGAGGGCCAGTCCCGGTTCGTCCTTGCGGCGGGTGAGGAGCAGGCGGCCGGTCGACGGGGACAGGGTGGCCGCCACCACCCGGTCCTCGTGGTCCACGGCGAGCGCCACCTCGGCGTCGGCCGGCAGCTGGGGGCCGGACTCGGTCCACCAGGCGCCGGCCGACTCCTGCTCGGTGGGGTAGGCGGCGAAGGCCACCCGGCCGCTCGCGGAGCGCTGGGCGAGCAGGGTGCAGTCGTGGCCGTCGAGCACACAGCGGATCGCGGCGACCGGGCCGGGGCCCGCCGCGGCGAGCACGGGGACCGGCTTGTCGCCGGGGCGCCAGGCGCAGACGTCACCGGAGTCGTCGGTGAAGAAGAGCGTGGTGTGCTCCGGGGAGGTGGCCAGCGCCCGCAGGGTGCCGGGACGCACCGGCGCGTCCAGGGTCTCCTCCAGCACCGGCTGGGCGCCCGGCTCCTGCTGCCGCCAGTGCAGGAGCCTGCCGGCCCCGGCCGCGTAGGCCTCGACGCGGCCGGACTCCCCGGTCACCGCGACGGGCTCCCCCGTGACGCCCTCGCCCTTCAGGTCGCGCCACGGGTCCCAGCCGCCCTTCTCCTTCTGGGCGACCATGGCGATCCCGGCGGCGTGGCCGGCCACGAAGACGTGCGCCCGGCCCTGGGCGTCCACCGCGACGGCGGGCGTGCCCGTGCGGACGCCCTTCTTGCCGGGGTGGCCGATCGGCGCCCAGTCCAGCGGGGCGAGGAGCGGCCGGTAGTGGGTGGAGTGCACCAGGCCCGCCTCCCCCTGCACGGTGGGCCGCCACGACGTCAGATGGCCGTAGCCGTCGGGGCCGTGGCCGACGGCGAGGACCGGGTGCAGCTTCTGCGGACCGCCGATCCTGCGCGGGGGGTCCCAGGGCCCGCCCGGGGTGCGCTCCGCCCGGCACAGGGCGGCGTCGTCCGACGTCAGGTAGACAATGAGCCGCCCGTCGCGGCCACGTATGAGCCAGTCGCCGTTCACCCGATCACTGTATGACGGCCCTTCCCCGTCCACTTCCGGCGGGCCTCGGGGTACGGCGCCCGGGGGATCCGCCGTTCAGGGCACGGGCCGTCGGGGACACACCTCACTCGGGGACACGCGTCGTTCGGGAGGACATGGGCCGTTCGGGGCATCGGCCGGGCATGGGACGCTGGGCCCATGGACGGCCCTATGGACGACGGCACCCCCCTGCTGGTGATCGTGGACGGCGCGAACGTCGTCGGGTCGGTGCCCGACGGGTGGTGGCGGGACCGGCGGGGCGCCGCGGAGCGGCTGCGCGACCGGCTGGCGGCGGACGGGCTGCCGGGGCACTCCGGGCCCGTGGAGATCGTCCTCGTCGTCGAGGGCGCGGCCCGCGGGGTGGAGCCGGTGCCCGGCGTACGGGTGGAGTCGGCGGCCGGCAGCGGGGACGACCACATCGTCCGGCTGGCCGCCCTGGCGGGTGACCGCCCCCGTCTGGTCGTCACCGCCGACCGCGAGCTGCGCCGCCGGGTGACGGAGCTGGGCGCGGAGGTCACGGGACCGCGGGCGGTACGGGGCTGAGCCCCGCCCCGCAGCCGCCCCGCAGCCGTCCCACCGGCGTCACACCGTTCCGTCGGCCCCCGGCGGCCTGCGCACCTCGTCCGGCGTCGTCTCCTCGTGCCGTCCCAGACGGCTGTGGGAGCGGCCGTAGAGGAAGTACACGACGGAGCCGATCGCCATCCAGACGGCGAACCGGACCCAGGTCTCGGCCGGCAGGTTGATCATCAGCCAGAGCGAGGCCAGCACCGACAGAATCGGCAGGAACGGCACCCACGGGGTGCGGAAGGCCCGGTGCAGGTCGGGGCGGGTGCGGCGCAGGACGATCACGCCGATCGCGACGACCACGAAGGCGAACAGGGTGCCGATGTTGACCAGCTCGGCGAGTTCGCTCAGCGGGGTGAAGCCGGCCAGGATCGCGATGAGCCCGCCGAGCAGGATGGTCGGCCGGTGCGGGGTCTTGAACCGCGGGTGGACCTGGGAGAAGAAGCGCGGCAGGAGTCCGTCGCGGCTCATCGCGAAGAACACCCGGGTCTGTCCGAGGAGCAGGATCATGCAGACCGTGGTGAGGCCGACGGCGGCGCCGAAGCTGATGAAGCCGGCGAACCAGGGGTGCCCGGTGGCCTTGAAGGCGTCGGCGAGCGGCGCGGTGATGGACAGCTCGGTGTAGTGCTGCATCCCGGTGACCACGATCGACACCGCGACATAGAGGGTTGTGCAGATGAGCAGGGAGCCGAGGATGCCGCGCGGCATGTCGCGCTGCGGGTTCTTGGTCTCCTCGGCCGCGGTGGCGACGACGTCGAAGCCGATGAAGGCGAAGAAGACGACGGAGGCGGCGGTGAAGATGCCCATCACGCCGAAGTTGGAGGGCGCCCAGCCGAACATCACCTGGATGAGCGGGGCCTGGAGGTTTCCGCCCGCCTCCACCGTCTGCGCGTCGGGGACGAACGGGTCGTAGTTGGAGCCTTCGATGAAGAAGGCACCCGCGATGATCACCGTCAGGACGACGGTGAGCTTGATCGCGACGACGATCGCGGTGACGCGCGCGGAGAGCTTGGTGCCGACCACGAGGATGGCGGTGAGCAGCAGGACCAGCGCGGCGGCGAGGATGTCGAAGCCGAAGCCGTCGGCCCCGTCTCTGGTACCGAGCGAGTCCGGCAGGTGCCAGCCCGCATTGTCCATCAGCGACGCGACGTACCCGGACCAGCCGACGGCCACCACCGCCGTACCGAGGGCGAACTCCAGGACCAGGTCCCAGCCGATGATCCAGGCGGGCAGCTCCCCGAGCGAGGCGTAGGAGAACGTGTACGCCGATCCCGCCACGGGGACCGTCGAGGCGAACTCGGCGTAGCAGAGCGCGGCGAGCGCGCAGACGACGCCGGAGACGACGAAGGCCAGGGCGACGGCGGGGCCGGCGTTGTTCTTGGCCACGGTGCCGGTCAGGACGAAGATGCCGGTGCCGATGATGACACCGACGCCGAAGACCGTCAGGTCGAGCGCGGACAGGGATTTCTTCAGCGCGTGCTCGGGCTCCTCGGTATCGAGGATGGACTGCTCGACGTTCTTCGTCCGGAAGAGGGTGCTGCTCATGTGCGCGTACCTCCCACGCTGTGTCGTCCCAGACATGATCGAGAGGGGGCGTAGTGCGTATGCCCCGGCACGGGCCGGTCAACGCGAATGGGCCGGTTCCACCACTCTTCGCAGTGGTGGAACCGGCCCATCCGGGCGTGTCGGGTGGCGTCAGTCGCGGGCGGGCTGCACGGAGTCCACGGCCGCCGCGCTGTCGTACCGGCCGTCCAGCTTCGCGACCAGGCCGGTGACCTGGCGGGCGATGTCGGGGGCGGTCAGGCCGATCTCGGCCATCACCTCGGCGCGGGAGGCGTGGTCGAGGAAGCGGGGCGGGATGCCGAAGTCGCGCAGCGGGACGTCGACGCCCGCGTCCCGCAGGGCCTGGGCGATCGCGGAGCCGACGCCGCCGACGCGGCTGTTGTCCTCGACGGTGACGACGACGCGGTGCCGCTCGGCGAGCGGGGCCATGGCCTCGTCGACGGGTTTGACCCAGCGCGGGTCGACGACGGTGGTGGTGATGCCCTGCTTCTCGAGCAGGCCGGCGATCTCCAGGCACATAGGCGCCAGGGCGCCCACGGAGACCAGCAGCACGTCCGGGGTGTCCGACCCGGGCTCGCGCAGGACGTCCATGCCGCCGACACGTCCCACGGCGGGTACGGCGGGGCCGACGGCGCCCTTGGAGAAGCGCACCACGGTCGGCGCGTCGTCGACGGCGACGGCCTCGCGCAGCTGGGCGCGGACCTGCTCGGCGTCGCGCGGGGCGGCGAGCCTGAGGCCGGGGACGACCTGGAGGATCGACATGTCCCACATGCCGTTGTGGGAGGCGCCGTCGGTGCCGGTGACCCCGGCCCGGTCCAGGACGAACGTCACTCCGCACTTGTGCAGGGCGACGTCCATGAGGACCTGGTCGAAGGCGCGGTTGAGGAAGGTGGCGTACACCGCGAAGACGGGGTGCACTCCGGCGTGGGCGAGGCCCGCGGCGGAGACGGCGCCGTGCTGCTCCGCGATGCCGACGTCGTAGACCCGGTCCGGGAAGGCCTTGGCGAAGCGGTCGAGGCCGACGGGCTGGAGCATGGCGGCGGTGATCGCCACGATGTCCCGGCGCTCCTCGCCGAGCCTGACCATCTCCTCGCCGAAGACGGACGTCCAGTCGGCGCCGGAGGAGGAGATCGGCATGCCCGTGTCCGGGTGGATCTTGCCGACGGCGTGGAAGCGGTCGGCCTCGTCCTGGAGGGCGGGCTGGTAGCCGCGGCCCTTCTCGGTGAGGCAGTGCACGATCACCGGGCCGCCGAAGCGCTTGGCGCGGGCCAGCGCGGACTCCAGGGCCTCGATGTCGTGGCCGTCGATCGGGCCGACGTACTTCAGGCCGAGGTCCTCGAACATGCCCTGCGGGGCGATGAAGTCCTTGAGGCCCTTCTTGGCGCCGTGCAGGGTGTCGAAGAGCGGCTTGCCGACGACCGGGGTCCGCTCCAGGACCTCCTTGGTGCGGGCCAGGAACCGCTCGTAACCCTCCGTCGTACGGAGCGTGGCGAGGTGGTTGGCGAGGCCGCCGATGGTCGGCGCGTAGGAGCGCTCGTTGTCGTTGACGACGATGACCAGCGGGCGGTCCTTGGCGTCGGCGATGTTGTTGAGCGCCTCCCAGGCCATGCCGCCGGTGAGCGCGCCGTCGCCGATGACGGCCACCACGTGGGCGTCGCGGTCGAGGATCTCGTTGGCCTTGGCGATGCCGTCGGCCCAGCCGAGCACCGTGGAGGCGTGGCTGTTCTCGATGACGTCGTGCTCGGACTCGGCCTGCGAGGGGTAGCCGGACAGTCCGCCCTTCATCTTCAGCCGGGAGAAGTCCTGCCGCCCCGTGAGCAGCTTGTGGACGTAGGACTGGTGGCCCGTGTCCCACAGGACCTTGTCCTTCGGGGATTCGAAGACGCGGTGCAGGGCGATGGTCAGCTCGACCACACCGAGGTTGGGGCCGAGGTGGCCGCCGGTCTTGGACACGGCGTCGACGAGGAAGGTCCGGATCTCCTCTGCCAGCTGGTCCAGCTCCTCCAGGCTGAGCCGGTCCAGATCGCGCGGTCCCCTGATGCGGGTCAGCAGCGGCACCCGTGCCTCCTTGCAGTTGAGCTGATCGAGCTGTTGCCGGGCTTGTCGAGTCTAATGTTCCGCCCCGGCGGGCGGACTCCGGGCCATGCTTCATAGGTCACGCGATCGGCCGTACCCATGATGAGCCTGTCCTATGACACGACTGTGCCCGGCACCTGGTGAGCGCCGGGCACAGTGACGTTCCTGCCGCGGATCAGCCGCGGCCGGCGGCCTTCTGGCTCTTGCGGGAGACCGAGTCGATGACGACCGCGCCGAGCAGAACACCACCGGTGATCATGTACTGGATCGAGGTGTTCATGTTCAGCAGGTCCAGACCGGTCTGGATCGACTGGATGACCAGCATGCCCAGGAGGGCGGACCAGACGGTACCGCGGCCACCGAAGAGGCTGGTGCCACCGATGACGGCCGCCGCGATGGCGAGCATCAGGGTGTTGCCGCCACCGGCGCTGAGCGTGGCGCTCGCGGTCTGGCCGGCGAAGAACATACCGCCGATCGCCGCGAAGCCGCCGGAGATGGCGAACACGGTGATGCGGATCATCGGCACGTTGATACCGGCGCGGCGCGCGGCCTCGATGCCGCCGCCGACCGCGAACACCTTGCGGCCGTACGTCGTACGACGCAGCACGAAGTCCACGATCACCAGCGCCGCCAGGAAGATCACCAGGGCGTTGGAGACACCGGACGCGTTGTTCAGCACGGCCGCGGCGACGAAGGAGGCGACCGCGAGGGCACCGACGCGCAGCAGGATCTCGCTGGTCGGGCGGAACGGCACACCCGCGGCCCGGCGGCGGCGCTGCTCACCGAAGTTGCCGACGAGGGTCAGCACCACGCCGAGACCGGCCAGCACGTACGCGCCGATGATCGCCTGGTCCATGAAGAAGCTGCTCTGGCCGAGCAGGTGGACCGGGCCCGACTCGGACGGGATGTTGATCGTGCCGCTGTCGCCCAGCAGCCACAGCATCAGGCCGTTCCAGCCGAGGAAGCCGGCCAGGGTGACGACGAACGCCGGCACACCGATCCTGGCGAAGAACCAGCCCTGCATGGCGCCGATGGCGATACCGGTGAGGACCGCCAGGATCAGCGACAGCCAGGGGTCCATGCCGTTGTTCACCGCGAACACGGCGAACAGGGTGGAGGCCAGTCCGCTGACGGAACCGACCGACAGGTCGATCTCGCCGAGCAGCAGCACGAACACCAGGCCGATGGCCAGCATGCCGGTGGCCGACATGTAGTAGCTGATGTTCGAGAGGTTGTCGGCGCTCAGGAAGCGGTCGTTCTGCAGCTGGAAGATCGTCCAGATGACGATCAGGCCGACGAACACCGGCAGCGAGCCCAGCTCGCCGCCCTTCACCTTGCGCTTGAACTCGGTGACGTAACCCTTGAAGCCCTCTTCGCGGACCAGCAGGCGCGGGTCGACGACGGACACCGGGGCGGCCGTGGGGTCGTCGGCGGGGGCGACCGTGTCCTGGTCCTCCACCACGCCCTCGGCGGCCTCGACCTTGGTGGCCGTGTCGGCCTTCTCGGGCTCCGAGGAGCCGCTCTTCACGGTCTTCGACGTGTCGCTCACTGTGCCGCCTCCGCGGTGCGACGCCCCGCACGACGGGTCACGGCGTTGTCCGTGGCCCCGGTGATCGCGGCGATGATCTCTTCGTGGCTGGTGTCCTTCACGGGGAAGGAGCCGTTGTTCTTGCCCAGGCGCAGGACGGCGACGGTGTCCGCGACCGCCTTGACGTCGGCCATGTTGTGGCTGATGAGGATGACGCCGAGGTCGCGCTCGCGCAGTCGCTCGACCAGGTCGAGGACCTGGGCCGTCTGCTCCACGCCGAGGGCCGCGGTGGGCTCGTCGAGGATGACGACCTTCGGGTCGCCGATGAGGGCGCGGGCGATGGCGACGACCTGGCGCTGACCGCCGGAGAGGCTCGCGATCGGGATGCGCACGCTCGGGATGCGGATCGAGAGCGTGGACAGCAGCTCGCGGGAGTTCTTCTCCATCGTCACCTCGTCGATGATGCCGCGGTGAAGCAGCTCACGACCGAGGTAGAGGTTGCCGACCACGTCGAGGTTGTCGCAGAGCGCGAGGTCCTGGTAGACGGTGGCGACGCCGAGTCCCTGGGCGTCGTGCGGCTTGGTGATGCTGACGGGCTTGCCCTCCCACTCGATGACTCCCTCATCGATGGGATGGACACCCGCGATCGTCTTGACCAGGGTGGACTTACCTGCGCCGTTGTCGCCCACCAGGGCGACCACTTCTCCGGCGTGAACCTCCAGCTCGACGTCGGTGAGTGCCTGGACTGCACCGAATCGCTTGGAGACTCCGCGCAACGCCAGCACGGGCGTAGCGGACACGTGAACCATCTCCTTCGCCGCCTGACCGGCGGGGATGCCGCGCTTGGGGTGGGGCGCGGAGGGACGTGCGGACCGGGCGTCGCCGCCTCGGTTTCGCACGAGGTTTACAAGATGAACATGCGTGAATCCGTGGCGCTTGGCAACGGGTTCCTTCCGACGCCCGCCCCGGCAGCGGGGTGTGAAGGTGGGGCAGGCGTCGGAGGGGTATCGCGGGACCGCACTCGGCGGTCCGGGCCCGAGTCCCTCAGCGGGACCCGGGCCGGGGTGCGCGGGTGCGCGTGCCGTTTACTGCAGGCCGGCGGTCTTGCAGGCGGCGGCGTACTCCGCGGTGCAGATGTCGGCGACCGTGTACAGCTTGTCCTTGACGACCGTGTCGTTGATGTTGGCCTTGGTGACCGACACCGGGGTCAGCAGCTGCGAGGGCACCTTGTCGCCGGAGCCGCTGGTCAGCTCGGTGGTGGCCAGGGACTTGATGTCCTTGCCCTCGAGCAGGTTGACCGCGAGCTGGGCGGCGGCGTCGGCCTCGGGCTTGAAGGCCTTGTAGACCGTGGAGGACTGGGTGCCGGCGACGATCCGCTGGATGGCGGCGAGCTCGGCGTCCTGGCCGGTCAGCGGGATGCCGCTGATCTTCGCGCCCTTGAGGGTGTTCGCGATGCCACCGGCCATGCCGTCGTTGGCGGAGTAGACACCGGCGATGTTCTTCGCGCCCAGCTGGGTGATGGCCGCGGACATCTTCTGGGCGGCGACCGTGTCCTTCCAGAGGCCGGACTGCTCGTAGGCGATGTCGACCTTGCCGTCGAGCGCCTTGTGGGCGCCTTCCTTGAACTGGCCGGCGTTCGGGTCGGCGTCGTCGCCGTTGATCATGACGACCTTCGACTTGGTGGTCGCCTTGTCGCCGAGGGCGGCCAGCAGGGCCTCGCCCTGCAGCTCGCCGACCTTGACGTTGTCGAAGGAGACGTAGGCCGAGACCGGGCCCTGGGCGAGGCGGTCGTACGCGATGACCTTGACACCCTTGTCCACCGCGGACTGGATGGAGGACTTGATCGCGGCGGAGTCCTGCGCGGAGACCACGATGACCTTGACGCCCTTGGTCACCATGCTGCTCATCTGCTGAGCCTGCTTGGCCGGGTCGGCGGCGGCGTTCGCGTACTGGACGTCGCAGTCGGAGCAGAGTTCCTTGACCTTGGCCTCGAAGAACGGCCGGTCGAACTTCTCGTAGCGCGTGGTGACGCTGTCGGGGAGCAGCAGGCCGATGGACTTGTTGTCCGAGCCCGTGCTGCCGGAGTCGCTGTCGTCGTCGCCCGCCTTGCCGCACGCGGCAATCGAGAGCGCCATGGACACTGCGGTGGCGCCGATCACGACTCTACGCATCGTTGCGTTCATTGGGGTGTGCCTCCCTGACAGGGCCGCAACGCTGCGGCCGAGGTGGCTCGAAGTCAACTCGGCCGCAAGTTCGACGTCAAGAAGTAAATACTTAACGAGATGGCAACGGCGTCATGCGTTCTCTAAGTGAAGGCAGGTGTCGCAGCGGACAGGGTGCCATCCAAAAGGGTCGAATCACCCATCTCGCTGAGTGCGAGAGCGAGTGCTCCGAGCACCTCCGCACGGCCCCCAAGTGCCCCTGGGAGAACGGAAAGCTGACGCGCCGCACTGGGGATCGCATAGCGGCCGACGGACTCCCTGATCGGACCGAGCACCAGCTCACCGGCCTCGGCGAGATCACCGCCCAGGACCACTCTGCTCGGGTTCAGGAGGTTGCAGAGATTGGCGACTCCACTGCCGATATGGCGGCCGACGTCGGCGATCACCCGACGACAGCCCGGGTCTCCGTCCCTGGCCAGCCGCACGACGCCTTCCATCGTCAGATCCGTTCCGTGACTGGACTGGAGGAGCGGCAGCACATAGCGGGCGGCCGCGAAGGTCTCCAGGCAGCCCCGGTTTCCGCAGCGGCAGACAGGGCCGGATTCATCGAGTGTAATATGCCCGATTTCTCCCGCAGTCCCGCCGGGCCCCCGGTAGATCTTCCCGTCGATCACCAGACCGGCGCCGACACCGCTCGCGACCTTGATGTAAGCAAGATCACGTACGCCCCGGCCGCTGCCCCAGACCATCTCGCCGAGGGCGCCGAGATTGGCGTCGTTGTCCACGTGCACGGGCACACCGAGGCGCCCTCTCAGCTCCTCGGCGGGTCTGGTGCCGATCCAGCCGGGCAGGATCGCCGACGAGCCGAGCGTGCCGGACTCCAGGTCGATCGGACCGGGCACACCGAGCCCGACCCCCGCGACCTTCGTACGGTCCACCCCGGTGGCCTCGATCAACCGGGTGACCAGCTGCTCCGCCCGGTCGAAGCCCTGCGCCGCGGACGCGTCCACGTCCAGCGGCTCGGACTCCTCGGCGAGCACCTGATGGGCCAGGTTGCCGACGGCGACCCGGAGATGGGTGTGCCCGAAATCGACACCGATGACAATGCCGGCGTCCCCGCTGAGCGATACGCTGCGGGCCCGGCGCCCACCGGCGGACGTGGGCGTGACCTCGACGGTTCCGCCGTCCTTGAGCTCCCGCACGATGTTGGAGACGGTCGCCGCCGACAATCCGGTCGTCCGGGCGATCTCCGCCTGCGTGAGGGACCCGGCCAGACGAACGGCCCGTACGACTCGCTCCAGGTTGGCTCGGTGCAGTGACGACTGCGACCCCGGAGTCTCCACGACGACCTCCCGCGCGCGGGACCGCTTCGATGAGGCCCCGTCTATGTCCAACTAGTGAACTCTAAGCTGAGCTGTTCGGGTCGCCTCCCGTCAAGAGGTTGAACAGTATCCGCCCGGTCGAACAGGGCCGGGCGTGGTGACGCTCCGTATCGTCGCGGCGTGTGCGGGGCTGGCTGCGAGGCGTTGCGGGAAGCCCTTTCCGTGCCGTGGCACCGCGGGGTGAAACCGGGCGCACAGCGTGAAAAGCGGCGTACGCGGACAGCCCATGCTCGGGTGATCCGTGTACGCCGCATGAAGGCGCGCGGTTTACTTGAGCGCCCCCGCTGTCAACCCCTGCACCACCTGCCGCTGGAAGACGATGTACGCGGCCAGGACCGGCAGCATCGCCATCACCAGCCCCGCGAACAGCCCCGACCAGTCGCCCTTGTAGCCCTGGCTGACCGCCAGCTGGACCAGGCCCTGGGTGAGGACGCGCTTGTCGGGGTCGGTGTTGAGGACCGTGGGGAGCATGTACTGGTTCCACTGGCCCAGGAAGTTGAAGATGCCCACGCTGATCAGGCCGGGCTTGGCCATGGGCAGCATGATCTGGAAGAACGTACGGCTGTGCGAGGCGCCGTCGACGAAGGCCGCCTCCGCCACCGAGGTGGGCAGGGTGCGGAAGAACGCCGTGAGGAAGAACACCGTGAACGGCAGCGAGTACGCGATGTACACCAGGATCAGGCCATGGAGGGTGTTCAGCAGGCCCATGTTGTTCACCACATAGAACAGCGGGACCAGCGCCAGCATGATCGGGAAGCTCATGCCGCCGATGAAGAGGTAGTAGATGAAGCGGTTTCCCGGGAAGTCGAACCGGGCCAGGACATAGGCCGCCATCGAGCCGAGGACCAGGGTGCCGATGAGCGAGCCTCCGACCACCAGGACGGTGTTGAGGAAGTAGTCGCCCATGCTGGCCTCGGTCCAGGCCCGCGACCAGTTGTCGAGGTGCAGCCGGTCCGGCAGCGACCAGGGTGAGCCGAAGATGGAGCGGTCGTCCTTGAAGGACGTCATCACCGCCCAGAGCAGCGGCAGCACCACCATCACGGCCCAGACGACCAGGATGCCGTGCGAGAAGACATTGAGGACCCGGCCCTCGGCCTTCGGCTCAGGGCGCGCCCGGCCGGCCGGGAGGTCGATCTTGGCGACGGGCACGGGGGCGGGCGGTTCGGTCGTCTTCAACTCAGTACTCCAGCCGCTCGCGCCGCCCGAGCCGCATCACGACGGCGGCGAAGGCCAGCGTCACGACGAGCAGGGCGACACCGATGGTGGTGGCGTAGGCGGCCTGACCGTCGCGGAACGCCTTCTGGTACACGTACAGGACCATGACGGTGGTCGAGTAGTCGGGGCCGCCCGGGCCGGTCGTCATGATCTGCACGACCGCGAACGACTCGGCGCCCAGGGCGAGGATGCCCAGATAGACCCAGCCGGACTGCACGGTGTCCCAGAGCAGCGGCAGGGTGATCCGGAAGAAGACGGCCGCGCGGTTCGCGCCGTCCAGCAGGGCGGCCTCGTAGAGATCGGCCGGGATGGACGCCATGCCGGCCGAGAACAGGACGACGAAGAAGCCGACCGTGGACCAGACCAGCACCGCCATCACGCACCACAGCGCGAGATCCGGGTCGCCGAGCCACAGGGGCTGGACGCCGTCGAGGCCGACACCCCGCAGGAACGAGTTGATCGCACCGCTGTCCGGGTTGTACGCGAAGGCGAACAACAGCGCGACGATGGCGATCGAGAGCACCTGCGGAAAGAAGTACACGATCTTGTAGAAGGCGGAGCCGCGGACGCCGGAGACGACCGGGCCGCCCCTCCTTCTTCGCCCGCCGACATTGATCATGAAGGCGAGGAACAGCGCCAGGCCGATCGTCACCACGGGCACCAGAAGGGCGAACAGCAGGCTGTGCTGGAGGGACTTCCAGAAAATGTCGTCGTCCAGCATCCTGCGGTAATTGTCGAAACCGACCATCTCGAATTCGGGGCTCAGGCCGGTCCAGTCCGTGAACGAGTAGTAGATGGACTGGATGAACGGCCACACCACGAAGAGCGCGTACAGTCCCAGGGGCAACGCCAGGAACCCCACGATGAACCGGTACTTGCCGTGCTGCATCGCCACTCCGGTGCCGTCGTGAATGCGGTGAATGCGGTTACTGATGCTTGTAGTGCTTGATCGTCGTGTCCTTCGCGGACGCGTCGGCATAGCCCTGGATCTTCTTGACGGCCTCCGCCGGGGTGAGCCGTCCGGCCATCATCTCGCCGAGCCCGCCGACGCCGATCTGCTCCTTCTGGAGCTTGACGTACCAGTCCTGGAGCCGCGGGTTCACCACGTTGTCGCCGGCCTTGTCCAGCGCGGCCACACCGGACTTCAGGCCCGGGGTGAGGGTGATGCCGTCGGTGCCGCCGTTGTAGGCGGTGAGCGACTTGACCTTGGCGGTGAAGTTCCTGGAGGACGCCTCGCCGAGCATGACGCGCAGCTGCTCCATGCCGCCGGAGGCGTTCTTCGCCTTGGCGGGGACGACGAACGGCTCGCCGCCGGAGGCCCAGATGGTGCCGAAGGGCATCGCGTCGGAGGAGTCGATGCCGGTGGGCGCGGAGACGGCCAGGTCGAAGTCGGCCGGGATGACGTTCGCCGACTCGTTCTCCACCCAGGAGCCGTTGGGGATGAACAGGGCCTTGCCCTGGGCCCAGGCGGTCTGCGACTGGATGTGGTCCAGGCCGGGGGTGCCCTTGAGGACGTAACCCTTCTTGTACAGCTCGTAGTACGCCTCGAAGCAGGTCTTGACGGCCGGGTGCTTCCAGGCGTTCGGCTCCAGGTTGTCGATGGCGTCGAGGACCTCGCGCCCGCCGACCTTGCCGATCATCGGGTAGAGCGAGAAGGGGAGGTAGTACGGGTACTTGCCCGCGTACGTCCAGCCGGCCATGCCCTTCTTCTTGGCCTTCTCGCAGACCGCGAGCATCTCGTCCCAGGTCTCGGGATAGGTGGCGTCGAGCGAGTCCAGCGCCTTCTGCGAGTACCAGACGCCGTAGACCGTGTAGGCGTAGTACATGATCCAGACGGGGTCGCCGTCGAACTGGCCCATCTCGACGATGCCGGGACGCAGGGTGTCGCGGACCTTCTTGGCCGGGTCGTCGTACGACGGGGCGTCGAGCAGCGGGGTGAGGTCGGCGAGCTGGCTCTTGCCGACCAGGACGCCCATGTCCATCTGCTCGGCACCGGAGTTGTCGATGAGGTCGGGCGGGGTGCCCTGGTTGAAGCGGGGCTGGAGCGTGGACTGGATCTTCTGGGTGGCCGAGAACTTCACCTTCGCCCCGGGGAAGTTCTTCTCGTAGATCTTCACGGCGTCCTCGGCGTACTCCTTGCCGAAACCGCCGTCGAACAGGACGAATTCCATCTGGGCGGTCTCGTTGACCGCGAGGGGGTTCTTCGCGGTCTTCTTTCCGGCCTTGGCCTTGTCCTCGTCACCGCCGCCGCTGCTGGCGCAGGCCGCCAGAAAACTCATCGTGGGGACGGAAATCAGGCCGAGCGCGGCGGACCGCCTGATCAGATCGCGGCGGCCGACACCGGTGGAGTGATGGTTCTCGGAGGTGGATCCCATGCTCAAGTCCTCGCCTTCTCCAGGACTCAGGCGGTGAACCGGATCCTCCCCGGCACCGCGGTCAGGTCAAGCAGGGTCGTGCGGATCGCATGAATCGCCGACAGGTATAGTCCACTTCCCGCCAGCTGAGCAAGATCGAATGCAGGGTTGGTCATGGGTCTTTTCCGAGTTGAGACCTCCCGGACATATGAACCGGCTGTGGGCGGCTTTCCGGGAAATTCGCGACATGAACCCCGAATGCCACAGGCAACACCCTTGACATCCTTGACCACTTGACCCACTACTGGTCTCTGCGTCGATTTTGACAACGTTGTCCGGATGAGCGCAGGGAGGGTGCTGGCGTATGCGGCACAGAGCTCGGCACAGATGGGGTTCGACCGTCGTCGTGACGGCCGCTTTTGCCTTGGCGGTGGGCTCACAGGGGGCTGCCGTCGCACTGCCGGCCAAGGCACCGGCGGCAGACCGGGAGTTCGCTTCCTCGTTCGAGGCGGACGACGCGGCGCCGGACTGGCTGAACACCGTCGACACGACGACGGACGGCGGCAAGCGGGCTTCGGGCGTCGACGGCGGATACAGCAGCGGCATTCCGGGCAATGTCACCGATCACGTCACGGACGTACGGGCGAGCAGCGAGAACACGGGCGGCGGGGAGGTGAAGGAGAACCTCGTCGACGGCGAGTCGAGCACGAAGTGGCTGACCTTCGCACCCACGGGCTGGGCCGAGTTCGATTTCGACAAACCCGTCAAAATCACTGCATACGCACTCACCTCGGCCAATGACTTCGCCGAGCGTGACCCCAAGGACTGGACCTTGCAGGGTTCCACGGACGGCAAGGACTGGAAGACCGTCGACACCCGCGCCGGCGAATCCTTCCCCGAGCGGTTCCGGACCAGGACGTACGACCTCGCCGAACCGGCCGAGTATCAGCACTTCCGGCTCGACGTCACGAAGAACAACGGCGCCTCGGGCATCCTCCAGCTCGCCGACGTCCAGTTCTCCACGGGCGGCAGCGACAACCCGGTCCCGCAGGACATGCTGTCGCTGGTCGACCGCGGTCCGAGCGGCTCGCCGACCGCGAAGGCGGGCGCCGGGTTCACCGGGAAGAAGGCGCTGCGGTACGCCGGACGCCATACGGCGAACGCGCGGGCGTACTCGTACAACAAGGTCTTCGACGTGAACGTGGCCGTCGGCCGCGACACGCAGCTGTCGTACCGGGTCTTCCCGTCGATGGCGGACGGCGACCGCGACTACGACGCCACGAACGTCTCCGTGGACCTGGTCTTCACCGACGGCACCTCGCTGAGCGGCCTCGGCGCGACGGACCAGCACGGGTTCGGGCTCTCGCCGCAGGCGCAGGGGGCCTCGAAGGCGCTGTACGTCAACCAGTGGAACAGCGTGGTCTCGCGGATCGGGTCGGTCGCGGCCGGCAGGACCGTCGACCGGATCCTGGTCGCGTACGACTCCCCGAAGGGCCCGGCGAAGTTCCGCGGCTGGCTGGACGACATCGCGATCGAGCGCGTGGCGCCGGAGAAGCCGAAGGCACACCTGTCCGACTACGCGCTGACGACCCGCGGCACCAACTCCAGCAGTGGCTTCTCACGCGGCAACAACTTCCCCGCGACCGCCGTGCCGCACGGCTTCAACTTCTGGACGCCCGTCACCAACTCGGCGTCGCTGAGCTGGCTGTACGACTACGCCCGCGGGAACAACGCCGACAATCTGCCGACGATCCAGTCCTTCAGCGCGAGCCACGAGCCCAGCCCCTGGATGGGCGACCGGCAGACCTTCCAGGTGATGCCGTCCGCCGCGTCGGGCACGCCGGACACCGGCCGTGAGGCGCGGGAGCTGGCCTTCCGGCACGAGAACGAGACGGCACGGCCGTACTACTACGGCGTGCGGTTCGAGAACGGCCTGAAGGCCGAGATGGCCCCGACCGACCACGCGGCGGCGCTCCGCTTCACCTACCCCGGTGACGACGCCGGCGTGCTGTTCGACAACGTCACGGACCAGGCGGGGCTCACGCTCGACAAGACGAACGGGATCGTCACCGGCTACTCGGACGTGAAGTCCGGACTGTCGACTGGTGCCACCCGCCTCTTCGTGTACGGCGTGTTCGACAAGCCGGTGAAGGACGGGTCCTCCAGCGGCGTCAAGGGCTACCTGCGCTTCGACGCGGGCGCCGACCGCACGGTCACCCTGCGCCTGGCCACCTCGCTCATCAGTGTGGACCAGGCCAAGGACAACCTGCGCCAGGAGATCCCGGACGGCACCTCCTTCGAAGCGGTGAAGAAGCGCGCCCAGCGCGCCTGGGACCGGATCCTCGGCAAGGTCGAGGTCGAGGGCGCCACGCCGGATCAGCTGACCACGCTGTACTCCAGCCTGTACCGGCTGTACCTGTACCCCAACTCCGGCTTCGAGAAGGTCGGTTCGACGTACCAGTACGCGTCCCCGTTCTCACCGATGCCGAATCCGGACACCCCGACCCACACCGGCGCGAAGATCGTCGACGGCAAGGTGTACGTGAACAACGGCTTCTGGGACACCTACCGGACGACCTGGCCGGCGTACTCCTTCCTGACGCCCTCTCAAGCCGGCGAGATGGTCGACGGGTTCGTGCAGCAGTACAAGGACGGCGGCTGGACCTCACGCTGGTCCTCCCCCGGCTACGCGGACCTGATGACCGGCACCTCCTCGGACGTGGCGTTCGCCGACGCGTACGTCAAGGGCGTCACGTTCGACGCGAAGGCGGCGTACGACGCGGCGGTGAAGAACGCGACCGTCGTCCCGCCGTCGTCCGGCGTGGGCCGCAAGGGGATGGCCACCTCGCCCTTCCTCGGCTACACCTCCACCTCCGCCCACGAGGGCCTCTCGTGGGCGATGGAGGGGTACGTCAACGACTACGGCATCGCCAGGATGGGCCAGGCCCTCTACAAGAAGACGGGCGAGAAGCGTTACAAGGAGGAGTCGGAGTACTTCCTCGACCGCGCCCAGGACTACGTGAACCTGTTCGACTCCGAGGCGGGCTTCTTCCAGGGGAAGAACGCGCAGGGCGACTGGCGCGTGGACTCGTCCGACTACGACCCGCGCGTGTGGGGTCACGACTACACGGAGACCAACGGCTGGGGCTACGCCTTCACCGCCCCGCAGGACAGCCGGGGCCTGGCCAATCTGTACGGCGGCCGCGGCGGGCTCGCGGACAAGCTCGACGAGTACTTCGCCACGCCCGAGACGGCGTCCCCGGACTTCGTCGGCTCCTACGGCGGCGTCATCCACGAGATGACCGAGGCGCGGGACGTGCGGCTCGGCATGTACGGGCACTCCAACCAGGTCGCCCACCACGTCATCTACATGTACGACGCGGCCGGGCAGCCCTGGAAGGCGCAGAAGAACGTCCGCGAGGTGCTGTCGCGCCTGTACACCGGCAGTGAGATCGGGCAGGGCTACCACGGTGACGAGGACAACGGCGAGCAGTCGGCCTGGTACCTCTTCTCCGCGCTCGGCTTCTACCCGCTGGTGATGGGCAGCGGTGAGTACGCGGTCGGCTCCCCGCTGTTCAAGAAGGCCACCGTGCACCTGGAGAACGGAAAGGACCTGGTGGTCAAGGCACCCAAGAACAGCGCGCGGAACGTGTACGTCCAGGGCCTGAAGGTCAACGGCCGGGCCTGGACGTCCACTTCGCTGCCGCACGCGCTGCTCGCCAAGGGCGGGGTGCTGGAGTTCGACATGGGGCCGAAGCCCTCGGCGTGGGGCAGCGGCAAGACCGCCGGACCGGTGTCGATCACCCAGGACGACCAGGTGCCGACGCCCCGGACGGACGCGCTGACGGGCCCGGGGGCCCTGTTCGACAACACCTCGGCGACCACCGCGGCGGTGTCGGACACGGTCGACCTGCCGGTCGGCGGCGCGGTGAAGGGCGTGCAGTACACCCTGACCTCGTCCGACCGCGCGAAGGCCCCCACGGCCTGGACCCTCCAGGGCTCCTCCGACGGCACGACATGGACGACGCTGGACCGGCGTTCCGGGGAGAGCTTCTCCTGGGACGGACAGACCCGCGCGTTCACCGTGGGATCACCGGGTACGTACGGGAGGTACCGACTGCTGCTCGACGGCCAAGTGACCCTGGCCGAGGTCGAGTTGCTGTCCTGAGCCGGGCGTTCCGCGCCGGTGCCGCACCTGGCACCGGCGCGGTCGTCTGCCGATCCTGAGGAGGGCTTCGCCCATGCCGCTTCCCGTGCCCGTGCTCCCCGAGGGGGTCGACCCCGCTTGGCTGCCGCCGGAGGCGTTCCGGCCGCTGGGCACCCGGCGGACCCTGATCCTGGGCCCGGGTCCCCTCGTGGACACCGTCCACGGTGAAGTGGCGGACGCCTGCGGGCGGTTCGGCGGGGAGGTGGTGCGGGCCGAGGAGGGGGCGGCGGAGGCGGCGACCGGTGGTGCCTCGTACGACCTGGTGCTGGAGGTGTCGGCGGCGGACGGCCTCGGTGAGGAGGGGTTCGCGTACGGGCGGGACGGCGGCACCACGACCGTCATCGCGTCCGGCCCACGCGGGCTGCTGTACGGCCTCTTCCACGTCGTGCGGCTCGGGGCGGCGGCGTTCGCCGGGCCGGTGGCACGCGAGGCGCACCGGCCGGCGACGGCGCTGAGGATGCTGGACCACTGGGACAACGTGGCCGTGCACCCGGTCATGGGCCAGGTGGAGCGCGGGTACGCGGGCGGCTCGCTGTTCTGGCGCGACGGCCGGGCGCGCGGGGAACTGGAGCGGGTCCGGGCCTACGGCCGGCTGCTGGCCGCCGTGGGGATCAACGCGGTGTCGGTGAACAACGTCAACGTGCGCGAGAGCGAGACCCGTCTGCTGACCGAGCGGATCGGTGAAGTGGCCGCGCTGGCCGTGGCGTTGCGGCCGTACGGGATCCGCACGCATCTGTCGGTGAACTTCGCGGCACCGGTGCTGCTCGACAAGCTGCCCACGGCCGATCCGCTGGACACCGGGGTGCGCGCCTGGTGGGCGGACGCCGTGCGCCGGGTGTACGCGGCGATACCGGACTTCGGCGGGTTCGTGGTGAAGGCGGACTCGGAGGGCGAGCCGGGACCGTTCGCCTACGGCCGCAGCCATGCCGACGGCGCGAACATGCTGGCGGCCGCGCTCGCCCCGTACGGCGGCACGGTGCACTGGCGGGCCTTCGTCTACGACCACCGGCAGGACTGGCGGGACCGCCGGACGGACCGGGCGCGGGCCGCCCACGACCAGTTCGCCCCGCTGGACGGGGAGTTCGCCGACAACGCGGTGCTCCAGGTGAAGCACGGCCCGATGGACTTCCAGGTGCGCGAGCCGGTCTCCCCGGTGCTCGGGGCGATGCCGCGCACCCGGCTCGCGGTGGAGGTGCAGGCCACGCAGGAGTACACCGGGCAGCAGCGGCACGTGTGCTGGCTCGGGCCGATGTGGAGCGAGGTGCTGCGGTTCCGGCCGGAGGGTGACGTCGGCTCCGCTGTCGGAGAGTTGGCGCGCGGGGGGATCGTCGCCGTGTCCAACGTGGGTGACGACCCGTTCTGGACCGGGCATCCGCTGGCCCAGGCGAACCTCTACACCTTCGGGCGGCTCGCCTGGCGGCCCGACGCCGATCCGTACGAGGTCCTCGACGAGTGGATCGGCCTCACCTTCCCGGACGCCCCCGAGCGGCTGGCCACCGGCCTGCGCGCGGTGCTGCGCGGCTCCTGGCGGACGTACGAGAAGTACACCGCGCCGCTCGGCGTGGGGTTCATGGTGCAGCCCGGGCACCACTACGGGCCGAGCGTGGACGGCTACGAGTACAGCCCCTGGGGCACCTACCACTTCGCGGACCGCGACGGCGTCGGCGTCGACCGCAGCGCGGCGACCGGCACCGGGTACGCGGCACAGTACGCCAAGGCGTGGGCCGAGGTGTACGAGTCGGCCGCCTCCTGCCCTGACGAGCTGCTGCTGTTCTTCCACCATGTGCCGTACGGGCAGGTGCTGAAGAACGGGAAGACCGTGATCCAGCACATCTACGACACCCACTTCGAGGGCGTCGAGGAAGCCGAGGAGGCCCGCCGGACGTGGGCGGGCCTCGCGGACCTCGTGGACCCGGTGCGCCACGCGCGCGTGGCGGAGCGGTACGAGGAGCAGGTGCGCAGCGCGCGGGAGTGGCGGGACCAGGTGAACAGCTACTTCCTGCGGAAGTCGGGGGTTCCCGACGAGCGGGGGCGGGTCATTCACTGACCAGGCGCAGGACGGCCACCCCGAGTGGGTCGAGGGCCAGGTCCTCGCCGTGTTCGAACCGTTTGCCGGTGAGGAGGTCGGTGGCGGTGGAGTGTGCGGTCAGGTGGACCGGTTGGGCCGCGTGGTTGAGGAGGAAGAGCAGGCGGACTCCGTCCGGGGTGACGCGGGTGGCGGTCTCGACGGTGGGGTGGCCGGCGTAGGGGCCGATCAGGTCGTGGCGGGCGAGGACCCGGCGGACGACGTGGTCGACGCCGGGCTGGTCGAGGGCGGTCGCCACGTACCAGGCTTCGCCGTCTCCGAAGCGGTTGCGGGTCACGGCCGGGGTGCCCGCGTAGAAGTCCGCGCCGTAGGCGGCGACCGGCTCGGCGCCGCGCAACCGGACGATCTCGAAGACCAGCCGGGCCTCGGCGGTCAGCTCCCCCAGTTCCACGGGCTGTACGACGTCCTCCGGGCGGGCGTCCCATTCGTCGACGCGGATGCCGAACAGGGGGGCGAGGGGGCCGGGGACGTCGGTGAGGAAGGCCAGGTCGTGCACGTCGGAGCGGGCGGTGAGGAAGGTGGCGAGGACGGTGCCGCCGCGCCGGGCCAGTTCCTCCAGGCGTTCGGCCAGGTCTCCCTTGACCAGGTGGAGGACAGGAGCGAGGACGACGTCGTAGGGGGTGAGGTCGGCGGTGACCGGGACGACGTCCACGTCGGCACCGGCCTCGCGGGCGGCCCGGTAGTAGTGGTGGACGACGTCGGTGTACCGGACGAGCCGGGAGGGGCCGTCGGAGATCTCCAGGGCCCACCAGCTGTCCCAGTCGAAGAGGAGCGCGGTGCGTGCCGGGGTGCGGGCGCCCAGGGTGACCGCGCCGAGGTCGCTCAACTCGCGCCCCAGTGCGGCTGCTTCACGGAAGACCCGGGAGTCGTCACGCCCCGCGTGGCCGATCACCGCCCCGTGGTACTTCTCGCAGGCGCCGCGGGAGGCGCGCAGCTGGAAGTAGAGGGCGGCGTCGGCACCGTGCGCGATCGCCTGGAACGTGGCCAGGCGCAACTCCCCCGGTCTGCGCAGCGGGTTGACGTCCCGGCAGGCGGTGGTCGACGGGGTCTGCTCCATCAGCCAGAAGGGGGCGCCGTCCTTGAGGCCGCGCATCAGGTCGTGGGCGAGGGCGGGCCGGGTCGGCGGGGCGTCGAGGGGCGGGTAGTTGTCCCAGGAGGCGAAGTCGAGGTGAGGGGCCCAGCGGTGGTAGTCGAGGGGGCGGTAGGCGCCCATGAGGTTGGTGGTGACGGGGGTGTCCGGGTCGTGGGCGCGCAGGGCCTCCTTCTCGGCCGTGAAGCAGCCGAGCAGGGCGTCGGTCATGAAGCGCTGGTAGTCGAGGGTGATGCCCTGGAAGGCGGTGTGGTCGGGGCCGCGCCAGTGCTCGGTGAGGGCACTCGGCGGCTCGATCTGGTCCCAGCCCGTGTAGCGGTGCGACCAGAAGGCGGTCCACCAGGCGTCGTTGAGGGCGTCGAGGGTGCCGTGCCGTGCGCGCAGCCAGCCACGGAACGCCTCGGCGCACAGATCGCAGTAACAGGCGCCGCCGTACTCGTTGTTGATGTGCCAGGCGAGCAACGCCGGGTGGTCCGCGTACCGTTCGGCGAGGCGGGCGGCGAGGGCGGTTGCCAGGCGGCGGTAGACGGGCGAGCTGGGGCAGAAGTTGTGGCGCTGGCCGTAGCGGTGCCGGCGGCCCTCGAAGTCGGTGCGGTTGACCTCGGGGTACTTCTTCGCGAGCCAGGGCGGGAGGGCGGCGGTGCCGGTGGCCAGGCAGACCTGCCGGTCCTCGGCGGCGGCCCGGTCGAGGATCCGGTCGAGGATGGTGAAGTCGTGGACGTCCTCGGCGGGTTGGGTGAGCGACCAGGAGAAGACGCCGACGGTGAGGGTGTCGATGCCGGCCCGGGTGAAGAGCCGGTGGTCCTCGTCCCAGACCTCCTCCGGCCACTGCTCCGGGTTGTAGTCGCCGCCGTAGGGGATCTTGGGGCTCCTCGGGGTCATACGGTGAAGTCCTCCTCGGTCTCGGCGATCACCGGGCGCTCGGTGTGCAGCAGGGAGAGCAGCAGCGGGGCGGCGAGCAGGGCGGGCAGGGCCTCGGTCAGCAGGGCGGTGAGACCGGCGGTCAGGACGCACAGGGAGGCCGCGGCGAGCGTGGCCCGTCCGTGCCGGAACAGGAAGTAGGCGGCGAGGCGGGCGGTGTCGCGGGAGCGGAACGCGAACAGCGAGGTGAGGACGAGCGCGTGGGCGCCCCACAGGAGCGAGACCGTGCCGATCAGCCCGAGCAGGACCGCCCACCAGCGGGGCAGGCCGGTGGCGGCGAAGTGGGTGAGGGTGAAGACGATCACCGTGAGCCAGGCCAGCAGGGGTGTCCAGAGCTTGAGGGCGGGTACGGCGTTGAGGCGCCAGCCACGGGTGTAGGCCCGGGCCGGGTGCAGGTCGGTGAGGTCGTGGCCGCGGTGACGCAGGGCGTACAGCGCGGCGGAGAGGGCGGGGCCGAGCGGCAGCAGGCAGACGGCGGCCAGGGGCAGGTTGGCGGGGTCGGGGCTCAGGAAGAACAGGGCGACGAGGCCGGGTGAGGCGGCGGCGAGGAGCAGGGCCTCGACGGTGAGCAGGGTGTGCAGCAGGGCGGCGGCGCGGGAGAGGACACCGGTGCCGAAATCGGTTGCCGTGCTGCTCATGACGTCTCCCGGCGGGGCGGCACGGTGACGGAATCGGTTACCGGGCCGCTCATGGCGCCTCCCGGCCGAGCAGCCGTCCCTCGTCCCACCAGGGCGGGGTCTCGTCGGCGACCGGGGTCAGCTCGACGAGGGTGACCTCGTGGCGGGCCAGGGTCAGGTGCAGTTCGGCCCGTCCGTCGTGTACGGGCAGCCGGTGGTGGCTGCGGGCGGGTTCGGCGGCCTCGTGCAGGACGTCCAGCTGTCCGGGCCTCGGGGAGCGGGGGCTGCCCATGTGGCGCCATGTCGTGTAGGCGTTTCCGCGCTCTTCGTCCACGGTGGACCGGCGGACGAAGGCCTCGCGTCCGCCGACCGGGAAGGGCCGGTGTCCGCCGACCGGGACGGAGAGCCGCAGGGCGTGCCGGTCGGGGCCGGGGGTCTCGCCGGTCGGGTCGACGGGCGCCCAGGCCAGGACGGTGACCCGGCCGTCGGGGTGGCGGGTGACGAGGTGGTCGTCGCCGCGCGCCAGGAGGTCGGGGCCCGTCCGTGCCATGAAGGCGTACAGGTGGTAGGTCGGTTTCCTGATCTGGCGGTGGGTGAGCAGCCCGAAGCCGCCGTGGAAGAGGGCGGTGGGGACGCCGATCTCCTCGAACATGTCGCTGAACGTCCAGTAGGAGAAGGAGTCGACGAGGTCCCCGCCCCACGCCAGCACCGGGGCGAGGTAGGCGGCGTGGAAGGCGGTGTCGTGGACCGGGTTGTCGGGGCGGTAGGAGGAGTTGAACTCCGTGATGTGGACGGGGAGTCCGGCCAGCCGGGTGCCCTTGAGACGCTCGCGGGGCGTGGCGAACTGGTCGAGCAGGTCCCTCGCCGGGGCCAGGGTCTGGTGGACGCCGAACGGCACGTGCTGCGCGGGGCCGGAGGTGTAGGCGTGCTTCGAGACGAAGTCGACGGGGACGTCCCGGTGTTCGGCGAACTCCGCGAACCGGTCCAGCCAGTCGTCGGCGCCCGGGGAGATCGCCGGCCCGCCGACCTGGAGTCCGGCGTCCACCTCCTTCACCGTGTGCGCGGTGATCTCGTACAGCCGGTGGTAGGCCTGCTCGTCGGCGTGCTCCCAGAAGTCGGGGAGGTTGGGTTCGTTCCACACCTCGATCGGCCAGGTGCGGACCTCGTCGAGGCCGTAGCGGTCGACGAGGTGGGTGAGGGTGTTCCGGACGAGAGCGGCCCACTCGCGGTGGTCGCGCGGTGGGGTGACGTTCCCCCGCCACCAGAAGATCGTCTGATCACCGGAGGCCAACTCGGCGGGCATGAAGCCGAGTTCGAGGAACGGGCGGATGCCCAGGGCGAGATACGCGTCGACGGCCTGGTCGACGTAGGTGAAGGAGTGGTGGACCCGGCGGCCGCCGTCGTGGTCGTAGGACCGGTGCACGCCCATGCCGTCGCTCAGCAGGCCGTGGCCGCGGAGGTACCGGAACCCGATGTCGCGCTGGAGCAGGGCGAGGGAGTCCTGGTAGTCGCGGCGCAGGGCGAGTTCGATCCGGCCGGTGCCCACGCACTGCCGCCAGGCGTCGGAGAGCCGGCCGACCGGCTCGGCCGGGACCCGGATCACCCGTTCTCCTTCTTGAATCGCTCGCGTGCCTTGTTGTGCAGGTCGACGAGCCGGTCCATGTTCTTGGCCTTCAACTCGGCGACGTAGTCGTCCCATTCGGACAGCGGACGCTTGCCGAGGGCGAACTTGAGCGTGTTCTGGGTGACGTGGTCGCGCAGCGGGGTGTCCCAGAGCGAGGCCTGCTCCTGCTCCACGGACTGCAACGGGTGCGCCGGGCCGATGGGCAGCTGTTCGCGCTGGGACATGGCGTCCTGGAACTTCTGCTCGTCCGGGCCGAACGAGGAGGAGACCAGCGCCCAGCTGCCGCCGTAGGTGAAGACGCCGTTGAAGAAGCCGTAGTCCTTCTGGAGGTCCTTGGGCGCGTCGGGATCGGAGCCCATGAGGCTGATGCCGGGCTCCAGCTCGTATTGGCCGCCGGAGAACGAGTAAGTGGTGCCCTGCACACCCCACTTGGCGAACCGCTGGCCCTCGTCGGAGTACCAGAGCCAGTCCACGAACTGCATCATCGCCACGAAGGTGTCGCTCTTGAGGGCCTTGCTGGAGATCATGACGCCGTTCTCCAGCCGGGCGCCGCCGGTCACCACCGGGCCGGCCGGGCCGAGCGGCACGGGCACCATCTCGATCGTCGAGCCCTTGACCTGCTTCTCCAGGTTGTAACGGTAGTTCTGGACCAGCTCCTGCGGGTTGGCGCTGATCGCGAAGGACTTCTCGCCCAGCAGCTTCTGCACGGCTTCGTCGTCGGTCTGGGTGAAGCTCTCCGGGTCCATCAGCTTCTCGGCGACCAGCTTTCTCAGGTACTCGACCATCGTGCGGTAGCCGTCCTGGGCGCCGGTGAAGACGAACTCCCCCGCCTTCGCGTCGTAGCTGATGTTGTCGTACGTCCAGCCGGCCCGGACGCCGTGGGACTGGCCCAGGTAGCTGAGCAACGCGCCCACGGGGTAGGGGGTGTTGGTGCTCCAGCGGTCGGAGAGGGGGTAGCGGTCGGGGTATTCGGCCCGGATCGCCCTGAAGACCTCGTACACCTCGTCCCAGGTGGTGGGCAGGCTCAGGCCGAGCTTGCCGAGGACGTCGGTGCGCAGCGAGAGCGAGTAGCCGGACTTGACCTTCTCGTGCAGGCCGGGCAGGAGGTAGTACTTGCCGTCGGACTGGCGGATGGAGTCGAGTTCCGGCTCCAGCTTCCACTTCCTGACCTTGTCCTGGAAGTGGGGCATGAGGTGCACGTACTCGCTGACCGGGAGGATCGCGCCGGACGCGACGAAGGCGACCTCCGAGGGGTGGTACGTCTTCGGGATCAGCAACGGGGCGTCGCCCGCGCCGATGAGGACGCTGCGCTTCTTCTCGTAGTCGCTCAGCGGGACGTCGACCGGCTCGAGGGTGACGCCGGTTCGGCGCGTGAGCTCTTTCCAGAACAGCCAGCTGTCCTTCAGCGGGTAGACGGGGTTGTTGTTGTGCAGCATCGAGAAGGAGAGCGGCTCTGACGCCTTGAACTGCTGGCCGGCCCGGTACTCCTTCATCGCGCCGTTCTGCTTCTTGGAGAGGTCCTTGGAGTCCCCTCCGTCGTCGCCGCTGCCGCAGCCGGTGAGGGTGGCGAGGCCGATGAAACCGGCCGCCGCGAGTATCTGACGTCGTGAGAGCTGGCCTGCGTTCTTCACGGACACTCCCTTGTTCCGTCGGACGAGCGAGATGGGGCGTGGACGTGCGGGGGTGCGGGGTGGGGTGTGGATGTCCGGCGGCTGTCAGCCCTTGACCGCGCCGAGCATCACGCCGGAGACGAAGTAGCGCTGGACGAAGGGGTACACGCAGAGGATGGGCAGCGCGGTGAGCACGATCGTGACCGCCTGGATGTTCGCCCCGACCTGGCTGAGCTGCTCGGTGGCGGCGCCGGCGTTGCCGCCCGTGGTGGCGCCCGAGATGAGGTTGCGCAGATAGACGGTCACCGGCATCAGCTCGGTGCGGTCCATGTAGAGGTAGGCCGAGAACCAGGAGTTCCAGAAGGAGACCGAGTAGAAGAGCACCATCGTCGCGATCACCGCCTTGGACAGCGGCAGCACGATCCGCAGCAGGATGCCGTACGTGCTCAGGCCGTCGATCTCGGCGGCCTCCTCCAGTTCGGTCGGCAGGCTCTCGAAGAAGGCCTTCATCACCAGCAGGTTGAAGACGCTGATGGCGTTGGGCAGGGCGATCGCCCAGACGGAGTTCTTCAGGCCGAGGCTGGTGACCAGGACGTAGTTCGGGATCAGTCCGCCGGAGAAGAACATGGTGAACACGGCAACCCCGACGAGGACGCCCCGCCCCTTGAGGTTCTTCTTCGACAGGACGTAGGCGTAGCACGTGGTCAGCAGCATGGCCACGACGGTGGAGACGACCGTGTAGAAGACGGTGTTGCCGTAGTTGCGCCAGAACATCGTGTCCCGGAGGACGATGTCGTAGGTGGTGAGGTTGAACCCCTTCGGCCACAGGGTGACCTCACCGGCGCGGATCTGCCGTTCGCCGCTGAAGGACCGGGCGACGATGTTGACGAAGGGGTAGAGGGTCACCAGCACGACCAGGGTGAGGATCACTCCGTTGACGCCCTGGAAGACGCGGTATCCGCTGGTGGGCTGGTTCACCGAGGTGCGCGGACGCCCGGACAGGGAGGTCGGCGGGCTCACCACAGGCTCGTCCCCACCGCGCGGCGCGACAGCTGGTTCGCGGAGGTGATCAGCACCAGGCCGATGACCGCCTCGAACAGACCGATCGCGGCGGCGTAGCTGAAGCTGTTGGACTCGACGCCGGCCCGGTAGAGGTAGGTGGAGACCACATCGGCCGTCGGGTAGGTCAGCGGGTTGTAGAGCAGCAGGATCTTCTCGAAACCGACTGCCATGAACGTACCGATGTTGAGGATCAGCAGCGTGACCATGGTGGGGCGGATGCCCGGCAGGGTGACGTGCCAGATCTGTTTCCACCGGTTGGCGCCGTCGATCCGGGCGGCCTCGTACAGGTCCTCGTCGATCGTGGTCAGCGCGGCGAGGTAGAGGATCGTGCCCCAGCCGGCGGTCTGCCAGATCTCCGAGCCGACGTAGATCGTGCGGAACCAGCCGGGTTCCTGGATGAACCGGACCGGATCCTGGCCGAACCAGCCCAGCACATGGTTGACGGGCCCGTCGGTGGCGAGCATCTGCAGGGTGATGCCCGCGACGATCACGATCGACAGGAAGTGCGGCAGATACGAAACCGATTGCACGAACCGTTTCAGCGAGCGTCGGCGCACCTCGTTGAGCAGCAGCGCCAGCACGATCGGGATCGGGAAACAGAAGACGAGGGTGAGCGCACCCAGCCACAGCGTGTTGCGGAAGACCTGCCAGAAGGTCGGGTCGGACAGGAACATCCGCACGTAGCGCAGCCCCACCCACTGCTCGCCCAGGATCGAGCCGCCGGGCTCGAAGCGGCGGAAGGCGATGACGTTGCCGATCATCGGCAGATAGCGGAAGACCAGGAAGAACAGCAGCGGCAGCACGGCCAGCGAGTACAGCTGCCAGTCCCGGCGCAGCGCGTGCCGCCAGCCCCGGCGCGGGGCCGGCCGCTCGGGGCCGTGCCGGGTCTTCGGCGGTGGGTCCTGGGTTCCTGGGGGTGGGGCCGACGTGGTGGAGGTGCTCATGCTCGGGCCTCCCGGGGCGTCACTCGAAACGTTCGACTCGCCACATGCGCTCTCGAAACTTTCGTGCCCTTACCGGTAACTCTGCGGCAACGTAAGGGCACACGGAAAGCGCTGTCAATGGGTGCTGCACGGTGGACCGGTGGGACGTCATACGGCGTTGAAGTCGTCCACGGGTGGGGTAGAACCGGGGAGTCCGGTGCTACCCGTCCTCCGCAAATTTCTGGACGGGATACGCAACGATCGTTCGCCCACGACCCCTGCGAGGTGCCCCGTGCCCGCGTTCGACCTGCCCCTGGCGGAGCTGGAACGCCACCGCCCCGGCCTCGACGAGCCCGCCGACTTCGACGCGTTCTGGCAGGACACCCTCAAGGACGCCGGGCAGCACGAACCCCTGGTGTCGGTCCGCCCGGTGGAGACCGGACTGCGCCTGACAGACACCTGGGACGTCACGTTCCGCGGCTTCGCCGGGGAGCCGGTCCGGGCCTGGTTCAGCCTCCCCGCGCACGCCCGGGGACCGCTTCCCGCCGTTGTCGAGTACGTCGGCTACGGCCGCGGCCGGGGCCTCCCGCACGAGCGGCTGACCTGGGTGAACGCCGGGTACGCGCACCTGTTGATGGACAACCGCGGCCAGGGCGACCAGTACGGCAACGGCGGCGCCACCCCCGACCCGCACGCCCACGCCTCCGGCGGCCCGGGCCCTGCGGTGCGCGGCCTGCTCTCCCCGCACGACCACCACTACCGCCGGCTGATCACGGACGCGGTGCGCGCGGTGACGGCGGTCCGCGCGCTGCCCGGCGTGGACCCCGCGAGGACCGCCGCCGCCGGCAACAGCCAGGGTGGCGGACTGGCCCTGGCGGTGGCCGGCCTGGTTCCCGATCTCGCCGCGGTCCTGGTCACCGCCCCGTTCCTGTGCGGCATCCGCCGCGCCCTGGACCTCACCGACGCGGCACCCTACGGCGAGATCACCGCCTACCTCTCCGTCCACCGCGGCGCCGAACAGGCCGCGTTCCGCACGCTCTCCTACATGGAGGGCGTCTCCTTCGCCCGCCGCGCCCACGCCCCGGCCCACTTCGGCACCGGCCTGCGCGACACGGTGTGCCCCCCGAGCGGCGCGTACGCGGCGTTCAACCGCTACGGCGAGCTGAGCGGGGGCGGCGCGGATCCGCGCCGGGAGATCCACGCGTACCCGTTCAACGGGCATGAAGGGGGCGAGGCGGAACAGGTGCGGCGGCAACTGGAGTGGCTGGCGCGGGTGGTGACGGTGTAGATCTCCGCAACTTCCTTGACCGGCACCCCAATTGGCGGCGGCGAGCGGTGACACGGTAAAGTCGCCGACGGCGTTGCGACAACGTTGTCTCACGCCTTTCCGGCCTCGACTTCCGGCCCGTGGCACCGTCCGGGTCGGGCCCCGGACCGCCCTACTCCCCCCAGGGGGCGGCCCGCTCGCGGACCCGGCGGGCGCGCGGCTCGCTGCCCACCGGGTCCGCCCGGAGCGGGGTCGGAGTCACCCCGCCCGGTCACCCCACCCGGTCACCCCACTCGGTCACCCCACCAGGTCACCCCACCCGGCAGGGAAGGGTCGTGGCGCTGTCGCCGCCGGAGCCGGTGACCACATAGCCGAAGGTCGTGCTCTGCCCCGGACTCAGTGAGCCGTTCCAGTCGGCGTTGTGGACCATCACCGCCTGGCCGTTGTAGGTGGCGTTGCCGTTCCAGAGGCTGGCGACCGACTGCCCCGTCGGCAGGGCCCAGTCGACCATCCAGCCGAGCATGGGGACGTCGCCGGAGTTGGTGACGGTCACCTCGGACTGGTAGCCGCCGTTCCAGCTGCCGGTCGTCCGGCGGGTGGCGGTGCAGGTGCCGGGGACGGGCTCGGAGGGGTTGCCGGGCTCGTGGACACCGGTCACCTCGCCGTTTCCGCCGTCGAAGACGATGTCGGAGCACGAGTAGAAGGTCTCGGCACTGTCCGAGCGCTGCCAGACCATGTAGATGATGTGGCGGCCCGACTTGTTCGCCGGGAGCTGCCCGGTCCAGGAGTAGTTGGCCTCGACCGTCCCCGGGGAGCCGTTGAGCGGCGGGTGGTCGACGCTGAGGAAGGGCCGGTCCTCGATGTCGTCCCAGGTGAGGGTCCGGGTCGGGTCGAAGCCGTCCTTGGTGACGTAGACGTGGAACCAACCCGGGTGCGCGGCCCAGGCGTTGTACGAGAAGTCGACGGTCGCGCCGGAGGTGAGGTGGGTCAGCGGCCAGTCGTCGCGGGGGGCGTTGAAACCGGTGAAGTTGGTGTTCCCGCCACTGCACAGCTGGCCGTCCGGGACGAAGCCGCGGGTGCGGCCGGCGCCGTCGGAGCGCAGGACGGAGAACCAGTTGTAGAACGGCGTGGTGCCGCTTACCTGTTGGGCGTTCTTGCAGGCCGGGTTGATCGGCTTGATCTCACCGGTGTCGGTCAGACCGTCCTGCCAGCACAGAAACGTGCGGCTGCCCGGCTTCATGGGGGTTCCGTGGGCTTCGGCCTTGCCGCCGGTCGTGACGATGAGACCGAGGGCCGGGACGGTGGCCACCAGGGCCAGGAGGACGAGGAGCAGGGCTCTGCCGCGTGACCGCGACCTCGGCACTGCTGTTGTGATCATGACAGAAGACATGACGGAGTCCGTCCTTCCATGTACGGACCGTGCGCGTATGGGGAGTTCGTGCGGGCGTGCGGGGGGGTGGGGGTTGGGATGCACGGGGGGTGGGGGTGCGGGGGTCGAGCGCGATGGGGTGGGGTGCGGGTGCGCGAGGCGGGAACGCTCCCGGGTCCGGGCGGGTTCCGGTCCGCCGGGTAACGTGATGGGAGCGCTCCCACCTCACCTGTGGCGGAAGGTAGCGCCGTACGGCCCACTTGTAAACGGGCGCGTACGGCGCTGTCGGGAACTGCCGGTCTCCGTGGTGGTGCGGGGAGGTCAGGAGGTGCTGGCGCAGGAGTTCCTTGCCGTAGTCGTTGCCGTTGGGCGTGCGGACCACGCAGTGCAGGTGCTGCTGGGTCGGGTCGCCGCCGTTGGTCTCGCCGTAGAGCGAGCCGAAGGCGAACGGCGACTGGCAGTCGATCTCGATCCAGATGACGGGGCTCTGGATCCGGCAGTAGAAGGCCGAGTCGTCGGCCGTGCCGCCCATCCAGGCGAAGTAGGTCTCGTTCAGGTGCTTCCTGATCTGGCTCATCTGGATCTTGGCCACTTCGTCCTTGGCCTTGCCGACGAAACGCTGGACCAGGGTGAGCAACAGCTTGCGCTGGGCGGCGGTGAGCCCGGTGGCGAGGAGGCCCTTGTACTCGACGACCGCGCTGTCCGTGAAGGCGCCGGCGGTGATCTCGTCGTTGTCCTTCTCGGACTTGAGGATCGCCCTCGACCGCTGGGTGGAGTCGAGGGAGTTGACGACCGCGAGGGCCGCCTCGATCTCCTCCTGCATCACCTCGGTCCTCGTGCCGTCGATCTCCATCGAGGTTGGTTCGCAGCCCCAGAAGCAGGGGCTCATGACGACCTGGTCACCGAGGACGAAATAGTTGACGACCAGGTATGGCCGTCGAACTGGAAGCCCCAGGGTTCGGCCGCGGACGGCGTCCCCATGATCGTTCAGTAGTACGCCTCGGCGTACTGGGTGTTGCTGACGGCCTCGCAGGCCGCCTTGTTGATCTTCCGGGTGAGCTGGGTGGTCTCCAGGCCCTGGGCACTGAGGGCGGCCTTGAGCAGGGCCTCGCCGAGGGCGTTCTTCTCGTCGGAGAGGTCGGCGATGGAGACGCCCTGGCGGGAGTAGGCGTCGGTGTTGGACCACAGCCGCCACTCGGTGGAGTGCACGGTGAACTGCGCGTCGGACTTCTCGCTGTCGCTCAGCCCGGCGAGGAAGGCCTCGGCCGCGGCGATCACCGGGGCGGTGTCGACGCCCTGGGAGTGGATCGGGTAGAGGTCGTCGATCCGCTTGCCGTCGGTGGTGAGGCCGAAGAACTCCTCGGTGATGCCCTCCGTGGGCATGGCTCCACCGGCCCCGCCGCCCGGACCCCCGCTGGGCGCGCCGCTCGGCGAGGCGGAGGCCGAGGCGGAGGCCGAGGCGGAGGCGTCCGCCGTGCCGGTGGTGTCGTCGGCCATCGCTGCCCAGGCCCCGGCGCCGCCCATGGTCGCGACGGCGGTGGCGCCGCCGGCGAAGAAGACCTTGCGCATGAAGGTGCGGCGACCGGCGTGGGCGCGGCGACCGGTTTCGCGTCGTGTTTCCGGCTGCGCGGGGACGACTCTGGGGGCGGAAACTGAGCGGAAACGGAAGAAACGCACTCCAGGTCACCGTCAAGCGTCCTCCGGGTCCTCCGAGTTCTCCGATTCCTCCTCGTCCTCCGGGTCCTCTGTCGGGCCCACGTCCCGGAAGACGCTCCTGTAGTCCCCGGTGCGGACCATTTCGTCGACGACCTCGACCATCTCGGCGATTCCCTTGTCGCGGACGATCAGCCCGTCCCAGACATAGAAGTAGCGGCCGCCGAGGCACTCGTCGGTCCCGCGCCGCTTGTCCATCACACGGTGCACGACGTCGAGGGTGTAGATGGTCCCCGACCAGCGTTCCCCGCTGTCGAAGGTCACCCACATGTCGACGTCGTCGATCTCGTCGAGAGGTGTGTAGGCGTCGGGTACGAAACAGATCTCGTACCCGTCACGCCGGACGCGATAGAACGGCCCGTCCCACATCGAGTGTCCCCCCCCCGCTCCGACCGGGCGCTGTCCGCCCGCTGTCGATCAAGGGTAGTCACGCCACTCGCACGGGTGTACAGGAGACGGGTGGACGTCAGAAGAGTCAGGGAGGAGGTTTTCGGCCAAGAGCGTCCCTCGGGGCGGGACGTGGCCGCGACGCGGGCGGGAGAGCGGCTCGGCCGGCTCCCCGCCTCACCGCAGCGACGCCCGTGAACTCCAGGTCAGAGTGTCCGCGCCCGTCTCGCCCGTCAGGGGCAGTTCGACGGTGAACTCGGTACGGCCCGGCTCGCTGCGGACGTCGATCCGGCCGCCGTGGGCCGCGGTGATCGCGGCGACGATGGCGAGGCCGAGGCCGGAGCCGGCGCCCTGGGTGGCCCGGGCGCGGGAGGCGTCGGCCCGGGTGAAGCGTTCGAAGACGGTCGGCAGGAGAGCGGGCGGGATGCCGGGACCGTCGTCGCGGACGCGGATCGTGCCGAGGCCGTCGCGTGCCTCGACCACGGCCACCACCCGGGTGCCCACCGGGGTGTGGACGCGGGCGTTGGCCAGCAGGTTGGCCACCACCTGGTGGAGGCGGGCCTCGTCGCCGAGGACCAGCGGCGGGGCGTCCAGGCACAGCTCCAGCTGCCAGTCGTGACCGTCGCCGGCGGCCCGCGCGTCCCACACCGCCTCGGCGACCAGCGACGCCAGGTCCACCTCGGCCGACTGGAGCGGCCGGCCCTCGTCCAGGCGGGCCAGCAGGAGCAGGTCCTCGACCAGGCCGGTCATCCGGGCCGACTCCGCGGTGACCCGGCGCCAGGCCATGCCCGGTTCGATGCGGTCGGTGCCGCGGTTCATCAGCTCCGCGTAGCCGGAGATCGAGGCGAGCGGGGTGCGCAGTTCGTGGCTGGCGTCGGCCAGGAAGCGCCGCATGCGTTCCTCGCTGCGGCGCACCCGCTCCTCGCTGCGCTGGCGTTCGGCGAGCGAGGACTCCACGTGGTCGATCATGCGGTTGAGGGCGGCGCCGACCTGGCCGGCCTCGCTGCCGGGATCGGTGTCGCGTTCGGGAACACGGGTGAGACCGGTCACCTCGCCTCGGCAGAGCGGTGCCCGGGAGACCTCGACCGCGGTGGCGGCGACCCGGCCGAGGGGGCGCAGCTGTCGTCGTATGACCACCGCGCAGACGCAGCCGGCCGCGGTCAGGCCCGCCGCCGCGACGGCGGCCTCGATGACCACCAGGCCGCTGATCATGTCCTGGACGTCGTCCATCGGGAGGCCGGTGAGGACGCGGACGCCGTCCTGGTCGAGCGCGGTGACGCGGTAGGTGCCCAGGCCGGGGACCGTTCGGGTGTGGTACGACCCGTCGGTCCCGATGTCCGCCAGGGCCGCGATCTGGGCGGCGGTGAGGTTCTGCGGCGGGGCGTCCTGGCCCACGGTGGCCGCCGCGAGGATCGTGCCGTCGGCGTCCAGGCGGGCGGCGAGCATGCCGGCGGGGTGGCCGCTCTCGTTGAGGAAGGTCAGGTCACCGGTGAGGTCCGGGTGGAGCGAGGCCCCGCCCAGGCTGCGCTCGGCCGCGTTGGTGACCCGGTCGTCGAGGTTGCCCAGCAGGTAGGCGCGCTGGGCGAAGACGGTGGTGAGGGCCATGGCCGCGCACACGGCGACCAGGATGGCGGTGATGAGGAGGAGGAGACGGGTGCGCAGGGAACGGCCCCGGAGCCGGCGGAGGTTCATCTCCCGTCCTCCACCGGCCTGATCGCGTACCCCAGCCCGCGCACGGTGTGGATCATCGGCGCGCGGCCCCGGTCGAGCTTGCGGCGCAGGCTGGAGATGTACACCTCGACGAGGTTGCCGCCGCCGTCGAAGGAGCTGCTCCAGACGTGGTCGAGGATCTGCGCCTTGCTCAGGACCTGGCGCGGGTGCTCCATGAACAGGCTGAGCAGGTCGAACTCCTTGGCGGTGAGCGCGACCGGGGCGCCGTCGCGGTGCACCTCCCGGGTCCGGGCGGTGACCACCAGACCGCCGAGGACGCGTACGTCGTCGGCGGCGCGGGTGCGTTCGGCGCCGGAGCGGCGCAGCAGTCCGCGCAGTCTCAGCACGACCTCCTCCAGGGAGAAGGGTTTGGTGACGTAGTCGTCGGCGCCGTTGGCCAGCCCGTCGATGCGGTACTCCGGGGCGTCGCGGGCGGTGAGCATGAGGACGGGCAGTTCGGGGCTCTCGTACCGCAGGCGGCGCAGTACCTGGATGCCGTCCAGGTCGGGGAGCATGCCGTCGAGGACGACGGCGTGCGGGGCGCAGCCCCGGGCCACGCGCAGGGCGCTCTGCCCGTCGGCCGCCGGGTAGGGATGCCAGCCCGCCTCGGTGACCGCCACGGACAGCACTTCGGTGAGTGCCGGCTCGTCGTCGACGATGAGCACGCGGACGCGGCCGGTTCGGGTCCCGGGGGTGCCAGTCATGTCCCGATCCTGTCCCGGCCGGCTGGGGGAAGCCTGTGTTCAGCCTGAGGGTCGGCGATGACCCGGGACGAACACGGCGAAGGGCCGCACCCCCGGCGACGGGGGTACGGCCCTCAACTGCCTTGCGGAGCCGCTTACTTGCGGATCAGACTGCGCAGCACGTACTGCATGATGCCGCCGTTGCGGTAGTAGTCGGCCTCACCGGGGGTGTCGATGCGGACGACCGCGTCGAACTCGACGCCGGTGTCGGTGGTGACCTTCACCGTGCGCGGGGTGGTGCCGTTGTTCAGCTCCTCGACGCCGGTGAAGGAGAAGGTCTCCTCGCCGGTCAGACCGAGGGACTCGGCGGAGGCACCCTCCGGGAACTGGAGCGGCAGGACGCCCATGCCGATGAGGTTCGAGCGGTGGATGCGCTCGTAGGACTCGGCGATGACGGCCTTGACGCCGAGCAGCGCGGTGCCCTTGGCGGCCCAGTCGCGGGACGAGCCGGAGCCGTACTCCTTGCCGGCCAGGATGGCCAGCGGGATGCCCTGCTCGATGTAGTTGCGGGAGGCGTCGTAGATGAACGCCACCGGCGCGCCCTCGACGGTGAAGTCGCGGGTGTAGCCGCCTTCCGTGCCCGGCGCGATCTGGTTGCGCAGGCGGATGTTGGCGAACGTACCGCGGATCATGACCTCGTGGTTGCCTCGGCGGGAGCCGTAGGAGTTGAAGTCACGACGCTCCACACCGTGCTCGGTGAGGTACTTGCCGGCCGGGGTGTCGGCCTTGATGGCGCCGGCCGGGGAGATGTGGTCGGTGGTGACCGAGTCGCCCAGCTTGGCCAGGACGCGGGCGCCCGTGATGTCGGAGACCGGGGTGGTCTCCATCGTCATGCCCTCGAAGTACGGGGGCTTGCGGACGTAGGTCGACTCGGCGTCCCACTCGAAGGTGTTGCCGGTCGGGATCGGCAGGGCCTGCCACTGGGCGTCGCCCGCGAAGACGTCCTGGTAGGACTTGTTGAACATGTCCTCGCCGATGGCGTTGGCCACGACGTCGTTGACCTCGGCCTCGGAGGGCCAGATGTCGGCCAGGAAGACCGGCTTGCCCTCCTGGTCCGTGCCGAGGGCCTCGCGCGTGATGTCCACCTTCATGGAGCCGGCGAGGGCGTAGGCGACAACCAGCGGCGGGGAGGCCAGGTAGTTCATCTTGACGTCGGGGTTGATCCGGCCCTCGAAGTTCCGGTTGCCGGAGAGGACCGAGGTGACCGCGAGGTCGTGGTCGTTGACGGCCTTGGAGACCTCCTCCGGCAGCGGGCCGGAGTTGCCGATGCAGGTGGTGCAGCCGTAGCCGACGAGGTTGAAGCCGACCTTGTCGAGGTACGGGGTGAGGCCCGCCTTGTCGAAGTAGTCGGTGACGACCTTCGAGCCCGGAGCCAGGGTGGTCTTGACCCACGGCTTGCGGGTCAGGCCCTTCTCCACCGCCTTCTTGGCCACCAGCGCGGCGGCGACCATGACGTACGGGTTGGAGGTGTTGGTGCAGGAGGTGATGGCCGCGACGGTGACCGCGCCGTGGTCGATCACGTACGTCGAGCCGTCGGGGGCGGTGACGGTGACCGGGTTCGACGGGGCGCCGTTGGGGTGGATGGCCGGGGCGTCCGAGGCCGGGAAGGACTCCTGGCCCGCCTCGTCCACGGTGTCGACGTAGTTGCGTACGTCCTGCGTGAACTGCTGGGCGGCGTTGGCGAGGACGATGCGGTCCTGCGGGCGCTTCGGGCCGGCGATCGACGGGACGACCGTCGACAGGTCCAGCTCGAGCTTCTCGGAGAAGTCCGGCTCGGCCTTCGGGTCCAGCCAGAGGCCCTGCTCCTTGGCGTACGCCTCGACGAGCGCGACCTGCTGCTCGGAGCGGCCGGTGAGCTTGAGGTACTTCAGGGTCTCGTCGTCGATCGGGAAGATCGCGGCGGTGGAGCCGAACTCCGGGGACATGTTGCCGATGGTGGCGCGGTTCGCCAGGGACGTGGCGGCGACGCCCTCGCCGTAGAACTCGACGAACTTGCCGACGACGCCGTGCTTGCGCAGCATCTCGGTGATCGTGAGCACGAGGTCGGTGGCGGTGGTGCCGGGCTTCAGCTCACCGGTGAGCTTGAAGCCGACGACGCGCGGGATGAGCATGGAGACCGGCTGGCCGAGCATCGCGGCCTCGGCCTCGATGCCGCCGACGCCCCAGCCGAGGACGCCGAGGCCGTTGACCATGGTGGTGTGCGAGTCGGTGCCGACCAGGGTGTCGGGGTACGCCTGGCCGTTGCGGACCATGACGGTCCGGGCGAGGTGCTCGATGTTCACCTGGTGCACGATGCCGGTACCCGGCGGGACGACCTTGAACTCGTCGAACGCGGTCTGACCCCAGCGCAGGAACTGGTAGCGCTCCTTGTTGCGGCCGTACTCCAGCTCGACGTTCTGCGCGAACGCCTCGTTGGTGCCGAACTTGTCGGCGATGACGGAGTGGTCGATGACCAGCTCGGCCGGGGCCAGCGGGTTGATCTTCGCCGGGTCACCGCCCAGCTCCTTGACGGCCTCACGCATGGTGGCGAGGTCGACGACACAGGGAACGCCGGTGAAGTCCTGCATGATCACGCGGGCCGGCGTGAACTGGATCTCCTGGCTGGGCTGGGCCTGCGAGTCCCAGTTGCCGAGGGCGCGGATGTGGTCGGCGGTGATGTTCGCGCCGTCCTCCGTGCGGAGCAGGTTCTCCAGCAGGACCTTGAGGCTGTAGGGGAGTCGGGCCGAGCCCTCCACCTTGTCCAGGCGGAAGATCTCGTACGACTCGTCGCCCACCGGCAGCGTGCTGCGGGCGTCGAAGCTGTTCGCCGACACGACGGTCTCCTTCATTGATGTGCGCGTACCACCGCATCCTGCCGCCACGCGGGCTTGGCCGATCCGCTAAGGTCAGGCTAAGTTAGGTAACCCTTACTAGGGTGGCGGCTGCGGTGCGCCTCGGCAGATATCTCGATGTCGAGATAACTCTAGTACATGGGGGCTGGATGGTCATGCCCGGGCTCGCCCCTCCCGAGCCCCGACGGCGGGAAATCGCGTAGCGCCCCGGTCGCGGCCGCTGCTTGACTCGCCCGGACCCGAGCGATCTCGACGACCCCGAAGATCCGACGATCTCGAAGATCCCGACGATCCCCCGTGAGGCCTCCATGACCACCCCCGCCATACCTCCCACCCCCGGTCGCACCGAGAACGACGCCGCGCCCCTGATGGTGCTCATCGGGCCGGCCGGTGCCGGGAAGACCACGCTGGGGCGGGAGGTCGCCGCTCGGGCCGGGGTGCCGTTCGTGGATCTGGACGCCATCGGCGACCGGTACTACGCGGAGGTGGGCTGGAGCATCGCACGGGTGCGCGAGCGGATCGGGGCGGTGGGGCGGCTCGCCGCCGAGACCGAGTGGGAGCCGGCCCGGGCGCACGCCGTGGCGCGGGTGGTCGCCGAGCGCCCGGGCACGGTGGTCGCGCTGGGCGCCGGGCACACCAGCTACACCGACCCGGCGGCACTCGCCACTGCGTGCGCCGCACTGGCCCGTTGCCATGACGTCGTGCACCTGCTGCCCTCACCCGACCGCGCGGTGTCCCTGGCGGTACTGCGACGGCGCTGCGCGGACACCAAGGGCAGCGGCTGGATCGTCGACGGGCACGACTTCCTCGCGCAGTGGCTGGACGACCCGGCCGTACGGCAGATGGCGACCCGGACCGTACACACCGGGGAGGAGCCGCCGGGCAGAACGGCGGACCGGTTGCTGCGCGGCGGCGGCGCCCTCAACGGCGGCCATGGAACGGCGGAGCCGGGGTAGACGGAAGACGGCTCCCGCACAGCAGCACGGGACGTCGCACGACATCGGTGGATTCGCCCGGACCTTTCGGGTGGCGTCGTACACGTACCCCCAGGCGGCATTGACGAAGCATCACTCGAATGGACCCCCCATGAGGCACCATCTCATATCTGAGATAGCCTCAGCCTCATGGCAGACGACTACCTCGTACGCATCGGCAAGCTCATTCGTGACGCCCGGCAGCACCGGGGCTGGACACAGGCACAGCTGGCCGAGGCGCTCGCAACCAGCCAGAGCGCGGTCAACCGCATCGAGCGCGGCAACCAGAACATCAGCCTTGAGATGATCGCTCGAATCGGTGAAGCACTGGACAGTGAGATCGTCTCACTGGGCTACGCGGGACCGATGCATCTGCGCGTGGTGGGCGGCCGTCGACTGTCCGGCGCCATCGACGTGAAGACCAGCAAGAACGCCTGCGTGGCGCTGTTGTGCGCCTCGCTGCTCAACCGGGGCCGGACGGTGCTGCGCCGGGTCGCCCGGATCGAGGAGGTCTACCGCCTGCTCGAGGTGCTCAGCTCCATCGGCGTGCGGGCCCGCTGGATCAACGACGGGGTGGATCTGGAGATCGTGCCGCCGGCCGCGCTGGACCTGGACGCGATCGACGCCGAGGCCGCCGTCCGCACCCGCTCCATCATCATGTTCCTCGGCCCGCTGCTGCACCGCGTGGACCAGTTCAAGCTGCCCTACGCCGGCGGCTGCGACCTCGGCACGCGGACCATCGAGCCGCACATGATCGCGCTGCGCCGGTTCGGGCTGGACATCGCGGCGACGGAGGGGCAGTACCACGCCGTCGTCGACCGCGCCGTACGGCCGGACCGGCCGATCGTGCTGACCGAGCGCGGGGACACGGTCACGGAGAACGCGCTGCTGGCCGCCGCGCGGCACAACGGGGTGACCGTCATCCGCAACGCCTCTTCCAACTACATGGTCCAGGACCTGTGTTTCTTCCTGGAGGCGCTGGGCGTGAAGGTGGAGGGCATCGGCACCACCACGCTCACCGTGCACGGTGTGCCGGACATCGACGTCGACGTCGACTACTCCCCCTCCGAGGACCCGGTCGAGGCGATGAGCCTGCTCGCCGCCGCGGTGGTGACGGAGTCGCAGCTGACGGTGCGCCGGGTCCCCATCGAGTTCCTGGAGATCGAGCTGGCGGTCCTGGAGGAGATGGGCCTCGACCACGACCGCACGCCCGAGTACGTCGCCGACAACGGCCGCACCCGGCTGGTGGACCTCACCGTCCGGCCCTCCAAGCTGGAAGCGCCGATCGACAAGATCCACCCGATGCCGTTCCCCGGCCTGAACATCGACAACGTCCCCTTCTTCGCGGCCATCGCGGCCGTCGCGTCCGGCAAGACCCTCATCCACGACTGGGTCTACGACAACCGCGCGATCTACCTCACCGACCTCAACCGCCTCGGCGGGCGCCTCCAACTCCTCGACCCGCACCGCGTCCTGGTCGAGGGCCCCACCCGCTGGCGCGCGGCCGAGATGATGTGCCCGCCGGCCCTGCGGCCCGCGGTGGTCGTCCTGCTGGCGATGATGGCGGCGGAGGGCACGTCCGTGCTGCGCAACGTCTATGTCATCAACCGCGGTTACGAGGACCTCGCCGAGCGGCTGAACTCG
Organism: Streptomyces sp. NPDC041784; assembly: GCF_055591025.1. Lineage (NCBI taxonomy): Bacteria > Bacillati > Actinomycetota > Actinomycetes > Kitasatosporales > Streptomycetaceae > Streptomyces > Streptomyces sp. NPDC041784. The sequence goes on from NZ_JBVJAB010000021.1 coordinate 87,951, forward strand.
GTCGGGGCGCAGATCGAGATCTTCCGCGACATCTGAGGGGCGGTGCCGCCGCACCCTGTCCGACCTGCGCGCACGCGGGCCTGGACGGGGTGCACGGCTGCCGCGCCCTCGGCGTGGCCTTCCGCGAGCACCCGTCCGTCGGGCCGTCACGGATGAAGGGCGGCGTGCCCCGCGGACAGTCCTGCCGACGCCGACGCCGGTAGAACAGTCCGGGAGTTCAGGAGTCGGATCGGATGGCGTCCTGCGGATGCCCGGGGCGCTCGGACCTGCGATGGCTGGTGTCGCACCACGGGTAGGTCCGACTGCGTCGGCAGGTGCACAGGGCGACACAGAACCGGTCGGACGACACGGTGGTGCCGTCCTCCAGAGTGACCTCCACCGGGCCTTCGACCAGCAGCGGTCCCGCTCGCTGGGCGGTTATGCGGCAGCGACGTTCATCCACGTCGTACAGCACGAATGATCACCAGCTCTTCCTTCTCGTCGTCGTCTTCGACCAGGCCGCAGCCGCGCAGCCAGCCTTTCCGGGAACGCAGGACGGGGCCGAAGGCGATGCGGTGGTGTGCCAGGATTCCGGCGCGCAGGCCCCTCGCCCGCAACTGCCGCAGCGACTCTTCCGGACCGCTCAGGGCGGACTGGACCAGCAGCAGCACCCCGCCGGGCCGCAGGAGCACGGGTGCGTCCTGGCATATGCGGTCCAGCACGAGACGGCCATCGTGTCCGGCGTCCCAGGCCCGCGCCGAGCCCCGTCGGGGGCACGAAGCGGCGGGGGCCGGCACGTACGGCGGGTTCGACAGGATGAGGTCGAAGGATCGGCCCGACACCGGGGCCAGCAGGTCGCCGCGTCTGACGCGCAGCGGGAGTCGAGCCAGCACCGCGTTGGCCTTTGCGTTCAGAGCCGCTCGCCAGGAGATGTCGACGGCCGTGACGCGTGCGCCGAGCCGGGCCGCGGCCAAGGCGACGGCGCCTGTGCCCGTGCCCACGTCGAGGACTTCGGCCTGTGGGGGAAGGGGTTCGGGGCACAGGTATTCGTTGCGCAGGTGTCGGACGAGCAGGTCGGTGTCGTCCTGGGGGGTGTAGACGCCGGGCAGAGTAACCGTGGTCATGGGGGTTTCATCTCCGGTTCGCGCGGCTTGCGCGAGAACCTTGTTCGCCGCCTGCAGGCCGACTCGCAGACTCGCAGATCAGACAGGTAGGCGCAGCGATGACTCCCCGGTCCGCCACGCGCCGAGAAGGCGCTCGGCAAGGCGGTCTTCGAGATACGTGGTGGCTTCCACTCCGAAGGCGACATCGCCGTCGAGGTGGGGCTCTTCCTCGAGGAGGCCCGCGACGACTTCCCGGCGGACGACCTGTTCGTGCACGGCGTCGGCCTCCACGTGCTCGTCGTAGAAGTGTTCGGCGGCCGGTCCGGCGCCGGTGCGCCGCATGGCCTGGGCGAGGCGCCGCGAACCCGGGGACGAGGTGATCTCGACGGCGGCGAAATGCCCCACCAGGGCTCCTCGCAGCGCGCGGTGCAGGCCGAAGAGGGACATCATGTTCACGATGGCGAGGGCTTCGGCACCGGCCGCGTCGAGATAGTGCCCGTACGAGGTGTTCAGGTCGAGGTCGGCCATGAGATCGGCGAACAGGCGGGCGTGCACACGATCCGCGCGACCTCCGCCGAACTCGTCGAACTCCACGGCCGCCATTCCCGCCTTCGCCCTCCCCCACAATCGGGGCAGTACCCAGGCATGCGGGTCGGCTTCCTTGAGGTGGTAGAGCGACCGCTGTGCGGCATATTCGCGCAACTGCCACAGCTCACCCTCATGCTGCAAGAAATGGCTGACGCCGCTCCCGTCGACGGGTTCGACGAGCAGTTCCTCCAATGCCTCATCAGCGCGCCTGTTCCTGGGCGCCGCGTCACGGAGGGCCTCGAGAAAGGGCTGCTCGATGGCGGCTCGGACGTTGAGCAGGTCGGGATCCCATTCACGGTCGGCATCGACGTCGGCAAATCCCCGGTAATGCAGCTCGTAGCAGACATACAGGGCCAGCTGTAGATCATCTCCGAGCGGGGTGGCGCTGAGAAGCGTCTCTTCGTCCGGGAGCGGCCCCGCATTCCGCAGGTATCCGCCGATCGCCGCCGAGATCCGACCACGGGCGCGCGGCAGGGTCGGCTCTCTCGGTGGGAAATCCATGGGGACCGAGTACCCGTGATCCAGGGCTTCTCACCTGGGTGAGCGCAGGCGCACACGCCACCGCCACGCCCCTGTCCGACGTTGGCCTCGCCCGCCTGGCCAGCAGTCGATCCCCCTCTTCCAGAGTCCGGCCACACGCACGTGCCCGCCACCTCAGGGTCCGGCCCGGCGGCGGTCCTCCTCGTCCCACTTCCGGGTGTCTCGCGGCGTGACGTACGGCTCCTCTTCGGCCGGGTGACCGCCCGCGACAGCACGCTGGCGGTTCATCTCCGCGTCGAACTCCAGGCCGAGCAGGATGGCCAGATTCGTGATCCACAGCCACACCAGGAAGATGATCACCCCGGCGAGGGTGCCGTAGGTCTTGTTGTACGAGCCGAAGTTCGCCACGTAGAACGCGAATCCCGCCGAGGCGATCATCCAGATCAGCAGGGCGAGGAAACTGCCCGGAGTGATCCAGCGGAAGCCGCGGACCTTCGCGTTCGGGGTCGCCCAGTACAGGACCGCGATCATCACCGTGACCAGGACCACCAGCACCGGCCACTTCGCGATCGACCACACGGTGAGCGCCGTGTCACCGACCCCGAGCGTGGTGCCGACCTGCCGGGCCAGACCACCGGTGAACACCACGATCAGCGCACTGATCACAGCCATGACCATCAGCAGCACGGTCACGCCGACCCGCACCGGCAGCACCTTCCACACCGGACGGCCCTCGGGAACGTCGTAGACCGCGTTGGCGCTGCGGATGAACGCCGCGACATAGCCGGACGCCGACCACACCGCCAGCACCAGGCCCACGATCGCCATGATCGAGCCGATCCCTCCCTTGCCCTGCATCTGCTGCACGGCGTTGCGCAGGATGTCCTGCGCCGGGCCCGGGGCGAGCTTCTGGATGTTGTCCAGCACCGCCTGTGTCGCCGACTGTCCGACGATGCCGAGCAGCGACACGAGCGCCAGCAACGCGGGGAACAGCGCCAGGATCGAGTAGTAGGTCAGCGCCGCCGCCCGGTCGGTCAGCTCGTCCTTCTTGAACTCCTTGAGGGTGCCCTTCAGCACCGTCCTCCAGGAGCCTTCGGGCAGGTCCGTCGGACTGTCCGGCGCCTGCCGCTCCACCTGCTCGTCCTGCCCGGCAACCGTTGTCCGCCCGGTTTCGGCCTCCTGGCCGGACGTGACGTCCCCGCCGTGCCTTCCATGCCTTCTTATCGTTCGTGTCATTCCGTACGGGTATCCGACCGAACAGCACCTATACCCACATTCGGCGCAAATTGCTCAACCAGTCCGCCTGCAGGCGGACTGGTTGAGGAGTACGGACCCGGGTGTGGATGGGCTCCCCTCCGGGAGCTCGTTCCGCGTCCCGAGTCGTCAGAAGGCCGCGCCGGGATTCCCGGGCCGGATGCGTCCTCGCCAGGCGCCGGTCTCGCCCCCGCGCTGTTCGATGTAGTCCTTGAAGCGGTGCAGGTCCCCCTTGACCTGACGGTCGATCATGCCGAGCATGTCCGCGCCCTTCTCGGCCATGCCGCTGGGCTCGACGTCCATCGTGAGCTCCACCCGGGTGTGGGTGTCGTCCAGCCGCTGGAACCTGACCGATCCCCGCTGCCGGGTCTCGCCGTCCACGACCCGCCAGGTGATCCGGTCGTCCACCAGCTGGTCGACGATCTCGGTGTCGAACTCGCGCCGCACCCCGCCGATCTTGGTCGTCCAGTGATTGTGCCGCTCGTCGAGCTGCCTCACCTCCTCGACGCCCTCCATGAAGTTCGGGAACTCCTCGAACTGCGTCCACTGGTTGTAGGCCGTATGGACGGGGACCTCGACGTCCACTGCTTCCTTCACCGTGCTCATCGCTTCCTCCTCACAGGCGGTCGTTCCGCACGACGCCGGGTACCCAGGTCCAGCCGAATACCCGGGGTCCAGCCAAATACCTGGGTCCAGAGGTACGAAGAACTGCGTATCGGGTGGATCAGGCGTATCGCGCACCACCAGGGGCACTCGGCCGCCATGAACGCCGAGACAGGAATCCAGGGGTCCTACTGGCTGGAGACCGCACCGCCCGGCGACCCCGCTCCCCCGCCGTCCGGTGATCTGACCGTCGACGTCGCCGTGGTCGGCGCCGGCATCGCCGGACTCACCACGGCCTGGGAGCTGGTCCGGCAAGGACGCGAGGTGGCGGTCTTCGAGGCCGGCCGCGTCGCCGCCGGGGTCACCGGCCACACGACGGCCAAACTGAGCGCCCTGCACACCCTGGTCTACGACCACCTGCGCCACACCCGCGGCCCCGAGGGCGCACGCCTGTACGCGGTCTCGCAGACCGCGGCGATCCGGCACGCCTGCGAGATCGTCGACGAACTCGGCGTCGACTGCGAATGGGAGGAGACGGCGGCCTACACCTACGCCGAGGATCCGCGGCGCGTCGATACGTTACGGGCGGAGGCCGAAGCCGCGCGTGAGGCGGGTCTGCCGGCCGAGTTCGTGACCGGGACGGAGCTGCCCTTCGCGGTCGCCGGCGCGGTCCGGGTGAGCGGGCAGGCTCAGTTCCATCCCCGCAAGTACCTGCTGGCACTCACCGACGACCTGCGCCGGCGCGGCGGCACGGTGTACGAGGGAACGCGCGTCGTCGGCCTCACCGAGGGCGAACCCTGCGTCCTGCGGACGGACGCCGGTGTGTCCGTCCGCGCGGGCGAGGTCGTGATCGCCACGCACTACCCCGCCTTCGACCGGGCCCTGCTGTTCACCCGCCTCAGCCCACGCCGTGAACTCGTCGTCGCCGCCACCATCGACGAGGACCGCGCCCCGCGGGACATGTACATCACACCGGAACAGGCGACGCGCTCCGTGCGCAGTGCGCCGTACCGGGACGGCAAACGCCTGCTCATCGTCACCGGGGAACACTTCACCCCCGGCACCGCGGACGTCGAGGAACGGTTCGCCCGGCTGTCCGCCTGGGCCGACGACCGCTTCGCCGGGCTCACCTTCACCCACCGCTGGGCCACGCAGGACAACGACTCGACCGACTCCGTACCGCTGGTCGGCCCCTTCCACCCCGGCAGCCGGCACACCTACGTGGCGACCGGATTCGGCGGCTGGGGCATGAGCGGCGGCATCATGGCGGGCCGGCTGCTCAGCGATCTGATCATCGGCCGCGAGGTCGCCTGGGACCGCCTCTACGACCCGCGCCGCCTGGCTTCCGTGGCCCGCGAGGGAGTGTCCTTCCTGAAGCACCAGGCCCAGGTCGCCCGGCACTTCGTCGGCGACCGGCTGTCACCCCTGACGGGCCCCTCGCCGGACGACATCCCCCCGGGCCACGGCGCCGTGGTGCGCCGGGGCACACGGCAGTACGCCGTCCACCGGGACGAGAACGGCTCGCTTCAGGCCGTCTCGGCCCGCTGCACCCACCTCGGCTGCATGGTGTCGTTCAACCACGCGGAGCAGGCGTGGGAGTGCCCGTGTCACGGATCGCGCTTCGCCCCGGACGGGCGGGTGCTCCAGGGTCCTGCCGTACGTCCGCTGGAAAAGCGCGACCTCGCGGAATAGACGTGACCGAAAGTAGCTGCAACACACACCTAAAGCGCAAAGCAGGATAATTGCCCCAATGTGGTGGCGTACAGGCGTCGCCCCCGTCGAACAGGCAGGTCACCCCATGGCGAAGAAGCCACAGCCGTCCCAGCCGCCGCACGGTCAGGGCCCCAGCCGTCACAAGGGCACTGAACAGCACGGCTGGTCTCCCGACGTGGACGAGACACGTCAGCAGGACAATCCCAGCGCCCATCGTTCCTTCCATACCGCCGAACACGGCGGCGGCAAGGGCCCAGGACGGACGAAGTCCAAGGAAGAGAGGAAGTCCGTACCGGGCGACTCGGTGGAAAGCGTCGGCGCACGCGGCGAGGAGTATGCCGACACGGACGAGAAGGGCCGGAGGGACACGGGACGCAGAGGTCGCTCCCAGCGCCCCAGCGGCACCAAGGACGCCTCCGCGACGACCGGCATCGACCCTCAGGACCCACCGTCCCGGCGCCGCCCGCGCTAGGTCGCCAGGTCGCCAGGTACCGAGATCCCGACCGCCCAGGCCGATCGCCTTCACTTGTCACGCGCGAGCCATGGGCTGCTCACCGCCGGGCGTCGCAGTGGACGTCCGGCCGGTGACTCGCGTGCCCGGTCGGCCATGCAGGGCGGTGCGCGTCACTAGCGCTGCTGGTCGGCGGCATCAGGCATCGCCGCTTCCCCGGGCGCGCGGCCCGGCCGCCGAGGCCGTGCTCGTGCCCTCGGCGATCTCCTCGTCCGCCTCGTCCTCCGCCTCGCAGATACGGGCGAGGCGAGCCAGCACGGCACGGTGCCGCAGCTGGATGACGACCTCCGCCGCCGCGTTGTGCAGCAGGCCGCCGGCGCCCTCCAGCGGATGCTCGTCCACGATGAGCAGACAGTGCTCACCCCATGGGCGCAGCTCGAACGCGATCCGTGCCGTGCCGAGCGCGCCCGCCTTCGCCTCCAGCTCCAGAGCGATCGGTTCCTCGGACCGCCGCACAACCGTCTCGTTGGCCAGGCGGACCGGGCCGAACCGGACCTCGTAGGAGAGCGCGGCGCCCACCTCCGGCCATCGACCCCGCGTCTGCCGGGACGCCGAGGTGCCCACCACCCACTCCGTGTAGCGGTCGCCGTCCGACAGAACGGCCCACACCGTCCGCGGACTCGCTTTGACCAGCCGATACCTCACTGCCACGGGCACCTCCCGCAGTCGTCACGTTCCTCGCCAAGTGTCCCTGCCGAGGGCTGCCAACCAGAAAGTGGATGCCCGGCCGTTTCTGGGCCGTACGAGGGCGTCCGACTTCAGTTCTGGGGCAAAAGGGTGCCGAGTGGTCCGAGGTCGAGATTGAGATCCTCCGGACGCACTCCGTGCTGCTCGCAGAGTTCTGTCATCCGCTGGTCGAGCAGCATCAACGTGGTTCCGATCTCGTCAGCCTGTTCATCACTGAGATCGCCCTGCTCGATGCGGCGAATCGCCTGGCGCTCCATCAGCTGTCGGAGGAGTTCGACCACGGTGAGAACCAGGGTGACGAGGTCATGTCCCACCTTTTCGGAGTCCAGGTCGAGTCGAGAGCCGGTCACAGCGGGCCTCCGTCCGCCCAGGGCGCCGGGACGCGTTCACTGACGGACGACAGCAGAGCATGGAGCGACAGGCGTACCAGCGGAACGTCGGCGATGGCGATGACCAGGTCACCGCTGATCACCACGCCGGTCGCCAGGACACGGTCCAGCAGGTCGACGAGCGGAACCCCGATGGGGCCGTCCAGGGGCCCGGGGCTGTCCCAGGGCGCCACGTCATGCGTCATGTGATGCGTCACGGCCTACACCTCGCCGACGAACGAATAGGGCACCCACGGCCCTGACAGCTCGATCTGCGCCCCGGTCCGTTCCCGCAGCGCCTGTGTCAGCAGGGTGAGCTCGTCGGCACGGTGTTCTGCCACCAGATAGGTCGCGTTGAGGACCTGAACCCGCCGTTCCCCGGAAGCCTGGGGGCCATGCAGCCGCAGCCGTCGGGACGCTGCGGCGAGGCGGCGGACTTCGGCATCCACTGCTTCCGCGGCCTGCAGCGCGTCGTCCTGACGCCGCTCGCGGCGCTCCTGCGCGCCCCGCTTGCGGTCCAGGTAGGCGAGGCCGGCTCCGGGCGCCGGGCGGGACCGGTCGGTCGGCGTGGTGCTGCGGATCGCATCGTCCGGCGGGCAGGGCGGCACGTACACCTTCACGCCCCATTCGGCGTGGTGCGCAACGCGCTCGAGCGCCGCGTGGAACCGGTCCGCCTCGTCGGCCAGCGCGTCCCGCGCCCTCTCCGCACTCTGGTAGAGCGTGGCCATCGGCAGGGGAACCGTGGGGCAGCAGGCGGCGACCGCGGAGACGACCTCGTGGTGAGCGCGTGCGTATCGCTCCAGTTCCCGCTGGTCGCACAGGCGCGCCTGCCAGGCCTCGTTGGTGAAGTCGCGTGCTCGGACGGTCTGGACGATCGCTGTCAGTGTCTCCAGCGGCAGCGTGCTCACAGGCGCCTCGTCGGTGACACCTGGCAGCCCGGCGACGGCCGACGGGTCCGGGTTCCAGCAGACAGCGAACACATAGGTGGCGTTGGCGTCCGAACGCTCAGGGCCGCGCTCCGTCATGTGTCTCGGTTCTCCTTGGTCCTCGCTGGGGGCATCGCTGCGGGGTCACCGCTTGGGCAGTCGCCGCTTGGGCAATTCGTCCTTCGTGCTGGATTCGAGCGCCTCCAGACGCTCACGCAATGCGCGGTTCTCCTCCTGAAGGGCGCTGCGGGAAGCGCGCGAGCTGAGTGCCGGATCGGTTTCCCACCAGTCGATTCCGGCCTTCTTCGCGGTATCCACGGACGCCACGAACAGGCGGAGCCGGATGGTGAGCAGCTCGATGTCGAGGAGGTCGATCTTGATATCCCCGGCGATCACGATCCCTTTGTCGAGAACGCGCTCCAGGATGTCGGCAAGGTTGGTGGTCTGCGGGCCTGAGACGGGGTAGGACCTCTGCCGGAATTCGACGTCAGACACGGCGTCGCCTCTGCCCTCGTCGCTTCCTGGACGCGGATACGTCCTCGTCCTCCGGCTCCTCCTCGTCCTCCGCTTCCTCCTCTTCCTCGTCCTCGTATGCGCCTTCCGGTTCGCCTTCGTCCTCCGCCCCCTCTCCCTCCTCGTCCTCCTCGTCCTCGTAGACGCCTTCGGATTCGTCTTCGTCCTCGTATGCGGAGTCGGCGCCTTCCCCGGCCTCGCCTTCGTCTTCACCCTCGGGCTCCTCGGGCTCCTCGCCCTCGGATTCCTCCTGCTCGGCCTGCTCTTCCTCCATGGCGTCCTCGTGGGACACGACGACTTCACCGTCACGGATTTCACCGCGCCAGCCTTCGGGCTCTTCATCGGTGAGGGTGACGTACCGCTGGAAGTTCTTGAAGTCCAGTCGCATGCGGCGCCCTTGGACCCGCCACAGGTTGCCCGTCTTCTCGAAGAACCCGGACGGGTAGTACTCCACGACCAGGACGATGCGCGTCAGGGTGGGTGCCAGTTCATGGAAACTGACCACGCCGCGGGTGGTTCCCTCGGACCCTTCGGAGGTCCAGACGATGCGGTCGTCAGGAATCTGTTCCTGAACGGTCGCCTTGAAGCTGCGCGAGAAAGGGCCGACCTTGACCTTCCAGTCGCTCTCCACCTCGTCACTCTTCGAAACGTCGCGAACGCCCTTCGCGAAGCTGCTGAATTGGTCGTACTGTGTCCAGTGGTCGTAAGCGTCACGCAGGGGCACTCCCACATCGAGAACCTCGATGATGTTCATGACCTTGCCGCCGTTGGACTTGCGTTTCCCTTTCCCTCCGCCGAAGGCTTCCTTGGCCTTCCCCACAACGTTGTCCTTGACACCCTTGGCCTTCTCCGAAGCGAATGCCTTCAGCGGGGAGTCGCCCTTGAGGATGCGGGAGCCGATCGCGGGAAGCGAGCCACCGTTCTCGGCCGCATCGGAAAGCTTCCCGGTAACGTCGGTCAGTTTGTCACCCGCCTTCTCGGCGAGATTCTCCACCTGCGCGGAGAGGAAGTTGGCCAGCTCTTCGCGGAGCCGGTCCACACCCGACGCTTCCTCTGTGGGCTGGTCTTTCTCCGTCTTGGTCATGACTGGCTACCTCCGACGATCGACGCGCTTGGATGCTGCTCGCTTCGATGACGTCGTCTTCCTGGCCGCGGACTTCTTGGCAGGAGCGGTCTTCTTCGCCGCTGCCTTCTTGGCAGGAGCGGTCTTCTTCGCCGCCGTCTTCCTGGCAGGAGCGGTCTTCTTCGCCGCCGTCTTCCTGGCCGCGGACTTCTTGGCGGGAGCGGCCTTCTTGGCGGCGGCGGACTTCTTCGCCGCCGTCTTCTTGGCCGGTTCAGCCTTCCGTGGCGCGGCCTTGGCCGCCCGAGCCGCGGGAGCGGCCTTCTTGCGTGCCGCCGGTGCGGGTGTCCTGCGGGACCGAGCCGATCGCGGAGAACCGCGGCGCCGCGGGGGCCGCTCCTCTTCCGGCTCTTCCTCCTCCGGCTCTTCCTCTTCCTCTTCGCCCTCGGCCTCGGCCTCGGCCTCGGCCTCGTATTCGTCTTCCGGCTGGCCCTCTTCCTCTCCCTCAGCCTCCTGGTCCTCTTCGTACTCGGCCTCCGGCTCTTCCTCCTCCGGCTCTTCCGGCTCTTCCTCTTCTTCTTCCTCGTACTCCGCGTCTTCGTCTTCCGGCGCGTACTCCTCCGCCTCGTCCTCGTCCTCGTCCGCCTTCTGGCCGATCCGGGCCGTGCGGTCGCTGAGGGCGTCGGCAAGCGTGCTCATGCCCCGGTCGGCAGCGGCAGTCACTGCCTTGCGGCCCGCTTCGAGGACTTCCCCTCGCAACTGCTCCTGCAACTCGGCGAACTGCGGAATCTCCCCCAGCCTGCGCATCCCTTCGGCCGCGAGCTGACGAGGTTCGAGGCCGAATCGCCGACCCGCGAGATAGGTCGCCACGGACAGAGCCAGTCGGCCCTTCTTCGTCCGGCCGAGCACATAGCCGCCCACTACAGCGGCCGCGAGCGCCACCTTTTCCTTGTCATCCATGAGTGCTCACCTTCGATCGTTCGGCGCAGGGCAGACCCGTGCGGCATGCAGCCGGTCGAGCAGCCGTTCCTCTTCCCTTTCGAACTCCTCCAAGCTGATGTCTCCGTCTTCGAGTTCCCGGTTCAGCTGAGCCAGCTGGGCACGGAGCACTCCTGGGTCGTGCAACTCGCGCTCAGCCGCGTCGTTGAGCTTCTCCGCCACCCACATCACGCCGCGGACCGGTGCGATGGGGAGCGTGAGCAGTCCGGTGATCAGTCCCATGTCAGACTCCGACGGTCCGAACACGCCTGCCTCCAGCGGAGACAAAGCTGTAGCAGGGCAGCGGGCCCGCGAGACGCACCTCGACACGTTCGGAGTGCGTCTCGGCGAATTGCTCCGCCGCGCTTCGGAAGTCGTCGCTGTCGCCGCGGTCGACGAGGAACGACATGTTCAGCACGCATCCCTGGACTTCGGGCCCCGAGGCAACCGCACGGGCCCTGGGTGTGAGCTCGCGCAGAAGTCCCCGACCGGCTTCCGCGGCCCTGCTCTCCAGAGCGGCCGCCACGGCTTCACCCAGTCGGAGGTTGGCTTCGTACCCGGGCCGCCGAAGCGCCTCGTCCCGCAGCCGCCGGAGTTTCTTGTCGTCCGCGAGGAGGCTTCTCAACGCGTTCTGTGCCGGGAACGCCTTGACGTTGACCTCGACCCCGTCGGAGAGATGTTCCAGTGCGGCCATGTGGTCCGCCTCGCCGGCGGCCAGCTGACCCCGCACCGTCTCCTCGTCCGGTGCGACCATCCCGAACCGCATGGGCAGTACCGGACCCTGGTCCGAAAGGCGCAGCAACACTTCCTGGTGGGCCAGCAGATCGCGTCGTCTGGCGCGCAGATTCGGGGGAGCCTCACTGACGACAGCGGCGACCCGCCCCTGCTGGATCGTTCGCAGCGGGGCAGCCGGGCTGCCCACACCGCCCACGTCCGTCGGCAATCGTCTCCTCGCCCGGATGATCGCGTAGACGTACACACCGTCGGCTGTCACGACTGTCACGACTCATGCCTCCACGGGTCGTCGTCGGCTCGTACCGCCACGGGCGGGAGCACGCCGCTTCCTCGGCCGTTCCTGCTGCTCTTCCTCGTCCTCGTCAGGCTCGTCGGTGTCGTCGCCCCGGCCCCCGACCGCCTTGCGCACGGTGTCACCCACGCCTTCCGCGGCCTCGCGGACCTTGCGTTTGCCGATGGACTTGGCAGCCCTTCCGCTGAACAGCTCGGGAACGGTGGTGCTGCCGGAATCACGCTCCAGGTCCAGCCGGTTGCACGCTTCCGCGAACCTCAGGTAGGTGTCCACACTCGCCACGACGATGCGCGCGTCTATCTTGAGGATCTCGATGCCGACCAGGGAGACCCGGACGAACACGTCGATCACCATGCCCCGATCAAGGATGAGTTCCAGCACGTCGTACAACGTGCTGGCGCGCGGTGGGCACGCCACTACCTCGTCGGAGTAGGTGGTCGCAGGCATAGGGCGTCCTTCCGCTTGTCAGGCAAACCTGGGGTCACTCATCGGCGGACCCTCGCCGATAGCGGCGGACCCTGGAGTACTCAAGGAGTTCGCCGTCCTGATCGAGCTGCACCTCGTACGAGGCAAGCAGGCTCGTCGTGTCCGGAATCCGGGGCAGCTCAAGGACGTCCACGACGACGCACCAACCGTCGTCGGTACGTCTCACCGCTGATACGCCCTCCGTGGGGTGGCCGATCAGCCCCTCCAGGCTCCGGCAAGCAGCACGCGCGGCATGCTCCGCTCCCCGCACTGTTGCCGTGCGGCGACGAGCGGCTGTCGTCGAGGATTTCCCGGCGCGCGGCCGACGTTCTTCTGCCATGAATACAAGTCTGATCGGTATCGGACGACGCGCACCTTGAGCGAAGCAGTCGGGCGCACGTGCCGGCCCGCCAGGCGTGCGCTCACCTCACCCTCTCCTGGCCCGTGTGCCGCGTGTGCCGCGTGTGCGCCGAGTGCAGCCTCTCGACCGACACCGCGAGGTCGGTCACCTCCATGCCGGCCCATGTCCTGAGCCGTTCGGTGACCTCCCGGCGCACCGCGGCGCACTGCGCCCCGATGTCGGACGGGTAGCCGAGCTCGACTGTGATGCGCAGCCGTGCCTCGCCGAGCACCGCCTGCCGTCCGGCGGCGGACTCGGCGTCTCGTCGTACTGCGGTACTCCGCTCCGGTGCCCGCCGCACGGAGGTGGTCACGCTTGGCGTCCGGCGGCCGGGGGGTACGTGGCCGGCCGACTCGGTGGACCGGCTCAGCGCCTCGCGCGCCACCTGGGAAGCGATCTTCGCCACGACCCGGTCGGCGACGGTGATCGCACCGCGCTCCGCTCGGGGGATGCCCGGACGCCGACCGGCCTCACCGGTCACTGCCGCCAGTCTCCCCGAGCCCGTCGCCGGTCGTCGCGGATCCGCTCCTGCCGGTCCCGGCGGCGGACGAAGTCGCCCGCTTCGAGATCACCTTCCATGAACCGCCCGGCCACGAAACCGACGGCGCCCAGGCCCAGCACCAGCAGGAAGGCCCAGAAGTCACCGAAATACGCGGCGAAACCCAGCGCCATTCCGGCGATCAAGCCCACCACGGCCCTGCTCATCACGCGCTCCTTCACTCGAGCGGGCTGCCCCGCCCCGGTCACTGGACCCGCTGCCACACTTCCCCTTCGTCCTCCTCATCGGGAAGCTTCACGTCGCTGACCATGATGTTGACTTCCACGACGTCCCGACCCGCCATCCGCTCCACCGCGGAGATCACGTTCTCCCGCACCGCACCGGCCACGTCCGTGATCGAGACGCCGTAGTCGACGACGATCTCCAGATCGATGGCAGCCTGCCGCTCTCCGACCTCTACGCTGACCCCGCGTTTGGCGGATCTGCCGCTACCGGCGCCAGGCATCCGCTCCCGCATGGATCCCATCGAGCGCGCGAATCCGCTACCCAGCGCGTAGACACCGATCACGTCCCGTGCGGCCAAACCGGCAATCTTCTCCACCACCACATCGGCGATGGTCGTCCGGCCGCGAGAACCGGGCGCACCGCCCTGCTCTGCGCCGGTGTTCTCAGCCATGAGGACATTCCTCCCTTAGCTGATACCTGATAGCCGATACCTGACACCATTTATTTACGCCACATCATATTTTATGACATTTCACCGGATTCATGGCCCCTGAAGGCGGGGCAGGGTGGTCAACCAGGCGGCGGAGCGAGCGCCCCTGTCCGGCCCTGGTCCGGACGGACGCTCCGGCGCAGTTCCGCGTACCACCAGGTCTCGCAGGCCGCCACCGCCGCAAGCAGCACGACGACGCCCGACAGTCCGGCCGGCGGCGGCAGCGTGCGCCGAGGGCGGCACCGAGCTGGGGCGCTTCCTGCGGGCCCGACGCGCTCGGCTGACGCCCTCCGAGACCGGGCTCACGCCAGGGACCGGGCTGCGCCGCACGCCCGGGCTGCGCCGCGAGGAACCTGCCGCCCTCGCCAGCCGGCATCACCATCGACTACTGCACCCCTCGAACGCGGCAAGGAGACCCGCCCCGGCCCGTCCGTCGTGGACTCCCTCGCCCGTGCCCTGCGCCTGGAGGACGACGAGCACGAGCATCTGCGCACCCTCGCGAGCATGGCCGGCCAAGGACCGCAACATCGCCCGCTACGTCTTCCGCCACCCCGCCGCCCACAGCCTGTTCGACGAGCCGGAGCACGACGCCCTGGTGCTCCTGGACATGCCCGGCTCTGCCGCCGGGTAGGCCGTCCGAGGACTTCCGGCGTCAGGCGCGGGCGAGTTCGGCGGCGCCGAAGGAGACGTCGAAGCGGTCGCACCAGATGCTGACGCTGGTGTAGCGGGCGGGGTCGATGCCGTCGGGCACGGCGTAGTTCTGGCTGCCCTTGTTGCCCTTGAGCTTGCCGAGGCTGACGTACTCCCCGTCGTCGAAGACGCGCCAGCCGCCCGTCCCCTCCTTCACCGGTGCGTCGGTCAGCAGCACGCGCAGGTCCGGCCCGTTGCTGGTGTCGAGCTGCTCCAGCCGGACGACGTGGGAGCCGTCGTCCAGTCGTACGAGCTTCACCGTGCCCGACGTCGTGTGCTCGTGGCTGATGAGCCGACCGCTCGCCAGCGTCCGCGGCCCGGCCGGCGAGGACGATGCCCCGGAGGGCGCCGCCGCGGGAGGAGCGGTCGCCACAACCGCGGGCAGGGGCTCCTCGACGGTCTCGTCCTGCCACAGCTTCCACGGCTGGAACCAGTACAGCCCGAAACCGAACCCGGCCATCGCCACCACCAGCGCCCCGATGACCAACGGACTGGTCAGTACCTTCCGCACGCGCCCCATCCCCGCCTCCCGAGAGTGTGCCTGTCGCCACCCCATTCAACGGTGCGAGCGGCCCTCCCGAGCTCCGCGGGAGATGACGAAACCCTTACGTCGCCGTCCGGGCGCCCACCGCCCGGTAGCTCACTGCGCCACCCCGTCGGGTTCGTCCGCCACGGACGGGTGGACGTATCTGCCCTCGTGGAACGGGGTGAACCACGACCGGAACGCCCTGGGCGCGAATCCCGGAACCGCACCCGCCACGGCCTCGTCGATTCCGTCCGTGACGCCGTCGGTGATCCCGTCCGTCGAGTCGTCGTAGAGCCACTCGTGGTCCATGTCCTCGTACACATGGTCGACGAAGGCGGCGAGAGCGGCCGACACGTCGTCGTCGAGAAGGCCGTGGAGTTCCAGGGTCGTGGTCGCCTGGCCGAGGAGGAATCTCAGGGCGAGTTCCTCGGCGACGCAGCTGAGGCGCTGGAAGCTTCCGTCGGTGAAGCGGGTGGTCAGGGCGATCACGGTCACCAGGAAGCGGCGGGCGAAGCGGGCGTCGTACTGGAGCGCGTAGCGGTCCGGAAGGCGTTCCAGGTGCCACAGGGGTCCCTCGCATTCCGCGACCGTGGCGTCCTCCTGGGTCAGGACCTGCACGTCCTCGAAGAGTTCGTCCACCAGGGCGTCCGTCGCGTGGACCAGCGCACCCGCGGCGAGCCGGGCACTCTCCCGGGAGACGGCGAACACCTCGTCGCCGCCCTCCCCCTCCTCGAACTCGTCCTCATCGTCGGGTACACCGAACGCGGCGGGAGGGAAGGAGCGCAGTCTGCTCGCCGACCTCAGCATCCGGCTTCGTACGGCCGAGGTCTTGTCGTCGGCGTCGTGGCCCGCGTCGGTGCCCTCGGTCGTCGGGCTCTGGGTGTGGCGGGCCTTGCGGGCGGCGGGGTCGTCGGGCGGGGCGTCAGGACCTTCGGCGGCGTCGAGGCTCTTCCTGGCCAGGTCCTGGTGGAGTTCGACCTCGCACCGGTCGATCGTCCAGTCCGCCAACAGCTCGGTGCGCTCCAGCAGTTCGTCCGCGAGCGCGTGCACCGAGTCCTCGGCGAACTCCAGGGCCGGAGCCTCCACGACGACCTTGAGCAGGGCGCCGCCCGGGTGGACGGCCACGATGGTGTCGAGAACATCGACTTGCACGCCGTCGGGCCCCTCGACGGCCCGGACGGAGTCGAATCCGTCCTCGATGAGCGCCACGGCGCCGGCGCGCTGGAGCGGGTCCATCTCCGGAGTGCCCTCCGGGATGCAGATGTCAACGGTCACTACGTACGTCACGCGTCCGAGCCTTACAGGAGTAACCGCCCCGCGCGAGGGCTCCGCACGAAGACGTCCAGCCGCGGCGGCAGGGCCTCCTGGCACCGGAATCGGTTCGCCCCCCAGCGACGGTGGTGCGGTGACGGTTTGTGAGGAGAACGCGCCGGGCGTGCGGTCCCGTGGCTACGCTGCCCCGTGGACCGGTCGGGCCGGTGAGGGGCCCGGTGCGCGAGGAGTGGGGGCTCCATGGGGGACGAACGGGTGAAGAGTCGGCGCAGACTGTGTCTGGTCGTCGACGTCGAGCGTTACAGCGGCCGCAGTTACGCCGCCCAGGCGAAGGTCCAGGACGGCGTGGCGCACGCGCTGGACCAGGCCTGCCGCAACGCGGGCGTCCCCTGGCGGGGCTGCGAGCGGCAGGACCGCGGAGACGGCCAACTGCTTCTGCTGCCACCGGAGATCGACGAGGACCAGGCCGTCCCGGGACTGATCCTCGGCCTGCGCGACATGCTCCCGCTGCTCAACGCGCGGGTCCCCGAGGAGCATCTGATCCGGCTGCGGGTGGCACTGGCCCAGGGCTCGGTGCGGCAGGCCCGGCTCGGCTTCGTGGCCTGGTCGGTCGAACTGGCCTCACGGCTGCTGGACTCGGTGGCGCTGCGCAAGGAACTCGCCGCGGCGCAGGGCAGCGACATGGCGCTGATCGTGCCGGACGACCTCTACCATGACCTCTTCGAACGCGGCGTCGGCGGACTGCCGCCGGCCACGCTGCGCAAGGTGCGGGTGGAGATCAAGGCGAAGAAGTTCGCGGCCGACGCGTGGCTGGGCGCCCTGCCGCGCGGCCGTACCGCGCCGCTGGGCTTTCCCGTCGTCCCCGCCGACGGCCCGCTGGCACGTCCCCGGCGCTCCCTCGCGGAGCGGACCGGCGAGGCGGCCGTCCTGGTCGGCGGGACGCTGCTGATGCTGCCCACCGCCTCGCCATCACAGCCCTCGCCGCACACGGAGGGCGACGCCGGCGGCCACGCGGACGCTCCCGCGCACCCCGCCGACCGCTCGGGCGCCGCCCGCACGGCGGACACCGCCGAGGCCGCCGCCACGACCGCCGACCATGTCATGGACGGCCCGTACGCACCGGACGGCCCTTACCCGGACCCGTCCCCCTCCGTCTCCCACGACTGGGGCGAGCACTACACCGCGTCTCAGGACCGATACGCCTCTGAGGCCGACGAGTCGGACGACGACGCCGACGACGACACCCCCGACGGCAGCCACGATCCGCACCCGTCCCCGTACGAGCACCACGCGTACGACCCGGACGCGTACGACCGCGACACGTACGGCCTCTCGGACGACCCCGACGATCCCCTCTCCCAGGACGACCTCGCCGACCCGCACGTCCCGGACGACCCCGGTCTCGGCGGCTTCCCCGTCGATCCGCATCATCCGGGCTGGTGAGGGGCCTGGTGACGGGCCTGGTGACGGGCCGGTTCGGCGGAGCGGAAGTGGAACTCCTCGCACAGTTCCCGTGCCGTGCGCGCGTGGCGCCGTACCGCCCGGGGGCCGGAGGCCTCCCGCACCCGCCAGCCGGCCGCCGCCTTCCCCGCCGCCCGGGCGATGTCGCGGGCCGTCGCGTCCGGCGGCAGGCGCAGACAGGCCGCGGCGTCCGTGCCCGTCGCCAGGGCGACCAGCGCGGCCGCCTCGGAGTCGCCGAGCGACAGCGTGCCGTTCGCCAACTCGGCGAGAGCCGCGCCGAGTTCGGTCTGCCGTAGCAGTGGGTGTCGGCGCAGTGCGGCCACCCCGGACCGCAGGGCGGCCAGCGCGTCGCCTGCGGCGGGGTCCGTGGCACCCGGCACGGCGAGGGCCAGGTCGTCCAGGGCCTGGAGGGCGGACGCGGCGCGCAGCCGGTCGGCGGCGGCCACGAAGCGCACCTGTATCTCCCCTACGAGCGCGTCCAGTCCGGAGGCGGACCGCAGCCGGTCGAGCAGCGCGCCGGTGCCGCGTACGGCGGGGCCGCCGTCGGCGCCGGTGAGGAGGCCGACGGCGAGCGCGATGCCGTAGGTGCCCAGGAGGTCCAGCAGGCGCAGCCGTCCGGACCGGTCCAGCGGGCCGTCCTCCCACGCGGCGAACGCCTCCGGCGAGTACAGCGCCTCCTCCAGCGCCTCCCGTGGCACGTCGGCGAGTCGGCGCAGCAGCGTGGTGTCGTCCTCGGTGAACTCGTCACCGCCCGCGGTCTGCGCGAGCAGGCCGACGACCGGGACGACGTGGGAGACCATGCCGGTGAGGCGGGTGGTGTAGGTGGCCGCCACCCTGCGGGCACGCGGCCACGGGGTGCCGGTGCCGGTGCCGAGTTCGTCGATACGGCTGAGGACGCCGAGGACGTTCATCGCGGTCATCCGGGGCCCGGCCTGGCGGCGCAGCGACTGGAGGGCCTCCGCGTCCCCGGCGCCGGGGTGCGGCATGACGTACAGCAGGGCGTCGGCCTGGGCCAGCGCGCGCAGGGCCACGTCGTCGAGACCGCTGAGGGTGTCCATCCCCGGGGTGTCGATGAGGATGTGACGCCGGGTCAGTTCGCTGCTGGTGACGTCGACGAGCAGTTCGGCGATCTCCTCCGGCGGGCTGCCGAGCCGGCCCGGATCGCGCGGGATGCCGCCGCCCGGGTGCGCGGGGATGTCGTAGGCGCGGCCGTCGAGCCGGCGGACCCGCACCTTGTTCTGCACACCCTGGCGGAACCAGGCCACCACCATGGTGCACTCGGTGGCGGCGGTGGCCGCGAGCCGCTGTCCGAGCAGGGCGTTGACGAGCGTGGACTTGCCTGCGTTCATCCGGCCGCCGACGGCGATCCGCAGCCGTCCCTCCGCGAGCCGGTCCCGTACGGCCTCCAGCGCGGCGGTGACGGTTCCGGCCTCGGGCGTCAGGGATTCCAGGGCGGTGTCCACCAGGCGGGCCGCGGCCGTGCACAGCTCGCCCTGCTCGGGACCGGCGCCGCTCGCGCCGGTCGCGCCGCTCGCGGCGTTCATGTCACCGCCCGGCCGGGACGGGCGGGGCGGTGACCCCGCCCGGCCGGGACGGGCGGGGCGGTCTGCTCGCGGGCCTTCTCCAGCGCGGCCAGCAACCGTTTCGCCGGACGTTTCAGCGGGGCGAGTTCGGCCGCCTCCGCCTTGGCCTCCTGCTCGTGGCGCTGCCACTTGCGGTACTCGCTCTCCACGCCGTCCAGGGTGGAGACGAAACTGTTCCAGAGCCCGGCCTTGTTCTTCGCCTCCTCCGCGAGGCGGCGGCTGACGGCCAGTTCGTGCTCCAGGTCCTCCACCCGGATGCTCAGGTGCTGCGCCAGGCACCAGAGCACGGGCACCTGGACCCCGGCCGGCCGCGGCCCGCAGGACAGGGCGACGGTGGCGCCCCGCACCATGGAGGCCCGCTCCAGTGACTGCTGGAGCGGATCCAGCGGCGCGGTGGCGCGCGCCCAGGCGTCGTCCGTTGTCAGGAGATCGGCCTTGGTGTACGCGAGGACGACCGGGATCCGGCTGGTGCGGCCCTCCATCGCCCGCTGGAGCAGGACCGTCAGCCGCCGCACCTCACGTCCGCCGCGGGTGTCGTGGGCGAGGTGGTGGGCGTCGACGAAGACGACGATCCCGTCCGCCTCGGTCAGCTCCGCCAGCACCCGGGCGGTCTCCTCGTCGTCGGTACGGCTGTTGAGGGCGCCGCCGCGATAGTCGGTCCAGGTGAACCCTGCGACGGTGCGGCGGCCGTGGGAGAGACGGAAGACGTGCTGCTCGCGCCGTGAGGAGGGCGGCGGATAGCTGCCCTGCCGGACGGCGTCGGCGGCGGCCCGCAGTTCGCGGTCCAGGCCGCCGTCCTCGGCACGGACCTTGAAACCGCCGTATCCCTTGCGCATCAGGGCGTACATCATCGCGATGTAGGTCGTCTTGCCCGCGTTGCTGTGGCCCAGCATGACGATGTTCATGTGCGGTCCTCGGCGGTGGCGCGCGGGCCGGCGGGCCCGGGGGCGGCATCAGGGTCGACGTCGGAGGCGGGGTCGGGGGCGAGGTCAGAGGCGAGGTCGGAGGCGGAGGCGGACGACGGCCCGGACGCCGGAACGGACGACGGGACGGGCTGCGGCCCGGGTTCGGCGGCCAGGCGGTGGGTGAGGTCGTCGGCGCGGCGCAGCAGGCCGGAGAGGGCGGCCATCCGGCGCTGGGCCCGCTCGCGCTGCGCGGCCCGCTGCTCCTTGGAGGCGCGGGCGTGGCGCTGGAGGTTGGCGAGTTCGTCCTCCAGCAGACGGCGCTGGGCGGTGATGCGGTCGCCGAGGCGCTCGGCGAGCCGCTCGCCGACCTCGTCCACGGCCTCGGTGATCTTGGGCGGTACCTCGGTCTCCAGCTCGTTGATGACGCGCTGCGCGTATCGGCTGCCGTCGCCGCGGGCCCGGACCAGTTCGTCGCGGTTGCGGCGGCGCCTGGAGAGCAGCGTGATCATGCCGAAGCCGGCGGCCAGCGGCAGCAGGACACCGGAGGTGGCCATCGCGGTGAGGGCGACCGTGAGCGCCCCGGTGCTCAGGGTCGGGACGACCCGCTCGACCGTGCCGAGCAGGCCGCCCCCGTCGTGCGCGGAGCGCACCAGCGGCGGCAGCGCGGCCAGCCGGTCCGGCCGGCTCAGACCGTCGAACGACTCCTCGTCGCCGATGCCGCACTCGCGCTCCATGAGCGCGGTGAGCCGTGCGACGCCCTCCCGGGTGGCGTGGTCGAGGTCCATCCAGACCGCCTCGATGCCCGCCTCCAGGTCCCGGGGCAGGGCGCCCGCCAGTTCCTCCCCCGAGAGCGAGGCGATCTTCGCGTCGGCGAGCTGGCGCAGGTCGTTGATGTTGCGCTTGAGACCGGTGCGCAGCCGGCGTTCCAACTCGCGCGTGGCCTTGCGCAGCATGCCGCGCCAGCGGGCGTCGGAATCCTGGAGGGCGCGCAGCGCGTCGCGCTGGCGCTGGATGTCGTCCACCAGGGTGGGGTCCTGGGCCAGCGCGCGCAGCCGGCGCTCCTCGGCGGCGGCCAGCGGGGCCAGGCTCGCCCGGCCGACGTGGACGATGTTGGCCAGCCGCAGCTCCGCGGCGCGCGTGGCCACGCGGCTGGTGAGCGCCGACCGCAGCGAGACGAAGCCGTCGGCCGCCATGTGCCGAGCGGCGCGCTCCTCGTCACCCCTGGCGAGCGCGGTCAGCGCGTCCTGGTGGGCCCGGCTGCTGACCGGGTACCAGGGGGCGGCGGCGTAGCGCGGGGCGTGCCGGGCGAGGAGTTCCCGGTTGCGCTCCAGCACCTGCGGCCAGGAACGGTACTTGTCCGTCTGGGTCAGCACGAACACCACCTCGGCGATGCGCGCGGTGGCCTCTTCGAGGAACGCCAGCTCGGAGGCGGTGAGTTCGGAGGAACCGTTGACGACGAAGACCAGGGCGTCGGCGTGGTGCAGCGTCGCCATCGTGATCCGGGCGTGGCCCGACACCAGACCGCCCACGCCGGGCGTGTCGATCAGCCGCAGCCCGGTGGCGAGTAGCTGCGCGGGTATCCCCACCTCGACGTGGTGGACGTCGCCGCGGTACGGCGCCTGCGTGACCGGGTCGACCGCCGCGTACTCGGTGAGGTCGCTCAGCTCGATGGACCGCGTCCGCTGCCCGCCGTCGACGTACGCCAGCGCGTGCGGCTTCTCCGCGTGCCGGACGAGGATGTGCACCCCGGTCGCCACGTCGACCTCGACCGGCAGCAGGTCGCGGTGCTCGACGAGGGCGTTCACCAGTGAACTCTTGCCGCGCTTCTTCTCGCCGACCACGACGACGGTCGCCGCCCCGTCCCGGGCGGCGGCGACCTCGGCCCGAATCGCCCCTGCGGCGGCCGCCGCAGAGGCCGTGCCGGCCGAGGCGGCGGCTTGGGCCGATGCTTGCGGGGACGTTGCGGAAGGGTTGGGTCCGGGGTCCGAGGCCGTGGCCCCCTGGATCGCCGGGGTCCCGGCGGGCGGTGCCCCGGCCGCTGCGGCGCGCTCCAGCAACAGAGCAGCGTCCTCCGCGAACTTGACGACTTCCTGGTGCAGCGGGTGCGGTGCGGCGGTCATGCGTTCTCTCCGATCGACGGGTCGGCGGGGCCGGGGGCGGAACCAGTGGCGCAACCAGGGGCAGTACGAGGTGCAGCGGTACGGGAATCGGAGTCGCCGGGGTCTCCGGGAGCGGTGGTACGGCCGTCGCGGTGGACGTCCCCCGGGTCGTCCTGCCAGTCGTCCTGGCGGTCGTCCTGCCAGTCGTCCTGGCGACCGGCACCCCAGTCCTCGGAACCCCTGTCGCTCCGCCCGAGCCCGCCTCGGCCGGCCGGGCCACGGCCTCCCGGCTGGGCGGCGCGCCCGGAGTGCCGGCCCGTGGGGGCCGGTGGGTCGTCGTCCCACTCGTCGAACGCGTCCGCGGCCGAGGCGTCCTCGGGCGCGACCTCGCGGGTACGGCCGAACACGGGGCCTTCGGGCGGAGGCGTACGCACGGGCTGCTGAGGACGCGCGGCGGCCCCGGCGTCGTACGCGAGGTCCTCCTCGTACGCGGCCGGGCCGGTGAGCCCGCCGAAGTCCTCCTGCCGTGGGTGCTCCGGCTTTCCGAGACCGACGAACTCGCCGACCGCCCGGGCCATCCCGGCGAGGAACCCGTCCTCCGCGTCCCGCCCGTCGTGACCACCCGGCTGCGGGCCGTCCCCCTGCTGTCCGCCCTGGGCCGAAGCCTTGTCGTCGCCGGAGCCGCCGGAGCTGCCGGAGCCGAGCCCCACCGCCCGTTTGGCGATGTGGCACAGTCCGTGCCTGGGCTTGGACGGCCGTTCCTCGGCGGGCGCCGGGGCTTGAGCCGGGGTGGCTTTGGGCGGCGCGGGCTCCTTCGGCGGGGTGTGGCGGACGGTCTGCCGGGCGGTGACGTCCGCGCCGCACACGTGGGTGAGGACCGCGGGGTCGGCGTCCCGGGACACCTGCCACCCGGTGGCCAGAACGCACTGCACCTCGCTGTGCGCGGCGGTGTCCCACCACCGCCGCGCCTCCCGCTGCGGCAACAGGTGAAGGGTGTGCGGCCGGGCCGGGAGCCACTCCGGATCCCGCCCACCGGCCTGCCCGGGCGGGTACGCCGCGTGCGCGGACCAGGGCGCGGCCTGTGGCGCCGACATGCGCACCGGCGCCGAACGCGCACGCCAGACAGGCTCGACGTACTGCTGATACGCGGCGTGCGCCCAGGGCGCGAATCCCTCGGCCAGCACGGTCAGCGTGGGCACGGACGCACGCGGGTCGGGATGGTGCCAGCCGACGAAGCCGTACAGCGGCCTGCCGTGCTGCTCCGCGGCCATGTCGGAGTCGATCAGCTCGATGCGGCAGGCCGCCCCCACGAGCACGCCGTGCGCGCCCCGGGCCAGCAACTGCCGCGGCCCGGCGGCGAGTCGGCGACCGCCGGCCACCGCGGCCCGCACCGCCTGCCCCACCGGACCGGCGGCCCGCATGCCCGGGGGCAGCGCCCGCCACCACTCGTCGACCCGGTGGGTACGGCCGTAGACCACGGCGTACCACCCGTCGGCGTCCACCCCTCGCGAAGCCGCCGCCGCACCCACCCGGTCACCCGTGTCCACCCAGTCGTCCGCGTCGGCCGGGTAGCCGGTTTCCGCCGCGTACTCCGGCCCCGCCGAGTAACCCCTTTCCGCTGCCTTCCGGTCATCGGACCAGGACGGTGGTTGTTCGCTCATCGGTCAGTCCTCCTGAAGCTTTCCGTCCCGGTAGATCGGGCTCGTGCGCAGGTCCTCGGCCATCTGCTCGGCCCAGACGCGGGCCCCGCTGATCTCCCCGGCGGTCTCGCCGCGCCGCGTCCGGTCGGCGTCGATGGAGGAATTCAGGGCATTGATCCGGCCGCGCTTGATCCAGGAGCCCAGAAAGCCGTTCCGCAGGCTCTCCACCTCCTGCCGCTGGCTGTCGAGCCGCTGGTCGAGCCCGCTCAGGGCCTGCTGCTGACGGGGCAGCCGCTCGGTGAGGTAGTGCATCAGGGCGAAGGAGATCGGCTTGTGCAGGTTCTTGGGGTTGACCTGGTCGGGCCGTACCTTCAGCGCGTCCTGCCGGTCCAGGCCGAACGTGCCGATCTGGACCGGGCAGAGCAGCACCGTGACCTGGTGGGCGAGGACCGGCACGAGGTCGAACAGGTTGCGCCGTACGACGTCCAGCGCCTCCCGGGTGGGCCGTCCCGTGATGTCGGCGAGCAGGTCGGTCTTGGTGAGCAGCACGATGATCGCCGGGGTCTGGTTGCCCTCCCGGACGTGGGCCTCCACGACGGTGGAGATGGCCCGGGAGAAACGGGCGATGTGCATGGGGTCTCCGGACCGGTTCCGCAGTCCCTCGGCACCGGCCGCGTCGTTGATCCAGTCGGCGACGTGCTGTCCGTCGAGGGTGAGGATGATGGTGTCGGAGATGGCCAGCCGCTCCTTCAGCGCGGTGACGTCGGCGGACGCCCCGGCCGTGCCCATCCGGTCGGTGCCGGCGCCGCCCCGGTAGTCCTGGAAGTCGATCTCCAGGAGGGTGGTCATGCCGTGTTTGAAGGCGAACTCGTAGTCGACGGGCACCACGTCGGTGGCCTCGGGCAGGGTGCCCGCCACGCACAGTTCGTCCCACGCGTCGGCGAGGTCGAGGTCCTTGTCGGGGTCGGTGGCGTAGAGGAAGTAGCCGTTGAGGCCGCTGGAGAGAACGGCGTACATGCCGTGCAGGTACGTCGTCTTCCCGCAGCCGGAGGCGCCGAGCATGGTCATGGTGATACGGGGTGCCTGATACATGGCGATCGGTCCCTGGGTGATGGTGGTGTGCGCGGACGGTGCGGCCCGGTGTGGCGCGGGCGGCTCAGTCGTCGTAGGGGTCGAACTCGAAGTCGGGGTCGCCGTCGGGCCGCAGATAGCGCGGCCCGCGGACGACACGGTCCGGGCCGCCCCCGGATCCGGAGCCGGAGCGAGGGCCGTGGCCGGGCCGGACGGAGTCCTCCGCCGGAGTGGAACTCCCCGCCGGGGCAGGGATGGTGGCCGCGAGCGCACCGAGCGCCACGGTCGCCTTGGGGTCGACGCTGAGCACGGGCAGCCGGCCCTCGCGCTCGGCGATCAGGTCGGAGATCAGCGGCGTCCGGCTGGCGCCGCCGGTGAGGACGACGGCGTGCAGCGCGGCCGCGTCGAGGCCGGCCTCCGACACGGTCGCGGAGAGCACTTCATGACTGCGCGTCAGCAACGGGGTGGCGGCCGCCCGGTACTCGTGGGCGCGCAGCAGGAAGGGTTCGGGATAGCCGGGTACGGCGATCTCGACCGACCCGGCGGTGGACAGCGCCTCCTTGGCTGCCACGATCTCCCGTCGCAGCAGGGCGAGTTGGGCCGTGAGCGCCGGTTCCCCCGACTCCGTCAGCTCCTTCCAGGGGTCGGGGTCGCGGGCCACGGCGCGCTCGCGGAGCAGGTCGGCCAGGCAGTCGTCGAGGTCCTCGCCGCCGAGGTCCGGGTCGCCGCCGACGGCCACCGTCTCGAACCCGGTCGCGGTGCGGCGTAACACCGCCGTGTCGAAGGTGCCGCCGCCGAGGTCGTAGACCGCCAGGCAGGCACCCTCGGGCACTTCGGCCGTGCGGGTGTGGTGCAGCGCCGCCGCCACCGGCTCGGGCAGCAGCTCGGGCTCCTCGATCCCGGCGAGGGCGGCCGCCCGGGTGAGCCGCCCGAGTTCGGCCGCGCCCCAGCGCACCGGGTGGGTGAGGACGGTCCTGGCGGGTGCCGTCCCGCCGTGCGCGGCGAGCGCGGCCTCCCGGACCCGGCGCAGGACGGCGGCCGCCAGTTCCTCGGTGGGCACGGCCCGTCCGCCGAGCAGCACGGCGTCCTGCCGGACCAGCGCCCGTTTGGGCGCCCGCTCGGTCAGGTCGGGCCGGTTGACGGCCCGTTGGAGCGCGGCCCGACCGGTCAGCGGCGCCCCGTCGGCGTCCAGGGCGACGACGGACGGCAGATAACGGCTGTTGTCGATCTCCAGCATCACCGGCGGCGCGGCCGCGACTGCCGTGCCGGTCATGGCCACACCGACCGCCGAGGCCGCCGACGCCACCGTGCCCGCGGTGCCCGCGGTGGCTGCGGTGGCTGCGGTGGCTGCGGAGGCCGCCCTGACGGCCGTATCAGCCGTGGCAGCCGTCGTGAAACACGTACCGAAGTCGACGGACAGCGACCACGGCGGATGGTCACCCGTGTCTCCGCACGCGTGACCGGACGCGAACGCGTTCAAGGAACCCCCCAGCCCCCACGGGCACGTTGCCGTCCCCTACGACCCGCCGTGCCCGCTCGCGGCACGAAGATAGGACACCCCGCGTGCCGCCGTACGGGTATCGGCGTTTCTGACATCTTGAGCACTTCGGACGGGCAGAATCCGGTCACATGACGACATCCGGGCAACATGTCAGCTGTCCGTGCCCGGCTTCGGGGGAGGTCCGACAGAGTGCGCACTGACGCGATACGGCCGGGACGCGGGGGGCGGTCCCCGGGCGGCAGATACCACTGGACGCCCGGCAGTCTGCTCGCCGAGCTGCCGCCGGACGCCGCCGAACGGTTCCTCGGGCTGGGGCGCCCGGTGACCTTCGCGGCCGGGGAGAGGCTGATCAGCGAGGGTTCCTCGGAGACCTCCCCGTTCCTGATCCTGACCGGCTGCGTCAAGGTGACCAGCGACGCTCAGGACGGCGGCACGGTGCTGCTCGCACTGCGCACACCGGGCGAGGTCGTCGGCGAGCTGGCGGCGCTGGACGACCGGCCGCGGTCGGCCACGGTGACCGCGGTCCGGCCGACCCTGACCCGGGTCATGACCGCGCGGGCGCTGCGGGAGCATCTGCGCGGCAGCGCGGACGCGGCCGAGGCGATGCACCGGGCGATGGCCGCCAAACTGCGCGGCGCCACCCGCTACCGGGTCGACGCGGCCTCGGGCGACGCCACCACCCGCGTGGCACGGGTGCTGGACTACCTGCTCCAGCACCACGCCCAGCCGTCGCCGGACGGACTGCGGATCAGTGTGCCGCTCAGCCACACCGACCTCGCGGCGCTGGCGAACATCTCCGACGCGAGCGTGCAGCGGGCGCTGCGCTCGCTGCGCGACACCGGAGCGGTCACCACCCGCTACCGCAACGTTCTCGTCCGGGAGCCGGGCCTGCTGCGGACGATCGCCACCCGAGAGACGACGATCGCCACCCGGGAGACCTCGTGACGGGCATCCCCCCGTCGGCGCCCTCCAGCCCTACGAGAGCGCGTGGCGCATCCACGCGGCGCTGGGCGAGTGGACGGCGCGCGTCGACACGAAGGCGAGCTTCGCGCTGACCCTGGAGGCCGCTGCGCCGGCCGCCGTCACCGCGCCGGCCTCCGGCGGCGTCCTGGGCCTGCGGACGCTGCCGGTCGCGCTGCTCGTCGTCTTCGTGGCCGGGCTGCTGTCGCTGCTGGGCGCGACCTGTTGCGCCATGCTGGTCGTCGCGCCCCGGATGCGCGGCGAGAGCACCGCCGCCGAGGCGACGGACAACTTCATCTACTTCCATCTACTTCGGCCATATGCGGCACTGGGACCCGGACGGGCTGCGCCACGCCCTGACCACCCGTGACCCGCTGCCGATGCTGAGCCGCCAGCTCGTCGTCATGAGCCGCATCGCCTGGCGCAAGCACCGCTGGGTCGAACTGCCCTTCGCCCTCTCGGGTGCCGGCGCGGTCCTGCTGTGCCTGGTGATCCTGTTGCGGTGAGGCCCGGAATCCCTTCGGAAGGACTTACGGGCCTCCCGCCTGCACGGGCGCTCAGCCCTCGGTCAGCGTGATGTCCTGCTGCCGGGCCGCGTGGAAACGGGGCAGCGGCAGGCCGCCCTCGGACCTCAGCTCCATCACCATGGCCTCGACGTGCGCCGCGCCGGGCGTCGGCGCGTCCAGGAATGCCTTGCCGGTGTTCTCCCAGGTGTGCTCGGCGCCGTCGCACACCGCCCGGGTGCCGCCGATGCCGTGCTTGACGTAGCCGGTTCCCTGCCCGACGGAGGAGCTGATGTAGACGGGGCCCGTGGCGCCGACGCAGCGGTAGGTGCCGGAGAGGGTGATCGTGCCGTCGGCGGCGATCCGGCCGGTCGGGTTGACGGTGACGCTTTCCAGCGGGTCGGCGGTGGCGGCCGGGGCAGCGGCGGCGGCCAGCAGAAGTAGGGCCGCGCTCGCGGTCGCGGTCAGGAGAGGGCGGAACAGCATGGAAGACCTCCTGTGGTGGGGGTCTCCACTGGTACCGGGCGGACGGGTCCGGCGCGGTGACCGTCACCCCTTCGGTGGCGAGTCCGCACCCGTCGTCGTCGAACCGTCCCGGAGATGTCCTGGTGCTGTCACGCTTGTGGGCATCCCCTGGCGATGGCGCCGCGACGGGCGCAAGGTCGACTCATGCGAGGCCGACCGCACGGCCGGCCGCCACCGACGTGGAGGTGCGCCATGTGTTCCCACCAGCTCCCCGGCCCCACTGCCGAAGCCCCCGCCGCACACGTCGTCGCCGCCCACCCCGAGCAGGGCTGGAGCCTGCTGTGCGACGGCACGATCGTCTTCGACGACTCCGGCGAGCTGCTCCCCGACGGCCGTGTCGTGGACCCGCACCGGGTGACCGCCCAGCGCCTGGCCGTCGCGGCCTGACCGCACGCCCGCACGCCCTGCACGCCCGCACGCCCTGCACGGGTTCACGGATCCAGCACCGCGAACCCGTCCACCTCGACGAGGGCCTCCTCGTCCCACAGCCGTACGATCCCGACGACGGCCATCGCCGGATAGTCCCTTCCGGCCAACTCCCGCCAGACGCGGCCCAGTTCGGCGGCGCCCGCGCGGTACGCGGCGACGTCCGTGACGTACACCGTGACGCGCGCCAGATCCGACGCCGTGCCGCCGGCCGCCGTCAGCGCCGCCAGCAGATTCGCCAGCGCCCGCGCGAACTGCTCGGGCAGGGTGTCCCCCACGATCTTCCCGTCGGCGTCCAGCGCCGTCTGGCCGGCCAGGAACACCAGCCGGGAGCCGGTGGCGACCACGGCGTGCGAGAAGCCGGTGGGCGGGGAGAGGGTGGGCGGGTTGACGCGTTCCGCGGTCACCGGGAGGCCTTCCATGCGGCGAACAACTCGCGGGCGATGATGCCGCGTTGGACCTCGCTCGCCCCTTCGTAGATGCGGGGCGCGCGCACCTCGCGGTAGAGGTGTTCGAGCAGATGGCCGCGGTGCAGCGCGCGGGCGCCGTGGAGCTGGACGGCCGCGTCGACGACGTACTGCGCGGTCTCGGTGGCCAGCAGCTTGGCCATGGCGGCCCGCTGGGGGACGTCCGGGGCGCCGCGGTCGTGGGCGGCGGCCGCCGCGTAGACCATCAGACGGGCCGCCTCCGTGCGCAGGGCCATCTCCGCGAGGGTGTGCGCGACGGTCTGAAGGTCCCTCAACTTGCCGCCGAAGGCGTCCCGTTGGGCGGTCCACTCGAGGGTCGCGTCGAGTGCGGCCTGGGCCATGCCGACCGCGAAGGCTCCGACGCTGGGGCGGAACAGATTGAGGGTGCCCATGGCGACACGGAAGCCGCGGTCGGGTTCGCCGAGGACGTCGTCGGCGGTGACCGGGACGCCGTCGAGGGCCAGGGCGCCGATGGGGTGCGGGGAGAGCATGTCGAGCGGGGTGCCGGTGAGGCCGGGGCGGTCGGCGGGGACCAGGAAGGCGGTGACGCCCCGGGCACCGGCGCCCTCGGTCGTGCGGGTGAAGACGGTGTAGAAGTCGGCCTCGGGGGCGTTGGAGATCCAGCGTTTCTCGCCGGTCAGACGCCAGCCGTGCGGGCCGTCGCGCTCGGCGGCGAGGGAGAGCGCGGCCGCGTCGGAGCCCGCCCCGGATTCGGACAGCGCGAAGGCGGCGACCGCGGTGCCGTCGGCGACCGGGGGCAGCCAGCGCTCCCGCTGGGCGGCGGTGCCGTGGGCGTGCACCGGGTGGGCGCCCAGGCCCTGGAGGGCGAGCGCGGTCTCCGCCTCCGTGCAGACCTGGGCGAGGGACTCGCGCATCAGGCAGAGATCGACGGCACCCGAGGTGAACAGCCGGGAGAGCAGCCCGAGCCGGCCCAGTTCGGCGAGGAGCGGGCGGTTGACGCGGCCCGGTTCGCCCTTCTCGGCGAGCGGGCGCAGCCGGTCGGCGGCCAGCGCGCGCAGTTCGGCGCGCCAGGCGGTCTGTGCCGGTTCGAGCGAGAATGCGGGCATCGCCAGTCCCCTCTGCCGTCCCTGTCCAGCAGCCCTTCCACCGAAGGTATCGCGTCCCATTGACTGTCGTCACCAACCCGATACGCTCGGGGGGCGAGGCCACCGCGACCGCACCGCGAGACCCGCAACGAGACCTCTGCGAAACCGCCGCGGGACATCGCGAGTGCACCACGACGCCCACCCGGGAGCCCGTCCAGGCAAGGGGGCGAACGCCCATGAACGTCTCGGCCCACGTCGACACCTTCGCGCGCGACCATCTCCCGCCACCCGGCCAGTGGCCCGACCTCCGCTTCGAGCTGCCCGAGCTGGCCTACCCCGACCGGGTGAACTGCGCCGCCGAGCTGCTCGACCGGGCCGCCGCCCCCGACCGGCCCGTGTTCCACACCCCGTCCGGACCCACCTGGACGTACGGGGAGCTGCGGGCCCGCGTCGACCGGATCGCCCACACACTCACCCACGACCTCGGAATCGTCCCCGGCAACCGCGTACTGCTGCGCGGCCCGACCACACCATGGCTCGCGGCCTGCTGGCTGGCGGTACTGAAGGCGGGCGGGATCGCGGTCACCGTGCTGGCCCAACAGCGGCCGCACGAACTGCGCACCATGTGCGAGATCGCCCGGGTGGACCACGCCCTGTGCGACGTCCGCGCCGTCGACGACCTCGCCAAGGCCGAGATACCCGGGCTGCGGATCACGACGTACGGCGGTGACACCCCCGACGACCTGCTGCGCCGCCCGGCACCCGGCACGCCCTACACCGCCGTGGACACCGCGGCCGACGACGTGGCGCTGATCGCCTTCACCTCCGGGACGACCGGTCGGCCGAAGGGGTGTCTGCACTTCCACCGGGATGTGCTGGCGATCGCCGACACGTTCTCGCGGCACGTTCTGAAACCGCTTCCGGACGATGTCTTCGCCGGCAGTCCCCCGCTCGGCTTCACCTTCGGCCTCGGCGGACTGGTCGTCTTCCCGATGCGGGCCGGCGCCAGCGCCCTGCTGCTGGAACAGGCCGGTCCCCGGCAGTTGCTGCCCGCGGTCGCCGAGCACGGGGTGAGCGTGCTGTTCACGGCGCCCACCGCCTACCGCGCGATGCTCGACGACCTCGACGGGCACGACATCTCGTCCCTGCGCCGCTGCGTCTCCGCGGGCGAGAACCTGCCCGCGGCGACCTGGCAGGCCTGGCACGAGCGGACCGGGCTACGGCTGATCAACGGCATCGGCGCCACCGAACTGCTGCACATCTTCATCTCCGCCGCCGACGAGCACATCCGCCCCGGCACCACCGGGACCCCCGTCCCCGGCTGGCACGCGCGCGTGCAGGACGCGGCCGGCGCGCCCGTGCCCGACGGAGAGCCCGGACTGCTCGCCGTGCGCGGCCCGGTCGGCTGCCGCTACCTCGCCGACCCCCGCCAGCGGGAGTACGTGCGGGACGGCTGGAACGTCACCGGCGACACCTACGTCCGCGAACCCGACGGCTACTTCCGGTACGTCGCCCGCGCCGACGACATGATCATCTCGGCCGGGTACAACATCGCCGGACCGGAGGTCGAGGAGGCCCTGCTGCGCCACCCGGACGTCGTCGAGGCGGCGGTCGTCGGACGGCCCGACGAGCACCGGGGCCAGGTGGTCGTCGCGTTCACCGTCCTGCGCGAGGGCGCGCCACGCGACACCGAGGCCCTGCGCGCCTTCCTCAACGAGGAGCTGGCGCCGTACAAGTGTCCGCGCGAGATCGTCTTCCTGGACGCGTTGCCGCGCACGGCGACCGGCAAGCTCCAGCGGTTCAGGCTGCGCGCCACGGACTGACAGCGACGACCTAAGATGATCAACGTGTCCGACCAGCCCGCACCTCGGTCTCTCATCGTCACGCTCTACGGCGCCTACGGCCGCTTCGCGCCGGGCCCCGTGCCCGTCGCCGAGCTGATCCGGCTGCTCGCCGCGGTGGGCGTCGACGCACCCTCCGTACGCTCCTCCGTGTCCCGGCTCAAGCGACGCGGCCTGCTGCTTCCGGCCCGCACGGCGCAGGGCGCGGCCGGCTACGAACTCTCCGACGAGGCACGGCAGTTGCTCGACGACGGCGACCAGCGCATCTACGCCACGGCGCCCCCCGAGGACGAGGGCTGGGTGCTGGCGGTGTTCTCCGTTCCGGAGTCGGAACGCCAGAAGCGCCATGTCCTCAGGTCACGGCTCGCCGGACTGGGCTTCGGCACGGCGGCCCCCGGGGTGTGGATCGCACCGGCCCGTCTCTACGAGGAGACCCGGCACACCCTCCAGCGCCTCCGGCTCGACCCCTACGTCGACTTCTTCCGCGGCGACCATCTCGGCTTCGCGCCGACCGTCGAGGCCGTCGCCCGCTGGTGGGACCTGGCCGCCATCGCCAAGGCCCACGAGGCGTTCCTCGACCGCCACGCACATGTGCTGCGCTCCTGGCAGCAGCGCATGGACACCCCGCCGGAAGAGGCCTACCGCGACTATCTCCTCGCCCTGGACTCCTGGCGCCACCTGCCCTACACCGACCCCGGCCTGCCCACCCGCCTGCTCCCGGCGGACTGGCCGGGTGCGAGGTCGACGGCGGTGTTCCAGGGGCTGCACGAGCGGCTCCGGGATGCGGGGGCGGGGTTCGCGGGGGTGTAGACGAGTCACTCAGCCAAACCTCAGGTTCCCCAACAGGTCCTCTCAGACTCCTTACCTACCGTTCGACGCGTTGCACGCCGGTAGGAAAGAGGACTGTTGCGCATGACCACCACGCCAAGGGCCGTCACTCCGAGGGCCCAGGGGGCCACGGTCTGGCTCACGGGTCTGCCGAGCGCGGGCAAGACGACGATCGCCCGCCTCCTGGGCGACCGGCTGAAGGCCGAGGGACACCGCGTGGAGGTCCTGGACGGCGACGAGATCCGCCGCTTCCTCTCCGCCGGCCTCGGCTTCTCCCGCGAGGACCGCAACACCAACGTGCAGCGCATCGGGCTCGTCTCCGAGGTGCTGGCACGCAACGGCGTCCTGTCCGTCGTCCCGGTGATCGCCCCCTGCTCCGAGGTTCGCTGCGGGTCGGCGACCGGGGGACCGTCCATCCGTCCGGGGAGACCTCGGAGATCGCCGGCATCGACGTGCTGGGCACGGCCGTCGAGGTGGCGTACGCGCCGCAGTCCCTCGGGGTGCGGCTGGCCGACCAGCGGGACGTGGCGCGCGGCGACATGATCACGGCGGGTCCGGACGTGCCGACGCTCACCCAGGACGTGCGGGCGGCCGTGTGCCATCTGTCCGACCGCCCGCTGCGGGTCGGCGACCGGGTACTGCTGAAGCACACGACCAGGACTGTCAAGGCGATCGTGAAGGACCTCGACGGGGCCTCCGCGCTGGCGGTGAACGACCTGGGCCGGGTCACGCTGCGCACGGCCGAGCCGCTCGCGCTGGACGACTACGGGGTCTCCCGGCGTACGGGCGCCTTCCTCCTGATCGACCCGGCCGACGGCGCGACCCTGACCGCCGGCATGGTGACTCTCCCAGGGTTCACCTCATAAGGGTCAGACGGGGTTTGGGCGCGTCGGTGCGCCCGGTGCGCGGCGGCCGACTGCCCGCCCGATAGGGGGCGGGCCACTCGGCCGCCGGGCCCGTGTAGCCCTGCTCGGCGGCGGCGTGCAGGGTCCAGTTCGGGTCGTGGAGATGGGGGCGCGCGAGGGCGCAGAGGTCCGTACGGCCCGCCAGTATCAGGGAGTTGACGTCGTCCCAGGAAGAGATCGCGCCGACGGCGATCACCGGGACGCCCGCCTCGTGCCGGATGCGGTCCGCGAACGGTGTCTGGTACGACCGCCCGAACTCCGGTGTCTCGTCGGCGACGACCTGCCCGGTCGACACGTCGATCGCGTCGACACCGTGCGCGGCGAAGGCGCGGGCGATCTCGACGGCGTCGTCCGCCGACGTCCCGCCCTCGGCCCAGTCGGTGGCGGAGATGCGTACGGTCATCGGACGTTCCGCCGGCCACACCCCGCGTACGGCGTCGAAGACCTCCAGCGGGAACCGCAGCCGTTTCGCGAGCGAGCCGCCGTAGGCGTCGGTGCGCCGGTTTGTCAGCGGGGAGAGGAAGCCGGAGAGCAAGTAGCCGTGGGCACAGTGCAGTTCGAGCAGGTCGAAGCCGGCGCGGGCGGCCCGCCAGGCGGCGGCCGAGAACTGCTCGCGCAGATCGGTGAGTTGGGCGCGGGAGAGCTGGCGCGGGGTCTGGCTGCCCGGCTTGTACGGCAGCGGGGAGGCGGCCAGGAGCGGCCAGTTGCCGTCGGGCAGCGGCTCGTCCATGCCCTCCCACATCAGCTTCGTCGAGCCCTTGCGGCCGGAGTGGCCGAGCTGTACGCCGATCGCGGTGCCGGGCGCCCGGGTGTGCACGAAGTCGGTGATCCGCCGCCAGGCGTCGGCCTGTTTGGCGGTGTAGAGGCCGGTGCAGCCGGGTGTGATGCGGCCCTCGGGGGACACGCACACCATCTCGGTCATGACGAGTCCGGCGCCGCCGAGGGCGCGGGCGCCCAGGTGGACGAGGTGGAAGTCGCCGGGAAGGCCGTCGGCGGCCGAGTACATGTCCATGGGGGAGACGACGACGCGGTTGCGCAGGGTCAGGCCGCGCATCCGGAACGGGGTGAACATCGGGGGTGTGCCGGGCGGGCAGCCGAACTCCCGTTCCACGGCCTCGGTGAAGTGCGGGTCGCGCAGCCGCAGGTTGTCGTGGGTGACGCGGCGGCTGCGTGTGAGCAGGTTGAAGGCGAAGCGGCGGGGCGGCTGGTCGAGGTGGAGGCCGAGGTTCTCGAACCACTCCAGGCTGGCGCGGGCGGCCCGCTGGGTGGAGGCGACGACGGGCCTGCGTTCCTCCTCGTAGGCGCTCAACGCCTGGTGCAGCGAGGGCTGTTCGGTGAGACAGGCGGCGAGGGCCAGCGCGTCCTCGACGGCGAGCTTGGTGCCGGAGCCGATGGAGAAGTGGGCGGTGTGGGCGGCGTCGCCCAGCAGCACGACATTGCCGTGGGACCAGCGCTCGTTGACCACCGTACGGAAGGTGGTCCAGGTGGAGTTGTTGGACTTCAGGGGCCGTCCGCCGAGCGCGTCCGCGAAGATCTTGGCGCAGCGCTCGATGGACTCGTGCTCGTCCATTTCGTCGAAACCGGTCGCTCGCCACACCTCCTCGCGCATCTCGACGATCACGGTGGAGGCGTCGGCCGAATAGGGGTAGCCGTGCAGCTGTATCACGCCGTGCTCGGTCTCGGCGATCTCGAAACGGAAGGCGTCGAAGGCGAAGTCGGCGGCGAGCCAGATGTAGCGGCAGCGGTGCGGTGTCAGAGACGGCCGGAACGCGTCGGCGTACGCCTCCCGGGTCGCGCTGTGCACCCCGTCGGCCGCGATGACCAGGTCGTACGTCTCCGACAGCCACGCGGGGTAGGGCGCTTCGGTGTGGAAGCGCAGGTCCACGCCGAGGGAACGGCAGCGCTCGTGGAGGATCTCCAGGAGCCGTCGGCGGCCGAGGGCGGCGAAGCCGTGGCCGCCGGAGGTGTGGCGAACGCCCCGGTGGACGATGTCGATGTCGTCCCAGCGCACGAA
Organism: Streptomyces sp. NPDC041784; assembly: GCF_055591025.1. Taxonomy (NCBI): domain Bacteria; kingdom Bacillati; phylum Actinomycetota; class Actinomycetes; order Kitasatosporales; family Streptomycetaceae; genus Streptomyces; species Streptomyces sp. NPDC041784. The sequence continues at coordinate 124,083 of NZ_JBVJAB010000021.1, forward strand.
GTCCCGCTGGAGTGCCTCGTAGACGACCGGGTCGGCGTGTTCGATGCCGCCGAGGGTCTCGTCGGAGAGGACGACCCCGAAGCCGAAGGTGTCCTCGGGCGCGTTGCGCTCCCAGACGGTGATCTCGCGGGCGGGGTCGAGGCGTTTGAGCAGGGCGGCGGCGTACAGGCCTCCGGGGCCGCCTCCTACGACGGCGACACGCATCGTCGCCCTCACCTCCCCCGCCACTTCGGGGGGCGCTTCTCGGTGAAGGCCGCGTGGAACTCGGCGTAGTCCTCGCCGTTCATCAGCAGGGCCTGGGTTGCGGCGTCCAGTTCGACGGCGGCGGCCAGCGGCATGTCCAGTTCGGCGGTGAGCAACGCCTTCGTCTGGGCGTAGGCCAGGGCCGGGCCGTCGGCGAGACGGCGGGCCAGGGCCTGTGCGGCCTCGTCCGCGCGGCCCGGCTCCGTCAGCTCGCTGATCAGGCCGATCCGCTCCGCCTCGGGGGCGTGCACGGCGTCGCCGAGCATGAGCAGCCGGGTGGCGTGGCCGAGGCCGACGACCCGGGGCAACAGATAGGCGGCACCCATGTCGCCGCCCGAGAGGCCCACCCGGGTGAAGAGGAACGCGAAGCGGGCGGTGGGATCGGCGACCCGGAAGTCCGCGGCGAGGGCGAGGACGGCGCCGGCCCCGGCGGCCACCCCGTGCAGGGCCGCTACCACCGGGAACGGACACTCCCGCACGGCCCGCACGACCTGGCCGGTCATCCGGTTGAAGTCGAGGAGCTGGGCGGTGTCCAGGCCGAGGGTGGCGCCGATGATCTCGTCGACGTCGCCGCCGGAGCAGAAGCCGCGCCCTTCGCCGGCCAGCACCAGGGCACGGACCGACCGCTCCCGGGACAGCTCGGCGAGCAGGTCGCGCAGGTCGGCGTAGGCGCCGAAGGTGAGGGCGTTGAGTTTCTCGGGGCGGGTGAGGGTGACGGTGGCGACGCCGTCGGCATGCTCGACCCGGAGGTGTTCCCAGCGGGCGGTGCGCGCGGCGGATCCGGTGAAGGGACTCATCAGGGCGGCCTCCTCGACGGTCACCTCTCAAAGTTATCACCCATACGTGACTGTCGTCATGATGGCGCTATAGGCGTAGGCGTAGGCGCGGACGCAGACGCAGACGTAGGTGTAGGCGTGCGGCGGGTGCGCAGCAGTGTCACCGGTCGTCAATAACGCGGTAACAACGGGATCGAGCGCGCGATACCGGCCGTTGTCCGGGGTAAGCCGTCCGGTAGCGGGGCCGAAGGTCCCGTACGGCGCCCGTAGGGCGCCCCTGCCGGGGGTCGCCGTACCATTCCTGAAGTTGAAAGCAGGACCGCCTGATGTCGATCACAGGGCCCTGCGCCATGAACGGACTAACCTTGCAAGATCGCCCCTCCGACGCCGCCGCCTCCTGGCGGATCGCGCTGCCGCACTCCGCCGCGGCCGTGCCGGTGGCCCGCGCACTGGTCCGTACGGCGCTGGCGGAAGTGAAGCACGGGGCCGACAGCGACACCGCCGAGCTGCTGACGGCCGAGCTGGTGGCGAACGCCGTGGAGCACACCGCCGCCGGGGACGCCCCGATAGAGCTGGTGGTGGAGCTGCGGCCGACCGGCTGCCAGATCGAGGTGCACGACCAGGACCCGCTGCCGCCGGGCGACCTCACCCGCCCGGCCGGCGGGGAACCCGACCCCTGGCAGGAACACGGGCGCGGCCTGCTGCTGATCCGCTCCCTCAGCTCGTCCTGCGGCCACCGCCCCACCGAGAAGGGCAAGGCGGTGTGGTTCCGGCTGGCGGCGGTTCCACCCCAGTGGCGGCCGCACCCGGCGTGACCTCGCGGCCGGCCTGACCTGGGATTCCGAACCCGCTCACCCCATCGTCGCGACCAGCACCGCCTTGATCGTGTGCAGCCGGTTCTCGGCCTCGTCGAAGACGACGGAGTGGGCGGATTCGAAGACCTCGTCGGTCACTTCCAGGGAGTCCAGGCCGTGGGCCTCGTGGATCTCCTGGCCGACCTTGGTGCCGAGGTCGTGGAAGGCCGGCAGGCAGTGCAGGAACTTGACGTCCGGGTTGCCGGTGGCGCGCAGGACGTCCATGGTCACGGCGTACGGGCCGAGGGCGGCGATCCGCTCGTCCCAGACCGACTTGGGCTCGCCCATGGAGACCCACACGTCCGTGGCGACGAAGTCGGCGCCTAGCACGCCCTCCGCCATCGACTCGGTGAGCGTGACGCGGGCCCCGCTGGTCTCGGCCAGCTCGCGGGCGCGGTCGACGATCTCCTGGGCGGGCCAGTAGCTCTTGGGGGCGACGATCCGGACGTCCATGCCGAGCAGGGCACCGGTGACCAGGTAGGAGTTGCCCATGTTGAAGCGGGCGTCGCCGAGGTAGGCGAAGGCGATGTCCGTCAGCGGCTTCTCGCAGTGCTCGATCATGGTCAGCACGTCGGCGAGCATCTGGGTGGGGTGCCAGTCGTCGGTGAGGCCGTTGAAGACGGGCACACCGGCGTGGACGGCCAGCTCCTCGACCTTCGCCTGGCTGTCGCCGCGGTACTCGATGCCGTCGTACATCCGGCCCAGCACGCGCGCGGTGTCCTTGACGGACTCCTTGTGGCCGATCTGCGAGCCCGACGGGTCGAGGTACGTGGTCGAGGCGCCCTGGTCGGCGGCGGCGACCTCGAACGCGCAGCGGGTGCGCGTCGAGGTCTTCTCGAAGATCAGCGCGATGTTCCGGCCGCGCAGGTACTGCGTCTCGGTCCCGGCCTTCTTGGCGGCCTTCAGTTCGGCGGCCAGCTCGAGCAGACCACGGAACTCCTCCTCGGTGAAGTCCAGCTCCTTGAGGAAGTGGCGTCCGGCGAGGGCGGTCGGGACTGTCGCCATGGGGGCGCTCCAGAAGTGCGATCGAGAGATGCAGTGACAGGGACCCTTGGAAGTCTATACGACCGTCGGCATTTCTATACAGACGCCTGTACGCCCCCCTCCTGTACGTCCGCCTCGTACGCCTATACGGGCCCCCGTTCGAGCGGGCAGCTCATGCAGCGGGGTCCGCCTCTCCCCCGGCCCAGTTCGCTGCCCGGGATCTCGATCACCTCGATGCCCTGTTTGCGCAGGTGGGTGTTTGTCGTGGCGTTGCGCTCGTAGGCGACGACGACGCCCGGTTCGACGGCGAGGACGTTGCAGCCGTCGTCCCACTGCTCGCGCTCGGCGGCGTGCACGTCCTGGGTGGCGGTGAGCACCCGGATCTCGCTGAGGCCGAGGGCGGCGGCGATCGCGCGGTGCATGTGCTCCGGCGGGTGGTCGGTGACCTTCAGCTCCTTCTCGCCGACGCCGGGCTCGATGGTGTACGAGCGGAGCATGCCGAGGCCGGCGTACTGGGTGAAGGTGTCGCCGTCGACCATCGTCATCACGGTGTCGAGGTGCATGAAAGCGCGCCGCTTCGGCATGTCGAGGGCCACGATGGTCCGCGCCGACCCGGCGGCGAAGAGCTTGTGGGCGAGCATCTCGACGGCCTGCGGGGTGGTGCGCTCGCTCATACCGATGAGGACGGCGCCGTTGCCGATGACGAGGACGTCGCCACCCTCGATGGTGGACGGATAGTCGGCCTGCCCCTCGGACCAGAGATGGAACGGTTCCCCCAGGAAGAGGGGGTGGTGCCGGTAGATCGCCTCGAAGTGAACGGTTTCCCGCTGTCGCGCGGGCCAGCGCATGGCGTTGATGGCGACGCCGTCGTAGATCCAGGCGGAGGTGTCGCGGGTGAAGAGGTGGTTGGGGAGCGGGTCGAGGAGGAAGTCGTCGAGGTCCATGACGTGGAAGCGCACGGAGGTCGGCTCGGGAAACGCCTCCAGGAACTCACGCTTGGTCATGCCACCGACGAGGCTCTCGGCCAGCTCGGGCGAGCGCAGGGTCTCGAAGGCGGCACGGAGGTGGTCGGTGGCGAGCACCCCGTACTCCTTCTCGTCGAAGACGCGGTCCAGGACGAGTGCTCGGGCCGCCGGGATCTCCAGGGCCTCGACGAGCAGGTCGCCGAACAGGTGGACCTCGACGCCACGGTCGCGCAGTACGTCGGCGAAGCCGTCGTGCTCGGCGCGCGCCCGGCGCACCCACAGCACGTCGTCGAAGAGCAGTGCGTCCTTGTTGCTGGGGGTGAGCCTTTTGAGCTCGAGATCCGGCCGGTGCAGGATGACGTGCCGCAGCTGCCCGGCCTCGGAGTCGACTTGGAGTCCCATGTCTCCATCCTGACCATCGGGGCCCGCCTTCACCCGCTTCTGAACCGTTTCGCAACCGCTTGTTTTCGTCCTCTTGACGACAAGTGGCGGGAACGGTTATCGTCGTAATGACGAAAATCAGGAACGAGGGGGACTCTCATGGCCGACATCACCCGGCGCCTCGGCTGGCGCCATCTGCGCGGCGCTCCGACCGCGCATGTGCGCCACCACCGCTCCGGGAAGTTGGTGCACGACGGACCCGGACTCAGCTTCTGGTTCCGCTCGCTGACCGCCGCACTCTCCGAAGTGCCGGTCGACGACCGCGAGTTGGCCATGACCTTCCATGCCCGTACGGCCGACTTCCAGGACCTGTCGGCGCAGGCGACCGTCACCTACCGGATCAGCGACCCCGCCCTGGCCGCCGCCCGCCTGGACTTCTCGATAGATCCGGACACGGGCGTCTGGCGCGGGTCACCGCTGGAGCAGCTCGGCACGCTCCTGACGGAGACGGCCCAGCAGCACGCCCTGGACGTCCTCGCCCGTACGCCGCTGTCGGCGGCGCTCGTCGACGGAGTGACGTCGGTGCGCGAGCGGGTCGCGGCCGGCCTGGCGGCGGAGCCGCGACTGCCGGCCACCGGCATCGAGATCGTGGCCGTACGCGTGATCGCCCTGCGTCCGGAGCCGGAGGTCGAGCGGGCGCTGCGCACCCCGGCCCGCGAGCAGATCCAGCAGGAGGCCGACCGGGCGACGTACGAGCGGCGGGCGGTGGCCGTCGAACGGGAGCGGACCATCGCCGAGAACGAACTGGCCAGCAAGATCGAACTCGCCCGGCGCGAGGAGCAGTTGGTCGATCAGCGCGGTACGAACACCCGGCGCGAGGCGGAGGAGGGCGCGGCCGCCGACAAGGTACGGGCGGAGGCGGAGGCCGGCCGCACGGTGCGGCTGGCGGAGGCCGAGGCGGCCCGTTCGGTGAAGCTCGCCGAGGCGGAGGCGGCACGCGCCGTGAAGCTGTCCGAGGCGGAGGCCACCAAGCAGGTGCGGCTGGCCGACGCCGAGGCGCGGCGCACGGAGCGGCTGACCGAGGCGGAGGCGGCGCGCACGGTCCGCCTCGCGGAGGCGGAGGCGACCCGTTCCGTACGGCTCGCCCACGCGGAGGCCGAGGCGGCACGCGAGGTCGGTGAGGCACGGGCGCAGGCCCAGGCGGCCTGGCTGCGGGTGCACTCCGACGTCGACGTGGCGACCCTGCACGCGCTCACCGGTACCCGCCTCGCGGAGAACCTGCCCCACATCGACAGCGTGACCGTCTCGCCCGACGTGCTGACCGGGCTGCTCGCCAAGCTGGGAGCACAGAGTTGAGTCTCGCCCCGCGGGCCGTGCTGGTCCATCGCACCACGGAGTACGAGGAGTTGGTGGCCCGGCACGGCACGCACGGCCAGGCCGCCTTCTTCCTCTCCTCGCGGGGCCGGGACATCGAGGAGGTCGCGCGACGGCACCGGCGTACCCGGCGGGCGATGGCGGAGGTGACGGCGGCGATTCCCCTGACCTGGCGTCAAACGCGGTTGGAGCGCGCCGACTTGGACCGCTTCCTGTTCGCGCCCGAGGACGTGGTGATCGTGGTCGGCCAGGACGGGCTGGTGGCGAACGTCGCCAAGTACCTCGCCGGGCAGCCGGTGGTGGGCATCGACACCGACCCGGGCCGCAACCCGGGCGTCCTGGTCCGCCACCGCCCGGAGGACGCCGGCACCCTGCTCGCCTCGGTGCTCGCCACCGGCACGGGCGGGTCCGAGCTGACCATGGTCGAGGCAGTCGCCGACGACACCCAGCGGCTGCTCGCCCTGAACGAGATCTACCTCGGCGCCGCCGGTCACCAGACCGCCCGCTACCGCCTGGGCCTCGAGGACGACGGGGGTGTCGTCGAGGCCCAGGCATCCTCCGGGGTGCTGATCGGCACCGGCACCGGGGCGACCGGCTGGCTCCGCTCGGTGTGGGGCGAGCGGGGCAGCGGCGGTCTGCGGCTGCCCGGCCCGACGGAGGACCGGCTGCTGTGGTTCGTCCGGGAGGCCTGGCCCTCCCCGGCGACGGGCACCTCGCTGGTCGCGGGCGAGCTGGCGGCCGGTGACCGGTTGAGTCTCACCGTCGAGTCGGAACGGCTCATCGCCTTCGGGGACGGGATCGAGAGCGACGCGCTGGAGCTGACGTGGGGCCAGACGGTGCAGGTGGGGGTGTGTGAGGAGCGGTTGCGGCTGGTGGGGTGACGAAAGCGGTGTGTGCCGCCCGCGACGCAGCGTCGCGGGCGGCAGAGGCCGGACAGCCGTTACAGCCTCGGGTCCACCGGCTCCGACTCCAGCGCCAGCACCCCGAACACCGCCTCGTGGACGCGCCACAGCGGCTCGCCCTCGGCCAGGCGGTCCAGGGCCTCCAGGCCGAGCACGTACTCGCGGATCGCGAGGGACCGCTTGTGGTTCAGGAAGCGGCCGCGCAGCCTGGCGAGGTTGTCCGGGCGGGTGTACTCGGGACCGTAGATGATCCGCAGGTACTCGCGGCCCCGGCACTTGATGCCGGGCTGCACCAGGCGGCCCTCCGCGCTGCGCACGCGTGCGCCGAGCGGCTTGACGACCATGCCCTCGCCCCCGCGGCCGGTCATCTCCAGCCACCAGTCGACGCCGGCCCGGACCGACTCGGGGTCGGCGGTGTCGACGTACAGCCGCCGGGTCGTCTGGAGAAGGCCGGTGGGGTCGTGCTCCACCAGCCGGTCCAGCAGGGCCAGTTGCTCGTCGTGCGGCAGGCCCGCGAGGCTGCGGCCCTGGACGGCGAGGATCTGGAACGGGGCCAGGCGTACGCCGTCCAGACCGTCCGTCGGCCAGCAGTAGCGCCGGTAGGCGTCGGTGAACGCGGCCGCGTCGGAGGCCCGTTCACGCTGCCGTGACAGCAGGTCCGTGACGTCGACTCCCCTGGCGGCCGCGCCCTCCAGCGCGGCCAGGGCGCCCGGGAAGACCGCGCCGGACGCGGCACCCACGGCGGCGTACTGCGAGCGCAGCAGCCCGGAGGCCTTCAGCGACCACGGCATCAGTTCGGCGTCCAGCAGCAGCCAGTCCGTGTCGAGCTCGTCCCAGAGTCCGGCCTCACCGACCGCCGCGCGCAGCCGCCCGAGGATCTCCTCGGTCACCGCCGTGTCGTCGAAGAACGGGCGGCCGGTACGGGTGTAGAGCGAGCCCGTCGGACCTCCCCCGACGCCGAAGCGCTTGCCGGCCGCTTCCGCGTCCCGGCACACCAGGGCCACCGCCCGCGAGCCCATGTGCTTCTCCTCGCACACGACCCGCGCGACACCGTCCTCGGCGTACTGCGCGAACGCCTCCGTCGGGTGCTCCAGGTAGCCCTCGATCCGGCTGGTCGCCGTCGGGGCCATGGTCGGCGGGAGGTACGGCAGCAGCCGCGGGTCGACCGCGAAGCGGCTCATGACCTCCAGGGCCGCGGCCGCGTTCTCCTCACGGATGGAGATCCGGCCCTGGCCGTCGTAACGGGTTTCGACGATTCTGCGGCCGTGCACGTCCGCCAGGTCCAGCGGCCGCCCGTCCTGCCCGCCGGGCGCCTCGGAACGCAGCGGCTTCGCCGGCTCGTACCAGACACGCTCCGCCGGTACGTCGACCAGTTCGCGTTCCGGCCAGCGCAGCGCGGTCAGCCTGCCGCCGAAGACGGCACCGGTGTCCAGGCAGATGGTGTTGTTCAGCCAGGTGGCCTCCGGGACGGGCGTGTGACCGTAGACGACGGCCGCCCGGCCGCGGTAGTCCTCCGCCCACGGGTAGCGCACCGGCAGGCCGAACTCGTCGGTCTCACCGGTGGTCTCGCCGTACAGCGCGTGCGAGCGGACGCGGCCGGACGTGCGGCCGTGGTACTTCTCGGGCAGGCCCGCGTGGCAGACGACCAGCCGGCCGCCGTCGAGGACGTAGTGGCTGACCAGTCCGTCGATGAACTCCCGTACCTCGGCGCGGAACTCCTCGGTCTCGCCGGCCATCTGCTCGATGGTCTCGGCCAGCCCGTGGGTGTGCTGGACCTTGCGACCCTTCAGGTGACGGCCGTACTTGTTCTCGTGGTTGCCGGGTACGCACAGCGCGTTGCCCGACCTGACCATCGTCATCACGCGGCGCAGTACGCCGGGGCTGTCCGGGCCGCGGTCGACGAGGTCACCGACGAAGACGGCCTGCCGGCCGTCCGGGTGGACGCCGTCGGTATAGCCCAACTTGCCGAGCAGCGACTCCAGTTCGGAGGCGCAGCCGTGGATGTCGCCGATGATGTCGAAGGGGCCGGTGAGGTGGGTCAGGTCGTTGAAGCGCTTCTCGGTGACGACGGTGGCGTCGTCGATGTCCTCCACGCTCCGCAGGACGTGCACCTTGCGGAAGCCCTCGCGCTCCAAGTGGCGCAGGGAGCGGCGGAGTTCGCGGATGTGGCGCTGGATGACCCGGCGGGGCATGTCGGCGCGGTCGGTGCGGGCCGCGTTGCGCTCGGCGCACACCTGCTCCGGCACGTCGAGGACGATGGCGATGGGCAGCACGTCGTACTGCTTCGCCAGGTCGACGAGCTTGCGGCGGGCGTCCTGCTGGACGCTGGTGGCGTCGACGACGGTGCGCCGGCCGGCCGCGAGCCGCTTGCCCGCGATGTAGTGCAGGACGTCGAAGGCGTCCCTGGTGGCGCTCTGGTCGTTCTCGTCGTCGGAGACCAGGCCGCGACAGAAGTCGGAGGAGATGACCTCGGTGGGCTTGAAGTGCCGGCGCGCGAAGGTGGACTTGCCGGACCCGGACGCGCCGATCAGCACGACGAGGGAGAGGTCGGTGACGGGAAGGACGCGTCCCTGTCGCTGGTTTTCCTGAGTCTCGGTCATGCCGCCTTCGCCTCCTTCTCGTTCGTGGTCTTCATCGTGAAAACGGCCATCTGGGTGGGCGGTCCGACCTCCGGGTCGTCGAGGCCGACGGGGACGAACTCGACCGTGTAGCCGTGCCGTTCGGCCACCGTGCCGGCCCAGGAGCGGAACTCGGCGCGCGTCCACTCGAAACGGTGGTCGCCGTGCCGGGCATGTCCGGCCGGGAGACTCTCCCAGCGGACGTTGTACTCGACATTCGGGGTGGTCACCAGGACCGTGCGCGGGCGGGCCGAGCCGAACACCGCGTACTCCAGGGCGGGCAGCCGGGGCAGGTCGAGGTGTTCGATCACCTCGCTCAGCACGGCGGCGTCGTACCCCTTGAGCCGGGTGTCGGTGTAGGCGAGCGAGCCCTGGAGGAAGCGGACGCGCGAGGCCTGCCGCTCCCCCATCCGGTCCAGCTTGAGCCGGCGGGAGGCGATGGTGAGCGCGCGCATCGACACGTCGACGCCGACGATCTCGGTGAACCGGACGTCCTTGAGCAGCGCCTGCACCAGCTGGCCCTGCCCGCAGCCGAGGTCGAGCACCCGGGCGGCGCCGGAGTCCCGCAGCGCGGCCAGGATCGCCTCCCGGCGCTGCACGGCGAGCGGGGTCGGCTTCTCCTCGCTCTCCGCGTCCGCCTCCGCCGCGACGGCGTTGTCGATGTCCTCGACCTCGCTGTCGTCGGTCTCGGCGAGCCGTACCAGCTCCAGCCGCTCCATCGCCTGCCGGGTCAGCGACCAGCGGCGGGACAGGTACCGGCTTGTGATCAGTTTCTGCTCGGGGTGGTCGGGCAGCCAGCCCTCACCGACCCGCAGCAGCTTGTCGACCTCGTCGGAGGCGACCCAGTAGTGCTTGGCGTCGTCGAGGACGGGCAGCAGCACGTACAGGTGGCGCAGCGCCTCGGCGACGGTCAGTCCCTCGGACTCCAGGACGAGGCGCACGTACCGCGAGTCGCCCCACTCCGGGAACTCGGTGTCGAGGGCCACCGGGTCGACGGTCACCGTCCAGCCGAGCGGCTCGAAGAGCCGGTGGACGAGCGCCGGGCCGCCCCGGGCGGGCAGCGCCGGTACCTCGATACGCAACGGCCGTGCCTGCGCGGGGAGTTCGGGCTTCGCCGCGCACACGCCCCGCATCGCGCTGGAGAAGACGGCGCTCAGCGCCACGGCGAGCAGGGAGGAGGCCGCGTACGGGCGGTCGTTGACGTACTGGGCGAGCGCCGCGTCGGGGGCACCGCCGCGGCCCTTGCCCTTGCCGCGCCGGACCAGCGCCACGGCATCCACCTCCAGCAGCAGCGCCGCCGTGCAGCGCTGATCGTCCGCCTCGGGGTAGAGGACGTGCGCCCTGCCGTAGGAGGTGGAGAACGCCTGCGCGTTGTCGGGATGCTTGTGCAGCAGGAAGCCCAGGTCGGTGGCGGGGCGTTCTGGAGTGCCGGTGGTGGTGATCGTCAGGAACACGGTGGTTGCCTCGAATGGGGTTTTGGAAGGTGCGAAAGCGCTGGTCGTGCGCTTGCCGCCTGCTTCCAACGTACAGAGAACGGCCCGGTGGCACCCGGGAATTTTGCCGTACCGCCTACTCCCCCCGTTTCCACGCGCTGACCCCCAGTTTCCCGGTGGTCCCGAGGTCCAGGTGGGGTGTCACCGTCACGGGAGCCGCGCCGGGCTTCGCCTGGATCCGGGCGTAGGGAACGGTCACCGGGTCGCTGCCGAGGCCGGTGGTGTTGCGCCACATCAGGCCGGCGGTCGCGTACGCGCCGGGCGTCAGGGTGAGGGTCCGGGGCGGGTCGTCGAAACCGGTCACGGTGGCGATCCCGCCGCTGCCGCGGAGAATGTCGACGCCCTCGACCGGCTCGTGGTTCTTGTCCAGCAGGCTGACCCGGGGGTAGCCGTCGAGTGCGTAGTCCGTGTTTCCGCAGTTCTCCAGGCGCAGGCCCACGACACGCAGGCCCATGGCCGCATCGCCGTCGTCGGCCGTGACGCGGATCCCGGAGTCCGGGCACGTGCCCGGCTCGGGCGGTGCCTCGTCCGCCGGGACCTTGGTGACCTCGGAGACCTTCGCCGTCGTCACCGGGGACGCCCCGGGCGGGAGGCTCCCGAGGACGACGGTGCCTCGTACGGTCCGGCCGGGCCCGACCGCGCGCACGGTCTCGCGCTGGTTGCCCATGACCTCGCCGGCACTCGTCGTGAAGCTGAAGACAACGGTGTAGGTCAGGGTTTCCGTGCCCTCGTTGGTGACCTCGTAGGCGGCGGAGACCCCTGAGTCGGTGGAGTTCCCGAGGCCGGTGGGGAGGCGGTCGGCCTGGACCGGCCCGCCGGACGGGCTGGGGGTCGGGGAGGTGGTGGGGAGCGTCAGGGCGGTGATCCGGACCCCGTCCACCGGCGGGTCGGTGACCTGGGTCCGGGGCGCCGGGGTGGCCGCGCCGACGCCGGTCCGGGTGTCGGGGTGTTCCGTTCCACAGGCCGTGGCGAGCAGCAGGACGGCGGCCAGGGCCGGGAGGAGGCGGACGGGTCTGCGCATCCGGTCACCTCATCAGGGCGGTACGGTCCCGGCCGTGACGGAAGCCACACCTCCGGTCACAGCCGCGTCACAGCTCGCCGGTACCGCTTACCGCGGCGCTGTTTCGGATGCCACTCGACGCAGCACCTCAGCCTCTGCCTCTGCCTCTGCCTCTGCCTCTGCCTCTGCCGTCGCAGTTCGCCCCGGAATCGCCTACTGGGGCAGCGTGGTGAGCACGCCCGACGCCCGGTCGAGCAGGTACTGGAGGGGCTCGGTGGTCCAGGGGCCACGGTGGGCGATCAGTTCGGCGGCGTGGCGGCCGAGATCCGCGCCGCTCAGCCAGGCCGGGCTGTCGACGCCCATGGCGGCGCGGGGGCGGGTGCGGATGCGGCCGATGACGAGCTCGTAGATCCGCGGGCCCGCACCGTCGAGTTCGGCGGTCAGGGTACGCAGCAGGGACTTCTTGGCCGCGTTGGTCGCGCCGACGAGGGCGGCGCCCGGAAAGGCCATCTCGGCGCTGAGGCCGGTGAGGTGGACGAGGGCGCCGTCGGAGGGGAGCAGCGGGGTGACGACCCGCAGAGCGCGGAAGTGGCTGGTGAGGTTGTCGGCGATCATGGTGTCCCAGACCTCGTCCGACACGTCCAGCAGGGCCGTCGGGTCCGGCGGTCCCCAGTTGCCGATGGAGAGCACGGCGCCGTCGAACTTCCCGTACCGATCGGCGAGTTGCGTGCGGACGGCGGTGCTGTCGGGGTCGGAGAGGTCCACGGCGTGCGGATGCAGGACGCCCGGGCCGGTGCCGGCCGTGTAGTCGGCGAGCCGGTTCAGCCGGGCCTCGCTGCGGCCGGCCGCGACCACGGTGGCGCCGAGTTCCAGCAGTGCGCGGGTGATCCCCTCCCCTATACCGCCGCTCGCGCCGACGACGAGGACGGTGCGGCCCAGGAGGTAAGGCTCGTCGAGTGGTTCCTCAACTGGTAATGAACTACTGGTCATTTCGAGGAGGGTAGCCACCGGCGACCCTGTTGAACAGATGTACATTAGGCCGTGTGAGCAAGGAAGCCGCGTGAGCAAGGAACCTGCCGGGCCCCCGGCGCCCGCCAGGAAACGCGTCCGCGCCCCCGAGGCGCACCGGGAGGCGATCCTGGAGGCGGCGCGGGCCGCGTTCGCCGAGCGGGGCTACGCCCGGGCCACCATCCGGGAGATCGCGGGGCGGGCGGGTGTCACCCACGGTCTGGTCATGCGGCACTTCGGGTCCAAGGAGCAGTTGTTCCTCGCTGCCGTGCCCGGGCCCCGTGACCTGCCCGAACTGGTGCCCGGGCCGCCCGAGACCCTGCCGGACCGGATCGCGCGGGCCTTCGTCGAGCGCATGGAGAGCGCCGACGGCAGCGACCCGTTCCTCGCCTTGATCCGCAGCGCCGCCTCCGACGAGCGGGCCGCCACCGGGCTGTACGCGGCGATGCGGCGCAGCAGCGTGGAGGCCTACCGGACGGTACTGACCGGCCCCGACGCGGACGAGCGCATCGACCTGCTCGCCTCGCAGCTCATCGGGGTCACCTTCAGCCGGTACGTGCTGCGGAGCGGGCCGGTGGCCGAGATGGCACCGGAGCGGCTCGTGGCGTATCTGACACGGACGTTGCGGTGTGTGCTGCTGCCGCTGCCGTCGCCGCTGCTGCCGCTGCCGCTGCCGCTGTCGGCCTTCGAGCCGGATGGTGAGCCGACCGAGCCGGAGCACGCCTGACAGAGGGGTCAGGATCCGCCGTGCGTACGGGCGCCGTCGAGCGCCGTCCGGTACGACGTGGCCGCCAGCTCCTTGAACTGGGCGAGGCGGGGCACGTGGGCCGACTTGGTCAACTCCGCGTGCAGGAAGGTCAGGTCGGAGGCGAGGCCGACCATGCCGAGGGCCGCCTTCAGGTACGGCTCCTGGTGGTCGCAGTCCTGGCGGGGCGTGCCGGGGCCGTAGGCGCCACCGCGGGCGGAGGCCACCACGACCTTCTTGCCGGACAGCGGGCCCTCGCCGGTGGCCGGGTCCGCGATCAGGGGTGCGATCAGGACGCGGTCGAACCACGCCTTGAACGTGGACGGCACCGAGAAGTTGTACATCGGCACGCCCAGCAGGATCGTGTCGGCCGCGAGGAGCTCCTCGATCAGCGGCCAGGTCACGGCCCAACTCGCCTTCTCCTCCGCCGACTTGCCCGCGTCACGGGCCACGGCGAGGTCACGCACGCCCTCGGTCTCCAGGCGGTGCATCACCTCGATCTGCGCGTGGTCGACGTGCGGCACCGGGTCGGCGGCCAGGTCGCGGTAGACGTACGTGCCGTCGGGGTGGGCCTTGCGCCAGGTCTCCGCGAACTCGCCGGAGATCTGGCGGGAGACCGAGCCCTGTCGGGGGCTGGAGTCGAGGTGAAGGAGGGTGGGCATGGTGAGGTTCCTTGTCCTGAGAGACGTGCGGGGCGGGCGAGCCGCGCCGATCTCCATTGAAGGCGCCGCCGGAAGCGTTGTCCCGTAATCTGGCGTGATACTTCATGACCGGATGCGTTAGCAGGAGTGACGGTGCTGGACGTACGGAAGCTGGTGCTGCTGCGTGAGGTGGGGGCGCGGGGGTCGATCGCGGCGGCCGCGCAGGCGCTCAACTACACGCGTTCGGCGGTCTCCCAGCAGCTGTCCGCGCTGGAGGCCGAGACGGGCGTGGCACTGCTCGACCGGGGCAGCAAGCGAGCCGAACTCACTGCCGCGGGGCGGCTGTTGGTGGCGCACACCGAGCGGGTTCTCGCGGAACTCGAAGCGGCGGAGGCGCAGTTGCTCGGGCGGGACGGCCGGGTGGTCGGCGAGCTGCGGGTCGGAGTGCCGTTGCACGAGGGCCCGGCGCTGCTGGTGCCGGCGCTGACCCGGCTGCGCGAACGTCATCCGGAGCTGCGCATCACCCTGCACGGCGTGGCTCCCGACGAGGGCCGGGAGACGGTGCGGCTGGGTCGGCTGGACGCGGTGCTGGCCGCGGGCTACCCGCAGGTGCCCGAGGCGCGGGTGCCGGGACTGCACGAGGAGGAGGTGATCAGCGACCGTATCCGCCTCGCTGTCCCGCCCGGGCATCCCCTGGCCCGGGGTGGGGGGCCACGGGATCTCGCCGAGTTCGCGGAGGAGCCGTGGCTGCTGGACCGTACCTCCCGACTCGGGCGGCTGGCCCTGCACCTGTGCGCCGACGCCGGTTTCGTCCCGGACGTCGTCTCCGACATCGGGGACATGCAGGCCGTGTTCGGGCTGGTCTCCCTGGGCTGGGGCGTCGCGCTCGCCCCCGACCTGGTGCCCGACCGCCCCGGCCACGCCGTCGCCCGCGTCCCCCTGAAGGGCATCGACCCGGTCCGCCACATCACCCTCGTCGTGCGGGAGGGCGCCGTGAACAGCCCGCCGGTGGCGGCCCTGCTGCCGGCGGTGCGGGAGGCGGCCGAGGAACTGCGGCAGCCGGGCGCGGAGGGCGCAGGGAGCTAGTGGAGCGTGGTGGGGGCGAGGGCAGGGGCGGGCCGCCCATCGGGGCAGATGCCCCCCTGCCCATCGGGGCAGATGGCCCACCCGTCGGAGCGGACGGCCTGTCCGTCGGGGTGGACGGCCCGCCCCGCATCGTCACGACAGCTGCGTCTGCACCTCGTTGGAGATCAGTTCCAGGTGGTCCAGGTCGTTCAGGTCGAGCATCTGGAGGTAGAGGCGGGTGGAGCCGATCTCGGCGTAGCGGCCGATCTTCTCGACGACCTCGGCCGGGGTGCCGGCCAGGCCGTTGGTCTTGAGTTCGTCGACCTCGCGGCCGATCGCGGCGGCGCGGCGGGCGACCTCCTGGTCGTCCTTGCCGACGCAGACGACGAGGGCGTTGGAGTAGGTGAGGGCGTCGGCCGCGCGGCCGGCCTCCACCGCGGCGGCCCGCACCCGGCCGAACTGCGCGGCGCTGTCCTCGACGGAGGAGAACGGCATGTTGAACTCGTCGGCGTACCGAGCGGCCAGCTTGGGTGTACGGCTCGCGCCATGGCCGCCGATCAGCACCGGGATCTTCTCCTGCGCGGGCTTGGGCAGCGCGGGCGAGTCCTTGAGCGAGTAGTACGTGCCGTCGAAGTCGAAGGTCTTGCCCACCTCCGTGTCCCACAGGCCGGTGACGATCGCCAGCTGCTCCTCGAGGCGGCCGAACTTCTCCTTCGGGAACGGAATGCCGTACGCCGCGTGCTCCTCCTCGAACCAGCCCGCGCCCAGGCCCAGTTCGATGCGTCCGCCGGACATCTGGTCCACCTGCGCGACCTGGATGGCGAGGACACCGGGCAGCCGGAAGGTGCCGGCGGTCATCAGCGTGCCGAGGCGGATGCGGCTGGTCTCGCGGGCGAGGCCGGCAAGGGTGATCCAGGCGTCGGTGGGGCCGGGAAGACCGTCGACGTCGCCCATCTTGAGGTAATGGTCGGAGCGGAAGAAGGCGTCGAAGCCCAGGTCTTCGGTGGCCTTCGCCACGGTGAGGAGGGTCTCGTAGTCGGCGCCCTGCTGGGGCTCGGTGAAGATACGAAGGTCCATGTCTCCATCCTGCACGCCGGAGTCCCCGTCAACCTCACCGGTCCCCTGGGCCACGGGCGACCCGGTCGGGTGAAAAAGGTCCGTGCCGGGCGCGGGCAGTTGCCCGCGCCAGTGACCCGCCCCCGGGGTGATCGTTGGCTGGGCGGAGCCGGACCGCCCGGCGCCCGAGCCCGGCTGGTCAGCGCCGGGGCGTCACCCGCACAGGCCTCTCCCGGAGGCCCAGGCCGAGGAGGCCGTCATGTCCGAAGAGACCGTTCCACTACAGGGCGGGGCCGCCGCGGCGGGGCAGCCGAAGGGGCTGCTCCAGCAGATGGAGGAGCTGATGGCGTCCCTGAACGCGGACCTCTCCGCGCTGGACGCGGAGTTCCAGTCCGCGGGCGGCCCGCAGCGGCCGCGGGCCGCCGAGGGTGACGTGGGCTGAGTCCCACCTCGCTCGATACCGCCCCGCTCGATACCGCCCTGCTCGATACCGACCCCCGGGACCCGACGGCCCACAGCTCACAGCTCACAGCTCACAGCTCACAGGCAACCGTTCCTCAAGACTGAGCGGGAGTGAGTCCTGTTGCCAGGTCTCGTGCTCAGCCGAACGCCCCGAACGGTGTTGGGGGTTCTGGTTGCCCGCG
>NZ_JBVJAB010000022.1:0-135737 GCF_055591025.1 Streptomyces sp. NPDC041784
CCGGAGCAGATACGGCGACGCTCCGCGTCGCCACCATCAGATTCGCTTCACCCCCGGCGTGAACGCCGGGGCACTGCGAATGAATCCCGGTAGCCCGCCCAGCACTGCTCCCGCTGCACGACCGGCGCGGTGTCCGGGGCCCCGATCCCGGTCGAGACGAACAGGCCCGAGCGCCAGTCGTCGAAACAGAGAGAGGTGAAGGCGCCCGAGGCCTCGGCATGCAGGGCGATGCCCTCGTTGTGACTGCACCCCCAGCTCCACCCTCCGCCGAGCTTCGCCCCCTTGGCGCCGACATAGGCCGGCTTGTCGTCGTGCAGATGGCATGACCTGTGGTTGCCGCCGGGTCGGAAAGGGTTGCCGTGCCGTTTCTTCGGACGGGCCCGTTCTGTGCGGGAGAATCTCCGTTGCCCGCCGTGGACGGTGTGCAGAAGAATCCGCGCATGACTTCTGCCATCCGTCACATGACGATCGACTGCTCCGACGCCTACGTCCTCGGAAGCTTCTGGGCCGAGGTTCTCGGCCAGCCCATTCACGAGGACGACAAGCCCGGTGATCCGGAGGTGCTGATCGAGGGAGCGGGCCTGCTCTTCGTGACCGTCCCGGAGACCAAGACCTTCAAGAACCGCATCCACCTCGACCTCCAGCCGCAGGACCGCACCCGCGACGAGGAGGTCGAGCGCCTGCTCGCCCTCGGGGCCACGATGTTCGACGACCAGCGCAGGCCGGACGGCACCGGGTGGGCGGTCCTCGCGGACCCGGAGGGGAACGAGTTCTGCGTGGAGCGCAGCGCGGCGGAGCGGGCGGCCACCGCCGGCTGAGAAGGGTTTCGGTAACGGCTGCCCTGGGACGGGCGGATCGGGCCGTGGCGTCGCGAGTCAGGCAGCCTGCGGTGGGCGTGACGGTGGCGGCAGGCAGGCAGGCAGGCAGGTTGGTAGGCAGGTAGGCCGGCGGCGGCGTGACGACGAGTGCGCCCGACAGTTCGGCCGGCGCCGAAGGAACGGGGCTCTAACGTGCGCGTATGACGGCACGGGTGAGTGGGTCGAGCGGATACCGGCAGGGGTCGGCAGCGGAAACGGGGGCCGGGTCCGGTGAGGGGGCGCCGCGAGGGGCCCCGATTGCGCGGGTACGACGTGGCTGTGGTGCCGTGCGGGGTCGTCGCGGGATGCGGGAGGCGCTGTGGTGCTGACCGCATTCGCCGCCCTCCACCACGCCGACGCCCCGCTTCTCCTGCCCAACGCCTGGGACCACGCCTCCGCCCTGGCCCTCGCCGGCCTGGGCTTCCCGGCGATCGGCACGACCAGCCTGGCCGTCGCCGCGGCGATCGGTCTGCCCGACGGCGCGTCGTCGACCCGCGACGAGACACTCGGACTCGCCCTCCTCCTCGGCTCGCGCCCCTTCCTTCTCTCCATGGACGCGGAGGACGGATTCAGCGAAGACCCCGACGCTGTGGGGGAGTTCGCGCGACAGCTCGCCGCCGTGGGCGCGGTGGGCATCAACCTCGAGGACGGTCCCGGCCCGGCCGCCCGGCACGCGGCGAAGATCGCGGCCGTCAGGGCGGCGGCGCCGAACCTCTTCGTCAACGCCCGTACGGACACGTACTGGTCGGGATCCGGCGGCGACCCCGCGCGGAAACTGACCGAAACGCTTTCCCGGCTCGACGCCTACCAACAGGCGGGTGCGGACGGCGTGTTCGTTCCGGGCCTCGGCGACCCGCGCCTGATCGCCGAACTGGTCGCCCACCTCGACGCTCCGCTGAACATCCTCTACTCGCCGACGGGCCCGACCGTCCCCCAGCTCACCGACCTCGGCGTGCGCCGCATCAGCCTCGGTTCGCTGCTGTACCGGCGGGCGCTCGGGGCGGCTCTGGAGACGGTCACCGACATTCGCGAAGGCCGGACACCCGCGGGCCGGATCCCGACGTACGGCGAAGTCCAGGCGCTGGGCGCCGGGGCGCAGTCCGAAGGAGCCTCTCGGGGAGGGGCGCGTCAGTCCCCTTGAACGCCCCCGCCGCCGGCCTCGCGGGGCCAATGGGTCAGGGCCATGTGCAGGGCGTCGACGGCTTTGTCCCACGACCGCTGTACGTCCCGGGGCGCGCCGAAGCCGCCGCCGGCCTCCAAGGCGCAGTACCCGTGGAAGGTGCTGCGCAGCAGGCGGACGGCGTCGGTGAGGTCGGGTTCGTCGAGGCCGTAGCCGCGGAGCATGCCGTAGGTGATGTCGGCGGTGCGGCGCAGTTCGGGGGTGTCGGCCGCGGTGGACCGATCGATACGGATCTGGGTGGCCGCGTACCGCCCCGGGTGGCGGAGGGCGTATTCCCGGTAGGCCCCGGCGAAGGCCACCAGCGCGTCCCGGCCGGCGAGCCCGGCGACGGCCACCGCGATACGGTCGATCATCTCGCCGCCGACGAGCAGCGCGAGTCGGGTCCGCAGGTCCTGGAGGTTCCGCACGTGCGAGTACAGACTCGCGTCCTTGACTCCGAAGCGCCGGGCCAGCGCCGAGATGGTGACTCCCTCGAACCCGACCTCGTCGGCCAGTTCGGCGGCGGCCGCGACGAGACGGTCGGTGGAGAGGCCGGCTCGGGGCATGGGTTCCGCCTTGCTTGTGCTTGTGCTTGTGCTCGGGCTGGGATCGGGCCTCGGTGGATCAGGGAGGATCCTAAGGGGCGGGCTGTTCGGCGCGGCACGTCGACACCACACGCCGTGTGATCAGGTTCACATCAACCGATGGGTGATCTGGGCAACTTGTGGATTCGCAGGGACGTCCCCTAGGAGAAACAAGCCGGAGGCCGAAGAAAGGCGTTTCCCCCCGTGGTCGGCAGATCCCCTGAAGAGCCCGGAGACGGCTCGTCCATATCCGACGAGGCATTGCAGGCCTTCCTCCAGGAGAGCGAGGCGGGGACCGCCGCCCCGAAGGAGCCCTCCGCTCGCGCCCGTATGGTCACCGAGCGGCTGCGGCAGCAGGACGCCCGGGGCGAGATGCCCGCGGCGTGGCGGAGCGCGCCGGACACGGCGGCCCGCGGCGTACGGCGCCGGAAGATCTGGTCCGCCCTCGGGGTGGCCGCGGCGATCGCCGTGGTCGTCGTGGCTCTGAAGCCGTCGTTGCTGCCCGGTGACCCCTTCGGGCAGGGCGAGCCGGAGGTCGCCTCGTCGCCTCTCCCCCTGGAGACCGCCGCACCCACCGCTGCGCCTGCCCCGGCTCCCGATCAGGTCCCCACCCTCGACCGTCCGTTCGCCGGTTCCCCGGCCCTTCGCTGGGCCGACGGGGAGGCCGGGATCGTCCTGCCGGCCGCGAAAGCCGTCGGAGGGGCCTCGAAGGAGCGTGTTTCGCAAGCCTTGGAGCTGACCAGGAAACTGCTGGTCAGCGCGAACCTCGACCCGAAGACGCTGCGCGGGGAACGCCCGACGGCCGCGCTCTCGGTGCTCGACCCCAAGCAGCCGGACCTCCTCGACGACCTGAACACCTCCCTGAGGTCCCCGAGCGAGGCCCACGACCCGCTGTCGATGTTCAGCCGTTTCGATCCCGGCGAGATCAAGGTCGTCGGCGATGTGGTCAAGACGCGCGGGCGGATGACGTTCAAGAAGGGCGAGTTCGACGGCGTGGCCGTGCACGCCGACTACACCTTCGTCTACCCGGTCACCCGTGCCGACGGCTCCGTCGAGGTGACCCGCACCATCGTGCGCCGGGTGCTCGACGTGGAACTCTCCGACCCCGCGCACTACGACGTCACCGCCGGACGCCTGGTCGTCGTCAAGTACAACGAGGAGGCCGGCAACTCCGCCTGTGACGTCTACGACGGCTTCCTGCACCCGCAGTTCAGGTCCGCCGAGCCCACGGGGCCCGCGCCGACCGGCCCGACGACGGACCCGTACGACCGCAGCAAGGAAATCGGAGAGAACGCCTCCGAGGATTGCGGGACCGTGTCCCGCGTCTGATCGCGGGCGGGGAGCGCTGCCCGGGTGCCCAGGCGCCGCAGACGCCGGCGCCTCCGCCCGGGCGCTGTCCCGCCCCGGCGGAGGCGCTCTCTCGGGTTCGGCCCGGATCGGGCTCAGCCGATCGGCGCGTACAGCACGCCCAGCTTGTCCACCTCGTCACCCGAACGGCCGGTGAAGCCGACGATCTGCCAGCCGGAGGGGGCCGTGAAGGTGACGGTGTCAGCCGTCGCCGTTCCGGCGGAAAGCGTGCGGGACTTGTCGGTCGTGAAGGACGCCGAGAAGATCCTTGTGTGGCCGTCCTTCTGACCCTGGGTCAGCTTCACCGAGGTCAGGTGCTCGCCCCCCGCCAGGGTCAGCGACGTGGCCGTGCCGCCCGTGCCGCCGTGGGTCAGCGTCGTACCGCCGTCGTGCGTCAGCGCCACCGCGTCCAGGCGGGAGCCGCCCCGCAGCGTCAGGGTGCGCGGGGCCGCGGTGGCGGGCAGGTCGTCCGCGTCGTTGAACGCCGTGCCGTGCGGCCCGCCGAAGAAGTTGCCGGCCCGCAGGGAGGAGTTGAGGGTGTACGAGAAGTCGACCGTGTGCGGGAAGTGGTCCGACAGGTTGCCGCCCGCGGAGTCCAGGAAGGACGCCCACTCGTCGTTGTAACGGTTCGCGGTCAGGGAGAACAGCTTGCTGCCCCGGTAGAGGACCTTGTCGACCACCTCGCAGTCGTTCGGCGGTGCCGACATCGGGCACAGCAGCGCGTCCGCGCCCTGCGTCGGCCGCGTCCCGCCCTTGACCAGCTGCACCCAGGCGTCGGTCAGGCCGTTCTCGTCGGCGAGCGTGCGGATGTTGTCGCCGCTGCGGGTGTAGCGCGTGTTGGTGTCACCCATCACGATCACCGCGTTGCCGGACGAGTTGGCCTGGATGAAGTCCGACAACTGCTCGATGTTGGCGCGGCGGGCGGCCAGCGCGTCGTTCGAGTCGTCGGCGTTGGTGTGCACGTTGTAGAGGTCCACGAACGCCCCCTCCGCCACGCGCACCCGGGCCAGCGTGAAGCCCTTCGGGGTCAGGCAGTTGGTGCCGGTGCAGTTGTTCCAGCGCACCCGCTCGAAGTCCTCGAAGGGGTGGTCGGAGAGGGTGTTGAGACCGTCGCCGATGCCCGCGCCACCGCTGGTCGCCGTACGGTACGGGTGGTTGTCGCCCGCGTACAGCGCCGCGTGGTAGTTGAAGTCCTCCTGGACGTTGACGATGTCGTACGCCGCCAACCGCGGTGATATCAGCGGGGTGTTGGTCGCCGGGTGGCCGGAGCTGAGGCCTTCGGGCAGACCCGCGACGTTGTACGTCAGGACGTTGAAGGTGCCCGAGGCGGCGGCGTCGGAGGCCGCCTGGGCGGGGGCCGCGGCGGTCGCGGTGAGGCCCGTCAGGGCCAGCACGCCGGCCGCGAGGGTGCCGATGAGTCGTCTCATGTGAGGGTGTCTCCGGTCGGAGGGGGGAGCGGCAAGAGATGAACATTGCTCAGATTGGAGCCGACCCGGAGTGACACACAAGGGTTGTTGAGGAAACAGTGAGTGCAGGGAGGGAAATCGCTTACTGGGGCTTGTTCGCCCCACCCGGCTTGCTCTGCTTGTTCCGATTGCGCTGCTTGCGGCGCTCTCTCCGCGGGAGGTGTGGCCCCTCCAGTTCACCGATCGCCCGTACGTGGTCCGCGTCCTGTGGGTCCGGGCCTCCCGCGCAGCGCCACACCGCCCGGCCGTCCTCCTGGCTCGGGTGCATCCCGAGCCGGTGCTCGGCGCATTCGGGCCACACCTGCCAGAGACACTCCAGCACGGTGTCCTGTGCCGCCTCGGCGACGGCGGCGAGGGCGTCGTCGAGTGCGGTCCCCGAGTCCTGGTGCAGGTTGTCGCCGTGCCAGCGGCCGTCGGGCAGGGTGACGTACACGTGCTCGGACGCCTGCTCGTCGTCGGACCGTTCCTCCGTCCAGGACGGCAGCGCCATCAGGCGCAGCGGGCGCTGGTCCGGCAGCAGGGCGGTCAGGTCGCGGTTGACGACGGCCAGTGCCTCGTCCCACACCGGGTAGTCGCCGGGCCGGACCTCGCGGGGGCGGTGCGTGTCGAAGGGGTCATACATACAGGTCATCGTGGGCCATGCCGCGCGTCGGCCGCACCTGTGTATTTCTGCGGATCCGTATTTCTGTGGCCCGGTCCCGCGCGTTTCCCTGGGGGCCCGGCCCTGGCGCTCTCGCGGAACCGCTTTCTGCCTCCACGTCCTTGCGGCAGGAGGTCACCCCGGAGCCGTTGCTGGGACGGGTCACCGCCGCCTTCCGGACCCTCCAGTACGCCGCGGCCCCGGTCGGTGCGGCCCTTCTGACCTGGGCGGCGGAGCGGCACGGGAGGGCGCCGGTGGCACTGGCGGCGGGCGGTTGCTGTGTGCTCGTCGCGGGCGTGGCGCTGGTGACACCCGTCCGCGGGGCGGGGCGGCGGCTTCCGTAGGCGGCCACCTACCCGTTCACCCCCGCGTAGTGCCCCAGGCTCCACCGCCACAGCAGTCGCGAGCCCAGGTACGCCAGCACGCCCAGCAGCGGTGAGAGTGCCGCCAGCCCGTAGGGGACGCCGGTGTCATGGCCGTGGCCGGTGAGGACGGCGGCCGGGAAGTAGGCGACGAACGCGAGGGGAAGGCCGTAGGTCAGGAAGCCGCCCACCGCCCTCGGGAGCACGTTCAGCGGGTAGCTGCCGAACGTGCCGAGCAGTTCCTCCAGCCAGTTGCTCCAGTAGTCGGCGGCCGGGAAGCGCAGCGCCGCGGCGGCCACGGCCGTGAACAGGGCCGCCTCCAGGAACATGCCACCGACGACCGCGGCGATCAGGTACGAGATCCGGCCCGCCGACCAGTCCAGCTCGCTGCGGCTGAGCGCGCCCACCATCAGGCCCGCCGCCACGGTCAGGTCGCCGATCGCGTTGGTCGGGAAGTAGGCGAGCTGGACCTGGCGGTGCACCGGCATCGGGCGCACCAGATAGATGTCGATCCGTCCCTCCTGGATCTGCCGGCCCGCGAAGTGCATACGGCCCAGCAGCAGCACGAACAGGCCGTGCGCCAGCATCCGCGTCGCCGGGATGAGCAGCACCTCCGAGCTGTCCCAGCCGCCCATCCCGGTGAACCGGGAGAGCAGCACGGTCGCGAACACGATCACCGACACCTGCCAGACGGCGCCGATCGCGATCATCAGCAGAAACTCGGAGCGATACTCCAGCTGCGCGCGGAAGTTGAGGCGCGTGACGCGCCAGGCGATCCGGACGGCGTTCAAGAGCCTCAGCCTCCCTGGGAGATGACTCGGCGGGCGGCCCGCCGCCACAGGAACCGGGTGAACAGGGCGAGCACCAGGACCCAGGCCGCCTGGACGGCCAGTTCACCGGCGGCGTCCGACAGCGGGATGCGGCCGATGTAGAGGGACAGCGGCACGCTCAGCGTGGCCTGGAAGGGCAGGAAGGAACTCAGCGTCACGAACCAGTCCGGAAAGAACCACAGCGGCGCGTACACCCCGGACAGCAGGTTCTGCGCGAAGATCAGGATCATCATCGCGGCGTTGTTGCGCAGGGTCCAGAAGCACAGCTGGTCCAGGGCGAGCATCACGTAGTACAGCACCCACTGGCCGAGCAGCAGGCTGGGCGCGAACACCCCGGCCGCCGCGGCCGACGCGGGCGGCTCCACCGCCCCCACCGCGAGACACACCGCGAATCCGCCCAACGCCCAGGCCAGACCGTACAGTTGCTCGCCGAGAGCGCGCAGGGCGTAGTAGCGCTGGGGCGGCAGCGGGCGCAGATACCAGTAGACGATCGTGCCGAAGTGCATGTGCTGAAGTACGGTGTCCCGGCCCGTGTACTGGTCCAACTCCCGCACCCGGGAGGCGAGTACGGCCAGGACGGCGTAGGTGACCGCCTGGTCGCGGTCGAGTCCGGCGGTCGTCCCGGTGTGCGCGTACAGGCCGTTCCACAGGGACGCCACCAGCACCACCTGCACCGTCAGCCGGAGCAGGACGGCGGTCATCCGGGGCGGGGCGTGCAGCTCGCCGAGCGGGGTGACACGGGCGGCGCGCCAGCCGTGTGGCACGGCCATCACGCCACCCCGGCCTGGATGTAGGCGGCTCGCATCACGTCCTCGAGGTCCGCCTCGTCGATGGCGATGCCCGTCACCTCGTACCGTTCGATGACCGCCTTCAATGCCTGGTGGACGGTCGGGGCGTCGGCACCCTCCGGGCCGAACACCACCCGCGGACCGTCGTGGCCGAGCACCGCGATGCCCGGCAGCGGCACGATCTCGGAGTGCGGGTCGGCCAGCGTCGCCCGCACCTTCCAGGTCGAGCCGAACTTTCGGCGGATCTCGTCGAGCCCGCCGTCCAGGACGAGCCGGCCGTGGTTGATCAGCACGACCCGCTCGGCGAGCCGCTCGACCTCCGTCATGTCGTGCGTGGTCAACAGGACGGTACGGCCCCGCTGTTCGACCTGGTGCCGGAGGAACTCGCGTACCTGCTCCTTGACCACCACGTCCATGCCGATCGTCGGTTCGTCGAGGAAGACCACGGGCGGGTCGTGCAGCAGGGCGGCCGCCAGGTCGCAGCGCACCCGCTGACCGAGGGAGAGGTGCCGCACCCGGGTGTCCCAGAACGACGAGAGGTCGAGGAGATCGTCGAACTCCCCGAGACGGGTGGCGTGTTCGGCCTGCGGGACCTCGTAGATGTCCCGCAGGATCGCGAACGACTCGCGGGCCGGCAGGTCCCACCACAGCTGGGTGCGCTGCCCGAAGACCGCGCCGATGTTACGGGCGTTGCGCTCCCGCTCCCGGTACGGCACCACGCCCGCAACGCGCGCCTCGCCGGAGGTGGGGGTGAGGATGCCGGTGAGCATCTTGATGGTGGTGGACTTGCCGGCGCCGTTCGGGCCGAGCAGGGCGAGGAGTTCGCCCGCGGCCACGTCGAAGGAGATGTCGGACACCGCGTGCTTGGCGACCCGCTCCGGGTTGACCAGGGAACGCAGCGCCCCGGCGAAGCCGGGCCGGCGGACGGTGGTGTGGAAGGTGCGGGACAGACCGCGTACCTCGATACTGCCGCTCACTCGTTCAACCTCCAGAGAAGCGGGGGGGGGGGGGGGGGGGGGGGGGGGGGGGGGGGGGGGGGGGGGGGGGGGTGGGGGGGGGGGGGGCGGGGGGGTGGGGGGGTCGGGGGGGGGGGGGGGGGGGGGGAGGAAAAGCCCGCCCCCTCAGGCTCCCCCCCCCTCCTGTCCCCCCCCAAAAGAGTTGAGACGGCAGGAGGGGACCCCCCCCCCCCCCGGGAGACGTCCTCACGGTGTCGGAATGTCGATCAAACGGTCGATCGATCGGTCAGATGGTCAGATGGTCAGATGGTCAAACGGTCGATCACTCGATCACTCGGTCGATCGACTGACCGGAAACAGCTGTCACTCGCCCGCCGAGAACACGAACGAGAACTCGGCCGGTGCCACGTTCAGCCAGTACGGCGGCAGCGGGCCCGGGCCGCAGGACTGGGAACCGATGCCGTGCTGGCCGTGGTCGAGATTGACCCACACCGTGTCGCCGGGGGTGAGGTCGGTGCGGTGCCGGGCGGCGTCCAGCTGCTCGTTGGTCCAGCGGCGGGCGCTGAACCAGAACTCCGGGTCGCCCTCGATCAGCAGTCCGCCGAGCCGCGCCCAGCGCACGTCGGCGCGGGCGCCGTTCTCCTGCGGACGGACGTACGGCGTCTGGAGCGCGTCCACCGTCGACCGCCAGCGGCCGACCTCCGAGGCCGTCCTGCTGTCCGGGTACGCCTCGCCCGGACCGCCACCGAACCAGGTCACCGCGTCGGCCTCGGACAGCCCGAAGCGGATGCCGAGCCGGGGCAGCGGCACCGTCCAGTCGCCCTCGGGCGTCACGGAAACGGTCAGTCGTAGCCGGTTTCCGTCGGACGTCCACCGGTACACCGTCGACAGGCCCACCTCCGCGGCCGCCGGTGCCACCCGGGTCCGTACGGTCAGCGCGTCGTCGCCGGCCTCGACCGTGTCCAGGCGGTGCCGCATCCGGTGCAGGCCGAGCTTGCGCCACACGTCGCCGAACCGGAGGTCCGTCTGCCACTCGGCGCCGTCGTCGTTGTCGGTGGTCGCCCGCCACACGTCCAGCCGCAGCCCGGTCACCTCGACCGCGCCGATCGACCGGAGCGCGCCCGTACGGGCGTCGAAGGAGGCCGGGCCCAGGGTGATCAGCCGCTCGGCGGCGACCGGGCCGTCGGTGCGGTCCACGGACGGCACCACCCGTGCCGTGACCGGCACCTGGCCCCACGCCACCTCATGCCCCCGGGGCGCCCACGCGGTGTCCCCGGCGAGCACGGCCCGGATCGTCCACCCGGTCTCCGCGCCGGCCGGGACGCCGGCCGGGTTGTCGGTCGGCGGCTCCGGCAGCTTCACCTCGGCCGACTCTCCCGGCGCGAGCGCCGGCACCGGCAGCACACCCGACGCGACCGTCTCCCCGTCGGCCTGGAACGCCCAGGTGAAGGCGAGCGCCGCGAGGTCGGTGAAGTCCTGCTTGTTGGTGATCCGGACCGTGCCGTTGTCGGAGCCCTCGACGGAAACCGGTTCGATCACCTTCTTGAACTCGGCGAGGCCGGGGGAGGGGGTGCGGTCGGGCAGGACCAGGCCGTCGCAGACGAAGTTCCCGTCGTGCAGTTCCTCGCCGAAGTCACCGCCGTAGGCGTAGCCGAGGGTGGGGTGCGCGATGCCGTGGTCGATCCACTCCCAGACGAAGCCGCCCTGCACCCGGTCGTGCGCCTCGAAGACGCGCTGGTAGTCGGCGAGTCCGCCGGGGCCGTTGCCCATCGCGTGGGCGTACTCGCAGAGGATGAAGGGGAGCCGGCGCCGTTTGTGGGTGCCGCCGTCCAGACCCCGGCCGATCCGCTCGACCTCGGCGTGGTTCGCGTACATCCGCGAGTACATGTCGGTGTCACGGCAGTCCCGGTCGCCCTCGTAGTGCACGAGGCGCGAGGTGTCGCGGGTGTGGATCCACTCGGCCATGGCGGTGAGGCCGCGCCCGGTGCCGGCCTCGTTGCCCAGCGACCAGATCACCACCGACGGGTGGTTCTTGTCCCGCTCCACCATGCGGGCGGCGCGGTCCAGCAGGGCCGGGGTCCAGCGGTCGTCGTCGACGGGGTTGTCCCGCCAGTCCTGCTCGACGAAGCCGTGGGTCTCCAGGTCGCACTCGTCGATCACCCACAGGCCGTACTCGTCGCACAGGTCGAGGAAGGCCGGGTGGGGCGGGTAGTGGGAGGTGCGGACGGCGTTGACGTTGTGCCGCTTCATCAGCAGCACGTCCTCGCGCATCGTCTCCGGGTCGAGCGCGCGGCCCCGCTCGGGGTGCCACTCGTGCCGGTTGACGCCCTTGAACAGCACGGGCCTGCCGTTGACCTTGATCAGACCGTCGGCCAGTTCCACCGTACGGAAACCGATGCGCAGCGGGACGCGTTCGCCCTCGGTGGCGAGGACACCGTCGTAGAGCACCGGGGTCTCGGCCGTCCACGGCCGAACCGTTGCCGTCACCGCTTCCCCGGTCGCGACATCGATGTCGAGGGCGGGCACGGTCACCCGTCCGTCGACGTCGGAGTCGACGCGCAGGGTGCCCTCGCCCGTGACGTGGTCGTAGGAGGCGTGCACGAAGAAGTCGAGCGCGCTACCCGCCGGGCGGTGCAGCAGGGTCACGTCACGGAAGATGCCGGGCAGCCACCACTGGTCCTGGTCCTCCAGGTAGGACCCCGCCGACCACTGGTGGACGCGGACGGCGAGGACGTTCCCCGTGGCCTTGAGCAGATGTCCGACGGCGAACTCGTGGGCCAGCCGCGAGCCCTTGAACTCGCCGAGGTCCGTGCCGTTCAGCCACACCCGGGCACAGGACTCGACGCCGTCGAACCGCACGACGGCACCCCCGTCGGCGGGCCAGTCCGCCGGCAGGTCGAAGGTCCGCAGATGGTCGCCGGTCGGGTTCTCGGTGGGGACGCGGGGCGGGTCCACCGGGAAGGGGTAGAGGTGGTTGGTGTAGATCGGCGAGCCGAACGCGCCGTCGCCCTGGAGGACCCAGTGGCCGGGGACCGTGACCTCGGCCCAGTCCCCGGCGTCGTAGCCGCTTTCGGCGAACGCCTCGTCCTCGGCGTCCGCCGTCGGGGACAGGCGAAAGCGCCAACTGCCGTTCAGCGACAGGTTCGTCGCGTCCGAGGACGCGTACCAGGCGCGGGGCGGAAGGGCCCCGCCGCCCGGTGAGACGTCCTCGACGTAGTCGACGGCGGACGTGGTGCCGGTGGTGCGCAAGGACATCTGTCTCCTAGCTCAGCCCTTGATGCCGGTCTGCGCGATCCCCTGCACCAGCCAGCGCTGGAGGAAGAGGAACACGCACAACAGGGGCAGGATGGAAATGGCCGTGGCCATGAAGATCAGGTGGTAGTTGACGGTCTGGTTGGTCATGTACGACGACAGCGCGACCTGCACCGTCCAGGCGCTCGGGTCCTGGCCGATGACCAGGGGCCACAGGAAGGAGTTCCAGCCGTTGATGAAGGTGATCGTGGCGATCGCGGCGAAGAAGTTCAGCGAGTTGGGTACGACGACCCGCCAGTACGCGCCCCAGTAGCCGAGCCCGTCCACCCGCGCCGCCTCCTCCAGCTCCTTGGGGAACCCCAGGAAGTACTGCCGGAACAGGAAACACGTGAAACCACTGAACAGGCCCGGGATGAT
Source organism: Streptomyces sp. NPDC041784 (assembly GCF_055591025.1). NCBI lineage: Bacteria > Bacillati > Actinomycetota > Actinomycetes > Kitasatosporales > Streptomycetaceae > Streptomyces > Streptomyces sp. NPDC041784. Next base: position 12,659 of record NZ_JBVJAB010000022.1, read on the forward strand.
CAGACCGCGGTAGGAGTCGATCCAGCCGAGGGACGACACCAGCACGAAGCCGGGCACGAACGTGACGGCCGTGGGGACCATCAGCGTGAACAGGACGGCGTAGAACACCTTGTTGGCGTGCCGGAACGGGATGCGGGCCAGGCCGTAGCCGGCCAGCGAGCACACCAGCAGGGTGCCGACGGTGTGCAGGACGCCGACGACGAGGGAGTTCCACATCGACCGGCCGAAGTCGACGGTGGTGTCGTCGAAGGGTTCGGTGATGTTGCCCCACTGGATGTCCGTGGGGAAGAACGTCCACTCCTCTCCGGTGATCTCGGGGTCCGTGGCGAAGGCGTTGCGGATCAGCACGTAGAACGGGACGAGGAAGAGGAGGGCGGCGACGCCGACGGCGACGTACAGGCCGGTGGAGCCCATCACGGAGCCGCGCCGACCGCCGCGCGGGGTGCGGGTCCGCGCGGTCGCGGCGTCCCGCGCCTTGGTCACGGTGGTGGTCACTTGGACTCCTCACCCCTTCCGAATCCCATGATCCTGCCCTGGAACAGGGTGACGAGGATGATCAGCAGCGTGAGGATCACGGCGCCCGCGCTGCCCGCGCCGTAGTCCTGGTTGTCACCGAGAGCGGTGTAGTAGAGCTCGACGAGCGGCGGCCGGCCCCAGGTGGTCTTGGACAGCAGGTTGAAGAACTCGTCGAAGGCCTGGTAGGCGGCGATCAGCAGCAGCAGGATCACGGCCGTCGAGGTGGCCCGCAGCTGCGGCAGCGTGATGTGACGGAAGGTCTGCCAGCCGGGCTTGGCACCGTCGAGCGCGGCGGCCTCGTACAGCTCGTCCGGGATGTTCTGGAGCGCGGCGAGGAAGAGAATCATGTAGAAACCGGATTGCAGCCACAGGCGCGCGCTGACGATGACCAGCCAGTACCACGGGGGGTCGGGGTTGGCGAGCCAGGCGATGTTCTCGACGCCGAACCAGCCGATCACCGTGTTCGCCAGACCGAAGCGGACGCCGTTGAAGAGGGACATCTTCCAGATGAGGGAAGCGGCTACGTAACTGCACGCCGTCGGCAGGAAGAAGACCGACCGGAAGAACGCCCGCATGAACCGCAGCCGGTTCACCAGCAGGGCCAGACCGAGCGAGAGCGCCCAGGTGGTGGGCACGATGATCGCGGCGAAGACGGTGAAGGTGCCGAGGGCGCCGGTGAAGTTGTCGTTCTCCAGCATGAAGCGGTAGTTGTCGAAACCGACGAACGTGCTGGGGGTGACGGTGAAGCGGGCCTCGAAGAAGCTGAGCCAGACGCTCCAGCCGATCGGGACGTAGACGAAGATCAGCAGGCCGATGAGGAACGGCCCGGTGAAGAGCCAGAAGTTGAACGCTGGGCTGCCCCGCAGCCCCCGCCGCGGCCGGGCCTGGGAGGCCTTGGCCGGGGCGGCGGGCGTGCGGTCGAGCTTGGTCGCCGTCGACATGTCGGGATCCGTCCGCCGGCCTATCCGAACAGCTTCTTCAGCTCGGCGCCCACGACCTTGTCGCACTTGTCGAGCGAGGCCTCGGGGTCACCGCCCTTGCGCACGGAGTCGGCGAAGACGTCCTCCGTCGCCTTGATCATGGCCTGGGTCCAGCCGATGTTGTCGAAGTGCCCGTAGTCGCTGAAGAGCTTGACGCCCTCGGCCGGCAGTCCGGACTTGAGCTTCTCGGCGGACTGCGCGATCGAGGTGCGCGGCGGGATGTGGAAGCCGTAGGAGAGGGACCAGTCCTCCTGGTACTCCTTCTGGTCGATCCACAGCCACTTCACGTACTCCTTGGCCTCGTCGACCTTGTCGCCCTTGGCGTTGACGAACATCGACCAACCGCCGTTGTAGACCGCGGGCTTGCCCGCGTCGCCGACCTTCGGGAAGGGGAAGATGCCGAGGTCGTCGCCGAGCGCCTTCTGCATGACGGGCATGGCCCACATGCCGCAGAACTGGATGGCGGTGAGGCCCTGGACGAGCGCGGACGGGTCCCAGTAGTCGGCCGGTGCGTCGAGGAGCAGGTCGCCGCTGGTGAACAGCTTGCGCATCTGCTTGATGCCGCCGACGACACCGTCGGTGTGGTAGGCGGGCTGGTTCTGCGCGTCGAGGGTGTCGGCGCCGGCCGCCCAGATCATCGGACGGATGACCGCTTGCAGGGTGTTTCCGAGGTAGACGCCCTTGACCTTGTCCGTGGTGAGCTTGGCGGCGGCCTCGAGCAGCTCGTCGAGGGTCTGCGGGACCTCGACGCCGGCCTTCTCCAGCAGCGACTTGCGGTAGAAGAAGAACTGCGGGTCGTCGATCATCCGGACGCCGTATATCTTGCCGTCCACCGTGTGCGACTGGATGTCGGCCTGGTTGAAGTCGTCCTTGACCGGCTCGATGATGTCCGTCAGGTCCGCCACCTGCCCGCTCTCGACGAGCTGGATCTGCGGGTGGAACTCGAAGAGGTCGGGCGCGTTGTCGGTGAGCAGCGACGCGAAGAGCTTGCTCTCGAAGTTCGAGCCGGTGATCCACTGCGTGGTGACGTTCGCGTCCTTGTAGGCCTTCGCGTACCGCTTGATGGCCTGCTCGGTGCCCGCCTCGCCGTAGGCGTGGAAGTACTGGACGAGCGCGTCGCCCGAACCGCCTCCGCTTCTGCCGTTGTTGCTGCCGCAGGCGGCGAGCGTGCCGGCCGCGGCCATGCCCGCGGCGGCCCGGAAGAGAGAACGGCGGGACCAGTTGCTGTTGCTCATTGCCGACATGCTGACGTCCTTGTCTCGAAGTGCGGCTACGGCTCGATGGCTCAGCGCCAGGTGGCTCAAATCTGGTTGCGGAGCGGGACGTTAACCTTCGGCTAAGGCTTCGGCAAGGGGTTGGACGAAGTCTGTTCGAAGCGTTGCGAAGTGTTCGGGATAGCGAACGTGAGGGGTGGAAGGGGGTGTGTAGCGCCGTCGGGAACGGGGAACGCGGGCGCGGTGGAGGGCAGTTGGGGAGCGGTGGGGGAGGGTGGGGGGACCGTGAGGGGGGAGGGTGAGGGTGAGGGCCGCCGGGTCAGGGTCCGACGGCCCTCGGCTCAGGGGTGGCTACCGTTCGCATGCCTGGACGCCCGCTGGTTCAGGCGGACGGCGCGGTGCGGCTCCGTACCGCGGTCGGGCGCTTGGTGCTTCTCTGCCCGACCGACTGGAGCGCCCCTTCGAGCGCGAACGTCGCCGCGCCCAGGCAGACCGGGTCGGTGGGGATCGGGGACAGGACGATGCGGTTGGCGGCCAACGGCCGTTTCAGCGCGTGCCGGGCGACGGCCTCGCGCACCTCTTCGAGGAGGGGCTCGCCGAGCCGGGCGGCGACCCAGCTGCTCAGCACGACCACCTCGGGGTTGAGCACGTTGACCAGGACGGCGATGCCGGCGCCGAGGTAACGGGCCGTGTCCCGGAGGACCTTGACGGCCACCGGCTCCTTCGCGGCGACCCCGGCCGCCAGCGCGTCGATGGTGGCGGTCTGGTCCTCCGGGTGCAACAGGGCGCTCTGCGGGCTGAGTTCACGGAGGTTCTGCATGATGCCGAGCGCGCCGACGTACGTCTCCACGCAGCCGTGGTTGCCGCAGCGGCACAGGCGTCCGTCGAGCACCAGCGTGGTGTGCCCCCACTCGCCGGCGCTGTTGCTGACGCCCCGGTGCAGCCCGCCACCCAGGACGAGTCCGGCGCCCACGCCCGTTCCGAGGTTGACCACGACCGCGTCGCCGTGGCCGCGCGCCGCCCCGAACCACAGCTCCGCGACCGCGCTGGCGCGCAGCGGGTTGTCCAAGTGCAGTGGATACGCGATGTGTTCGGAGAGCAGGTCGAGCAACGGCACATCGTGCCAGTCCCAGTTGGGTGCGTACTCGGCGATGCCGGTGTCGCGGTCCACCTGACCCGGCACGCTCACTCCGACGCCGAGCACCCGGGCCGCCTCGACCCCGGCCTGTGCGACCACCGAGCCGACGGCCGCCGCGACATGGCCGACCACCTGTTCCGGCCGGCTCTCACCGGGGCGCATGTGCTCCTCGGCGCGGGCCAGGACGTTCAGCGCCAGGTCGAACAGCTCGACATGGACGTACGTCTCCGCGATGTCGACGCCGATCAACGCGCCCCCCGACGCGTTGACGGCCACGAGGCCCCGGGGGCGGCCGCCCGCCGAGTCCTCGAACCCGACCTCCGTGATCATGTGGAGGTCGAGCAGCTCACCGACGAGGGTGGCCACGGTGGCGAGGGAGAGACCGGTGGCGGACGCCAACTCCTGCCGGGAGGTGGGGGAGGCGGCGATGATCTGGCGCAGCACCTCATAGCGGTTCGCGGTGCGGATGTCACGTGATGTGCCGCGCTTCATCGAGCTCCTCTCGCCGCCGACCGCCACGGGTGTCGCGGGTGCCACAGGTGCCCCCGGTGTCGCAGGTGCCACAGCTGTCGTGGGACACGGGTGACATGATGCCGACGACCGTGAGACGGCACCGGCGCGGCGTCAGGCTATTGCGGCACCCGGACGTTCGACAAGGGGTTAGGAAAGGGGCTTTATAAAGTCCGTCCCTCCGGCCCGGGGTGGCCGGTTCAGCCCTCCAGGACGTTCCGCACGAACGTGTTGGTGAACGTCCCGGCCGGATCCAGCTCCCGTGCCAGGGCCACGAAGTCGTCGAGCCGCGGATACCGTCCCCGGATCACGGCGGCCGGCATCTCGAACACCTTCCCCCAGTGCGGTCGCGGCGCGAAGGGCTCCAGCGCCGCCTCGACCGCCCGCACCACCGGCAGGACGGCCGCGGTGTCCTCGATCCAGGTGAAGTGCACGGCGACGGAGTCCCGCCCGTACGCCGGGCTCAGCCACTGCTCGTCGGCGGCGACCGTGCGCACCTCGCAGGTCTGGAGAACGGGGGAAACCGTTTCCCGGATGCTGTCGATCGCGTGCAGCACCCCGAGGGCGTGCTCGCGCGGCAGCAGGTACTCGCTCTGGAGTTCCTGGCCGCTGCTCGGCGTGAACTCCGCCCGGAAGTGCGGCAGTCGCTCGTGCCACGGCCCCGGCACCCCGAACTGCTCGGTGCAGTGGACCGCCGGCATCCCCGGCACCGGATGCAGCGCCTCGGTCGCGGGCGCGGCCCACGGGAAGGCGGCGAGCGGCTGGTCGGTACGCCGCTTCAGCCACACCTGACGGAAGCCCGGCGCACCCCAGTCGGTGAACAGGCTCACGCTGTACGCGGCCCCCGCGACCGCCTCGAAGTCCAGCTCCTCCAAGGGGAGTTCGGTGAACAGGTGCTGCTCGACCTCGTAGCCGGGCGCCAGGTCCAGGGTGAGCGCGGTGACCACGCCGAGCGCGCCGAGGGAGGTGACGGCCCCGCCGAACCGCGGGTCGTCCCGGCCGACGACGACGGTCGAGCCGTCCGCCGTGACGATCTCCACCTCCCGCACGGGCGCCGCGAGCGGGCCGTTGCCGACGCCCGAGCCGTGCGTACCGGTCGCCACCGAACCGGCCACCGAGATGTGCGGCAGGGACGCCATGTTCGGCAGGGCGAGCCCGTGCGCGTGCACCCGGAGCGCCAGCTCGGCGTACCGCACCCCGCCGCCGACGCGCACGGTCCGCGCCGCCGTGTCGACGTCCACCTCCGCCGGCAGGGCGTCCAGCGACAGCAGCACGCCGTCCGCGCCCGGTTCGGCGATCGGGTTGAACGAGTGCCCGCTGCCCAGCACCCGCACACGCGTGCTACCGGCGACCAGCGAGCGCAGCGCGTCGAGCGTGCGGGGGCGATGCAGCTCCTTCGCGGCGAAGGTGATGTTGCCCGCCCAGTTCGTTCTCGCCCAGGTCGTTTCGGACCGGTTCGATTCCGACTGGTTCGTTCCCGCCCGGTTCGTTTCCGACCCGGTCGCTCCCGTCGAGCGTGGTTCCGCCGGCTGCGGCGCGGTCTCGGCCATACGGCTGCTGCCCTCCCGAGGAGATCGAGAACCCTGAGTTCCCAGGTGGAACCTACCCTGCCCGCAACACGAGGCCCCCCGCCCCCACGGCCGCGCCGCCGGGGGCATACCGTGAGGAGTCGTACGCCTGAGCCGGGAGGAGAGACGGATGGGCAGCCGTACCGCGCTGGTCGAGGATCTGATGGAGCGGTTTCCGCATGTTCCGCGGGAGGCCGTGTTCAAGGAGGACCTGCTGCGCGGGGGAGTGGCCTTCGACCCCTCGGCCCTCAGCGACAACGAGTCGGGTGAGGTCAAGCCGAAGTCGTACTTCATCTTCTCCTTCGACCACGGCACCCTGCCCGAGCTGGGCGAGGCCGCGCTGCGCCGGCCGCCGGAGGAGATCATCCTCACCGGCGGGCCGTACGACCTGCGGCGGACCGTGGTGTCGGTGCGGGTGAACCCGTCCTCGCCGTACCGGGTGGCGGCGGACGACGAGGGACTCCTCGGGCTCTACCTCGACGGCGCGCGCATCGCCGACGTCGGGGTGCCGCCGATGCCCGAGTACTACCGGCACACCCTCTCCAACGGGAAGTCCGTCATGGAGGTCGCCCCCACCATCCAGTGGGGCTACCTGATCTACCTGACCGTCTTCCGGGTCTGCCAGTACTTCGGCGCCAAGGAGGAGTGCCAGTACTGCGACATCAACCACAACTGGCGCCAGCACAAGGCGGCCGGCCGGCCCTACACCGGCGTCAAGGACGTCGAGGAGGTGCTGGAGGCGCTCGAGATCATCGACAAGTACGACACCGCGAAGGCGTCCACCGCCTACACCCTCACCGGCGGCGCCATCACCAAGACGGTCGCCGGACGCGACGAAGCCGATTTCTACGGCCATTACGCCAAGGCCATCGAGGAGCGCTTCCCGGGCCGCTGGATCGGCAAGGTCGTCGCCCAGGCCCTGCCGCGCGACGACGTGCAGCGCTTCAAGGACTACGGGGTGCAGATCTACCACCCCAACTACGAGGTGTGGGACCGCCGGCTGTTCGAGCTGTACTGCCCGGGCAAGGAGCGCTACGTCGGCCGCGACGAGTGGCACAGGCGCATCCTCGACTCCGCCGAGGTGTTCGGCGCGCGCAACGTCATCCCCAACTTCGTGGCGGGCGTGGAGATGGCCGAGCCGTTCGGCTTCACCACCGTCGACGAGGCGATCGCCTCGACCACCGAGGGGCTGCGCTTCTTCATGTCGCAGGGCATCACGCCGCGCTTCACCACCTGGTGCCCGGAGCCGACCACCCCGCTCGGCAAGGCCAACCCGCAGGGCGCGCCGCTGGAGTACCACATCCGGCTGCTGGAGGCCTACCGGGCCACGATGGACGAGTTCGGGCTCTCCTCGCCCCCCGGCTACGGCCCGCCCGGTCCCGGCCGTGCCGTGTTCTCCGTCAGCTCCTTCATGGACAGCCTTCCGGCGCAGGAGACGTCGGCCGTATAGTCCCGGTGGGCTGCGGTGGGCCCCTGGCGGTCCTCGCAGTCCCCGCACGGTTTCTGAAACCGCTTCCGAAACGGCAGTCCGAAACGGCCGCCACCGCCGCGTGCGGCCACCGGGAGCGGTTTCTGAATGTTTCCGGCTCCGGCGTTGAGTCACCGGGCGTCAGCGTCCGTACAAGAGGCCGGAGAAGTGGGTGCGGTGCCTGTCCGGACGTTCTGACATGACATCTGAACAGGGCGCTTGTCAGTTGTGTGGGTTACGTGAAAAGCTCTGCCACTGCCGCGAGGTTCCCCCCAACTCCATTGCCGTCATGGTGAGTTGACCTCGCTTGTGGATGCAGGAGACTCATGCCCGACCTGCCGACCCCGAAGGACGCCGCCGAGGCCGCGCTGTTCTCCGAGTGCTGGGACGCCGTCCTGTCGTACGCGGACCTGTGCACCTCCGGCTCGACGGCGGCGAATCAGCTGGCCCGCGAGGCGTTCGCGTTCGGCATACGCGAGGCCCGCGCCGCCGAGGACGGTCCCGCACGAGGCACCGGCCGTCGCTCGTCCCGGCTGCCCCGTATCCCCCTGCTGCTGACCGCCGTACGCACCACGGCGGCCGCCTGGGAGACCATGGGACAGGGCCACAAACTCGACCCCGATCTGCGGCTCTGGCTCAACTCGGAGAAGGCCGCGCGCTTCACCGGGCCGCCGCTCAGCCGCCCCATCGCGCTGCGCGGACTGCGCGACATGCAGGAACAGGACGCCACCCTGCTGTGGCTGGCGGAGGTGGAGGCGCTGCCCCTGCACTCCGTGGTCCGCCGGCAGGGCCTCGACCCGTCCGCCGCCGTCGAGGAACTGAACCAGGTCCGCGGCCTGTTCCGGGACCGCTGTCACCGCAACCACCTCGACACGCCGATGTCCGCGGAGTGCCGCAGCTACGTCCGGCTGCTGGACGCCGTCACCCGCTCGGGCGCCGCCGAGACGCCCGACGACCTCTCCCGGCACCTCGCCACCTGCGTGGAGTGCGCCGAGGCCGCCGCCTGTCTGCGGCTGCACGGCGGCGGCCTGCCCGCCGCGCTGGCCGGCGGTGTCATCGGCTGGGGCGGCCTCGCCTACCTGGAGCGCCGCCGCCGCGCCGCCGAGGTGCGCCTGGGCGCCGGACGCCCCGACGCGCCGGACCCCGAGGGCGAGGCGGGACGGGCCGCCGCGGGCCGCGCGCGCGTCCTGCGCAGCGGGCTCGCCGTCGCCGCCGTCATGGTCTCCGTGCTGGCCCTCGCCGTGTCGATGATGCCGGGCGACAACACCAACGGCACCGTCAGCGACGCGCAGGGTGGCCCCACCGACAGCACCCCGGTGGCCGGGCCCGGCGTCCCCTCCCTGCCGACGGTCGGCCCCGCCACCTCGGCCGCGCCGTCCGCCACCGACCCGACGCCGTCCGGCGGCGGTACGCCGAGCGCCGACGGCGGCCGGACCGACCCCGAGCCGCAGGGCACCTCCTCGGCGACCGCGGGCGCCGGCTCGCCCACCCCCGGCGCCGGCGAACCGTCCGGCTCCGACGAGGCCTCCTGCACGGTCGCGTACAACCTGGTCAACCAGTGGCCGGACGGCTTCCAGGCCACCGTCACCGTGACCACCGTCGACGCCCTGGACACCTGGCGCATCGCCTGGTCCTTCCGCGACGGCCAGCGCGTCGACCAGATGTGGGACGCGAGCTTCGCGCAGGACGGCTCCCGCGTCGTCGCGACCGCCGCCGACTACAACCGTTCCGTCGCCGCCGGCGGCAGCCTCTCCTTCGGATTCCTCGCCTCCTGGCAGGACACGAACACGGCACCGACCGGGTTCTCGCTCAACGGGCAGGAGTGCACGGGGGGCTGACGCGGCGGACCTGTAAATGAATGGCGCCCGTTCGCGCGCCTTCATATCCTGGGCGGGCTCCACGCGGAGGCCGCCGGCCGCCGCCGTCAGCCGTGCACGGAACGGGAGGTGTGACCGATGACTGTCGCCACGACGGGTGCTGCTCGCCGCAGCCACCAGACGATCGTCCACTCCACCTCCGCGGTCTCCGGCTGACCCTTCGAGAACCTCCGCGCGCTCATCAGCGCGCCGCCGGGGCCGCCCTGTGAAGGGTTTCCCTTGCAGTCTTCCTCTCTTTCTTCTCCTTCCTCCGTTTCGTCTGTTTCTTCTTCGTCCTCCTTGTCCTCCGCGTCCGCCGCGGAGGAGGCCCCGCCGTCGCATCCGCTCGCCGTCTACGGCTGGGACGAGGACTGGGCGGCCGAGTTCGCGCCGTACGCCGAGCGGGGACTGCTGCCGGGCCGGGTCGTACGGGTCGACCGGGGCCTGTGCGACGTCGTCACCGAGGTCGGCACGGTCCGCGCCGACACCGAGTTCGTCGTGCCCCACGACCCCATGAAGGTCGTCTGCACGGGGGACTGGGCCGCCGTCGACCCCGAGGGCCGCGATCCGCGGTACGTCCGGACGCTGCTGCCGCGCCGCACCGCGTTCGTCCGCTCCACCTCCTCCAAGCGGTCCGAGGGCCAGATCCTCGCCGCCAACGTCGACCACGCCGTCGTCGCCATGTCCCTCGCCGTGGAACTCGACCTCGGCCGGATCGAACGGTTCCTGGCGCTGGCCTGGGAGTCCGGCGCCCAGCCCGTCGTCGTGCTCACCAAGGCCGACCTGGTGCCCGACCCGGTCGCGCTGTCGTACCTCGTGCAGGACGTCGGGACCGCCGCGCCCGGCGTCCCGGTCCTCACCGTCAGCGCCCGGGACGGCGAGGGCGTCGGGGAACTCGCCGGCCTCCTCGGGCGAGGCACCACCGTGCTGCTCGGCGCGTCCGGCGCGGGCAAGTCGACGCTCGCGAACGCGCTCGTGGGCGAGGACGTGATGGACGTCCAGGCCACCCGTGACATGGACGGCAAGGGACGGCACACCACGACCACCCGCAACCTGCTGCTCCTGCCCGGCGGCGGCGTCCTCATCGACACGCCCGGCCTGCGCGGCGTCGGCCTCTGGGACGCCGGCGGCGGCGTCGGACAGGTCTTCTCCGAGATCGAGGAGTACGCCCTGCGGTGCCGGTTCCAGGACTGCGCGCACGAGCGCGAGCCGGGGTGCGCGGTGCTGGCCGCCGTCGACGCCGGCGAACTGCCCGTGCGGCGCCTGGAGAGCTACCGCAAGCTCGTCCGGGAGAACCAGTGGATCGTCGCCAAGTCCGACGCCCGGGTCCGGGCCGACATCCGCCAGGACTGGAAGCGCAAGCGGGCCGAGGGCCGGGCGGCGGGCGAGGCCAAGCGGGGCCGCGGTCCGTGGCAGCCGGCGCCGCCCCGGTAGCCCGTACGGGGCCGTGTCCCGGCGATCGGTACGTGCCGTGTCCCGGTCGCCGTCTCCCCGTCCCAGAGCCATGTCCGATTCCCGCTAGCACGATCACGGTCGCGGGCGAAGACTGGAACCCATGATGGACCAGGACACGGATCGGGACACCCGGTACGAGGCCGTACGCAGCCGGGACGCCAGGTTCGACGGTGAGTTCTTCTTCGCGGTCGAGACGACCGGCATCTACTGCCGGCCCAGTTGCCCCGCCGTCACCCCGAAACGCCACAACGTGCGGTTCTTCCCGACGGCCGCCGCCGCGCAGGGCTCGGGCTTCCGGGCCTGCCGGCGGTGCCGTCCGGACGCCGTCCCCGGCTCCGCCGACTGGAACGTGCGCGCCGACGTCGTCGGCCGGGCCATGCGGCTGATCGGCGACGGCGTCGTCGACCGGGAGGGCGTCGCCGGGCTCGCCGGGCGACTCGGCTACAGCGCCCGCCAGGTACAGCGGCAGCTCACCGCCGAACTCGGCGCGGGCCCGGTCGCGCTCGCCCGGGCGCAGCGCGCGCACACCGCGCGCACGCTGCTCCAGACGACCGGCCTGCCGGTCACCGAGATCGCGTTCGCGGCCGGGTTCGCCAGTGTGCGCCAGTTCAACGACACCATCCGCGCCGTGTACGCGGCCACGCCGACCGAGCTGCGGGGCGCCGTCCGCAGCGCCCTGCGCTCGGCCACCCCGACCGCCGGGATCCCGCTGCGGCTCGCCCACCGCGGCCCGTACCGGGCGAGTCCCGTGTTCGACCTGCTGGCCCGCGAGGCCGTGCCCGGAGTGGAAGAGGTCAGCGGTCCGGCCGGTGGCCGCACCTACCGCCGTACGCTGCGACTGCCGTACGGCACCGGGATCGTCGCCGTCGACGAGCGGTCGGGCGGGACGGGACGCGCCTCGGCCGTCCACCCCGGCGGCTGGCTCGACGCCCGGCTGAGCCTCACCGACCCGCGCGACCTGACCACCGCCGTCCAGCGGCTGCGGCGGCTGTTCGACCTGGACGCCGACCCGTACGCCGTCGACGAGCGGCTCGGCGCCGACCCGCGGCTCGCCCCGCTGGTCGCCGCCCGGCCCGGGCTGCGCGCGCCGGGCGCCGCCGACCCGGAGGAGTACGCCGTACGGGCCCTGGTGGGACGTACGGCGGCCGCGGATCTCGTCCGCGCCCACGGCAAGGCCCTCGACGCGCCCTGCGGCACCCTCACCCACCTCTTCCCGGAGCCGGGCGCCCTCGCCGGCCGTCCCGGCCCCCTGGGTACCCTCGCGGCGGCGCTCGCCGACGGCGCCGTCTGCCTCGACCCGGGCGCCGACCGGGACGACGCGCAGGCCGCGCTGCTCGCGCTGCCCGGACTGGACGCCCGTACCGTGGCGGCGGTCCGGGCCCGCGCGCTCGGCGACCCCGACGTCGCGCCGCCCGGCGCGGACGTCCCCGACACCTGGCGTCCCTGGCGCACCTACGCCCTTCACCATCTGCGCGCAGCGGAGGAATCCGCCCCATGACCGTGAACGAGACCGTGACCGTGAACGAGACCGTGACCCTGAACGAGACCGTGACCATGACCGTGTACTGGACAAGCGTCGACAGCCCCCTCGGCCCCCTGCTCCTCACCGCCGACCCCGAGGGCGCCCTGACCTCCCTCTCCATGCCCGGCCAGAAGGGCGGGCGCACCGTCCAGGACCACTGGCGGCAGGACCCCGGGCCCTTCCGCGCCGCCCAGGAACAGCTCGCCGCGTACTTCGCCGCCGAGCTGAAGGAGTTCCGGCTGCCGCTGCGCGCCGAGGGCACCGCGTTCCGCGAGCGCGTGTGGAACGCGCTGGACACCGTCCCCTACGGGGCCACCACGACGTACGGCGAGATCGCCGCCCGCATCGGCGCCTCCCGTCCCGCCGTCCGGGCCGTCGGCGGCGCGATCGGGGCCAACCCGCTGCTGATCCTGCGCCCCTGCCACCGCGTGATCGGTGCCGATGGCTCCCTCACGGGGTATGCGGGCGGACTGGAGCGCAAGACGCGGCTGCTCGAGCTGGAAGGGACGTTGCCGATGCCGTCGGTCTGATACGCCGTCCGACAGGTCCGTCCGACAGGTCCGTCCGACAGGTTCGTCCGATGGTCCTCAGCCCCACAACTCCGCCCCCACCCACGCCCCCGCGATCAGCAGGCAGGTGAACAGTTCCGCGAGGACACTCCAGCCGCCCGAGCGCATCGCCGTGCGCAGGGCCGCGCGGGCCTCGCCGTGGCCGCCGAGGCGGAGGCGCTCGGAGAGGTAGATACCGCCCATGAAACCGGGGATCGCGCCGATCACGGGCACCAGCACGAACCCGAGGAACGCCCCGACACCCGCGTACACCGCCATCCGGGGGGTCGCCCCGGCCGCCCGCAGCTGTCGCGGCGGCAGGGCCCAGCGCACCACCTGGGACAGGAGCAGGGCGACGGTCGCCCCGACGAGGACGCCCCAGGCGACCGGCCGCGGGTCCTTCAGCGCCCACCACAGGACCGCGGCCCACACCAGCCACGACCCGGGCACGCCGGGCACCAGCACTCCGCACAGGCCGAACAGCAGGACCACGCCGACCAGCAGGAGTTCCCACACTCCCATCTGCCCAGGGTGCCCGAACAGTGGAGAACGCGCAGGTCAAGCCGCTTGGGACGGTCACCGCTCGCGGGCCACCCACCCGCGCTCGTACGCGTGCCAGCCCAGCTGGAGCCGGGTCGACACCCCCGTCAGCTCCATCAGGCCCTTCACCCGGCGCTGTACGGTCCTCAGGCCCAGGTCGAGCTGCTTGGCCACGCTCGCGTCGGTGAGCCCCGCCAGCAGCAGGGAGAGGATCTCCAGGTCGGTCGGGTCCGGGCCGTCGGGAGCCTCCTGCTCGGCGGCGCCGTCCGCGCCCAGCCGCAGCGGCAGGGCGTCACGCCACACCGACTCGAACACTCCCGACAGCAGTTCCAGCAGCCCGCTCGCGTGCACCACCAGCGCGGCCGGCTCCGCCGAGCGGCCGGTCAGCGGGACCAGCGCGAGCGCACGGTCGGCCACGACCAGCTTCGTCGGCACCTTCTCCACGACCCGCACCTGCTCGTCCCGGCCGAGCGCGGCGGTCAGTTCCGTGACCCCGTCCGGCTGGTCCAGCACCGCGCGTTCGAGGACGACGCGGTAGCGCACCCCGCGCTCGGCGGCCTGTTCCTCCGCGTCGTTCTCCATCCCGGTGACCGCCACCGGCGTGCCGGTGACCAGCGCGCACACCTCCTCGCTCGCCCCGAGCTGGATCTGGAGGAAGCGCTGGGCGACGGCGGCGGCACCGGTCACCACCTCGACCAGGTCGTGCACGGAGGGCTCCGCGGCCGCCGCCCGGTACTCCTCGGCGAGCAGCGCGGCCGCCAGCTCCGCCTGCTCCAGTTCGTGCCGCCGCTGGGTGAGCAGCGCGCCCAGCGCGACGCCCGGCGGCGCGGCGACCCAGCGGCCCGGCCGCCCCGAGGACTGCGCGGCGAGACCGTGCCGCTCCAGCCGGCGCAGCGCGCGCTCGGTGTCGTGCTCGCCGAGCGTCAGCCGGCGCGCGAGATCGGGCACGTCGGCGGCGCCCACGGACACCAGTGCCCGGTACGCCGCCTCGTGCGTCCCGTCGAGCCCGATCGCTCCCAGCATCGCCGCAGTCCCTCCTGCACTCCCACCGCCGTCCCTGGTACAGGGCCGTGGCGGGAAACCGCCACGGCGTATACCCGCCGCGGTACATCGTCGCCGTACCGGCGTTCACTCTGCCAACCTGTGGCCACGGCAGGAAGACGTGATCATCAGCGATCGGTGGCGATCGGCCACGGTCGACGATGATCATCCGCGGACCTCCGGGCCATCCGACACAGCGGATCACCGGGAACGTCCGGCACGCCCGGCACACGCGGCACACGCGGCCCGCCCGGTCGACCCGGCCCGCCCGGTCGACCCGGCCCGCCCGGCCGATCCGGCCGATCCGGCCGACCTCGCCGGTACGGCGGCCGAGGGCACCTGGAACGTGGTCCGGACTCATGACGCGCAGGGGCGCATAGGGGATGTGAGTCCGGGTCACCTCGTGTCGCCGGACGGTTCTCCCGTGGGGGGTGGGACCGTCCGGCGACCCTTGTCGCACTGGTGTCCAACACGTCACTCGACCCGCTGTTCGACACCGGATCCCGGGTCGCATTTTCCGGATGCCCCGTTTTCAACCGGCCCGTGCGGTGGACAATTGGGGGCATGAGCCAGCAGGGGGGAAGGCCCACCGGTCACGAGGACGACTGGTGGGGGCAGCTGTACGACGACTCCACCGCGGACACGGGCCCGACGCCCACCGCCGACTCCCTCGACGACCGCTTCGCCTCGGCCTCGGGAGCGGTGCGCTCCGCGGGTACGGCGGGAGAGCCGGGCGACGTGGGTGACACGGGTGACACGGGTGACACGGGTGACACGGGTGACTCGGGCCGGTCGGGTGACTTGGGTGACGGGGGCGACGGGGGCGACGGGGGTAACTCGGGCGGGTCGGGCGGATCGGTCCCGGAGCCGCGCGCGGAGAGCGGCGCGGCGGCCGGTGTTCCGGGTGTTCCCGGCGGGCAGGCCGACTGGTGGCGGGCGGACGACGCGACGCTCGCGCCACCGTCCCCCCGGGCCGTGGTCCCACCACCCCGCGGCCGGAGCGGGAGCGGGAGTGCGACTGGGGCCGGGAACGGCACCTGGAGCGCCGCGGCCTCCGGATGGGACGACGACTTCGGCGAGCCAGGTACGGGCTGGGACGCGGACGCCGACGCGGACGCGGACGCCGCCTCCGGCACAGGGCGCGACGCCGATCCCGACGTACGACGCGATAGGACCCCTGCCGCGCCCGCCACAGCCCCCACCACAGCCCCCATCACCCCTGCCGCGCCCCCCACGCCCGCCACCACCCCCGCCACGAATCCCGCCCCCCTCCCCGCCGATGTGCCTCCCCGCACCGCCCCACCTCCCGGCGTTCCGCCCCGGGCTCCCGGCAGCCCACCCCGCGCCCGACCGCCCGTCCCCCCGCGCGCCCCCTGGGAGCCCCCACCGGACACGCCTCCCGTCCCCACGACCTTCCCGCCGGGCCCCCTGCCCCCCGGCTTCACCGGGTACGCCCCCGCCGTCCCCGCACCACCGCAGGCACCGCCCCTGGTCGGCGGCCCGCCCGGGCGCGTACCCTCCGCCCGCACCACCACCGCCCTCGACCTCCCCACCCTGAAAGACGCCCCCGAGGGCGCCCCCGAGCCCGCCCCTGACGGCACCCCCACCCCACCCCCCAAGGCCTACGTCGGCTCCGGCCCTCCCACCTACGACGCCGAGCCCACCGCCCTCCCCGCCGCCGATCCGGACGACCTCGACGACCTGGTCGCCGACACCGTCCTGGACGGCGCCCGGTACGGGGCGTGCGCGCTGCGGGCCGTGTCGCTGCGCGGGGACTCCGCGCGGTACCGGGGCGAGCCGCGCCGTGACTCCCTGCTCACCGCCCGCTTCGGCACCGGCGACCAGGCCCTGGTCCTCGTCGCGATGGCCACCGGTGCCCGCGCGACACCGGGCGCGCACCGGGCGGCCGCCGAGGCGTGCCGGTGGATCGGCCGGGCCGTGGGCCGCAGTCACGTCCGGCTCGCGGAGGACATAAGGGCCGCCCGGCGCGGCGACCTGAAGTCCGGCCTGCACCGGCTCACCGACCGCAGCCTCGGCCGGCTCCGCGCCAGCGCCGCCGAACAGGGCCTGGACCCCGAGGAGTACGCGGCGACCCTGCGCTGCCTGCTGCTGCCGGCCGACCCCGACTGCCGCACCCGCGTCTTCTTCGGCGTCGGCGCCGGCGGACTGTTCCGGCTGCGCGGCGGCGAGTGGCAGGACCTCGAGCCGCGGGTGGGCGAGGTCGCGGGCGAGCCGGTCGTCGGCTTCGGGTCGCTGCCCGCCGAGACGCCCGAGGGCGACCGGCTCACCATGGACCTCGGCATCACCACCCCGCCGAACCCCTACGAGCAGCCGCCCGAGCCGCCCCGCGAACCCTTCCGCTTCCGGGCCTCCGTGGCCCGCCCGGGCGACACGCTCCTGATGTGCACCGGGGGCCTGGCCGAACCGCTGCGCGGGGAGTCCGAACTGTCCGCGTACCTCACCGGACGGTGGTCGGGCCCGACCCCGCCAGGCCTGGCCGCGTTCCTCGGGGACATCCAGGTCAGGGTGAAGGGCTACGCCGACGACCGCACGGCGGCGGCCGTCTGGGAGGCGTAACCGCGCCGCCCCGGCCACTGTGGAGGGAGCGAACCCGACGAGACCGAAGGGGTTTGGAGCTGCTGCCGCTGGAGTGTGCTCAAGCGTGTTCTGGTGAGCAGGAGCGAGTGCTGGCGGTCTGGGCCGTGCGCGCGTCGGCCATGGGCTGACCCTCTCACGAGAGAACGAGTGTCCTCGCATCGAATGCGTGACCTTTACCGGCGGGCCTCGTTGGATGCGGTGACGGGATTTCTGGACGGAGCCGGGCAGGGGGTGACGGGGTGGGCGGGCTGCGGTCACTGGCCAGGCCGTTCGTCGCGACCGGCCCGAGCGGTGTGACCGTGCGGACCCGCCTCAAGCATCTGACGCCGCAGGACGAGAAGGTCCTGGGGCTGGTCGGCGCGCATCTCGGCTCGCTCGCCGCGAAGGACCTCAAGGCCCGCTGCGCGGACGGTCTGGAGCACTCCGCGGACACGTGGGCGGTGCGCAAGCGGGAGCTGACGGCGGTGTCGTCGTCGCGGTGGGCAGGCAGTATCACCAAGGCCACCCATGATCAGTGGGCGCTCGCCCGCCGCTGCCAGTCCGCCTACATCCAGGGCTTGGAAGCGGGCATCGCCACGATCGCGCACCGGTTGTCGCTCCCGGTCGGGGAGAAGGGCGGCAAGAAGACGCCGGGCGGCTACCGTTCCCGTCAGGAGTGGCACGCCAAGGCCCGCCGCCTGCACGTCCTCGAAGACCGCCTGGCCGTCGGGCAAGGTGACCACGAGGCCGGGATCGTGCATGTGGTCAGAGGCGGCAAGCGCCTGGCCCGCACCCGCCACCACCTCGACACTGCCCAGCTCACCGAGCACCAGTGGCGCCGACAGTGGGAAGCCGAACGCTGGTTCCTCGCCGCCGACGGCGAGTCCGGGAAGCGCTACGGCAACGAGACCATCCGTGTCAGCCCCCAGGGCGAGGTGAGCATCAGGCTGCCCGCCCCGCTCGCAGACCTGGCGAACGCGAAGCACAGCCGCTTCGTGCTCGCCGCCCGTGTGAGCTTCCCGCACCGGGGGCAGGAATGGGCCGACCGCGTCGAGGCGAACCGAGCCGTGGCCTACCGCATTCACTGCGACGTCACACGCGGGCGCTGGTACCTCACCGCGTCCTGGCAGTACGCACCGACGCAGACGATCCCGCTTCAGGCTGCCCTGGCCCAGGGCGTGATCGGCGTGGACACCAACGCCGATCACCTCGCCGCCTGGCGCCTGGATGCCCACGGCAATCCGATCGGTGCCCCGCGCCGCTTCTTCTACGATCTGTCCGGCACCGCGCAGCATCGCGACGCCCAAGTCCGTCACGCCCTCACCCGATTGCTGAACTGGGCAAAGACCTGTGGCGTCACGGCGATCGCGATGGAGGACCTGGACTTCGGCGCGGAGAAGACCCGGGAGAAGCACGGTCGCAGGAATCGCTTCAGACAGCTGATCTCCGGCATGCCCACCGGGAAACTCCGCGCCCGGCTGATCTCGATGGCCGACCACACGGGCATCGCGATCATCGCCGTGGACCCGGCCTACACCTCCCGATGGGGCGCCCAGCACTGGCAGCGCCCGCTGACCTCGAAGAACCGCACCACCACTCGCCACGACGCGGCCGCCGTGGCGATCGGCAGGCGCGCCCAGGGGCACCCGATCCGGCGACGGACGGCACCGCCCCACGACGACCGGAGTGATCGTCGTGGGCATCGGACCGTCCAGGCCAGGCCGGAGGCCCCCGGGCGTGAGGAAACCCGCCCCCGCATTCCCGGACCACGCACACGATGCGTGCCGCCCGGACGCGGAGCGCACGCGGGCGACCAGAACGCCCAACACCGTTCGGGGCGTTCGGCTGAGCATGCGTCCTGGCAACAGGACTCACTCCCGCTCAGTCTTTAGGAACGGTGCGTCCCTCCATGGCCAAGCAGGGCAGGTGGAACTCGCCGGGAAGATCAAGTCGCCCGTGGGCCACGTCCTGTGCGGCAAGGAATCGGTCCCGCGCTCTGTGCCGGGCGGTGTGGGTCGGTCGCGAGCTGCTCGTGCCTCCTCGCCCGCCCCCTCGACGTCGCGCGGCAGCCCGGACACCGATGACCATGGTGCTGAAAGGGTTAGGGCGCGTCCCCGATGATCCGCGCAGGTCGGTTCGACGAGCAGCCGCCTGCCGTGAACGGTCAGCCGGGCATTACGGTGGGACACGAAGACCTCCTGTGCGGTGCAGTCCTAGACAGCTCCACCACACCGGAGGTCTTCGCCATGATCAAGCACCGGCGAGTGTCAACAACGCTCGTGATCAATACAACTAGGGCCTTTCTGATGGCTCTTGGACCAGTGCGTTGGCGTCCTGGACGGCGGAGTCGGCCGCATGCTCCAGATGGCCCGCTCCAACCTCCGCAACGTGCCCAGGCCGTAGGCCGTGCCCGGCGGTCAGGTGTACGGCCTCCAGCGGCGGTTGCCGGTGTCGTACATGTACCGGGGCAGGCCCTTGATGCCGCTCGTGCGGAACGGGCGGCCGTGGTCGTCGATGCGGACCGTGCCGGTGCGGCCCTGGGAGGACCAGTCGAGTTCGAGGTACCAGTCGCAGGCGCAGGCCTCCGTCCGGGCCGTGACCAGCAGCACCTCCGGGTCCTCGGCGGACACCCGGTAGGGCAGCCGCACCGCCGGGATCGGGGTGCCCGTGTCGTTGCCGGGGACCGAGCGGGCGATCGGGCGGTCCTTGTCCAGGTCGACGGCGAAGTAGCGGGGGCTGATCGAGCTGCCGCAGCCCTGGTCCATGGCGTACGACGTGCCTGCCACGGGCGCGGCGCGGCCGACGACCCGCACCCGCAGCGCCGTCAGGACGACCGCCGTGGAACTGCGCCCCTGCACGGAGATCTCCACGTTGGTCTCCCGCCCGTGCACCGCGCCCTGCGCCGCCGCCCAGACGCCGGCGTCCTGCGCGGCCGGGGGCGGCGGGACCCGCGTCGGCGGCCGGTCGACGACGTAGTCGTGACCGCAACCGAGCGCCCACACCTGGGAGTCGGCGGTCCAGGTGAGCGGGACGGCCGACCCCGAGGACGGGGCCGGGGCCTTGCTCGGGGTGGCGTCGGGCGAGCCGTGGGGACGGGGCGAGGCCGGAGCCGAGCCGGTGGCCGGGGGCGGGGTGGTGGAGGTGGGGGAGGACGGGGGTGTGGTCGTCGGGGCCGTTGCCGAAGGGGACGGCCGGTGTGCGGTACCGGCGGTCGTACCGGAGGCCGAGGGGCGGTCCGACGGGTGGTCGGCGGGCAGTGCGGAGAGCGTGCCCACCGTCGCGAGGAGCGCGCAGGCGACACCGAGGAGGACGGCACCGCGGCGACGGCGGTACCAGGGGGTGGGGTGGGTGGGGCGGGGGTGCGTGGTGTTCGGCGGTGGCGTTTCTGTTTCTGCCGGTGTTTCCGGTGTTTCCGGTGTTTCCGGTGCTTCCGGTGTTTCCGATGCTTTCGGTGTTTCTGGCGTTTCAGGTACCGCTGTTTCCTGCGGTGCCACCTCCGTTCCCCGCCCCCGTGCCTGTCGTGCCGCCACCGCGCGCAGCCACCGGCGGTGCAGTTCGAGCCGCTCCTCGGGCGTCGCCCCGCAGAACTCCGCCAGCCGCTCCACCGGCGCGAAATCCTGAGGAACCGCTTCCCCCGCGCAGTAGCGGTGCAACGTGGACGTGTTCATGCCCAGGCGGCGGGCGAGGGAGCCGTAGCTGCGCTCCGTACGTGCCTTCAGTTCCGTCAGCAGCGCCGCGAACTCCGCGACGTCCTCATCGCTCGACACCGTGACCCCGCGCCCCGTCCTCGTCCTCGCCCCGGCCCTGCCCGGCCCGGCCCGGCCCGGGACGGTCATCCCAGGCACTCATATACCTGCACGTCAGATGGCCTGGGATGGTTCCACCCGGGCCGATCGGGCGAAGACCGTTGCCCCGGACCGCCGGGACCGCCGATGCTCTTGGTGTCGCCGCCGAGCACGGCCGGACCCGACCACCCGGTGTCCCGGCGGCGCGCCGTTCCACGAACTCACGGACTCACTCACTCACGCACTCACGGGGGATCACCCATGTCCAAGCACACCCGGTCGACCGCGCTCACCGCGCTCACCGCACTGGCCGTCACGGGCCTCACCCTCGGCACGGTCCTCTCCGCACCGGCGGGCGCCGCTGCTCCGAAGGCGCCCGGCTTCCTCGCGGCCAAGGACCTTCCGCCGCGCGCCGGCTCCTCCTGGACGGCCGGCCGGGTCACCAGCGGCGTACCGGAGGTGATCGAGCTGGACACCTGTCTGGGCAAGGCCCTGGGCGGCGGTTCGGACTCGTGGTACCGCGAGTTCCGGACCGACCTGGACACCGGCGCGCGTCAGGTCTCCGTCGAATCGCCGAGCGTCAGCGCGGCCAAGGGCCGGTTCTCGCGGGTGAACAAGGACATCAAGTCCTGCGCGACGCGGATCGAGCGGGCCGACCCGGAGATCGAGGCCACGCTCCGGGACTACGGCACGCTCGACGTCGAGGAGGGCGCCCACGTCTACGGCCTGCACCTGGAGACCTCCTGGGGCGCGACCGACATCCGCCTCCTCTCCGTCGGCCGGGACGGCCGGACCGTGACGGTCGTCGACTGGGGCCAGATGGGCGACTTCGGGAACGCCCCGGTGAAGGCTTTCAAGAAGACCACGACCACGGCCGTCAACAAGCTCCACTGACGGGCAACGGGGAACCTCGGATGACCACCAGGAACACGACCACCCGCCGTCGCACCGCGCTCGCGGCCGGCCTCGCGCCGGCCCTCGGTCTCGGCGTCACCGCCCAGGCCTCCGCCGGCGGCCCGCGCACGGTCACCGGCAAGCCGTCCGACTCCGTCACCCGCATCGCCGACTTCTACGGCGCCTACATCGACGCCCGCAGCGATCCCGACCAGGGTGGGAAGCTCGCGGACGCGCTGCGCCGGCACTACATCGGCGCCGAGTACCTGAAGAAGCTGGAGGCCTGGGAGGCCAGGAACCACGCCGACGGCGTCCTGCGCGCCCAGAACACGCCGGTCCAGTGGAAGGTCACCGACAACGGCACCGCGAACTTCACCGAGGCCGGCATCACCCTCACCTGGGGCGACGGCACCACCACCAGGCTGGTCGTCGACATGACCCGCGACCACAAGATCTTCCACATCGGCCCGAAGGGAGCGGACGGCAGCTAGGACAGGCTCCAGCCCCGCACGCACACCCGGCGGATCCAGGGGAACCACCGCGCCCGCCGGCCGCCTGTCGTCCGCCTCGACGCGGTCGATTTCGGCCAACTTCGTCCGGGCGGGGCCGGAGCGCCTCGATGAAGCCGGCCGCGGGTACCGACCGCCCCATCCCTTCCGGGCCTACGGCGAGGTCGGCAGGGGCGGGTCGGCGAAGGAGCGGATGCCGGGTGGTCCGTCCGTCGGCCGGGTGTGCAGTCCCGGGCGCGGGCGGGGCGGACGGGGGGGGGGGGGGGGGGGGGGGGGGGGGGGGGGGGGGGGGCCCCCCCCCCCCCCACCGCCGTTCGCGGGGGGAGGCGAACACCGGGTGCGGGACGCGCGGGGGCACGCCGGCGCGGGGCGCCCACGGCGCCGTACGGCAGGCCCTTCGTCGGGTGGCCCGCCGCCTCCTCGTACCACCTGTCCCACCTTCCGCGACCGGGCCGCGGACCAGTGGTTTCCTCCGATCGAAACCGGTTACCGAGGGCGCGCGGGGCGGTTCGCCGGAACGCGCGCGCCGGGACCGGCACACCCGTCGCGTGTCCCCCGGACGGGACATGCCGCCCGCCCGCCCCGCATCACCCGCCCCGCACGGACCGCCGCACGGGGCGCTCCCGGCCCACCGGTACGCGCGCACGAGCGGCGACAGCCGTACGAGGCCGCAGGAGGTCGTACGAAGCCGGCGTGCGCGGCGTCGCCGTCGCGGCGGCCGATCGGGTGCCGCCACCCCTCACACCTCCCCGCCGGGAACCGGTCGAACATGGCCGAACACCCGGTCGTTGACGATTCGACATGACTGGCCCGCTGTCGACCGGGCAAGGATCCCCGTGAACGTGTTCGAGCAGGAGGGGAACCGACATCGGCACGCGGGCGGGGGTCATGAAGAGGCAGGCACGAGGCAGCGGTCCGACGGCGATCGCGCACACCTCGGCGACACGGCAGAACGCGGAGGACGAGGACGAAGTCGGCGCCGTCGAGCGGGCGTCGCGGCTCAGCCGCAGACTCGGGCGGGCGGACCTGCGGGCGGTGCCCGAGGCGCGCCGGGCGCTGCGCGAGCTGTTACAGGGCTGGGGGAAGCCCGGATGCTCGGAGACGGCCGAACTGCTCACCAGCGAGCTGGTCACCAACGCGCTCGTCCACACCGACCAGGACGCGGTCCTGACGGCCACTGTGTCACCGGCCGGACTCCGGGTGGAGGTACGGGACTTCGTCGCCCGCCGCCCGCGGCCGCGCGTGCCGATCGCCGACGACGGCACGCACGGCCGGGGCCTGATCCTGGTGCAGTCCCTCGCGGACGCCTGGGGGGTGCGGGCGCACGGGGTCGGGAAGTCCGTGTGGTTCGAACTCGGCGCCGGAGCGGCGTAGCGCGACACCGCGCCGAACGGAGAGACCAGGACAGGAAAACGGGAAGGGGCGCGGCCTCCTGCGAGGTCGCGCCCCTTCCCGTCTGTCGCCCGTATGTCACCCGAGGGCCCCGTGGGTCAGCCGAACTGCTGCTCCATCTCCTTGAGCTTGCGCTCCAGGGAGTCGAGCCGCGGCAGGGCCATGGTGTCGTCCTCGGCGGTGAGGTCGACGGTGATCGGGTCGGAGCCCTGCCGGACCGGCTGCAGGGAGGGCCGTGAACGGACCGGCAGCTGCTCGGCCGAGTTGGCTATGGCAGGCTCCGCGGAAACGCGCTCGGCGGTGGCCCGCTCGAGGGCGGCCTGGGCCTCCAGCTGGCGGCTTCCGCCGCCACCGCCGCCACCGCGGCCGGGCCAGCGGCCGTGGCCGCGGCTGATCGCCTTCAGCTGGGCGCGCTCGACACGCTGCTGGTCGCGGCGGCGCATCTTGGTCTCCTCCTTGCGGGCCTTGTCGTCCCGGACCTCCTCGACGGCCTCGTCCAGGCTGCGCACGCCCTCCAGGAGCATCAGCGACCACGCCTTGTAGGTCTCACGGGGGGCCCGCACCCAGCGCACCACGCGGATCTGCGGCAGCGGACGGGGCACCAGGCCCTGCTCGCGCAGCGCGGCGCGACGGGTCTGCTTCAGCGCGCGGTCGAAGAGGACCGCCGCGGACAGGGACATGCCCGCGAAGAACTGCGGAGCGCCGTCGTGTCCGATGCCCCGGGGCGCGTGCACCCAGTTGAACCAGGCCGCGGCACCCGCGAACGTCCACACCAGTATCCGGGAGCCGAGCGCCGCGTCACCGTGGCTGGCCTCGCGCACCGCGAGGACGGAGCAGAACATGGCCGCACCGTCGAGGCCGAAGGGCACCAGGTATTCCCAGCCGCCGGAGAGGCTCAGGTTCTCGCGGCCGAAGCCGACGAGTCCTCGGTAGGAGAGCGCGGCCGCCACGGCGGCGCAGCAGAACAGCAGCACATAGGAAGCGATTCCGTAGATGGCTTCCTTGCGCCTGCGGCGCTCCTCGCTGCGCTCCCACGAGTCGTCCGCGCTCGTGTCCTTCCCCGAGGAGTTCTTGCCGCGCCGGAGCACCGCCACCGCCGCCAGCATGCCCAGGAGCAGTACGGCGCCCGGAAGCAACCAGTTCAGCGATATGTCGGTCAGTCTCATCTGGGGTCCCTTGCATTGGGATAGGGCGTAACGCCCGCCATAGTGGCCCAATCCCGCCGTCCCTCAGGGGGTTTCGGGGCAAGAGGCCGCCAAGGAAGTGCAAGGGGATGCCCAGGGCGACGTTCTGCTCGAACTGCCGCTTGAGGGGCGGGAGTTGAGTTCGAATAAGACTACCCGTACGGGTGGTTCAACGGAAAGTTCCCGCGACGAGTGAGGAAGTTGTGAAGTAGCTGTAACCGCAAGGGGAGTCTTCTCGTCCGGTGATCCTACGGGACATCGGACGGCCCGCCGACCCGGGGAATGTCTGATGATCCCTCAACTGGCGGCGGCCGCAGTGAGCTTGGCGACCCGGTCCGCGTCGCAGGTGCGCGGGCAGGTGTCGCAGGTGTCCTCGGGGCGCACGGTGTAGAACATGCAGCAGCTCGCCCGGTCCCGGGTCGGCAGCGCCTCGCCGTCCGGTCCGGCCAGCTCGCGGAAGGCCGCCGAGCCGACGTAGGGCCGTGTCGTGCCCGGCAGCAGCAGCTCCAGCTCGCGCCGGGCCCGCTCCTGCTCGCCCTCGCCGAGCAGCTGGGCGACGTACCAGAGGCCCTCCACCACCTCGTCCGTCACCATGCCCCACAGGGCGCGCCCACGCCGCCGGGCCCGCGGCCCGAAGCCGGCCAGGACCGGCTCGTGGTGCTCGGCGACGGCCTCCCGCACCTGCGCCCGCAGCGCCTCCTCGTCCGCGACCACCCGGGCGCCGGGCAGCGCCGCCGCCGGATCGTCCGGCAGGCAGGCGAACGAGACGGGCGGGCGCACGGCCATCCGCATCACCTCGCCCGTACGGTCGTACGAGACGTGGGTCACGGGGTAGCGCGGCACCCGGCGGTGCAGGAACCACGGGACGGTGATCAGCAGGCAGGCGGGCCAGGCGTACCGGTGCAGTCCGAAGCTCGCGACGACGTCGGGGCGCGCCCGCTGCCCGTAGTCGCGTACGACCTGGGCGTCGTCCCAGGCCAGGAAGGTGTCCAGGTCCGCCCCGCCCGCCGCGAGCGCGGCCGCCGCGACCCAGCCGCCGCCCCGGGGCGGGGGCTCGTCGGGCGCCAGCTCCGTGACCGTCAGGCCGGGGAAGACCTCTGTGAGACGGGCGTACGCCGCCGCTGTGACCGACGGGGCTGTGGGCATACCGGACCACCGATCCGCGCGTGATTAAAGGTAAGCCTTACCTTACTCATTATGTTTGGGATTTGAACTGACGGCCAGTAGGCCTAAGGTGCTTGACGGGCGAGTAACAACCCGCCGTAATGACCCCAAGTACCGACACATCCGCTGGGAGGACCCGTGAAGCAGGGCACGCAGGGCGCCGCCGCTCCGGGACTCCCGCAGGAAAGCCCTGGTCGGGCGTGGGTTCCGGCGCAGTCCCGGGCGGCCTCCGCCGGGGGCTCGGACCGCGAGCGGTGCGCCCCGCAGGGCGGTGTGCGCGGTGAGCACACCCACAGCGAGATCCCGATCCCGCGTCCGGCAGTCCCCCGTTCCGAGATCGCGCGCCCCGAGGCCGTACGTCCCGAGGCCGTGCGTCCCGGCGTCGCGCGTCCGGAGGCTGTACGTCCCGAGGCCGTGCGTGAGGCCGTGCGTTCCGAGGTCCCGCGGCCCGTCGTCCAGCGGGCCTCCGTGCGCGGCCAGATCCTCGACGCCCTGCGCACCGCGCTGGTCTCCGGGGAGCTGCGGCCGGGCGAGGTGTACTCGGCGCCGGTCCTCGGCGAGCGCTTCGGGGTCTCCGCGACGCCGGTGCGCGAGGCGATGCAGCAGCTCGCGCTGGAGGGCGCGGTCGAGGTCGTGCCCAACCGAGGGTTCCGGGTGATCGTGCGCGGCGCGCGGGAACTCGCCGAACTGGCCGAGGTGCGGGCGCTGATCGAGGTACCGGTGATGCTCCGACTCGCCCGTACCGTGCCGGCCGAGGGGTGGGCGGACCTGCGGCCCCTCGCGGAGGCGACGGTGCGCGCCGCGGCCGGCGGCTGCCGCGCCACGTACGCGGAGGCCGACCGTGTCTTCCACCGTGCCGTGCTCGCCCTCTCCGGCAACGAGCAGCTTCTCGGCATCGCGGAGGACCTGCACCGACGCTCCCAGTGGCCCCTGACCAGCGCCGCGACCCCCCGGAGCCGGACGGAGCTGCTCGCCGACGCGACGGAACACCTGACCCTGCTCGACGCCCTGACCACCGGCGACCTGGACACGGCCCAGGCCCTGGTCCGCGACCACTTCACGGCCACGATCTGACCCGGGGCCGGTCCACACCGCCACCAGGCACGTACGGACGTGCCTCTTGTGAGGCCGCGCACATGGGCAACGCCTGCGCCGGGAGCAGGGAGCCGGGAGCAGAGCGCTACACCGTCCGGCCGCCTCCAGGGCGTGCGAGGGTGCGTCGGTTGCTTACCCAGCCGCCGTCGGACCCCCGACCACACCCCACCCCCAGCCAACCCACCCCCCCGCCTACGCCGTAGCCGCCGGCGGAGCCAGTTGGTGAGCCAGCCAGGTCGGTACGCCGCCCAGGAGCCGGAAGAGCCGGCGGGCCTCCTCGCGCAACCGTGAGGCCTCCGGCTCGACTTCGGCGTCGGCGAGGGACGCGAGGGCCGGGGCCGTGCCCACCAGGTAGCCCAACTCCTCCCGGATGCGCAGGGATTCGGCGAAGCCGTGCCGGGCCTCGGCCACCTCGCCGTCCCGCAGGGCGAGCCCCGCGAGATGGCGCCAGGTGAACGACAGCAGCAGCGAGTCGGAGTGGGCCGCGGCAGCCGTGTGGGCGCGCCGGTACGCGGCCCGGGCCGCCTGCGGGGAGCGCGCGATGTTCTCCGCGAGCAGCCCCCGCCGGAAGTCCAGCAGGCCCCGCCCGGCGGCGTCGGGCGGGATCAGCGCCGCCGCCCGGCCGAGCGCGGCCCGCGCCTCGTCCACCCGGTCGCGCACCCCGTGCACCGTGGCCGCGTACGCAAGGTGCCCCCGTTCACAAGCGGCCGCGCCCCGCTCCTCGTCGCCGTGCGCCAGCGCCTCCGCCGTACGCAGCGCGTCCTCGGCCTCCTGCCAGCCCTGCTCGGTGTACAGGCACCGCTCCACGAGCAGCCCCGCCCGCTGGATCGCGCCCGGCGCGGTGTCCGCCGGCAGCAGCGCGGCCGCGTCGGCCCAGCAGGCCCGCGAGCGCAGCCGCCACACCGCCGTCTGGAGAGGATCCTCACCTGAGGTCGTTCCGGTACCGGACATGGCGGAATACGCCACGTTGCCCTCCCCGAGCGCGCCGTCGAGCTTTGAGTGGTGGCCGCATCTCAGCACGAATCGCGGTACCGGGCCAAGGGGGCGGGTGAAGGATTTCACAAAGTCGTGGGACTCTGCGCCCCCAAGGGTTTCAGCGGACGGCAGCCGGTGTCAGCTCATCCGCAGCGCCAGGAAGAAGTCGAGCTTGTCCTCAAGCCGCGACAGATCACGGCTCGTCAACTGCTCGATCCGGCCGACCCGGTAGCGCAGCGTGTTGACGTGCAGGTGCAGCCGGGAGGCGCACCGCGTCCACGAACCGTCGCAGTCCAGGAACGCCTCCAGCGTCGGGATCAGCTCGGCGCGGTGACGTCGGTCGTAGTCGCGCAGCGGGTCGAGGAGACGTGCGGTGAACGCTCTGCGCACGTCGTCCGGGACGAACGGCAGCAGCAGCACATGCGAGGCCAGCTCCTGGTGCCCCGCCGCGCACACCCGCCCCGGCCGGGCCGCCGCCACCCGCCGCGCGTGCCGTGCCTCCTCCAGCGCCCCGCGCAGCCCCTCCGCCGAGTGCACGGCCGCGCTGACCCCCAGCGTGAGCCGCCCGTCGCCGTCGAGACCGGCCGAAAGCGGTTCCCGTACGGCTGTCAGGAGCGCGTCGGCGAGTACGCCCGTCTCGGAGCCGTCGTGCTCGGTGGACACCGCCGGCAGCGGGACCAGGGCGACGGCCTCGTCACCGGCGTGGGCGACGGCGATCCGGTCGGAGGGCTCGGGCCCGGTCGCCAGCGGGTCGACCAGGATCTCCTCCAGCAGCGCCTGGGCGAGCGGCCCGGCCTCCAGCTCCCCGCCGTCCCAGTCGACGCGCGCCACCACCACCTGCCAGTGCGGGGCCGCCCCGAGGCCCGGCAGCAGCACCGGCGCGGCCACCCGCAGCCGTGCCGCGATCTCCGCCGGGGCCGCACCCGTCTGGACCAGCTCCAGCACCTCCTGGGCCAGCCGCCTGCGCACGGTGCGCGCGGCGTCCCGCCGCTCCCGCTCGACCGCGATCAGCTGGGTGACGCCGTGCAGCAGGTCGAGCCGCTCCTCCGCCCAGTCCCCGGCGTCCGCCTCCACGGCCAGCAGCCAGTCCGACAGCACGCTCTCGCGCACGTCCCGGGCGCCCTGCGGGGACCGGCCGCCGCCGCGCACGGCGAAGAGCGAGTACGTCGTACCGTCGACCACCACCCGGTGCGGTCCGCGCCGACCGGTGCGCACGGCCGCCAGATGCTCCGCCGCGAGCCGGCCGCACAGGTCGGCCGGCAGCGCCGGGCCCGCCACCTTCGGGCCCGCGATCAGCCGCCCGGTGGGGGAGAGCACCCAGGCCCGCAGGTCCAGGTCGGAGCCGAGCAGGTCCAGCACCACGTCGGGGCCGCCGCCCGCCGGGCCCGAGGTCATCATCCGCCGGTGCCGGTCGACCACGGCCGCGAGATCCCCGGCCCGCTCGCCGCTGACCTGCCGTACGACGTGCTCGGTGATCGTCGCGAAGGCCACCGACTCGTGCACCGCGAACAGCGGCAGCCGGTGCCGGGCGCAGGCCAGGACAAGGTCGTCCGGCACGGCCCCCAGCTCGGCCTCGCCGGCGGCCAGCGCGGCCACGCCGGCCTGCACCAGGATCCGTACGAACGGCTCGGAGTCCGCCGCGTCCCGGCGCCACGCCAGGCCCGTCAGCACCAGCTCGCCGCCGGAGAGGTAGCGGCTGGGGTCCCGCAGGTCGGTGGTCATGACCCCACGCACGGCACGGTCCAGTTCGTCCTCGCCGCCGAGGAGCCTGAGGCCCAGCGCATCGGTGTCCAGAAGTGCGCGCAGCCGCATCTCGTCGCCGCCGTTCCTTGTCTCGAAATCTACGATGAATGGTGCAGGGTCACGTGGAAAGGGGTCGCCGTCGGCCCTTTCGCAGGCCCGTCGGCGGAGCGTCGGCCACCCTCCCGGGCGGTCACGAGCCGCATTCTTCGATTGCCAGGTTGTTTCCTACGTTTCCACAGGAAAACGAGGAGGTTACTGAAGGCCTCCGTTCATACGAATCTACAAGATGGCTGCCCCGACCAGCCAACTCCTTCATGGTTTCCGTGACTGACCCGGTCGGAGTACCGCGCTGTGTACTGGCCCCACTCCGCGTGAACAGCACATGAACGAGCCGGCCCGCCGCACCCGATTCTGGCTCGAACCGAACGACTCACGAGACTCACGAGACGAAGAAGAGAGCCGGTCATGGACTTCCTTCGCCCCGCCAGCTGGGAGGAGGCGCTCGCCGCGAAGGCCGAGCACCCCACCGCTGTGCCGATTGCGGGTGGCACCGATGTGATGGTCGAGATCAACTTCGACCACCGGCGGCCCGAGTACCTGCTCGACCTCAACCGCATCGGTGACCTCTACGAGTGGGAGGTCGGCGAGGACAGCGTGCGGCTCGGTGCCTCCGTGCCCTACACGAGGATCATGGAGAACCTGCGGTCCGAACTCCCGGGCCTGGCCCTCGCCTCGCACACCGTGGCCTCCCCGCAGATCCGCAACCGCGGCGGCGTCGGCGGCAACCTCGGCACCGCCTCCCCGGCCGGCGACGCCCACCCCGCCCTCCTCGCGGCCGGCGCCGAGGTCGAGGCCGCCTCCGTCCGGGGCACCCGGCTCATCCCGATCGACGACTTCTACACCGGCGTGAAGCGCAACGCGCTCGCCCCCGACGAGCTGATCCGCGCCGTCCACGTCAAGAAGGCCGACGGTCCCCAGCAGTACTCCAAGGTCGGCACCCGCAACGCCATGGTCATCGCGGTCTGCGCCTTCGGCCTCGCCCTGCACCCGCAGACCCGTACGGTCCGCACCGGCATCGGATCCGCCGCCCCGACGCCGGTCCGGGCGAGGACCGCCGAGGAGTTCCTCGACGCGGCACTCGAAGAGGGCGGTTTCTGGGACAACGGAAACATCATCACCCCGTCGGTCGCCAAGCAGTTCGCGGACCTCTGCGCCGCCGCCTGCAACCCGATCGACGACGTCCGGGGCACCGCGAGCTACCGCCGCCACGCGGTCGGCGTCATGGCCCGCCGCACGCTGACCTGGACCTGGGAGTCGTACCGCGGCGCCCGCCGCCACACCGAGGGAGCTGCGTGATGCGCGTCAACTTCACTGTCAACGGACGTCCGCAGGAGGCCGACGACGTGTGGGAGGGCGAGAGCCTGCTCTACGTCCTGCGCGAGCGCCTCGGCCTGCCCGGCTCCAAGAACGCCTGCGAGCAGGGCGAGTGCGGCTCCTGCACCGTCCGCCTGGACGGGGTCCCCGTGTGCTCCTGTCTCGTGGCCGCCGGTCAGGTCGAGGGCCGCGAGGTCGTCACCGTCGAGGGGCTCGCGGACTACGCCAAGCAGCGCTCCTGCGGTACGGGCGCCTGTGGCACGTCCCTCCAGGACGCCCAGCAGTGGGCCGCGAAGAGCCAGGACTCCCAGACCGGCGAGGGCGCCGAACTCTCCCCGATCCAGCAGGCGTTCATCGACGCCGGCGCCGTCCAGTGCGGCTTCTGCACGCCCGGTCTATTGGTCGCCGCCGACGAGATGCTGGAGCACAACCCCAATCCGACCGACGCGGACATCCGCGAGGCGCTCTCGGGCAACCTGTGCCGCTGCACCGGCTACGAGAAGATCATGGACGCGGTCCGCCTCGCGGCCGCCCGGCAGGGAGAGGGGGTCTGAGCGACATGCCCTCCCCCACTCTCGGCTTCGCTCGAGCGGGAGGTGCCCCCACCGGCACCCCCACCAAGATCACCCAGGGCTCGCAGACCAAGGGCGGCATCGGTGAGTCCACCCTCCGCCCGGACGGCACCCTCAAGGTCACCGGCGAGTTCGCGTACTCGTCCGACCTGTGGCACGAGGACATGCTCTGGGGCCAGATCCTGCGCTCCCCGGTCGCCCACGCAGAGATCGTCTCCATCGACACCGCCGAGGCCCTCGCCACCCCCGGCGTGTACGCCGTCATGACGTACGACGACCTGCCGACCGATGTGAAGAACTACGGCCTGGAGATCCAGGACACCCCGGTTCTGGCCCACGGCAAAGTCCGTCACCACGGCGAGCCGGTCGCCATCGTCGCCGCCGACCATCCGGAGACCGCCCGCCGCGCCGCCGCGAAGATCCAGGTCGAGTACCGCGAGCTGCCCGTCATCACCGACGAGGCCTCCGCGACCGCCCCGGACGCGATCCTCGTCCACGAGAACCGCGACGACCACCACATCGGCCACGTCCCGCACCCGAACATCGTCCACCGCCAGCCGATCGTCCGCGGCGACGCGGCCGCGGCCGCCGAACGGGCCGACGTCGTGGTCCGGGGCGAGTACACCTTCGGCATGCAGGACCAGGCCTTCCTCGGCCCCGAGTCCGGCCTCGCCGTGCCCGAGGAGGACGGCGGCGTCCATCTCTACATCGCCACCCAGTGGCTCCACTCCGACCTGCGCCAGATCGCGCCCGTCCTCGGCCTGCCCGAGAGCAAGGTGCGGATGACGCTGGCCGGCGTCGGCGGCGCGTTCGGCGGCCGCGAGGACCTGTCGATGCAGATCCACGCCTGCCTGCTCGCCCTGCGCACCGGAAAACCCGTCAAAATCGTCTACAACCGTTTCGAGTCCTTCTTCGGACACGTCCACCGCCACCCGGCCAAGCTGTACTACGAGCACGGCGCCACCCGCGACGGCAAGCTGACCCACGTCAAGTGCCGGATCGTCCTGGACGGCGGCGCGTACGCCTCCGCCTCCCCGGCCGTCGTCGGCAACGCCTCCTCGCTCGGCATCGGCCCCTACGTCGTGGACGACGTCGACATCGAGGCCATCGCCCTCTACACCAACAACCCGCCCTGCGGCGCGATGCGCGGCTTCGGCGCGGTCCAGGCGTGCTTCGCGTACGAGGCGCAGATGGACAAGGTGGCGAAGGAACTCGGCCTGGACCCGGTGGAGTTCCGCCAGCTGAACGCCATGGAACAGGGCAGGCTCCTGCCGACCGGCCAGCCGGTGGACTCACCCGCCCCCGTTGCCGAACTCCTGCGCCGGGTCAAGGCGATGCCGCTGCCGCCGGAGCGCCAGTGGGAGAGCAGCGAGGGTGCCGACGTACGGCAGCTGCCCGGCGGTCTGTCCAACACCACGCACGGCGAGGGCGTCGTCCGCGGAATCGGTTACGCGGTCGGCATCAAGAACGTCGGGTTCTCCGAGGGCTTCGACGACTACTCCACCGCCAAGGTCCGGATGGAGGTCGTCGCCGGCGAGCCCGTGGCCACCGTACACACGGCGATGGCCGAGGTCGGCCAGGGCGGTGTCACCGTGCACGCGCAGATCGCCCGCACCGAGCTGGGCGTCACCCAGGTCACCATCCAGCCGGCGGACACCCAGGTCGGCTCCGCGGGTTCCACCTCGGCCTCCCGGCAGACCTACGTCACCGGCGGCGCGGTGAAGAACGCCTGCGAGCTGGTCCGCGAGAAGGTCCTGGAGATCGGGCGCCGCAGGTTCGGGACCTACCACCCCGCCTGGGCCACCGCCGAACTGCTCCTGGAGGGCGGCAAGGTCGTCACCGACGGCGGCGAGGTCCTCGCCGACCTGGTGGACGTCCTCGGCGAGGAGGCCGTGGAGGTCGAGGAGGAGTGGCGGCACCGGCCGACCGAGCCCTTCGACCTGCGCACCGGCCAGGGCAACGGACATGTGCAGTACAGCTTCGCCGCCCACCGCGCCGTCGTCGAGGTCGACACCGAGCTGGGCCTGGTCAAGGTGATCGAGCTGGCCTGCGCGCAGGACGTCGGCAAGGCACTCAACCCGCTGTCCGTCATCGGCCAGATCCAGGGCGGCACGACCCAGGGTCTCGGCGTGGCCGTCATGGAGGAGATCATCGTCGACCCGAAGACGGCGAAGGTGCGCAACCCCTCCTTCACGGACTACCTCATCCCCACCATCCTCGACACGCCGACCATCCCCGTCGACGTGCTCGAACTCGCCGACGACCACGCCCCGTACGGGCTGCGCGGCATCGGCGAGGCCCCGACCC
The DNA here is from genome assembly GCF_055591025.1 of Streptomyces sp. NPDC041784. Taxonomy (NCBI): domain Bacteria; kingdom Bacillati; phylum Actinomycetota; class Actinomycetes; order Kitasatosporales; family Streptomycetaceae; genus Streptomyces; species Streptomyces sp. NPDC041784. Next base: position 46,586 of record NZ_JBVJAB010000022.1, read on the forward strand.
TGTCGTCCACCCCGGCGGTCCTCGCGGCCGTCCGGAACGCGACCGGGCTGGAGCTGGACAGGACGCCGGTCCGACCGGAGCACCTCACCGGCACGGCGTAGCACCGAACCTCCGGGCGGCGCGCGGAACGTCACACACTCCGCGCCGCCCGGAGCACCCCAGATCGTTCGTCTCGGGCCGTCCCCCGGGTCGTGCGGCCGAAGCACCTTCCCAAATCCCGCAGCCACGACGGTGGTTGGCGCGCCGTCAGGCGGTCGGACGCGGGTGCCCCTATGAACCTTGGGAGTAGGCCCACATGACCCAGCAGTCACTGGAGCCGAGGACCACTGCCGACGACGCGGGCGAAGGCACCCGCGTCCCGGCCGGACGGTCCTGGCTCGACCGGTACTTCCACATATCCCGGCGGGGATCCACCGTCGCGCGCGAGGTGCGCGGCGGCGTCACCACCTTCATGGCGATGGCGTACATCCTGCTGCTCAACCCCCTGATCCTGTCCGGCAAGGACGCGGCGGGCGACACGCTCGGCCAGAAGGCGCTGATCACCGCGACCGCGTTCGCCGCGGCCTTCACCACCCTGCTGATGGGCTTCGTCGGCAAGGTCCCGCTCGCCCTGGCCGCCGGCCTCTCCGTCTCCGGCGTCCTGTCCTCCCAGGTCGCCCCGGAGATGACCTGGCCGCAGGCGATGGGCATGTGCGTGATGTACGGCGTCGTCATCATGCTGCTGGTCGTCACCGGCCTGCGCGAGATGATCATGAACGCGATCCCGCTCGCGCTGAAGCACGGCATCACCATGGGCATCGGCCTGTTCATCGCCCTCATCGGCTTCTACAAGTCCGGTTTCGTGCACCAGGGCGAGGCGACCCCGGTCACCCTCGGCCCGGCGGGCGAACTGGCGGGCTGGCCCGTGCTGTTGTTCGCCGGCACCCTGCTCCTGATCTTCATGCTCCAGGCCCGCAACGTCCCCGGTGCCATCCTCGTCGGCATCGTCGGCGGTACGGTCGTCGCCGCGGTCCTCAACGCCGCCGGTGTCGTCGACCCCAAGCAGTGGGCGGCCGGCGCCCCCGAACTGCACGGCAGCGCCGTGTCGATGCCCGACTTCTCGCTCTTCGGGAACGTCGAGTTCGGCGGCTGGGGCGAGGTCGGCGCGATGACGGTCGGCATGATCGTCTTCACGCTCGTCCTCGCCGGCTTCTTCGACGCGATGGCCACGATCATCGGCGTCGGCACCGAGGCGAAGCTCGCCGACGACCAGGGCCGGATGCCCGGACTGTCCAAGGCGCTGTTCATCGACGGCGCCGGCGGTGCCGTCGGCGGCGTGGCGGGCGGCTCCGGCCAGACCGTCTTCATCGAGTCGGCCACCGGCGTCGGCGAGGGCGCCCGCACGGGCCTCGCCTCGGTCGTCACCGGCGCCTTCTTCGCCGCCTGCCTCTTCTTCACCCCGCTCACCGCGATCGTCCCGCAGGAGGTCGCGTCCGCCGCCCTGGTCGTCATCGGCGCGATGATGCTGATGAACGCCCGACACGTCGACTGGGCCGACCGGGCCACCGCGATCCCGGTCTTCCTCACCGTCGTCCTGATGCCCTTCACGTACACCATCACCACGGGCGTGGCCGCCGGCGTCATCTCACACGTCGCCATCAGGACGGCCCAGGGCAAGGCGCGGGAGATCGGGGCGTTCATGTGGGTCCTCACGGGGATCTTCCTGGTCTATTTCGCACTCAATCCCATTGAGGGCTGGCTGGGCGTCCACTAGCCGCACTCACCGCCGACTCAGCACACCGCCGTCAAGGAGACCGAGACATGCTGGACATCGCCGAGGAGTTGAACCGGTGGACCGCGCAGGGCCGTGACTTCGCCGTCGCCACCGTGGTGGCCGTCGGCGGCAGCGCGCCCCGCCGGCCGGGTGCCGCCCTCGCGGTGGACGCCGACGGCACGGCGATCGGCTCGGTCTCCGGCGGCTGTGTGGAGGGCGCGGTCTACGAGCTGTGCCAGCAAGCACTCCAGGACGGTGAGACCGTTCTCGAACGTTTCGGCTACAGCGACGACGACGCCTTCGCCGTGGGCCTCACCTGCGGCGGCGTCATCGACATCCTCGTCACCCCGGTGCGGGCCGGCGACCCGGTCCGCCCGGTGGTCGCGGCCGCCCTCGAAGCCGCCGCGAGCGGCACGGCGTCCGCCCTGGCCCGGATCGTGTGCGGCCCGGCGGACCTCGTCGGCCGCGCGCTGCTGGTCCGCCCCGACGGACGCGGTGAAGGCGGTTTCGGCGCCCATCCCGAACTCGACCGCACGGTCGCCGCCGAGGCCGGCGCGTTTCTCGACGCGGGCCGCACCGGCACCCTGGAGATCGGCGAACAGGGCTCCCGCTGCGGCGCCCCGCTCACCGTCCTCGTCGAGTCGTCCGTCCCCCCGCCCCGGATGATCGTGTTCGGCGCGATCGACTTCGCGTCCGCGCTGGTCCGGGTCGGCAAGTTCCTCGGCCATCATGTGACGGTGTGCGACGCCCGCCCCGTCTTCGCGACGAAGGCCCGCTTCCCGGAAGCCGACGAGATCGTCGTCGAGTGGCCCCACACCTACCTCGAACGCACCGAGGTGGACGCCCGGACCGTCCTGTGCGTCCTCACCCACGACGCCAAGTTCGACGTCCCCCTGCTGCGGCTGGCGCTGCGTCTGCCGGTCGCCTACGTCGGCGCGATGGGCTCACGCCGGACGCATCTGGAACGCAACGAGCGGCTGCGCGAGGTCGGCGTCACCGAGCTGGAGCTGGCCCGGCTGCGCTCGCCCATCGGCCTGGACCTGGGCGCCCGTACGCCCGAGGAGACCGCCCTGTCGATCGCCGCGGAGATCGTCGCGAACCGGCGCGGCGGCAGCGGGGTCTCCCTCACCGGCGCGCACACGCCGATCCATCACGACCTGACGTCGGCCCCGGCCGGCCGGATCGGTTCGGTGGCCTGAGCCCGTGCCGCCGGCTGGTCGGGCCAGGCGAACGCGTAGGCCGGGTCGCCGCCCCCGGTGATCCGGGCGTACCGCAGCAGCTCCCGCACGATGCCCGCGTTGCCCATCGCCCACCCGGCCTGCGGTTCCAGCGCGCTCGGGTCGGCCCGGTGCTCGACGTTGGACCAGCGCGCGCCCGCGGCGTCCCTCGTCGCGCGTGCGAGCAGGTCCGTCACCAGGACCTCGGCGAACGCGGGGGAGTCGCCCTGCTCGGCGATCCGGTCGCAGGCCAGTGCCAGCACGCCCGCCGTGCCGCAGCAACGGCCGTTGTTGTCCCAGAAGCCGGGCCGCAGGCGTTTCGGCAACCCGGACCGCGTGACGGTGTGCCAGCAGCGGTCGGCGAGGTCCGTCCACCCGGGCTCGCCGAGGACGTCCCGCAGCAGCCGGAACACCTGGGCGTCGCCGGCCGGGCCGTGACACCAGCCGTAGCTGTGCCGTTCGATGACGTCGGGCCGGTAGGGCGGGTCGGAATGCGGGATCAGCAACCCGTCCGGACCACCCTCGTTCCGGGCCACGACGTCGGCGACCCCGGCCCGCGCCAGCTCGACGAGATCGGCGCGCCCGGCGGCCGCCCCGACCGCGGCGAGGGCGTACGCGATCCCGAGCGTGCCGTGCGAGACATGGTGCAGCCGCTCCGCGATCCCCGCCCTGAACTCCCAGGTGACGCCCGCCGTTGTCGGCTCGGCGGTCCGCGCGTACGGCTCCAGGGCCAGCATCGCCAACTCGGGGTCCCCGGCGGCCCAGGCCCCCAGCCCGATCCCCGCGTTGCCGCCCATCAGCTCGAACAGCTCGCCCCAGCGCGTCCCGTCGAACCGCGCCCGCACCCCCGCGAGCGCCCGCCCGGCCGCCGAGTCGGCCTCCGGGGAGTCCAGTTCACGGTGGACGGCGCGCAGTACGAGGGCGATCCCGGTGCGGCCGAAGTAGAGCGAGTCGTCCGGGTGGGTGTCGACCGCGTCGGCGAGGGAACGGGCCGCGCGCAGGGCGCCGTCCGCGTACACGTCGTCCCCGAAGTGCCGCCATGCCTCCAGCAGCACGGGCACCACCCCGGCGGTGCCGTTGTAGAGCATCGGATCGACCTCGCGGTCCGACGGTCGGACGGGCCATCCGAGCCCGCCGCCGCCCGTGTCCCGCGCGGTCTCGAACAACCACCGCAGCCCGTCCGCCGCCAGCGCCTCGATCTCGCTCGCATCCGCCATGGAAACACCCTGACATGCGGTGACGACCGTTGCCCAGACCGCCTGGCAGGCCCCCGCCGGGGTCTCAGGGGCGGCGCAGCAGGCGGTTGACCGCGCGGCCGAACATCCGCCGGGCGGCGGACCCCAGCAGCGGGTCGAGGAAGGCGGGCAGGAGACGTACGCGCAGTTCCTCCCGCCAGATCACCCGGGCCCGGCCGCCGGGGCCCGGCCGGACCTCGATCTCGGCCCAGCCCACGATGACCCGGCCCCGCTTGTCCAGCCGGCACAGCCCCGGCTCGTCCTCGGCCGGCGGGCACCACACGGTGACCTCCATCCGGTCGTCGAAGGTGAACGGGCCGAGGCCGGTGCGGGCCACGAACACCGTGCCCTCGCGGGTCGGCGGGGGAGTGACGACGGTGACGCGGGTCAGCGGGACCACGTCGCCGTGCCGGTGCCACTCGGTGAGCCGGCGCCACGCCTCCTGGAGGGGGAGGGGGACCGTGCGTTCGAGCTGGAAGGTGACCACACAGTGATCGTAGGGAGTCCGCGAGGCCCGGCGGACGGTTCCCCGGCGGCTCACACAGTTGGCGCAGTCGCGCGGTCCCTTGACATGCGCGCACCCGGGCCGGCGCGTCAGCGGTAGACCTCGCCCGGCTTCGCCTCGCCGGGCGCCAGCAGTTGGGGCACGGTGACGAAGACGTAACCGCGTTCCTTCAGCGCGTCGATGATCCCGGGGACCGCCGGCACGGTGCCGTCGTAGATGTCGTGCAGCAGGATGATGCCGTCACGGTCGGCCTGGTCGAGGACGCGCTCGCGGATCAGGTCGGAGTCGGTCGTCGTGTAGTCCTTGGCGGTCACCGTCCACAGCACCTCGGCCAGGCCCAGCTCGCGGCAGATCCTGTGCACGGTGTCGTCGGTACGGCCCTGCGGCGGGCGCATCAGGGTGGGCCGGCGGCCGGTGAGGCGCTCTATCGCGTCGTTGGGACGCTCGAGTTCCTCGCGTATCCCGTCCTCGTCCAGCTCGGTGAGGATCTTGTGGTCCCAGGTGTGGCTGGCCACCTCGTGCCCCTCGTCGGCCATGCGTGTGACGAGGTCCGGGTACTTCTCGATGTGCCGTTTCCCCAGCAGGAAGAACGTTGCCGGAACCTGTTTCTCCTTCAGGATGTCCAGCAGCCGCGTGGAGTTCTCGCTGGGTCCGGCGTCGAAGGTGAGCGCGATGCACTTCGCCTCGCGGCAGTCGACGGTGCCGAACCGGGCGGCCTGCGTGGTGGTCGAGGGCGCGGCGCGGACGGAACTCGGCGCGGTGGTGTCGAGTCCGCCGCAGCCGCTCAGGACGACCGCCAGAGAAGCGGCCGCCACCGAGACGGCGACGGCGCGCAACCCGGCCCCCGTTTTCTTCATCTTCCTGGTCAGAGAAGGCATGCCGAGACTATACATAAGGTGTATACACCCCATGTATAGTCTCGAAATCATGCCGCCGGGCGCCTCGCGGGGCGCTTCACCGGGCGCCTCACGGGGCACTTCACCGGGCGCTTCACTGGGCGTAGAAGGTGGCGTCCCCCCGGTCCGTCGCCGTGCTCGGTGTCTGCACGAACAGCAGGTAGTTGTAATGACGCAGGTACCGGCCGGCGTAGTTGTACGACTCGTAGGAGATGCCCGCCGAGTCCGCGAGCCCCGACCGCCGGTGGAAGCTCGCGTCGGAGGCGAAGGCCGCCGTGCCGTCGTTCTTCTCCAGCCACACCTCGAAGTTCTTGTGCCGCAGGTAGTAGCCGGGGAAGCCGGCCGACTCCAGCGAGACCGTGCCCGTGCCGGCCAGCCCGGTCACCACCCGGAACTGCGAGTCCGCGAGCGGGCTGACGTTCGCCTCGATCCTGGCGCGGTACTCCCAGTGCCGGATGAAACGGTCCGCGTAGTTGTACGACGAGAACCGCTGCGGGGTGACCCCGTCGGCGACCGGGATGCCGAAGTCGGGTGTGCCGTCGGCCTTCCAGTACACCTTCTGCACACGGGTGCGGCGGTTGGGGTCGTTGAGCGGGTCACCGCTGATGTCCTTGTAGCTGCGGTCGTGGTAGACGAGGATGTCCGACTTGCCGTCCTCGGACACCGTGAACGAGTTGTGCCCCGGCCCGTACTGCGAGGTCGCGTCGCTCGACTTGAACACGGGCGACGAACTCTTCGACCAGGACACCGGGTCGGTGAGGTCGGCCGTCGCGGACGCGGTCAGCATGCCCATGCAGTAGTTGGCGTCGGTGGCGCTCGCCGAGTAGGTCATGAAGACCTTGCCGCCGCGCTGGATGAGCGCGGGGCCCTCGTTGACCTTGTAGCCCACCGTCTCCCAGGACAGCGTCGGCTGCGAGATCTCCGCCGGAGTGCCGGAGACCGTCCAGGGGTTGGCCATCTTCGCGATGAACAGGCTGGTGTTGTTCGCCTCGGCCGGGTTGCGCTGCGCCCAGGCGAGGTAGCGGACACCGCCCACGACAAAGGTCGTGGCGTCGAGGGAGAAGCTCTCCCAGGTGGTCCTGATCTGGCCCTTCTCGGTCCAGGTCGCGGTCAGCGGGTTGCTGCCGGTGCCCTCCAGGACGTACATCCGGATCGCCCACACGTCGTCGGTGGCGCCGGCCGCGAAGTACACGTACCACTTGCCGTCGATGAAGTGGATCTCCGGCGCCCAGATGTGGGCGCCCATGACCCCGCTGGTGTGCTTGGTCCAGATGGTGACCTCCTGCGCCGTCGACAGGCCCTGGATGGTCGTGGCCCGGCGCAGCACGATGCGGTCGTACGCGGGGACCGTGGCGGTGAAGTAGTAGTAGCCGTCCGTGTGCTTGAAGATGTGCGGGTCGGCGCGCTGCTCGGCGATCGGGTTGGTGTACGTCACCGCGGGGGAGTCGGGCACCGCGGCCTGGGCGGGGGCGACCGTGCCGGTGAGGACGGCCGCGAGGGCGACGAGGACGGCCAGGAACAGCCGTACGGCGTTGCGTCTCAAGGGGGGTTCTCCAGACGAGGGGGAGTGCTGCGCGGAGGGGGTCAGGTGGTGGGTACGAGGCGCCACTGCTGGCAGGCGTTGTTCAGCCAGGTCCACTGCCGTACGTCGGTGCCGTTCGCGGTCCCGCAGTCCGCCGCGTCGGCGACCTTGCCGCTGTTCTCGTTGACGATCCGGACGTGGTCGCCGCTCGCGGTGAAGACGAGCCGGAACCGCTGGCACTTGTTGTTCAGCCACGACCACTGGCGCAGGTCGGCGCCGTCGGCGGTGGAGCAGTCGGCGGTGTCCAGCACCCCGCCGCCGGCCACGTTCACCAGCCGGCTGGTGTCGTCGCCGAGATCCTCGATCCGCCATCTCTGGTTGGTCCCACCGGTGCAGGTCCACTGGAGGACGTTGGTGCCGTTGGCGGTGGAACCGCTCGACAGGTCGAGACACTTGCCGCTGTTGCGGTTCACGAGGGTGTACGAGGTGGGGGTCGCCGCCGTTTCGCCGGAGGGGCCGGGGAGGGTGGTGCCGAGCGCCACCGGGGTGCCGAAGTTCGGTGTGCCGTCGGCGTTCCAGGTGAACTTCTGGGCCCGGGTCGTCCGGCCGTTGCCGCAGCCGCCACCGGCCGAGGAGTTGGCGTGGTAGACGATCCAGTTCTCGGTGCCGTCCGGCGAGGTGAAGAAGCCGTTGTGCCCGGGGCCGTAGACACCGCCCGCGTCATTGCGCTGGAACACGGGCGTCTGGGTCTTCGTCCAGGAGGCCCGGTTCAGCGGGTCGGAGCCGGTCAGTTCGAGAAGACCGAGTTTGTAGTCGGCCGTCTGGCAGTAACTCGCGGAGAACGTCAGAAACGTCCGGCCGTCGTGATACAGCGGCTCCGGCCCCTCGTTGACCGGCGCGCCCGAGGTCTCCCAGCTCAGCGTGGGGCTGGAGATCACCGTGAAGGTACTGCTCGCGAGTGTGTACGGATTGCTCATCGGGGCGATGACCAGGCTCTGCGTGCTCCCGTTCACGAATCCGCTTCCGACGAGATACAGGTTGCCGTTCGCCCGGAGCACGCTGGCGTCGATCAGCCAGCCGCCCGGCGTCAGATTGGAGCCGGTGAGCGAGCCCTTGTAGGTGTAGGGGCCCAGCGGGTCGGTGCCGGCGCTCTCCAGGACGTGGGTGCGCTGGGAGTCGCAGCAGGCCACCCCGCTCTGCCCGGCCGAGTAGTACAGGTACCAGCGGCCGTTGAACCGGTGGATCTCCGGCGCCCAGATGTTGGTGTTGCGGGTCGAGGTCGTGTCCGACCACACCTGCACGCTCGGCGCGGTGGCCAGGCCCGCCAGGGTCGGCGCCTTGCGCATGGCGAGGACACCGGTGAACGTCGTGGTGATCAGGTAATAGTTGCCGTCGTAGTACTCCAGCCAGGGGTCGGCGCCCTTGGCCGACTTCAGCGGGTTGGTGTACGGGCGGCCCTCCGCCGCGGACACCGGCTGGGTCGCCGCCACCAGGGCGACGAGGAGCGCGAGCACGCAGACGAGCAGAGGTCTGCGGCGCGTTGCGGGCGCGCCGGGGCGCCGACGAACCATCCGAGGCATACGGGACCGTCCCTTGTCCGTGAAGTCGCCTTATGTGGTTGTTCGAGGATTGCGCGTGTCGATATTCGTGAGCTGTTCGTGATTTCGAACGTGGTTCGTAACTTCGGCCAGAAGATAGGGGGTGTGCATGACCCCGTCAATGGTTTCGGCTCGGGACGTCCTCCCTCGCGCCGCGCGCCGTTGGGCGGTAACGATTCTCCGTTTCCGTTTCCGGACCTCCCTTACTGGCCACGTGTATGCTGCACGCTCCGTGAAATTCCTGGGGAAAGGTGGCGGCTCGGTCGCCTGATTCCGCCGCCCTCGATGGCCCCGGCACCGATCCGATCCGGAAGGCCCCTGGCCTGAAGTCATCGGTTTCCTGTGGGCGGATTACTCTTCCGGGTGACGGCACGGGTCTCGGCTTGGTTTCTGCGGACACGCCTCGGATAGGCTGACGCAGGTTCGCACATGCCGGGGTAAAGGGACCCCGGTCGCCGACTCGGAAACCGTGAGCGGCGCAGCGCGCCAGCGCGAGCGAGAGCGCAAGAAGAGAGCGCGAGCGAAGAGCGCGAGCAGATTCGCGCGGAGAATCCACGCGAGCAATAAGGAAAAGAAGGGGTGCGCGTCATGCCGCCTGTAGTTCCCCCGTTCCTGATCGGCCTCATCGCCGCCCCTCTGGCCAAGCGCGTCGTCAAACCGCTGATGCGCGGCCTGGTGAAGACCTCGGTCGGGCTGGTGATGGAGGTGAAGCGCGCCGCGCACGAGGCCAGTGAGGGGCTCCAGGATCTCGCGGCCGAGGTCACCGCCGAAGTCGTGGCCGCGCAGATGACGGGGGGAGACGGGCCCGCACCGGCCGCCGCTCGGCCCGCCCCGTCCGCCGCCGAGCCCGCGCCGTCCGCTGCCCAGTCCGGCCCGGCGCCTCAGGCCGCCGCGGGCGACGGCCATTCCAAGTCGTCCGGCAAGGGGCGCACGCCGGCGGCCGTCACCGGCAAGGCGAACTGACACCCCACGCCCCGAAAGAACCGTCACGCCTCGAAGAGAACAGTTCGGGATCTGCGAAAAATGACTTTGCTGGTGGGGGATCTGGCCGTACGCGGGCCTGCCCCGGAGAAAACGGAAACGGCGGAAACCTACTCGCTGAGAATGTGCTCCGTGATTCCGGGGCGGCAGCGCTGGAAAATTCCAGAAATGGCGGGGAAGAGACATCTCGCGGACGTGTTCCAAGAGGTGCTGAGGAAATCCCCGGGAATCAGGTCGGTCAGGGTCAGCGAGGTCACCGGAGGCGTTCTCGTCCTCCATGAACCCGGCCTCGGAACCGCCGACATCGGACGCTTCATCAGGAATTCACTGGCGGCCGTCTTCCACTGCCCCCGGCCGCGTACGGATCCGCCGTCCGGAGCAGTGTCCGGGCCGCCGTCCGGAGCCGGGTCCGGGGACGTGTCCGAGGCGCTTTCCGGAGCGGCTCGGAAACCGCGACGCACGACGGATCAGCCCGCCCCGTCCCGCAGCGGGCGTCTCCCGGGCACCGCCCTCACCCTCGCCGGAGGCGCGACGGCCGCGGCCCTCGCCCTCGGACCCGGCAAGCTCCTGCGCAGGCCGCTCGTCGTGCTCGGCGCCGTGGTCACCGCCACGGTCGTCGTCGTACGCCGTGCCGTACGAGGCGCGGCCACGGCAACGGCTTCCCTCGGCACTTCCGGCGGCTCCGGTGGATCTGATGGCGTCGGCGCCTCCGCCACCGGCCGGGCGGCTCCCACGGCCGACGAGACGTCACCGGCCCGACCGGCCTCGTCCCTGCGCTCCCTGCTGGACATCGTCGGCCCGCACAGACCCCGCCTCTGTCTCGCCTCCGCGCTCTCCGCCGTCTGCCAGCTCACCGAAGTGGCGCTCGGGCTCTTCCTCGGCTGGATCGCACTGGTCCTCATCAAGGGGCAGGCCGCCCCGCTGCTCGCCCTCGGACTGACCACCGCCTCCGCCCAGTTGTGGTTCCTCGCGGGCGCCGCCGGCGTGGCCTGCGGCGCCGTCGCCGGACTCTCGTACGCCGCGAACGTCGAATGGCGCAAGCTCGGCCAGGCCGTGCAGCACGACTGGCGCAACACCACCTACACCCGGGTGCAGCAGCTCGAACTGCGCCACCTGGAAGGCGAGCGCACCACCCGGATCGCCGGCGTCCTGACCGAAGAGGTCTCCCAACTCGGCGCGTTCTTCACGAACTCGGCCAACGACATCGTCCAACTCGCCACCAGTTTCCTGGTGTTGGTCCCCGCGTTCCTTCTCCTCGCGCCCGAGATCGCGTGGATCGCCTTCCTGCCGATGCCGATCGTGGCCTGGCTGTCCTTCCACTACCACGACCGCGTCGCCGCCGACTACGCCGTCTCCACCGAGCACCGGGCCGAACTGCACAGCCAGTTGGTCAACAGCCTGGAGGCCGGCGCCACCGTCAAGAGCTTCTGTACCGAGGAGTACGAGGCGGAACGCGTCGACCGGCTCAGCGAGGTCTGCCGCGAGAGCAGCCACCGTACCGACCGCTCCACCGTCCGCCACGCCGAGACCATCCGCGCCGTCACCACCGCCTCCATGACCGGCACCCTCCTCCTCGGCGGCCGCTCCGTCCTCAACGGCACCCTGCCCTTCGAGGTGTTCAGCCCGCTCATCGGACTGCCCCAGCAGGTCCTGCTGCGGCTCACCCGGCTCGGCGGCATCGTCGACCAGTACCAGCGCACCCTCGCCGCCCACGACCGCGTCCGCCACCTCCACACCCTGCCGTCCGAACCCGTCGGACACGACCACCCCGTGCACGCCGACGACGTCAAGGGCGCGGTCACCCTGGACCGGGTCACCTTCGCCTACCCCGGCCGGCCGCCCGTCCTCACGGACCTCTCCCTGCGCATCGCACCGGGCCGGGTCACCGGCATCGTCGGCCCCACCGGCTCCGGCAAGACCACCATCGCCAAACTCCTCCTGCGCTTCCAGGACACCGACTCCGGCCGCGTCCTGCTCGACGGCCGCGACGTTCGCGACCTGTCCCGGCAGGGACTGCGCCAAGCCGTGGGCTTCGTCGCCCAGGACCCCTTCCTCTTCGACGGCACCATCGCCGACAACATCCGGTACGGCAGTTTCGACGCCACCGGCGATCAACTGGAGCGCGCCGCCCGCATGGCCGAGGCCCACCCCTTCATCGAGGCCCTGCCCGACGGGTACGACACGCTGATCGGGGAACGCGGCGCGGCCCTGTCCGGCGGCCAGAAGCAACGGCTCGCGCTCGCCCGGGCCATCCTCAAGGACCCACCCGTCGTCATCCTCGACGAGGCCACCTCGGCCGTGGACAACGAGACCGAGGCCGCGATCCAGCGCACGCTGCGGACCTTCGCCGAGAACCGCACCCTGATCATCATCGCCCACCGCCTGTCGACCATCCGCAACGCCGACTGGATCCACGTCCTGGACAAGGGCGGGCTGGTGGCGGAACAGGGCACACACACCGAACTCCTCGCGCGAGGCGGGCTCTACGCCTCGCTGTGGGATCTCCAGTCGGGAGAGAGAGCGGCGTGAGGGTACGTGAGGGGAGGGGACGGGGGAGCAGGCCGTGTGATGCCGGGGCGGGGGACTGATCGCGGCCGCGTGGTGCTGAGCTGTGTCCGGACGTTCGGCCTGACGACCTGACCGCCGGCGAACTGACCGCTGGCGAACTGGCCGCTGCGAACAGGCTGTTGGCGATCTGACCGTTGACGACCTGACTCCTTCCGATGGGACCCGGCCGAGCCGGGTCCCCCGCGCCCCCCACGCCCCTCACGTGGGCGCGCATTGCCCTGCCGCGGGCCGGTCCCCCCGCGGCCGCCCGGCCGCTGCCCTGTCCCACTCGGCGCCCCCCACGCCCTCTCGCCCCATGGCCATGCCCCCGGCCCCGTAGGCAAGACCGACTCCCGCCCGCCGAATCGTCCCTCATGTCCCCCGCGCCCGGCGGTCCCGGCTCCGCACAGCAACTCTGGAGGTACCCCCATGTCTGCTCGCGATGATGTCGCCCTGCCCCTGACGGCGGCTCAGCGCGAACTCTGGTTCGCCGAACAGCGCACGGACGGGGTGATCCCGACGTACCGCATCGGCGAGTACCTGGACATCGCAGGGCCCGTCGACACCGACCTGTTCGTCACCGCGCTGCGTCAGGTCGTCGCCGAGAACGAGGCCCTGCACGTGGGGTTCACCGAGGACGGTGACGGGCCACGCCAGATCCTGAGGCAACCGGGGAGCCTGGCAAGCCAGGGGAGCAAGGCAAGCCAAGTGACTGCCCCGGCCGAGGCCGAGTGGAGCCCCCGCCAGCTCGACCTCAGCGCGCACGACAACCCCCGCGCCGCCGCCCTCGCCTGGATGACCGCCGACCGTCTCCGTCCCCTCGACCTCAGCCGCGACCGCCTCTTCAGCCAGGCCCTGATCAAGCTGTCCGACGACCACCACCTCTGGTACCACAGCTACCACCACCTCCTCTCCGACGGCCTCGGCTACGCGCTCGTCGTCCGCCGGGTCGCCGCCGTGTACACGGCGCTGGCCGAGGGCCGGACCCCGGAGCCCACCCCGTTCCCGTCCCTGCGGGCCGTCGTCGACAGCGACACCGCCTACCGCGCCTCCGACCGCTTCACCACCGACCGCGCGTACTGGACGCAGCGCCTCGCCGACCTCCCCGAACCCGCCCGCATCGGCCGTTCCGCGGGCCATCTCACCGCCGGCCCGCGCCACACCCCGCTGCCCACCGACCGCGTACGCCACGCCCTGGAGACGCTCGCCGCCCGCGGCGGAACCCGCTGGTCACGTGTGCTGATCGCGGCCACCGCGCTCTACGTCCACCGCCGCACCGGCGCCCACGATCTCCTCCTCGGCCTGCCCGTCACCGGGCGCGACCGCGCCGAGCCCGTCCTCGCGGCCACCCCGGCCGTGGTGTCCAACATGGTGCCCCTGAGGCTGACCGTACGGCCCGGCACCCGCTGGTCCGCGCTCCTCGACCAGGTCGACACCGAGGTCCGGGCCGCGCTGTGCCACCAGCGCTACCGGGGCGAAGACCTGCACCGCGACCTGGGCCTGCCCGGCGCCCCCGGCTCGGCGTACTCCGCGGTCGTCAACATCATGTCCTTCGACAGCGACCTGAGCTTCGCCGGCGTGCCCGCCACCGCGCACAGCCTCGCCGAGGGCCCCGCCACCGAACTCGCCGTATGGGCGCTGGACCGCCACGACGGCACCGGCCCGCACCTCCAGCTCCAGGCCGCCGCCGACGCCTGGGACGACGACGAACGCCAAGCTCACCAGCACGGCCTGACCATGCTCCTCGAGGCGCTCGCCGACGCCGTCGGCGACGGCGACCATGCCGTCGGCCGCATCGCCCTGCCCAGGCCTGCCGAACCGGCCTCGAACCCGGCCCCCCTCCCGGCCCGCGCCGCCCACCTCGCCGACCTGTTCGAGCGGCAGGTGCTCCGCACCCCGGACGCCGTCGCCGTCGTGGGTCCCGACGCCACCACCCTCACCTACGCCGCACTCGACGCCCGCGCCAACCGCCTCGCCCGGCTGCTCACCGCGCACGGCGCCGCCCCGGAACGCCTGGTCGCCCTGGCGCTGCCGCGCTCCGCCGCGCTGGTCACGGCCGTCCTGGCGGTCCTGAAGACCGGTGCCGCGTACGTCCCGCTCGACCCGGACCTGCCGGGCGCCCGCCTCGCCCGGCTCCTCGACGACACCCGCCCGGCCGTCCTCGTCACCGACGCCGCCACCCGCCCCCGACTCCCGTACGACACCGATCTCGCCGATCTCGTCGTCCTCGACGCCCCGGAGACGGCGGCTCGGCTCGCCGCGTGTCCGGCGACCGCTCCGGACGTGCCCCGCGACCCCCGCCATCCGGCCTACGTCATCCACACCTCGGGCTCCACCGGCCGGCCCAAGGGTGTCGTCACCCCGCACGCGGCGGTGGCGAACCTGGTCCGCCACCAGCTCGGCACCCTGTACCCCCGCCCCCGGGCGCGGGTGGCGCTGACCACCTCCGTCTCCTTCGACGCCTCCTGGGACCAGCTCGCCTGTCTGTTCGCCGGGCACGAGCTGCACGTTCTCGACCGCGACACCTGGGCCGACCCGGACGCCTTCCTCGCCCATCTCGACCGCCACCGGCTGGACTTCGTCAACGCCACCCCGTCCTACCTGCGCGTCCTCCTCGACCACGGCCTCCTCGACGGCGAGCGCCGGCCCCCGTCCGTGATCGTCGCCGGCGGCGAGGCCGTACCGGAGCGCCTCTGGGCGGAGCTGCGGGCCGCCGACGGCGTCCGCGTCCACAACTTCTACGGCCCCACCGAGTGCACCGTCGACGCGGTGACCGCTTCCCTCGACGCGACCGACCGCCCCGCGATCGGCCACCCCGTGACCGGCGCGCGCGCCTACGTCCTCGACAACGCGCTGCAACTGGTTCCCGACGGCGCGCCCGGCGAGCTGTACGTCGCCGGCGTCGGCCTGGCCCGCGGCTACCTGAACCGGCCCGCACTCACCGCCGACCGTTTCGTCGCCGACCCCTACGGCCCGTCCGGCGCCCGTATGTACCGCACCGGCGACCTCGTCCGACGCACCTCCCAGGGCGCCCTCGTGTACCTCGGCCGGGCCGACGACCAGGTCAAGATCCGCGGCTTCCGCGTCGAACCCGCCGAGATCGAGGCCGAGTTGGGCACCCACCCGGCCGTGGCCCGTACGGCGGTCGTCGCCCGCCACGACGGTGCGGACGACGGGGCCCACGCAGTCGCCCCGCGTCCGGCCGCCCCGGACCTGGCGGCTCCATGCCTCGTCGCCTATGTCGTCGTCGAGCCCGGTGCCGCCGTGTCCGGCCCGGAGGAGCTGCGCGGGTACCTGCGCGACCGGCTCCCCGACCACATGGTCCCGAGTGCCTTCGTTCCGCTCGACGCGCTGCCCCTCACCCCCACCGGGAAGCTGGACCGCAAGGCACTGCCCGAGCCCCGGACCGCCGACGGCATCACGGGCGCGGGCGCGGGCGTGGGTGCGGGCGCAGGCGCGGGTGGCGGACGGGCTCCCCGCACCGCCCGCGAGGAGCTGCTCTGCGGACTCTTCGCCGACGTCCTCGGTCTGCCCCGGGTCGGCGCGGACGACGACTTCTTCGCCCTCGGCGGCCACTCACTGCTCGCCATGCGCCTGCTGGCCCGCATCCGCTCCACGCTCGCCATCGATCTGAGGCTCGGCGACCTCTTCGGCGCCCCCACCCCCGCCGGCGTCGCCACCGCCCTCACCGCCACGGACACCGGACCCGCACGCCCCGCGCTGCTCCCCTGCGAGCGCCCCGACGCGGTCCCCCTGTCCTCCGCCCAGCGCCGCCTCTGGTTCCTCCAGCGCATCGACGGCACCGGCGCCACCTACCACATCCCCCTCGCCCTGCGCCTGTCCGGCACCCTCGATCGCCCCGCTCTGCGCGCGGCCCTCCGGGACGTCGTCACCCGGCACGAGAGCCTGCGCACGGTCTTCCCCGACGAACGCGGCGTGCCGCGCCAGCTCGTCCTGGACGTCGAACAGGCCTGCCCCGGCCTGACGGTCACCTCCGCCACCGGGTCCGACCTGCCCGAGCTGCTCACCGCGGCCGCCCGCCGCCCCTTCGATCTCGCCGCCGAACCACCCGTCCACACCGAGCTGTTCACGCTCGCCCCAGACGAGCACGTCCTGCTCCTCGTCGTCCACCACATCGTCGGCGACGGCTGGTCCCTGGGCGCCCTGGCCGACGACGTCACCCGCGCCTACGCCGCCCGCTGCCAGGGCGAGGAACCCGACTGGGCTCCGCTGCCGGTGCAGTACGCCGACTACACGCTCTGGCAGCATCGGCTGCTCGGCGACGCAGCCGACCCGGACAGTCTTTCCGCCCGGCAACTCGCCTTCTGGGAACGGAACCTGGCCGGGCTGCCCGAGCGCCTCGACCTGCCCTTCGACCGCCCCCGCCCCGCCGCCACGACCTACCGCGGCGACCAGCTCCCGCTCCACCTCGACGCCGACCTGCACCACCGGCTCCGCGACCTCGCCCGGGGCCACGGCGCGACCCTGTTCATGGTGCTCCAGGCCGGTCTGGCGGCCCTCCTCGGGAAGCTCGGCGCCGGTACCGACATCCCCCTCGGCACCCCGGTCGCCGGCCGCACCGACGAGGCCGCCGACGACCTGGTCGGCTTCTTCGTCAACACCCTGGTCCTGCGCACCGACCTGTCCGGCGACCCCACCTTCACCGAACTCCTCGACCGGGTCCGGCACGACGCACTGGCCGCGTACGCCCACCAGGATCTGCCCTTCGAACATCTGGTGGAGGAACTCAACCCGACCCGCTCCCTAGCCCACCACCCGCTCTTCCAGACGATGCTCGCCCTGCAGAACGCGCCCCTCGGCGAGTTCGATCTGCCCGGCCTGCACGTGACGACGAGCCTGGTCCCCACCCGCACCGCCAAGTGCGACCTCACCTTCAACCTCACCGAACGCACCACCCCCGACGGCACCCCGGCCGGCCTCGCCGGCACCGTGGAGTACAGCACCGACCTCTTCGACCCCGAGACGGTCGAGGCGATCACCCAGCGGTGGATCCGCCTCCTGCACACGGCGGTGACCGAACCCGGCCTACCCCTCAGTCACTTCGACGTCCTCACCGACACCGAGCGCGAACTGCTGCTGCCCGTCGCCGATGCCGCGCCCGGCGTGGAGGGCGACCTCGTGGGGTTGTTCGAGGCTCGGGTGCGGGAGGTGCCGGATGCGGTGGCGGTGGTGTCGGGGGAGGTGGCGCTGTCGTATGCCGAGGTGAACCGGTGGGCGAATCGGGTGGCGCATGGGTTGGTGGGGCGTGGTGTGGGGGTGGAGGACGTGGTGGCGTTGGCGTTGCCGCGTTCGGTGGAGTTGGTGGTGGCGGTGTTGGGGGTGTTGAAGGCGGGGGCCGCGTATCTGCCGTTGGATCCGGATTATCCGGCTGCGCGGCGGGAGTTCATGGTGGGTGATGCGTGTCCGGTGCTGGTGATCGATGATCTGGCGGCGTTGGACACGGACGGGTTTCCGGAGACCGATCCTGCGGTGCCGGTGCTGCCTCAGTCTCCGGCGTATGTGATCTACACGTCGGGGTCGACGGGGCGTCCGAAGGGTGTGGTCGTTCCGCACGGGAATGTGGTGCGGTTGTTCTCGGCGACGCGGGAGTGGTTCGCGTTCGGTCCGGATGATGTGTGGACGCTGTTCCATTCCTACGCGTTCGATTTCTCGGTGTGGGAGTTGTGGGGTCCGCTGCTGCACGGTGGGCGGCTGGTGGTGGTGCCGTTCGAGACGTCGCGTTCGCCGGAGGCGTTCCTGCGGCTGCTCGCTGCGGAGCGGGTGACGGTGCTGAACCAGACGCCGTCGGCGTTCTACCAGCTGATGCGGGCCGACCGGGAGAGTCCGGGCACCGAACTGGCGTTGCGTACGGTGGTGTTCGGTGGTGAGGCGCTGGAGCCGGCCCGGCTGGCGGACTGGTACGCGCGGCACGCGGACGACGCTCCGGTGCTGGTGAACATGTACGGCATCACCGAGACCACGGTGCACGTCACCCACACCACCCTGAACGCGGACTCCGCCGGCCAGTCCGCCAGCGTCATCGGCACCGCCATCCCCGACCTCCGCACCTACGTCCTCGACGACCGTCTGCGCGCCGTACCCCCGGGCGTGGCAGGTGAGTTGTACGTGTCCGGGCCCGGGCTGGCCCGTGGCTACCTGAACCGCCCCGATCTGTCGTCCGCCCGGTTCGTCGCCGATCCGTACGGCCTCCCCGGCACCCGGATGTACCGCTCGGGGGACGTCGTACGCCGCAACGCCCGGGGAGCGCTGGAGTTCGTCGGGCGGGCCGACGACCAGGTGAAGGTGCGGGGCTTCCGGATCGAACTCGGGGAGATCGAGGCCGTGCTGGCCGCGCATCCCGAGGTGGGTGACGTCGCGGTGGTCGCACGGCAGGACCGTACGGACGACACCCGGCTGGTCGCCTACGTCGTCCCCGCGCCCGGTGCCCTCGCGCACTCGGCCACGCTCCGCGAGCACCTTCGTGAGCGCCTGCCCGAGTACATGGTCCCGGCGGCGTTCGTCGCGCTGGACGCGCTGCCGCTGACCGTCAACGGCAAGCTGGACCGGCGGGCCCTGCCGGAGCCGCAGGCCGGCGGTCTGGGGGCGGGGCGGGCACCGCGCACCCCGCAGGAGCAGATCCTGTGCGAGCTGTTCGCCGAGATCCTCGGGGTCGCCGAGGCGGGCGTCGACGACAGCTTCTTCGACCTCGGCGGTCACTCGCTGCTCGCGACCCGGCTGGTCGCCCGTGTACGGGCCACGCTGGGCGTGGAGTTGGAGCTGCGCACGCTCTTCGAGGTACCGACCCCGGCCGGGCTGGCCACGAGTCTGGCGGGTGCCGGACAGGCCCGCCTCGCGCTGACCCCCTACGCCGAGCGGCCCGAGCTGGTCCCGCTGTCGTTCGCCCAGCGCCGCCTGTGGTTCCTGCACCAGTTGGAGGGGGCGAGCGCCAACTACAACATCCCCCTCGCCTGGCGGCTGAACGGCATCCTCGACCGGTCCGCCCTCGACCGCGCCCTCGCCGACGTCGTGGCCCGTCACGAGAGCCTGCGCACCGTCTACCCGCAGATCGACGGCACCCCGTACCAGAGGATCCTCGCTCCCGAGCGGGCCCGGCTGCCGCTGCGGGTGCGCGACACGACCGAGGAGGACCTGGACGCCGTACTCGCCCATGCGCTGCGCTGCCCCTTCGACCTCGCCGTCGATCTGCCGCTGTACGTCGAGCTGTTCGCGCTCGCGCCGGACGAGCATGTGCTGCTCCTGGTGATCCACCACATCGCGGGCGACGGCTGGTCGCTCGGCCCGCTGGCATGCGACCTCGCCGACGCCTACGCGGCCCGCTGCCGGGGCGAGGAGCCCGTGTGGGCTCCGCTGCCGGTGCAGTACGCCGACTACACGCTCTGGCAGCACCGGCTGCTCGGCGACGCAGCCGACCCGGACAGTCTCTTCGCCCGTCAGGCCGCCCACTGGACGAACGCCCTGCAAGGGCTTCCCGAGCAGATCCACCTGCCCACCGACCGGCCCCGCCCCGCCGTCGCCTCCCACCAGGGCGGCTTCGTCCGGGTGCGACTGGAAGCCGAACTGCACCAGGAACTACGGGAATTGGCGCGGACCCAGGGCACCAGCCTCTTCATGGTGCTTCAGGCCGGCCTCGCCGCCCTGCTGAACAAGCTCGGCGCCGGGGACGACATCCCCGTCGGCAGCCTCATCGCCGGCCGCACCGACCAGGCCCTCGACGACCTGATCGGCTACTTCGTCAACACGCTCGTCTTCCGCACCGACCTGTCCGGCGACCCCACCTTCACCGAACTCCTCGACCGGGTCCGGCACGACGCACTGGCCGCGTACGCCCACCAGGATCTGCCCTTCGAATACCTCGTCGAGGCACTCAACCCGGTGCGCTCCCTGGCCCACCACCCGCTGTTCCAGGTCATGCTCGTCCTCCAGAACGCGCCTCGGGCCGACTTCGCCCCGCCCGGACTGCACACCACCGGCGTTCAGCTCACCACCACCACGTCCAAGCTCGACCTGATCTTCTCCATGTCCGAGCGCCACACGGACGACGGGACCCCGCAGGGCATCGACGGCTTCGTCGAGTACGCCGGTGACCTCTACGACCCCGAGACGGTCCGGACGATGTGCGACCGCTGGGTGCGGCTGCTGAGGACAGCGGTCACCGAGCCGGAACGCCGACTGAGCCGCTTCGACGTTCTGACGGGGGCCGAGCGGCGGCTGTCGCTGCCTGCCGCCGTCACGACAGCCCCGGTCGGCGACAGCCTTGTGGGGTTGTTCGAGGCTCGGGTGCGGGAGGTGCCGGATGCGGTGGCGGTGGTGTCGGGGGAGGTGGCGCTGTCGTATGCCGAGGTGAACCGGTGGGCGAATCGGGTGGCGCATGGGTTGGTGGGGCGTGGTGTGGGGGTGGAGGACGTGGTGGCGTTGGCGTTGCCGCGTTCGGTGGAGTTGGTGGTGGCGGTGTTGGGGGTGTTGAAGGCGGGGGCCGCGTATCTGCCGTTGGATCCGGATTATCCGGCTGCGCGGCGGGAGTTCATGGTGGGTGATGCGTGTCCGGTGCTGGTGATCGATGATCTGGCGGCGTTGGACACGGACGGGTTTTCGGAGACCGATCCTGCGGTGCCGGTGCTGCCTCAGTCTCCGGCGTATGTGATCTACACGTCGGGGTCGACGGGGCGTCCGAAGGGTGTGGTCGTTCCGCACGGGAATGTGGTGCGGTTGTTCTCGGCGACGCGGGAGTGGTTCGCGTTCGGTCCGGATGATGTGTGGACGCTGTTCCATTCCTACGCGTTCGATTTCTCGGTGTGGGAGTTGTGGGGTCCGCTGCTGCACGGTGGGCGGCTGGTGGTGGTGCCGTTCGAGACGTCGCGTTCGCCGGAGGCGTTCCTGCGGCTGCTCGCTGCGGAGCGGGTGACGGTGCTGAACCAGACGCCGTCGGCGTTCTACCAGCTGATGCAGGCCGATCGGGAGAGTCCGGGCACCGAACTGGCGTTGCGTACGGTGGTGTTCGGTGGTGAGGCGCTGGAGCCGGCCCGGCTGGCGGACTGGTACGCGCGGCACGCGGACGACGCTCCGGTGCTGGTGAACATGTACGGCATCACCGAGACCACGGTGCACGTCACCCACACCACCCTCAACGCGGACTCCGTCACCGACCCCGCCAGTGCCATCGGCACCGGGATCCCGGATCTGCGGACGTACGTCCTGGACCGGTGGCTGCGGCCCGTGCCCACGGGCGTGGTCGGTGAACTGTACGTCGGGGGGCCAGGGTTGGCCCGGGGCTATCTGAACCGGCCCGCGCTCACCGCCGGCCGCTTCCTGGCCGATCCCTACGGTCCGTCCGGCGCGCGGATGTACCGCACGGGGGACCTGGTCCGGATGCGGGCCGACGTCACCCTGGAGTTCGTCGGGCGGGCCGACGACCAGGTGAAGGTGCGGGGCTTCCGGATCGAACTCGGGGAGATCGAGGCCGTGTTGGCCGCGCATCCCGAGGTCGGGGATGTGGCGGTGGTCGCACGGCAGGACCGTACGGACGACACCCGGCTGGTCGCCTACGTCGTCCCCACGCCCGGAGGTGACGGTGACAGCTTCTCTCTCCGGGAGTACGTGCGGGAGCGCCTGCCGGAGTACATGGTCCCGGGCGCGTTCGTCGCGCTGGACGGGCTGCCGTTGACCGTCAACGGCAAACTGGACCGACGGGCCCTGCCCGAACCGGAGTTCACGCCCGACGCTGCCGGGCGCGTGCCGCGCACGCCGCAGGAGCAGGTGCTCGCCGAGCTGTTCGCCGAGGTGCTGGGTGTCGAACGGGTCGGCGTGGACGACGACTTCTTCGCTCTGGGCGGCCACTCGCTGCTCGCCACCCGGCTCGTGGCCCGGGTCCGCGCCGCTCTCGGGGCCGAGGTGGAGCTGCGGGCCCTGTTCGAGACACCGACGGTGGCCGGGCTGGCCGCGGGGCTGACGGCCGCCGGGGCGGCGCGCCCCGCGCTGGTGTCGGCCGGACGGCCGGAGCGGATGCCGCTGTCCTCCGCTCAGCGCCGTCTGTGGTTCCTGCACCAGCTGGACGGGACCAGCGCCGCCTACCACATCCCGCTCGCCTGGCGGCTCAGCGGTCCGCTCGACCGCGAGGCACTCGCCCGTGCGCTTGCGGACGTCGTGGCCCGTCACGAGAGCCTGCGCACCCTCTACCCGCACGCCGCCGACGGAGTTCCCTACCAGCTCGTGCTCGACGCCGGGCGGGCACGTCCGGAGCTGCCCGCCACCGAGACCGACGAGGCCGGGCTGCCCGCGCTCCTCGACGGCGCCGTACGGCGGACCTTCGACCTGGCCGCCGAACTCCCGCTGCGGGCCCACCTGTTCGTGACGGCGGCCGATCGGCATGTACTGCTCGTCGTCGTGCACCACATCGCCGGCGACGGCTGGTCCCTCGGCCCGCTGTCGCGGGACCTGGCGGCCGCGTACACCGCCCGCCGCCGGGGCGAGGAGCCCGGCTGGGCGCCGCTGCCCGTGCAGTACGCCGACTACACGCTCTGGCAGCGCGACCTGCTCGGCGAGCCGGCCGACCCCGGCAGCCTCTTCGCCCGGCAGGCAGCCCATTGGACGAACGCGCTGAAAGGGCTTCCCGAGCAGATTCCGCTGCCCACCGACCGGCCCCGCCCGGCGACGCCCTCCTTCCACGGACGGCACCTGCCCGTCGCCGTCGACGCCGATCTGCACGCCGGGCTCCTCGGCCTGGCCCGGCAGCACGGCGCCAGCCTCTTCATGGTCCTCCAGGCCGGTCTCGCCGCCCTGCTGAAGAAGCTGGGCGCCGGCGACGACATCCCCGTCGGCAGCCTCATCGCCGGCCGCACCGACCAGGCCCTGGACGACCTCGTCGGGTTCTTCGTCAACACCCTCGTGCTGCGTACCGACACCTCCGGTGACCCGAGCTTCGCCCAACTCGTCGGTCGCGTGCGGGAGTCGGCCCTGGGTGCCTATGCCCACCAGGAGCTGCCCTTCGATCACCTGGTCGAGGCGCTGAACCCGGCCCGGTCACTGTCCCGCCAGCCCCTGTTCCAGGTCATGCTGGCCCTTCAGAACGTGCCGCGCGGCGACTTCGAACTGCCCGGCCTGGACGCGGAGATCGTGCCCGTGCACCCCGCCACGGCCATGTTCGACCTGTCCTTCCACCTCCTCGAACGCGGCACCGGCGAGGCGGCCGGCCTCCACGGCTATGTCGAGTACGCCACCGACCTCTTCGACGAGACCACCGTCGAACGCCTCCTCACCCGCTGGACGCTCCTGCTGCGGCAGGCGGTCACCGAGCCGGACCGGCCGCTGAGCCGCTTCGACCTCCTTCTCGACGACGAGCGCGACCGGATCCTCGCGACCCCGGAGAGCTCCCTGCCGGACGACGTCGGCGTGCCCGAACTGTTCCGCGCCCAGGTCCGGGCCACCCCGGACGCCCCCGCCGTCGTCCTCGAGGACACCGTCCTGACGTACGCCGAGCTGAACGCCCGCGCCGACCGGCTCGCCCACGCGCTCATCGGGCGGGGTATCGGCCCGGAGGACGTCGTCGCGCTCGTCCTGCCGCGTTCGGCGGAACTCGTCGTCGCGATCCTCGCGGTCCTCAAGAGCGGCGCCGCCTACCTGCCCGTCGACCCCGACTACCCCGCCGCCCGGCGCGCCTTCATGCTGGAGGACGCCTGCCCGGCCCTCGTACTCGACGACCCCGACCACATTCTCGCCCTGGCCGACGGGTGCCCGGCCACCGTCCCCACACCCGTCCGCGACGGTCGCCATCCCGCCTACGTCATCTACACCTCCGGCTCGACCGGCCGGCCCAAGGCCGTCGTCATGCCGTCCGTCGCGCTCGTCAACCTGCTGCGCTGGCATCACCGGGTCGTCGGCGGTGGCCCCGGCACCCGGACCGCGCAGTTCACCGCGGTGAGCTTCGACGTATCCGTTCAGGAGACGCTGTCGGCGCTGTTGTTCGGCAAGACGCTCGTCATCCCCACCGACGAGCAGCGGCGCAGCGCCGACCTTCTCACCGTCTGGCTGGAGCGGCACAGGGTGGAGGAGCTGTTCGCGCCGGCGTTGGTGCTGGAGGCCGTCGCCGAGGCCGCCGAGGAGCACGGCCGGGAACTGCCGGACCTGAGGGTGATCGCGCAGGCCGGCGAGGCGATGCGGCTGGGCGACGCCCTGCGCCGCTTCCAGGCCGGCCGTCCCGACCGGCGTCTGCACAACCACTACGGCCCCGCCGAGACACACGTCGTCACCGCGTACACCCTCCCCGCCGACCTCGACGACTGCCCGCTGCCGGTGCCCATCGGCCGGCCCGTGGACCGCACCCGCGCGCTCGTCCTCGACGCCGGGCTGCGCCCCGTACCCCCTGGTGTGCCCGGCGAGCTGTACCTGGCCGGGACCTGCCTGGCCCGCGGGTACCTGGACCGGCCCGCGGCGACCGCCGAGCGGTTCGTCGCCGACCCCTACGGCCCGCCCGGCACCCGTATGTACCGCACCGGCGACCTGGCGCGGTGGCGCACGGACGGCGAGCTGGAGTTCCTCGGGCGCGCCGACCATCAGGTGAAGGTACGCGGCTTCCGTATCGAACCCGGCGAGGTGGAGGCCGCTCTCACCACGCATCCCGCCGTCGCGCAGGCCGTGGTGGTGCCGCGCGAGGACCGGCTCGTCGCCTACGTCGTCCCGGCCGCCGGAGCGGCAGTGGTTCCCGCCGCTCTCCTCGACCACGTCCGCGACCGTCTGCCCGACTACATGGTGCCGAGCGCGGCCGTCACCCTGGACGCCCTCCCGCTCACCCCCAACGGCAAGCTCGATCGTGCCGCCCTGCCCGTCCCCGCCCCGGACTCCAGGGCGAGCCGCGCCCCGCGCACCCCGCGCGAGCAGATCCTGTGCGACCTGTTCGCCGAGGTGCTCGGCCTCGAACGCGCCGGTGTGGACGCCGACTTCTTCGACCTCGGCGGTCACTCCCTGCTCGCCACCCGTCTGGTGTCGCGGGTCCGCGCCACCCTCGGTGTCGAACTGCCCCTGCGGCACCTGTTCGAGGCCCCGACCCCGGCCGGACTCGCCGCCCGCCTCGACGACGCGGCCGACGCGCGTCCCGCGCTGGTCCCGGCCGCGCGCCCCGAGGCCCTGCCACTGTCGTTCGCACAGCGCCGTCTGTGGTTCCTGCACCGGCTGGAGGGCGCGGGCGCCACCTACCACATGCCGCTCGCGCTCCGGCTGCGCGGCCCGCTCGACCGGCCCGCACTGGAAGCCGCCCTCGCCGACGTCGTCGCCCGCCACGAGACCCTGCGTACGGTGTTCCCGCACACCGACGGCATCCCGTGTCAGCGGATCGTGGCCGCCGCCGAGGCCCGCGCCCCGCTCACGGTCACCGAGGCCGGCGAACCGGAACTGCCCGGCCTGCTGGCCGAGGCCGCCCGTCACGACTTCGACCTGGCCACCGAACTCCCCCTGCGCGCCCACCTGTTCGCGCTCGCGGACGACGACCACGTCCTTCTCCTCGCGCTGCACCACATCGCCGCCGACGGCTGGTCCCTGCGCCCCCTCTCCACCGATCTGGCGGCGGCGTACGCGGCCCGCCGTCGGGGCGAGGAGCCCGGCTGGGCGCCGCTGCCCGTGCAGTACGCCGACTACACGCTCTGGCAGCGCGAGCTGCTCGGCGACGAGTCCGACGCGGACAGCACCTACGCCCGCCAGCTCACCCACTGGACCGGCACCCTCGCCGGCCTGCCCGAACGCCTCCACCTCCCCACCGACCGGCCGCGCCCCGCACACACGACCCACCGCGGCGGCCTGCTCACCACCTCCGTCGACGCCGACCTCCACGGCGCGCTCGCCGCCCTCGCCCGGCGCAACGGCGCCAGCCTCTTCATGGTCCTCCAGGCAGGCCTCGCCGCCCTCTACACCCGGCTCGGCGCGGGCACCGACATCCCCGTCGGCAGCCCCTTCGCCGGCCGCACCGACCAGGCCCTGGACGACCTCGTCGGGTTCTTCGTCAACACGCTCGTCCTGCGCACCGACACCTCCGGAGACCCCAGCTTCTCCGAACTCCTGGGCCGCGTAAGGGAATCCGCGCTCGCCGCCTACGCCCACCAGGACGTCCCCTTCGAGCACCTCGTCGAGGCCCTCAACCCGACCCGCTCCCTTGCCCACCACCCTCTCTTCCAGACCCTCCTCGCCGTCCAGAACGTCCCCGCCACCGACTTCGCCCTCGACGGCCTGGACACCACCCCCCATCCGGTCCGCACCGGCACCGCCCGCCTCGACCTGGCCTTCGCCCTCACCGAACGCCGCCGCCCCGACGGCACGCCCGACGGGCTCGACGCGATCGTCGAGTACAGCGCCGACCTGTTCGACGAGCACACCGTCCGCACCCTCTTCGACCGCTGGGTACGCCTCCTCGCCGCCGCCGTCACCACCCCCGACCGGCCGATCGGCACCCTCGACCTCCTCCACCCCGACGAACGCCACGCAACTCTGCACACTGAATCCCGACTCCCGCTCCCCGACGCCACGTTCGTCGACCTGCTCCGGCAGCAGACGGCCCGCCGCCCGGACGCGATCGCTCTCGTGTCCGGTGAGGTCGAGTTGTCGTATGCGGAGCTGGACGCGCGGGCGAATCAGTTCGCGCATGCGGTGATCGAGCGGGGGGTGGGGGCCGAGGACGTGGTGGCGTTGGTGTTGCCGCGTTCGGTGGATCTGGTGGTGGGGATCCTGGGCACGATGAAGGCCGGTGCGGCGTATCTGCCGGTGGATCCGGAGTATCCGCGGGCGCGGATCGCGTACATGCTGGAGGATGCCCGGCCTGCTCTGGTGGTGGACGAGTTGGCGTTCGCCTCTCGTCATTCGCAGGCCGATCCGCGGGTGGGGATCGATGTGCGGCAGCCCGCTTACGTCATCTACACCTCCGGTTCCACCGGACGGCCCAAGGGTGTCGTCGTCACCCACGGCGGTCTGCCCAGCCTGGTCGCGGCCCAGGTCGAACGGCTCGCCCTCGACGAGACCAGCCGCGTCCTCCAGCTCAGCTCGCCGAGCTTCGACGCGTCCTTCTGGGACCTGTGCGCCGCGCTGCTCACAGGCGCCTGCCTGGTCCTGGCACCGGCCGACGACCCGCTGGCCGGCCTCACCGAGACGGTCACGCATGTGACCCTGCCGCCGTCCGCGCTGGTGGCGGTGGAATCGCTCGCGGTGTCGACGCTGGTGGTGGCCGGTGAGGCGTGTGGGGTGGAGTTGGTGGGGCGGTGGGCTCCGGGGCGGCGGATGATCAACGCGTACGGGCCGACGGAGACGACGGTGTGCGCGACGATGAGCGAGCCGCTCACGCCGTCGGGTGGGGTGCCGCCGATCGGTCGGCCGATCGTGAACGCGCGGGTGTATGTGCTGGACGGCGCGTTGCAGCCGGTGGTGCCGGGTGTTTGCGGTGAGCTGTATGTCGCCGGTGCGGGGCTGGCCCGGGGGTATCTGCGGCGGCCGTCGCTGACGGGGTCCCGTTTCGTCGCCGATCCGTTCGGGGTTCCCGGCAGTCGGATGTACCGCACGGGTGATCTGGTGCGCCGACGGGCGGACGGGCAGCTGGAGTTCGTCGGGCGGGCCGACCAGCAGGTCAAGGTACGCGGCTACCGCATCGAACCCGGCGAGATCGAGACCGTCCTCGCCGCCCACCCGAGCATCGCCCACTCGGTGGTGGCGGTCCGCGAGGAACGGCTCGTGGCGTACGTCGTCCCCGAGTGCGTGCCCGAGCGCCTGCCCGAGCGCGATGCCGCACCGCAGCCCACGCGTGTCTCCCTCCCCGTTCCCGCGCTCGTCCCCGCCCTCCTGGCATTCCTGCGAGAGCGGCTGCCGGATCACCTCGTGCCGAGCGCGGTCGTCACCCTCGACGCCCTCCCGCTCACGCCGAACGGCAAGCTGGACAGGGCGGCCCTGCCCACCCCGGAGTTCGGGTCCGAGACCCCGGCACGGGCGCCGCGCAGCCCCCGCGAGCAGATCCTGTGCGACCTGTTCGCCGAGGTGCTGGGCCTGGAACGGGTCGGTGTCGACGACGGCTTCTTCGACCTGGGCGGTCATTCGCTGCTCGCCACCCGGCTGGTGTCCCGCGTCCGGGCCGTGCTGGGCGCCGAACTCGCCCTGCGCACCCTGTTCGAGACGCCGACCGTGGCCGGGCTGGCCGCGGCGCTCGACGGCGCCGGACGGGCCAGGCCCGCGCTGCTGGCCGGGGACCGGCCCGAGCGGACACCGTTGTCGTTCGCGCAGCGCCGACTGTGGTTCCTCCAGCAGATGGAGGGGCCGGGCGCCGGATACAACATCCCGCTCGCCCTGCGCCTGTCCGGCCGGCTCGACCAGCGGGCCCTGACCGAGGCACTCGCGGACGTCGTCGCCCGGCACGAGACGCTGCGCACGGTGTTCCCCGAGGCGCACGGCATCCCCGGCCCCGATGGCGCCCCGTATCAGAGGGTGCTCGACCCCGACATCGCGCGGCCGCGGGTCGATGTGACCGACACCGACGAGTCCCGGCTCGCCGCCGCGCTCGCCGAAGCCGCCCGTCGGCCCTTCGACCTGGCTGCCGAAGTCCCGCTGAGGGCCCATCTGTTCGCGCTCGGCGGAGACGAGCACGTGCTGCTCCTCGTCCTGCACCACATCGCCGGGGACGGCTGGTCCACCGGTCCGCTCTCCCGGGATCTCGCGGAGGCGTACGCGGCCCGTAGCGCGGGTCACAAGCCCGAGTGGGCGCCGCTGCCCGCGCAGTACGCCGACTACACGCTCTGGCAGCGCGACCTGCTCGGCGACCCGGCCGACCCCGGCAGTGTCTTCGCCGCCCAACTCGGCTACTGGAAGGAGAAGTTGGCCGGACTGCCCGACCAGCTCCGGCTCCCCGCCGACCGGTCCCGGCCCGCCGTCGCCTCCTACCGGGGAGAGTACCTGCTGGTCGAGCTGGACGCCGGTCTGCACGCCGGACTCGTGCGGCTCGCGCGCCGCTCGGGGGCGAGCATGTTCATGGTGCTCCGGGCCGCGCTGGCCGCCCTGTTCACCCGGCTCGGCGCGGGCACCGACATCCCCGTCGGCAGCCCGATCGCGGGCCGCACGGACCAGGCGCTGGACGGCCTGGTCGGGTTCTTCGTCAACACGCTCGTGCTGCGCACGGACACCTCCGGCGATCCCACGTTCTCCGAACTCCTGGGCCGGGTAAGGGAGTCGGCGCTGGGCGCCTACGCCCACCAGGACCTGCCGTTCGAGAACCTCGTCGAGGAACTCAACCCCGCCCGCTCGCTCTCCCATCACCCCCTGTTCCAGGTGATGTTCGCCCTCCAGAACGCCCCCATGGGCGCCTTCGACCTGCCCGGTCTGCGGGTCGCGCCCCTGGTCGTGTCCACCGGCACCGCCAAGTTCGACCTCGGGTTCAACCTGTACGAGCGGCACGACGGCGACGGCCGTCCGGCCGGTGTCGCCGGGGCGGTCGAGTACGCCACCGACCTGTACGACCGGGCCACCGTGGCCGACCTCGTCGACCGCTGGACACGGCTGCTGCACGCCGTCGTGGCCGACCCCGATCGGCACCTGGCCCGGATCGACCTCCTCTCGGCCGAGGAGCGCCACCACCTCCTGCACGACGCCGACGACACCGCCGTACCCGCCGTACCCGTCGAACCGGTCCCGCTGCCGACCGCTTTCGCGGCGCAGGTCCGCGCCACACCGGACGCGATCGCTCTCGTGTCCGGTGAGGTCGAGTTGTCGTATGCGGAGCTGGACGCGCGGGCGAATCAGTTCGCGCATGCGGTGATCGAGCGGGGGGTGGGGGCCGAGGACGTGGTGGCGTTGGTGTTGCCGCGTTCGGTGGATCTGGTGGTGGGGATCCTGGGCACGATGAAGGCCGGTGCGGCGTATCTGCCGGTGGATCCGGAGTATCCGCGGGCGCGGATCGCGTACATGCTGGAGGATGCCCGGCCTGCTCTGGTGGTGGACGAGTTGGCGTTCGCCTCTCGTCATTCGCAGGACGATCCGCGGGTGGGGATCGATGTGCGGCAGCCCGCTTACGTCATCTACACCTCCGGTTCCACCGGCCGTCCCAAGGGTGTCGTCGTCAGCCACGCGGGCATCGCGCACCTGGTGGCCGCGCAGGTCGAGCGGTTCGCCATCGACGCGAGCAGCCGGGTGCTCCAGTTCGCCTCGCCGAGCTTCGACGCGTCGGTGTCCGAGCTGTACACCGCCCTGCTGACCGGCGCGACCCTCGTGCTCCCGCCGGCCGGTGACCCGCTGGCCGGCCTCGCCCAGGACATCACGCACGTGACCCTCCCGCCCTCGGTACTGGCGGCCGTCGACTCCCTCGCGGTGTCGACGCTGGTGGTGGCCGGTGAGGCGTGTGGGGTGGAGTTGGTGGGGCGGTGGGCTCCGGGGCGGCGGATGATCAACGCGTACGGGCCGACGGAGACGACGGTGTGCGCGACGATGAGCGAGCCGCTCACGCCGTCGGGTGGGGTGCCGCCGATCGGTCGGCCGATCGTGAACGCGCGGGTGTATGTGCTGGACGGCGCGTTGCAGCCGGTGGTGCCGGGTGTTTGCGGTGAGCTGTATGTCGCCGGTGCGGGGCTGGCCCGGGGGTATCTGCGGCGGCCGTCGCTGACGGGGTCCCGTTTCGTCGCCGATCCGTTCGGGGTTCCCGGCGGTCGGATGTACCGCACGGGTGATCTGGTGCGCCGACGGGCGGACGGGCAGCTGGAGTTCGTCGGGCGGGCCGACCAGCAGGTCAAGGTACGCGGCTACCGCATCGAACCCGGCGAGATCGAGACCGCTCTCGCCGCCCACCCCGGCGTCGGCCGTGCCGTCGTGGCGGTGCGCGAGGAGCGGCTCGTCGGGTACGTCGTCCCCGCGTCTTCCGCGTCCTCCGCTCCCTCTGGGTCCTCCGCTGCCTCTGGGTCCTCCGGGTCCTCCGGGTCCTCCGCGTCTTTCGGGGAACGCGATCACAGCCAGGAGCAGCACCACATCGCGGGCTGGCGGGAGCTCTACGACGCGCTGCCGGTCGCGTCCGCGCGGGCCGCTCTCGGCGAGAACTTCACGGGCTGGAACAGCAGTTACGACGGCCTCCCGCTCCCCGAGGAGGAGATGCGGGAGTGGCGGGACGCCACGGTGGCCCGGATCCGGGCGCTGAATCCGCGCCGGGTTCTCGAGGTCGGCGTCGGGACCGGGCTGCTGCTGGCCCCGCTGGCGCCGGACTGCGAGACGTACTGGGCGACCGACTTCTCGGCCACCGCGATCGACGCGCTCGCCGAACACGTCCGACGGGATCCGGTACTGGCGGAGCGGGTCGTGCTGCGGACCCGGCCCGCGCACGACGTCGAGGGGCTGCCCGGCGGATTCGACACGATCGTCCTCAACTCGGTGATCCAGTACTTCCCGAGCGCCGACTATCTGCTCGACGTCGTCCGGAAGCTGACCTCGCTGCTCGCGCCCGGCGGTGCGCTGTTCGTCGGTGACGTGCGCAACCTGCGGCTGCTGCGGCCCCTCGCGACCGCGATCCAGGCACACCGGGCGCCCGCCGATGCCCCGGAGACGCGCCGGGCCGTCGAGCGGGCGGTGCGCGGGGAGGAGGAACTGCTCGTCGATCCCGACTTCTTCGCCACGCTGCGGGACCGGGTCGAGGGGATCGGCGCGGTGGCCGTCGAGGTCAAGCGGGGCCGCCACCACAACGAACTCACCCGCCACCGCTACGACGTCACCCTGCACACCCGGCCCATCGTGGACGCCCTGCACGCCCGGCCCACCGCGGAGCGGGACGCCGTGGTGGAGGCGGCGTGGGGGGCCGCCGTCGCCACGCCGGAGGAGGTCCGTGACCTTCTGACCTCCGCCGACCCGGCCGTCCTGCGGATCACGGGCGTGCCCAATGCCCGCCTCACCGGCGAGGTCGCCGCGGACCGGGCGCTCCACGCCGAGGGTGCCATCGGCACCGCCGCCGGCACCCTCACCATCCCCGGCATCGACCCCGAGGTATGGCACACGCTCGGTTCCGTGCTCGCCCGTCGCGTGCACATCACCTGGTCGCCGGTCGCCCCGGACGCGCTGGACGTCGTCTTCGTCGACCCGGCCCGGACGGCCGACCCGCAGGCGCCCGTCGAGGCGTACCGGGCCGACCGGGCCCCTGCCGCGGATCGGACAGGGCGGGCCCGGCCGCTCACCAACACGCCCGCCGGCGGGCGCGGCACCCGGGGTTCCCTGGTCCGGGAGCTGCGGGACTTCCTGCGGGCGCGGCTGCCCGAGCACCTCGTCCCGTCCGTCCTCGTCGTCCTCGACGCGCTCCCGCTGACCGCGAGCGGCAAGCTCGACCGGGCCGCGCTGCCCGATCCCGCCGTGGAGAGCCGGGCGGGCCGGGCACCACGCACCCCGCAGGAGGAGCTGCTGACGCAGCTGTTCGCCGAGGTGCTCGGGGTGGGCCGGGTCGCGGTGGACGACAGTTTCTTCGACCTGGGCGGCCACTCGCTGCTCGCCACCCGGCTGGTCTCCCGCGTCCGCGCGACCCTGGGCGCCGAACTCGACGTCCGTGCCCTGTTCGAGGCGCCCACCCCGGCGCTCCTCGCGGCCCGGCTCGACGCGGCCGGCGAGGCCCGGCCGCCGCTCACGGCCCGTGTCCCGCGCCCGGAGCGCGTGCCGCTGTCGTACGCCCAGCGGCGGCTGTGGTTCCTGCACCGGATGGAGGGGCCGGGCGCCGCCACCTACGTCATGCCGCTGGCGCTACGGCTGACCGGCCCCCTCGACCGTACGGCGCTGCGGCTGGCGCTCGGGGACGTGACCGGGCGGCACGAGAGTCTGCGCACAGTGTTCCCCGAGGCGGACGGCGCGCCGTACCAGCGGGTGCTGGACGTCCGTCCGGAGCTGCCGGTCACCGACACCGACGAGGAACGGCTGACGGGGCTGCTCGCCGAGGACGCCCGGCGCGGTTTCGACCTCGCCACCGAACCGCCCCTGCGCGCACGGCTGTTCGCCCTCGCGCCCGACGACCACGTGCTGCTTCTCGCGGTGCACCACATCGCAGGCGACGGCTGGTCGATGGGCCCGCTGGCCCGGGACCTGGCGGCCGCGTACACGGCCCGTCGTGAGGGGGAGGAGCCCGACCGGGCGCCGCTGCCGGTGCAGTACGCCGACTACGCCCTCTGGCAGCGCGAGCTGCTCGGCGAGGCGGGGGACGCGGACAGCCGTCTGGCGGCCCAACTCGCCTACTGGACCGACACGTTGGCCGGGCTGCCGCAGCAGATCCCGCTGCCGGCCGACCGGCCCCGGCCGCCCGTCGCCTCGCAGCGCGGTGCCACGCTGCCGCTGCGCGTCGACGCCCCGCTGCACGGCGCGCTGCGGGACCTCGCGGCCGAGCACGGCGCCAGTCTGTTCATGGCCCTCCAGGCCGCCCTGGCCGCCCTGTTGAGCCGGCTGGGCTCGGGCACCGACATCCCCGTCGGCTCTCCCGTCGCCGGGCGCACCGACCAGGCGCTGGACGACCTCGTCGGGTTCTTCGTCAACACGCTGGTGCTGCGCACGGACACCTCGGGCGACCCGTCCTTCACCGAACTCCTGGGCCGGGTACGGGAGTCGGCGCTCGCCGCCTACGCGCACCAGGACGTGCCGTTCGAGCATCTGGTCGAGGTGCTCAACCCGGCCCGGTCGCTCTCCTGCCACCCGCTCTTCCAGGTGATGCTGGCCCTCCAGAACGCCCCCGGCGGCACCTTCGCGCTGCCCGGTCTGACGACCGAGCCGGTGGCCGTGCCGACCGGCACCGCACGTTGCGACCTCACCCTCAGCCTCGCCGAGCGGTGCGCCGACGACGGCACCCCCGAGGGGCTCACGGGCGCGGTCGAGTACGCCACGGACCTGTTCGACGAGGACACCGTCCGCACCCTCGTCGCCCGCTGGGTCCGGCTGCTGGAGGCCGTC
This sequence comes from Streptomyces sp. NPDC041784, assembly GCF_055591025.1. NCBI lineage: Bacteria > Bacillati > Actinomycetota > Actinomycetes > Kitasatosporales > Streptomycetaceae > Streptomyces > Streptomyces sp. NPDC041784. The sequence continues at coordinate 80,758 of NZ_JBVJAB010000022.1, forward strand.
GTCGACCGGCCCGGGGAGCCGCTCGGCGCGATCGACCTGGTCGCGCCCGACGAACGCCGGATGCTCCTCGTCGACCACAACGCCACCGGCGCGCTGCCCGCCGCCCGTTCGCTGCCCGAGCTGTTCGCCGAGCGGGTGCGGGCCACGCCGGACGCCGTGGCCGTGGAGTGCGGCGACACGACCCTGACGTACGCCGGGCTCGACGCCCGCGCCAACCGGCTGGCGCACGCGCTCGCCGGGCAGGGCGTCGGGCCGCAGACCCCGGTGGCCGTGCTCATGGAACGCTCCGCCGACCTGGTCGTGGCGGTCCTGGGCGTGGTCAAGGCCGGCGGGGTGTACGTGCCGCTGGACCCCGGGTTCCCGCCCGCCCGGATCGACCTCGTCGTGCGGGAGACGGGGGCCGCGCTCGTCCTCACCGAGGACGTGCTCACCGCGCTCCTCGCGGCCGAGGCCCGCACCAGCCCACCCGAAGTGACCTGCCGGCCCGCGCAGTTGGCGTACGTGATGTACACCTCCGGCTCGACCGGCCGGCCCAAGGGCATCGCGGTCACCCACGCCGATGTGGCCGGACTCGCGCAGGCGCCCTGCTGGAACACGGGCGCGGAACCCGGTGGGGGCGCGCACGAGCGGGTGCTGATGCACTCGCCGACCGCGTTCGACGCGTCCACCTACGAGCTGTGGGTGCCGCTGCTGGGCGGCGGCCGGGTGGTGGTCGCCCCGCCGGGACGGCTCGGCGTCGGCGAGCTGTGCGCGGCGGTGGCCGGGCACGGTGTGACCGCGCTGTGGCTGACGGCCGGGCTGTTCCGGGTCGTGGCCGAGGAGCGGCCGGACGGGCTCGCCGGGGTGCGCGAGGTGTGGACCGGCGGGGACGTGGTGTCCGCGCAGGCCGTCGCCCGGGTCCTCGCGGCCTGCCCGGGGCTGCGGGTCGTCAACGGCTACGGGCCGACGGAGACGACCACCTTCGCCGCGCACCACCGCATGGACACCGCCCCGGACCCCGCGCGCCCGGTGCCCGTGGGCCGCCCGATGGCCGGGATGCGGCTGTACGTCCTGGACGGGCGGCTGCGGCCCGCCCCGGCCGGCGCGGTGGGGGAGCTGTACATCGCCGGGACGGGCGTCGCCCGCGGCTATGCCGGCCGGCCCGGCGCCACCGCGGAACGGTTCACGGCCGATCCGTACGGTCCGCCCGGCGCCCGTATGTACCGCTCCGGCGACCTGGCCAGGTGGCTCGGCGACGGCACCCTGGAGTTCGCCGGCCGCGCCGACGACCAGGTGAAGGTACGCGGATTCCGCGTCGAGCCCGCCGAGGTCGAGGCCGCCCTGGCCCGCTGCCCCGGCGTCGCCCAGGCCGCCGTGCTCGCCCGCGAGGACCGGCTCGTGGCCTATGTCGTGTCCGGCCCGGAGTTCCGGCCGCGCGACACGGCCGACCGGCTCCGCCGCGACCTCCCCGCCCACCTCGTCCCCGCCGCGTTCGTCACCCTCGACGCGCTCCCGCTGACCGCCAACGGCAAGCTCGACCGGGCCGCTCTGCCGGCGCCCGAGTACGGTCCCGACGGCGACCGTGACCGGGATGGTGACGGGTGCTGGGGCGGGCGCGGGCCGCGCACCCCGCACGAGCAGGTGCTGTGCGATCTGTTCGCCGAGGTGCTCGGGCGGGACCGGGTCGGGGTCGACGACGGGTTCTTCGACCTGGGCGGTCACTCGCTGCTCGCCGCGCGCCTGGTCACCCGGATCCGGAACACCCTCGGCGCCGAACTCGGGCTGCGCACCCTGTTCCGGACACCGACCGTCGCCGGGCTCGCCGAGCGTCTCGCGCTGCGCGACACCGACGACTCCCTGGACGTCCTGCTGCCGCTGCGGCCGGAGGGGCCGGCCACCCCCCTCTTCTGCGTCCACCCGGGCGGCGGCATCAGCTGGTGCTACAGCGGCCTGCTGCACCACATCGCCCCCGAGCACCCCGTGTACGCGCTCCAGGCCCGCAGCCTCGGCCGCGACGAACCCCGGCCCACGTCCTACGAGGAGATGGCCGCCGACTACGTCCAACAGATCCGCAAGGTGCAGCCGGAGGGCCCCTACCTGCTGCTCGGCTGGTCGGCCGGCGGGCTCGTCGCGCACGCCGTCGCCACGGAGCTGAAGCGCCAGGGGCAGCGCACCGCCCTGCTCGCGATCCTCGACGCCTACCCGGTCGCCGACCTCACCTTCGACGAGCCGCCCGTGCCCACCGAACGGGACGTCCTGGTCGGCATGCTCGACTGCGACCCGGACGAGGTCGGCGAGGAGCCCCTCACCCACGACCAGGTCATGGAGGTCCTGCGGCGCCGGGGCAGCGCGCTCGGCGGGCTGACCGAGCGGCATGTCGAGGCCGTCGTCGCCATCATGATCAACAACGCGAGCCTGGCGCTCACCTTCCGGCCGGCCGTGTTCGACGGGGACATGCTCCTGTTCAACTCCACCATCGACCGCGAGCAGGACTCCCCGGGCGCCGACGTCTGGCGCCTCTACGTGACCGGTTCCATCGAGTCGTACGACATCACCGCCCGCCACGACCGCATGACCCAGCCGGGCTCGCTCGCCCAGATCGGCCCGGTCCTCGCCGCCCGGATCACCGAGGTCCAGCGGCGGTTGTCGTCCACCACGGTCTCCCACACCACCTCTACCTCCACCTCTATCTCTACCTCCACCTCCACCTCCGAGAAGCAGGAGAACCCCTCGTGACCAACCCCTTCGACGACCAGGACGCCTCCTTCCTCGTGCTCGTCAACGACGAGGCCCAGTACTCGCTGTGGCCCGCGTTCGCCGACGTCCCCGACGGCTGGAGGGTCGCCCACCCCGAGGACACCCGTGAGGCATGCCTGGACTACGTCGAACGCACCTGGACCGACATGCGGCCCAAGAGCCTCGTCGAGGCGATGGACGCCGCGGATGGCGCGGACGCGGCCTCGTGAGCACCACCGCCTCCTCCACCGCCTCCCTCTCCGCCGCCACCGGTGTGGAGGACTTCGCGGCGGTCATGCGGTCGGACGCGTTCCGCCGCGACCCCTACCCGGTCTACGCCCGGATGCGCGCCGCGTGCCCGGTGTACCGGGCGCCGCAGGGCGTCTGGTACGTCACCCGGCACGCGGACGTCGAGCGGGCCCTCGGCGACCTGCGGCTGTCCAACGACCGTGAGCGCATGACCGACGCCCTGGTGGCCCGCGACGGCCGGATGCGCGACCTGAGCCGGCTCACCGCACGGCTCGGGCGGGTGATGAGCAACACCGACCCGCCGGACCACGCGCGGCTGCGCGGGCTGGTCAACAAGGCGTTCACCGCCCGCCGGGTGCAGGGGCTGCGGGAGCTGATCCAGGCGGTCGTGGACCGGCTGGTCGACGACGCCCTGGCCGCCGGGCCGCCCACCGACCTGCTCACCGCCGTCGCCTCGCCGCTGCCGCACACCGTGGTCTGCGAGCTGTTCGGCATCCCCGAGGCGGACCGGGAGCGGGTCAAGGAGTGGTTCCGCGGGCTCGGCCGGATCCACGAGGACATCGCCCGCGCCGAACAGGTCGTCGACCGGTTCGAGGCGTACCTGATGGAACTCGTCGGCGAGCGGCGCGCCACGCCCGGGGACGACCTGATCAGCGCCCTGGTCGCCGCACAGGCCCGCGGCGACCGGCTCACCGACCACGAACTGCTGTCGACCTGCTTCATGCTCATCACGGCGGGCGACGAGACCACCACCAACCTCATCGGCAACGGCGTCCTCGCTCTCCTGCGCCACCCGGACCAACTGGCCCGGCTGCGCGCCGAACCGGCCCTGATCCGCACGGCCGTCGACGAGATCGTGCGGTACGACAGCCCCACCCAGGCCATCGTCCGGGTGGCCGCCGAGGACGTCCCCCTCGGCGAGGAGACCGTGCCCGCCGGTGATCTCGTCTACCTCGTGCTGGCCTCGGCCGGCCGCGACCCGGAGCACCACGACCGTCCCGACCGGCTCGACCTGACCCGCCCGGCCCACCGCCATCTCGGCTTCGGCCACGGACCGCACTTCTGTCTCGGCGCGCCGCTGGCCCGGCTGGAGACCGAGCTGGCCGTCGGCACCCTGGTGCGCCGGCTGCCGGACCTGAGCCTGGCCGTCGGCCCGGAGGAACTCGACTGGCGGCCCAACCCCCTGCAACGCCGCCTGACGGCGCTGCCCGTCACCCACACCTCCCAGGAAAGCCCCATCACCCAGGAAACCCCCACTCCCCAGGAAAGGAAGTGACCCGCATGTCCCGCGAGTTCCGGGTGCGCCGCGAGCAGGTGCTGCCCGCCCCGCCCGAACAGGTGTGGAACGCGGTCGCCACCGGCGAGGGCAACCTCGGCTGGCTGTACCCGATGGACATCGAGCCCCGGGTCGGCGGTGCCGTCTCGCGCGGCTCGGCCACCGTCGTCACCTGGGAGCCGCCCCACCGGTTCGCCTGCCGCACCCCCGACCAGGACGGCTTCACCAACACCCTCGACTACGCCGTCACCCCGCACGGCGAGGCGGGCGCCCTGTTGTCCATGGGCATCCACTGGGTGCACACCGGCACCCCCGACGACGGCTGGGACACCCGCGCCGACGCCGCCGAGCGGCACTTCGACTTCTACCGGCACAGCCTCGCCGAGTACCTGCGCCACTTCGCCGGCCGCCCCGCCCGTTACGTCAGGGCCACCGGGTCGGGCCCGGCCGGACCCGGCGCCCTCACCGCCGTACGCGAACGGCTCGGGATGCCCGCCGGGGCCGGAGCCGGGGACACGGTGAAGGTGACCCTGCCGCACCGGCCCGGCGGGGTGGACGGGCCCCAGGAGGCGGTCGTCGATCAGGTCGAGACCGGTTTCCTCGGGTTGCGCACCGCCGACGCCCTGTACCGCTTCTACGACGGAAGCCCCTGGGAGTGGCCCCTGTGGCTCGGCCACCACCTGTTCGCGCCGGCCGGGGACAGGGACGGGTCCGCGGATGCCGACACCGAGGCCGCCACGCGTGCCTGGGAGAGCTGGCTGGCGGAGGTGGCCGCCTGATGGAGACCACCCAGGGCACCCAGAGCACCCAGAGCACCCGGACCACCCCCCTCTACTCGGCCGAACTCGTCGAGGAGAACGGCGTCTACACGCTCGTCGTCACCGATCTGCGCCAGGACACCGTGCAGACCGCGCAGGTCCCCAAGCGGGCCGTGGACAAGCTGCCCTACTTCCTGTCGCTCCTCGGCTCCCGTCAGTTCAGCGCGTTCCGCTAGCCCCGTTGGAGGCCGCCCGACCATGGCGCCCACATCTCTCACGACCGCCGCGTTCCCCGCTCCCCGCTCGCACCACGCGGACCGCTGGCTGCGGGTGCACCAGTGCCGCGCGCCCCGGCCCGCCCGCCGCCTGGTGTGCTTCCCGCACGCCGGCGGCACCGCCCACCTCTTCCACGGCTGGCCCGCCCGACTGCCCGACGACGTCGAACTCCTCGCCGTGCGCTACCCCGGCCGCCAGGACCGGCTGGCCGAGCCGTGCGCCGAGGACATGGCCGAACTCGCCGACGCCGTCACCGAGGCCCTCGCCCCGTACACCGGCCTGCCGCTCGCCCTGTTCGGCCACAGCATGGGCTCCGCCGTCGCCTACGAGGTGGCGCTGCGCCTTCAGGCCCGGGGCGCGGGCCCCGCGCACCTGTTGGTCTCCGGGCGCGCCGCCCCGCACCGCGCCCGCCCGGCCGGCGTCCCCGACGGCGACGACGAGGCCCTCCTCGCCACCGTGCGCGCCCTGGGCGACCACCAGTCGGAGGCGTACGACATCCCCGAGCTGAGGGATCTCCTGCTGCCGGCCCTGCGCGCCGACTACCGCCTCATCGAGCACTACCGTCCCTCCCGTCCCGTGCCGCTGCGCGCCCCCGTCACCGCGTACACCGGCCGCGACGACAGCAGTTGCCCGGCGCCGGACGTCGCCGCCTGGGCGGAGCTGACCGGACCCGGCGGCTTCGCCCTGCGCGCCTTCCCCGGCGACCACTTCTTCCTCGTCCCGCACGAGGCGGACCTGGTGGCCGACATCGCCGCCCGGATCCTGTGAACCGGCCCTCATCGCAAGGGAGTCGACCCATGCCGAACCCTGCGGACGTCCTCACTCGGCGCCCGTCCGACGAGCTGTACCTCCTCGACCCCGAACTGCTCGCCGACCCCGTCGGCGGCTACGGCCGGGTCCGGGAACAGGGCCCCGTGGTGCGCGCCTGGCTCACCGACACCCAGCCCGTGTGGCTGGTCACCCGCTACGACGACGTCCGCGAGGGCCTGCGCGACGCCCGCTTCGTCAGCAGCCCCGCAGCCGTCGAGGGCCACACCGGGGAGGACCCGCGCCGCGCCCTCGTCGACATGCTGAACCTGCCGGACGACGTCCGGAAGTACTTCCTCGTCTCCGCCCTGGACACCGACCCGCCGGCCCACACCCGGACCCGCGGCGCCGTCAACCGGGCGTTCGGGGCCCGCCGTATGCAGGCCCTGCGGCCGCGTGTCGGCCAGGTCGCCGCCGCTCTCCTGGACGACCTGCGCCGCGGCTCGGCGGACGGCGTCCTGGAACTGGTCGACGGTTACGCCTACCCGCTGGCCGTCACCGTCGTGTGCGAGCTGGTCGGGGTGCCCGAGGAGGACCGCGCGGCCTTCCGCCGCTGGGGCGACGACATCCTCCTCAGGGAACCGGAGCGGCTGCGGGAGTCCTCCCCGGCCGTCGTCGGGACCGTCCTTCGGCTGCTGGAGCGGCGGCGCCGGGAACCCGCCGACGACCTGCTGAGCGTCCTGGCCGTCGGCGACCCCCGGCACCCGCTGACCGAGGAGGAGGCGGTGGCGATGGTCCTCAACGTCGTCATGGCCGGCTACGACAACACCGCCCAGCTGATCGTCAACAGCCTCGCCGCGCTGCTCACCCACCCGGAGCAGCTGAAGCTCCTCCAGGCCGATCCGCAGCTGATGCCCGGGGCGGTCCAGGAGTTCGTCCGCTGGTGCGGGCCCGACATCATGGTGCGGATGCGGATCGCCGCCGAGGACCTCGATCTCCACGGCACGCCGATCCGGCGCGGCGACTGCGTCCAGTTCGTGCTGGTCTCCGCCAACCGTGATCCGCGCCGGTACCGCGACCCCGACCGCCTGGACCTCACCCGGCTGCCGGCCGACGGCTCCGAGGGGCACATCGGGTTCGGCCACGGCATCCACTACTGCGTGGGCGCCTCCCTCTCCCGGCTCCAGTGCGAGATCGCCCTGCACACCCTCCTCGACCGCCATCCCGGCCTGCGCCTCGCCGAGGGCGCGAGCCTCACGCGCGACGTCATCCTCGGCACACCGCCGCGGCTGCCGAGGCTGCTCGTGACGACGTAGGCCCGGCCTGGATCCGACCGGGTGGAGCGAGTACCCGTCTCGCAGGCAACCTAGAGGCCCCTCCGTCCCTCCTACCGGGCGAAGTACCGGGAAGCGGGTTCGCACCGAACCCGTCCGGGAGGCATGGAGAGGAGTGTCCGGTGGCCCGTCCCCTGTCCCGCCGCAGGTTCATGGTCTACTCGCTCGCGGCGTCCACCCTGACCGTCGCGGCGCCCCTCGGCTGCGACACCTCGTCCGCGGCGGGCGCCGAGCCCGCCCGCGCGGCGTCCGACGTCCTGGTGACCGGCACCGACGAGGAGATGCTCGTCCTCCAGGTCACCCCGGCCAACAGGGTCGTCGTCCGGCTGCCGCGCGTCGAGGTCGGGCAGGGCGTCACCACCGCCGTCGCCATGATGATCGCCGAGGAACTGGACGCCCGGCTCGCCGACGTCGACATCCCCCTCGCCGACGCCCGCCCCCGGGGCAACCAGTACACCGGCGGCTCCAGCTCGGTCCGTTCGTTGTACGGCCCGGCCCGCGAACTGGCCGCCGTGGCGCGCGCCAGGCTGGTGACCGCGGCCGCCCGCCGCTGGGGCCTGCCCGCGTGGACCCTGCGCACCCGGGACACGAAGGTGTTCGCGCCGGACGGCCGCTCGGCCACCTTCGGCTCGCTGACCGCGAGCGCCGCCCGGATCACCCGGACCACCGTGTCGAGTCGGCCCAAACCGGCCTCCCGGCACCGGGTGATCGGCACGCCCACGACCCGGATCGACGCCCGGGACATCGTCACGGGCAAGGCGAAGTACGCCGGTGACCTGGCGGTCGCCGGGGCGAAGCCGACCGTCGTGGCGCGGCCGCCGACGCTGGGCGGGAAACTCGTCTCGGTCGACGACCGGGCGGCCCGCGCGATGCCCGGCGTCCACGCGGTCGTCAAGGTTCCCGGCGGTGTCGCCGTGGTGGCGGACTCCTTCCACCACGCCTTCCAGGCCAAGGACGCGCTGCGGATCACCTGGGCTCCGGGCCCGCTCGCGTCGCTCTCCGACGCCGCGATCCGCTCCCGGCTGCGGGCCGCCGTCCCCCGGCTCGGCACCCCGCCGAGCGGATCGGTACAGACGGAGGGCGAGTTCGAGTTCGCCTTCGTCGGCCACGCCCCCATGGAGGTGCTCACCGCGGTCGCGGACGTCCGCGCCGACCGGGCCGAGATCTGGTTCTCCTCCCAGGCGCCGATGGACGCGCGGGACGCCGTCGCCTCGCTGGTCGGGCTGCCCGCGGCGAAGGTGAAGGTTCATGTCCTGCGCGGCGGCGGCTCGTTCGGCCGGCGGCTGAACCATGACGCCGCGATCGAGGCGGCCCTGATCTCGAAGAAGGCCCGGCGGCCGGTCAAGCTGATGTGGAGCCGCGCGGACGACGTCCGGCACGGCCGGATGCGCCCGGCCAGCCACCACCGGATCCGGGCCAGCCACGCCCGGGGCCGGGTGGTCGCCTTCACCCACGCGACGGCCTCGGTCAGCGAGGCGTACGACGGACAGGGACTGTCCGCGCAGGGCGGCGCGTCCCCCCTCGCCACCCCCCTCGCCTCTCCCTTCGCGACCGCGCTGGTCGCCCGCGCCGCGGGACCGCTGCCCAGTGACAGCGGCCTCTACAACTTCGGCCGCGTCGACGGGGACTCGGGCTCCGTCGACCTCGCGGCGATCCCCCTCGGACCCTGGCGCTCGGTGGACTCCGGGACCATGCGCACCGCCGAGGAGATCCTCGTCGACGAGGTGGCCCGGGCCCTGCGCAAGGACCCGGTCGCCTTCCGGCGCACCACTCTGCGCAGCAAGACCCTCAGAGCCGTGCTCAACAAGGCCGCGTCCGCCGGGCACTGGGGCCGGACCCTGCCGGCCGGCCAGGCCCAGGGCGTCGCCGTCCACGAGGAGTACGGCTCGTGCGTGGCCTGCCTCGCCGAGATCGACGTCACCGACCCGGAACACCCCCGGGTGACCAGAGTGGTGATGGCGGCCGACGTCGGAACGGCCGTCAACCCGCGAGGACTCGAGGCCCAGCTCATGGGTACCGCCGTCGACGGCATCTCCACCGTCCTGACGGCCGGCCTCCACATCGACCGGGGCGCGGTCCGGGAGAGCAGTTACGCCGACTTCCGCTACGCCCGCCAGCGCGACGCCCCGCTGCACTTCGAGGCGCATCTGATGCCCTCGCGGCGGGAGCCGGGCGGCGCGGGCGAACTCGGCGTCCCCGCCGCGGCTGCCGCGGTCGCCAACGCCTACGCCCGCGCCACCGGCACCAGGCCCCGCCGATTCCCGCTGGACTTCTGAGCCACCGCCCTCAGGGCCCTGGACTCCCCGACCTCTGGAAGGTGCAGATGCCGTCCCACTCCTTCGTCCTCAACGGCGAACCGGTCACCGTCGACGCGCCGGCCGACATGCCGCTGCTGTGGGTGCTGCGGGACCTGCTGAACGTCACCGGGCCCAAGTACGGCTGCGGCGTGGGCGTCTGCCGTGCCTGTACGAGCCACCTCGACGGCGCGGAGATCCAGCCCTGTGTCGTCCCGGTCGCCGACTGCGCGGGCCGCGAGGTCACCACTATCGAGGGCCTGGCCGACGGCGACGAACTGCACCCCGTGCAACAGGCCTGGCTCGACTGCGACGTGGCGCAGTGCGGCTTCTGCCAGCCGGGCCAGATCATGACGGCGGCCGCCCTGCTCGCGCGGACGCCCGAGCCGACCGACGCCGACATCGACCGGATCGAGAACGTCTGCCGCTGCGGCACGTACGCCCGGATCCGCGAGGCGATCAAGAAGGCCGCGGCCCAGGGCTGACCGCCACCGCAGCCGGGCGGTTCCCGGCGGCACGGACGCGCGGCGCGCCCGTGCCGCCGGCGGCCGTCACGCGCCGGTCAGCCCGTTGGTGCAGGCGGCACCGGGCTCCGGGGTCTGCGCCCCCTGGACGTACTTGGTGAAGAACTGCTCGACCCGGGGGTCGGACGCCTTCGCCACGACGAGCTGGCGGCCCCAGGCCGACAGCGTGATCGCCCCGGACTGGTCCTCGACCGGGCTCATCAGCGTGTAGGGCGTCCTGGAGACCTTGTCGGTCAGCGCCTCGACGTCGGCCTTCGCCGCCTTCGCGTTGTACGTGACCCAGACCGCGCCGTGCTCCAGCGAGTGCACGGCGTTCTCGTTCGGTATGGCCTTCGTGTAGACCGTGCCGTCACAGGTCATCCACGCCTGGTGGTGGTCGCCGCCGACGGGCGGGTTCATCGGGTAGTCGACCGCTTCCTTGACGTGGTTGCGCGCGAGCTTCTTCGCGTCCCAGCTCTTCTCGCCCCGCACCGGCTTCTTCGCCTCGGCGGCCCGCTGCTCCTCCTTCTCGTCGGCGCGGTTGATCGCGTACGCGCCCCAGCCGATCAGCCCGGCGACGATGACCGTGCTCAGGGTGATGGTGATGGCCCGGTTGCGCCGCTCGCGGGCCTGCTCGGCGCGGCGCATCGCCTCGATGCGCTCCTTGCGGCCGGCGGCCGCGGCCTTCTTGCTGGTCTTGCTCATGGGGATGTCCTCGTTTCTCCCGCGCACGGGGTCGCCGTGCGGCGGGACGGATACGACGGGAAGACGGACGGCGTACGCCACGGAGCCCATCGGAGAACACATGCGTGAGCTGCGTGAGCACCTGCGTGAGCCCATGGGTGAGCACCTGCGTGCGCGTGTGCACGCGGTGGCCGTGGCGCCGGGCGGCCGTCTAGGTCCGCTGTACCTGGAGGACGTGGAGATCGGGCGCGGCGTCGGGGGGTGGGCGTCCGGTGGGGAGCGCGGGGGCGTCCGGCGGAGCGGGAGGGCCCAGGACACGGCGCAGCAGGGTCGGCGCGGCCTGGACGGGCGCGGCGAGCACCGCGCCGTCGGCGTGGACGGCCGGGACGCAGCAGCTGCCGCCCGCCGGGCAGACCCCCCGGAACACGGTCCGCTCGGGGTGGTGCGCGGCCGGATCGTCCGCCGTCGGCCGCCCCGAAGAGGCCGTGCCGGACGCGGCGGGGACGGTGTGCTGGGCGACCACGCCCGGTGTCCCGTGGCCCAGGCACGTCAGCAGCGCGGCGAGCAGCACGGCCAGGGCAGGCAACAGCGCCACGGTCCGCGTGGCCCCCCACGCGCCGCGGTTCCCGCGCTGCGCCAGCGGCGCCCTGCTCGTCATCACGGGTGATGCTATGCCGTGCCTGTGGATCGCGTGCCGGTCGGGTCGGCATCGGCGATCACGGCAGCCCGGCGTACCAGGCGTACCAGGTGAACGAGGCGAACGCGGTGAACAAGGTGAACAACCGTCACGGACCGTCCGTACCTCTGGGCAGTCGTCGTCCCGTCCGCCCCGTCCGCCGGTGCGGGCGGGAACAGGGTGGACCGGAACACGGAGAGGCACGTGCCACAGCAGTCGCAGCGAGGAACCACCGGCCGAAGCACATCCACCGCCCGCCTGCTGCGCGGCGCCGCGCTCGTCGTGGGGCTGGCGCTGCTTCCGCTGGCGACGGCGTGCGACGGGGGCACGGACACCGCCGCGGACGCCACGGCGAGCAGCGACCCGTCGAAGGTCTCCGCCGCCCCCGCGGCCGGTGTCGTGGCCCCGGCGAAGGTCGAGGTGATCGCCGGACTGATCGGGTGCGAGTCGGAGATCCGCACCGACGCCGACGAACTGCGCGAGGGCACCTGCCACTCCGCGAAGGCCGACTACCTCATCACCACCTTTCCCGCGGAGAAGTTCAAGCTGACCTGGCTGGACGCCGCCGCCATCTACGGGGGCACCTACCTGGTCGGCCCCCAGTGGGTCGTCAGCGCCAAGCCCGAACTGCTGGAACAGGCCCGCGACAAGATCGGCGGGAACATCCAGCAGCTCCGGGGCATGAACGGCGCCACGCCCGCCCCGAGCGCTTCCTGAACGGTCGTCGACGGCCGGGCGTGCGGGGCAAGGGAAAATCCACTACCCGGCGGTAGCAACTGGCCTACGCTGTCGTGGATTTGACCACTTACCAGCGCTTGAGAGGTGGTAGTGCGTATGTCCCGCACACCGTCCAGACGTACCGTTTTACGGGGACTCACCGTCACCGGCACGGCGGTGATCGGCTTCGACACCGCGGCCCGCACCTGGACCGCGACCGCGGCGGAGTCCAGCGCCCAGCCGGCCGGGATCCCCCGGCTGGACGGCACGCTCGTCACCGACACGGCGTCGCGCACCGCCGCGGCCGACGACTACGGACACATCGTCCACCGCCGTCCGCTGGCGGTCCTGCGCCCGGGCTCGGTCCGGGACGTCGTCGCCATGGTCCGGTTCTGCAACGACCACTGTCTGCCGGTCGCGCCGCGCGGCCAGGGACACGCCCCGTACGGCCAGGCGCAGGTGGCGGACGGCCTGGTCATCGAGACCACGCCGCTCGCGGCCATCGGCGCCGTGGGGCCGAACAGCACCACCATCACCGTAGGGGCGGGCGCCAAGTGGAGCGACGTGGCCAGGGCCACCCTCGCCCACGGCCTCACCCCGCCCGTCTTCACCGACTACCTCGAACTGTCCGTCGGCGGCACCCTGTCCGTCGGCGGCCTCGGCGGGCAGGTCCACCGGCACGGCGCCCAGGTCGACAACGTCACCGAACTCCGGGTCGTCACCGGAGCGGGCGAGCTGGTCCGCTGCTCCCCGTCCAAGCGCCCCGACCTCTTCCACGCCGTCCTGGCCGGCCTAGGCCAGTGCGCGATCATCATCGAGGCCACCCTGCGCCTGGTGCCCGCGCCCGAGACGGTCCGCCACTACCAACTGCCCTACGACGACCTGGAGACGTTCCTGGACGACCAGCGCGTGCTCGTCCAGGAAGGCCGGTTCGACTACGTGGAAGGTCAGGTCCACGTAGACGCCCAAGGGGCCTTCCGCGCGTACAGCCTGGAGGCGGTGGCCTACGGTCCGCCGGTCGGCCCCGCACCGGACGACGCGGCCCTGCTGAGCGGTCTGCGCCACGATCCGGCCGGGGTGCAGTACACCGACCGGTCCTACTTCGACTTCCTCGACCGGCTGGCACCGCTGATCGCCTCCCTCAAGGAGGCCGGCTTCTGGACGTACGCCCACCCATGGCTCAACCTCATGCTGCCGGGCTCGGCCGCCGCGTCCGTCAGCGCACCGCTGCTGGAGAATCTCACCCCGGCCGAGCTCGGTCCAGGGGTCATCCTCTTCTACCCGATGCTGAAGGAACGTCTCACCACCCCGCTGCTGCGCACCGCCGACGAGGACGTGTCGTACCTCTTCGACATCCTCGGCGCCACCCCGCCGGACGACACGGCCGCCGTCGACCGTCGGCTGGCGGCCAACCGGTCCGCGTACGAAGCAGCCGTCGCGGCGGGCGGCACGCAGTACCCGGTGGGCAGCATCCCGTTCACGCCCGAGGACTGGCGGGACCACTTCGGCCCGGCCTGGCCGGCGCTGGAGGCCGCGAAGGGCACGTACGACCCGCAGGGGATCCTCGTCCCCGGCCAGGGCGTCTTCTGAGCCCCCGGCACCCGGCGCCGTGAGCGCGGCGCCGGGTGCCGGCCGTCGCCCCGGGGCGGCCCGTGCGGCCCCGGGGCGACGGCGGTTTCGGGTCAGCCCTCGGACGCGCCGGCGGCCCGGCGCCGGACGAGCCACCAGGCCACGCCGCCGAGGACCAGTAGCACGGCGACGGCCCCGCCGACCACCGCGCCGGTGGACGGCCCAGAGTCCTCGTCGGCCGACGCCTGCTTCGGCGACGCCGACGCCGATGCCGAGACCGACTCCGAGGCCGACGGGGGCGTGGAGGGCGACGCCGCCGCCGTCTCGGCGGGCGTGGGGCTCGCGTCGACCGGCTTCGCCCCGGGGGCCGCGGCCTTCAGCTTCAGCAGCGGCGCGGGCTGCTCGGCCTCCTCGCCGTCGGCGGGCAGCTCGATCCACCGGGAGACCTCGCCGTCGCCGTACGTCTCGACGGTCTTGAACGCCAGTTCCTCGGCGTCCGGCAGCTGACGGACCTTCACGCTGTACTCGGCGTCGACACCGGTCTTCAGCGCCGGACCGGCCAGGGTGTAGCCGTCCTTCGACACCGTGAACTTCCAGCCCTCGGGGGCCTTGGCGAGGGTGACGTCGGCGGGGGCGATGCCCTCGGGCAGGACGACCCGCACCTCACGGAAACCGGCGGAGGCGGACTCGGCCTCGGAGACGAAGGTCAGGGTGACGTTCTCCGCGAGCGCCTGGGGGCGGTCGGCCTCGACCTCGGCGTGCGCGGCGGCCGGTGCCGCCAGGGCGAGCGTGGCCGTCAGGACGAGGGCACCGACGACGCCGAGACGGCGGCCGGCCCGCGCCGGGGGACGGACGGGGTGGGACACGGACACAGGGGAACTCCTTGCTGGAACGGGAGGATCCGGCACCGTGACGACCGGTGCCGGTGAAGGACCGAGGGGTTCTCCCGACGCGGTGGGCCCCTGCGCCCCACCGCGTGCTCCAGTACGTCCTCCCACCCCGGCGCCGCCGGCGCCAGGAACGCGCCGCTGCGCCGGCCGGGCGACCTGGGCCGTACCGCCTCCGGGCGGCGCACCGGGCGGGGCAGCACCTGGGCCAGGGCGGCCGCGGCGGCCTTGCCCAGGGTACGCAGCGTGCCGAGCGCGTCCGCCATCCGGGCGTCCGCCCGGTGCAGCAGCCAGGCCACCGCCAGCGCGGCCGCCATGTGCAGCGCGGTCATCGCCGCTCCGCCGTGGTGCCAGGCGTGCCCGTCCCCGGTCGCCGCCGGATGCCCGGCGTGCGCGGGGTGCCCCGGCAGCACCGCGGGCGCGTGGCCGTCCGCGAAGGACAGCGCGAGATGCAGGGCGCCCTGGTTGACCAGCGTGGCCCCGAGGGTCACGGCCGGCGTGAGACGGCGCCGGGCCAGCGGCAGGAACGCGGCGAGCTGGAGGACGACGAGTCCCCCCACGGCCCGCCACGGCACCGCCGCCTCGGCGACCGCCTGATGCCCGAGCAGCGCGAGCACGGTGCCGAGCACGGAGAACATCCCCGCCCGCACCCACACGACCCCGCCCCGCTCCGCACGCCCGCTCACCTCGTCGTATACGGCGGCGCCCGGGGAGCCGTTCACCGGCGGGGGCCGGGAAGCCGGCCTCGGCGAGGACGGGTCACGGTCCGGTGCGCGCCGTCGTCAGGGAGGCCAGTTCCTCCGCGGTGCGGGGGCCGGGTGCCGTGGCGGGCAACAGGCCCTGCGCGCGGAGCAGTTCGGCGGCGGCGATGCCCCACGGCAGCCGCAGCCCCGCCTGTCCGAGCAGGTCCGTACGGGCGAGCATGGCCGCCGCGGGTCCGGTGTGCGCGCCGGACGGGGTGAGCAGGGCCGCGTCGTCGGCCCAGCGCAGCGCGAGGTCGACGTCGTGGGTGGCCATGACCACCGTCGTGCCGGACGCGCGCAGCCCGTCGAGGGTGGCGAGCAGCCGTTCCTGGCCGTCGGGGTCGAGCCCGGCGGTCGGCTCGTCGAGGATCAGGACGCGCGGCCGCATCGCGACGGCGCCCGCGATGGCGGTCCGCTTGCGCTGCCCGTACGACAGCAGATGGGTCGGCCGGTCGGCCAGGCCCGTGATGTCCAGGGCGGCGAGCGCCTCGTCGACCCGGGCCCGCACCTCGGCGTCGGACAGGCCGAGGTTCAGCGGCCCGAACGACACGTCCTGGCCGACGGACGCGGCGAACAGCTGGTCGTCGGGGTCCTGCACCACCAGCTGCACGGTCGTCCGCAGCCGGGTCAGGCCCTTGCGGTCGTACCCGACCGGGCGCCCCTCGACGGCCAGTTCGCCGGTGCGAGGCCGCAGCCCGCCGCTGAGCAGCCGCATCAGCGTGGTCTTGCCGCTGCCGTTGCGGCCCAGCAGGGCGAGCGCCCGTCCGGCGCGGATCTCGAAGTCCAGCCCGTCGAGCACGACGGGGCCGTCCTCGTAGGCGAAGGAGGCGCCGCGCAGGGCGACCAGCACGGGCTCGCTCATGTCAGCGGCCTTTCCAGGACGAAGGTGAGGACGGCCAGCGCCGCGAGGAGCGCGACGCTGACCGCCGTGAAGCGGACGGAGACCCGGGCCTCGGGCACGAGGACGCGCAGGGTGCCGTCGTAGCCGCGCCCGGCCAGCCCGGCCTGGAGCCGCGCGGCCCGGTCGAAGGCCCGGACGAACGCCGTCGCCCCGAGCCCGGCCAGCGCACGCCACTCCGCCGCCCGGCTGGTGTGCCCGAGCCGGGCCGCCTGGGCCTCGCGGATCCGGCGCACGGAGTCCAGCAGCAGGAAGCTCATGCGGTACGTCACCAGCGCCACGTCCACCACGGGCGCGGGCACCCCGGCCTTGACCAGGCGCGGCAGCAGATCGGACATCGGTGTGGTGAAGGCGAACAGCAGGACGCCGAGGGAGGCGGCCGAGGTACGCAGCATCAGCTCCCCGGCGCGCACCGCGCCACCGTCGGCCGGGGCGACGAACCCGTCGGGTCCGCCGACCTGGACGAGCAGCGTGACCGCGCCGGTCGCACAGAATCCCAGCGGCACCCGGTAGGCCCGCCACAGCCGACGGCCCGGCACGCCCGCCGGGCCCAGCAGCACCCCGAGCGCGGTCACCAGCACGAGGGCGGCGCCGGGCCAGGGCGGCAGCGAGACGGCGAGCACGGTCAGGCCCAGTCCGAGCACGGCCTTGTCCACGGGGTGACGGCGGCGCCAGCGACTGCTGTGCGCCGCCGCGTCGATCGGCAGCATCGGCTAGGCCCGTTCGGCGGACTCGGCGACGGGCTTGTCGGACTTCTCGGCGGACGTGTCGGCGGACTCGGTGGCGGGCTTGTCAGCGGACTCGCGGGCCGACTCGGCGGCCGACTCGTGGACGGATGCGTGGACGGATGCGTGGACGGGCCCGTCGGCGGTCGCCGAGTCCTGCCGTGCCAGCGCCCGGAGTTCGCCCTGGCGCCGCCCCCGGTGCAGACCGAAGTAGTAGGCGAGGACCCCCGCGCCGAGCGCCGCCTGGAAGGCGAACAGCGCGGACTCGATGTCCCCGGACGGCGGCTCGTACAGCGGCGAGAACCAGGGCTCGTAGTCCGGCTCGAGCTCGGTGATCGCCGTCTCGGCCTCGGCGTCCGCGCCCGTGAACGGCTCTTCCTTGTGGTCGCCGAGCCCGAGGGCCAGCGGCAGGACGGCCAGCGCGGCCACCACGAACAGCAGCAGGGCGTTGATCTTCGCGTTGCGGCTCATCGGGCCACCGCCCCGGTGCCGGTGCCGGTCTCGGTGCCGGTCTCGGTGCCGGTCTCGGCCTTGGTCCCGGTCCCGGCCTCGGTCCGACCACCGGTCACCAGCACGCCCAGCCGGGTCAGTTCGCCCTTGCTGGACTGCACCAGCAGCCGCATCACGAACACCGTGAGCAGGCCCTCGCTGACCGCGAGCGGGATCTGGGTGACGGCGAAGATGGAGCCGAACTTGCCGAGCGCGCCCAGGAATCCGCTGCCCGGGTCGGGGAACGCCAGCGCCAGCTGCACGCTGGTCACGCAGTAGGTGGACAGGTCGGCGGCGAACGCGCCGAAGAACACCGCGACCATCAGCGGCGCGTCGTAGCGTCGCAGCAGCCGGTAGACCGCGTAACCGGTCCAGGGCCCGACGATCGCCATCGAGAAGACGTTGGCGCCGAGCGTGGTGAGGCCGCCGTGGGCGAGCAGCAGCGCCTGGAAGAGCAGGGTGATGGTGCCCAGTACGGCCATGATCGGCGGCCGGAACAGGATGGCGCCCAGGCCGGTGCCGGTGGGGTGTGAGCAACTTCCCGTCACCGAGGGCAGTTTCAGTGCGGACAGTACGAACGTGAAGGCCCCGGAGGCCCCGAGCAGCAGGGTGCTCTCGGGGTGTTCCCTGACCTCACGGGTGAGCGAGCGGACTCCGTGGACGACGAAGGGTGCGGACGCGACGCCCCAGGCGACCGCGTGCGCCGGCGGGAGGAAACCCTCGGCTATGTGCATGGTTCAGCAGACCCTCTCCAGCACCTCGTGGATGGTTGACGCGCCCCGGCCGGTCTCCTGGCTGACGGGTACCACCGCCCGTGCTCCGCCTTCCCGGGTCCGAAGACCCAGTGGCTGCCCGTGAGGGCTGGAGCCGGACTTCCCGATCACAGTGGCGAGGGCCGCACCGGTTTGACACCGGATTTCCCGTTCACCGAGGCGTGGTGACAGTAGTGCCCGCACAAGGGCCCTGACAAGCGGCAACGGGGGGCGCGAGGGCGTCGTGGTACGGCTCACTCACCGGCGCACACCCCGGTGTGCTTGAGTGGAGAACGCGCCCGCCGCCCGCCCCCTCACTCCCTCCCCCTCCTCCCCTCTTCCCCTCTTCACCCCTTCACCGCCTCACCTCTTCAGGAACGGATCCGGACTCTCGTGCGTGTACTGATCCTCGGCGGCACCACGGAGGCCCGCCGACTGGCCGAGCTGCTGGACGGCGTTCCCGGTCTGACGGTGACCAGTTCGCTCGCCGGGCGGGTCGCCGCTCCCCGGCCGCTCCCGGGTGAGGTCCGCGTCGGCGGGTTCGGCGGAGCGGAGGGGCTGGCCGCCTGGCTGCGGGAGCACGCGGTCGACGCGCTCGTCGACGCCACACATCCCTTCGCCGGGACCATCGCCCGGCACGCGGCGCGGGCCGCCGCCGGCACCGGCGTGCCCCTGCTCGCCGTGCGCCGGCCCGGCTGGGTGCCGGTGCCCGGTGACCGCTGGCACGAGGCCGGTTCGCTGGAGGAGGCCGCCGCGCTGCTGCCCGGGCTCGGCCGGCGGGTGTTCCTCACCACCGGGCGGATCGGTCTGGCCACCTTCGCGGACCTCACCGAACCGTGGTTCCTCGTGCGGTCCGTCGACCCGCCCGAGCCTCCGTACCCGCCCCGGACGGAGGTGCTGCTGGACCGTGGCCCCTTCACCCTCGACGGCGAACGCGAGCTGTTGCGCCGTCACCGGGTGGACGTGGTGGTGACGAAGGACAGCGGGGGAGCGGCCACCGCGCCGAAGCTGACGGCGGCCCGTGAGGCCGGGCTGCCCGTGATCGTGGTCCGCCGGCCTCCGTCCCCCGAGGGCGTTCCGGTCGTCCCCGACCCGGAGGCGGCGGCGCGCTGGATCGCGGAGCACCTGGACCGCGGTCCTCGGGGCGTGCCGACTGAAGGGCGCCCTGACGGAAAGGCATCCTGACGGAAAGGCATCCTGACGGAAGGCGCCCTGACGGAAACCTGACGCGGGCTTTGCCGCTGCCTTCTTGTGCCTGCAAAGGATGCGCAGAAGCCTGGAGGGCGTGGCCGGGAACGGCCGTTCACCGAGAGGTGAGGCCCGCGCCCCCATGAGCACCGCCCCGGAATCCGCCCGTCCCACGAAGGCCGCCGGACGCGGTCCGTCGTGGCGCCGCATCAATACGTCCCTGACCCGCGAGACGTGGACGAGCCTCGCCGGGATGGCCGCGTTCGTCCTGGCCCTGCACGTCGTCGGCTGGGTCACGCTGGTGGCGGTCGTCGTCCCGGCGCACTACAGCGTGGGCGGCGGCGGGACCTTCGGCATCGGGATCGGGGTCACCGCGTACACGCTCGGCATGAGGCACGCCGACCGGGCCGGTCTGCACGGCCCCTTCTGGGACCGGATCGCGGGCCTGGACCTGAACGCTGTCGGCTATGTCGTCGTAGGCCTCTTCCTCGCCACCTGGCTGCTGGCCCTCGTCGTGTGGAAGGCCGGCCGCATCGAGGAGAAGTGGACGGCCCACCCGGCCGGGGCCGGGGCGGCGACACGTCCGGAGTCCTAGGACCGACGACTGATCGGCAGAACAGCACTCTTGCTGTTAGCGTGCAGCTGCATATCACTCGCAATAATGTCGGAGGACGTCGGACATGTCCGTTTACACGCTCCCGGAGCTTCCGTACGACTACGCGGCGCTCGCCCCGGTGATCAGCCCCGAGATCATCGAGCTGCACCACGACAAGCACCACGCGGCGTACGTCAAGGGCGCGAACGACACCCTGGAGCAGCTCGCCGAGGCCCGGGACAAGGCGTCGTGGGGCTCGATCAACGGTCTGGAGAAGAACCTGGCGTTCCATCTCTCCGGGCACATCCTGCACAGCATCTACTGGCACAACATGACCGGCGACGGCGGCGGCGAGCCGTTGGAGGCGGACGGCGTGGGCGAGCTGGCGGACGCGATCGCCGAGTCCTTCGGCTCGTTCGCGAACTTCAAGGCGCAGCTGTCCAAGGCGTCGGCCACGACCCAGGGTTCGGGCTGGGGCGTGCTCGCCTACGAGCCGCTCAGCGGCCACCTGATCGTCGAGCAGGTCTACGACCACCAGGGCAACGTCGGCCAGGGCTCCACCCCGATCCTGGTCTTCGACGCCTGGGAGCACGCCTTCTACCTCCAGTACCGGAACCAGAAGGTCGACTTCATCGAGGCGATGTGGCAGGTCGTCAACTGGCAGGACGTCGCACGGCGCTACGCCGCCGCCAAGGAGCGCGGCGACAGCCTGCTGCTCGCGCCGTGACACCGTGACCCGCTGAGCCCCGGGCCGTCGTCGGTCGACGCCGGCGGCGGCCGGCCCGGGCGGCTCACCACCCGGTGAGCAGCAGATGGTTGAGGAGCAGGGCGAGGACCGCCTGGGCGGCCAGCCAGGCGCGGGGACGGGTGAGGAACGCGCAGGACGGCAGCAGCCACATCGCGAACGGGAGCCAGATCCGCTCCGTCTCCGCCTTGCTCATCCCGGAGAGGTCCGCGACCAGCAGGGCGACGAGAGCGGCGGTTACGAGCAGCGCGAGCCGGACCTCGCCGCGCGGTGCGGTGCGCCGCCGCAGCAGCACGGCCCCCGTGCGCCGCAGCCCCGCCGCCGTCGCCAGGCCCGTGATCAGCACCGCGCAGGCGAGATTGGCCCACACCCAGTAGCCGTACGGGCGCACGCCCCCGGCGCCCTCGTGGTAGCGCGTGACCAGCAGCCGGTACGCCTCCCACCAGTCGAACCCGGCGAGCGTGAACGCCGTCGGCACGACGGCCAGCCCGGCGAGCAGCGCCACGAGCATCACCGGCCGCTCCCGGACCCCGGCCCGGCCGAGCAGCAGCACCGCCGCGCCGAGCGCGGCGAAGAGCGTGAGGCCGTAGGAGAGGTAGCAGGTGAGCCCGAACAGGAGGCCGGACGCCGCCGCCGAGCCCGCCGCCCGGCCCGCCGACCGTGCGGTGACCGCCGTCGCCAGCAGCGCCACCGCCCACGCGGCGACCGCCGCGAAGTACGCGTCGGCCGAGGTGCCCATCCACACCGCCGCCGGGGCCAGCACCAGGAAGGGGGCCGCCCGCCGCGCGAGGTCCTCGCCGGCCAGCGCCCGCACCGCGACGAGCACGGCCACGCACGCCGTCGCGCCGGCCACGACGCACCAGATCCCGGCCCAGCCGCCGCCCCGCAGCCCGATCCGGTCGAGCAGCACGAAGGTCAGCGTGGCCGCCGGCGGGTGTCCGGCGACATGGGCGGGCCAGTTGTCGGGGGAGTCGAGCAGGATGTGCCCGGTGAAGCCCCGCAGGGCGGCGGGGACGTCGTGGAACCGGTCGACGACCTGGAGATACTCGTGGCGGGTGGTGAGCCGTGCGGCGATACCCCGCTGCCAGCCGTCGATGAGGGCGAGGGAGACGATCCACGCCGTGGCCGTGCCCCAGACGGCCGCCGACAGGGCGCGCCAGGGCAGCCGTACGGCCAGGACGGGGCCGTACGCCGTCACGGCCGCGGCCACCAGCAGGGCGGCCGGGGTGCCGGGTCCGGTGTGCGGACCCCAGGTGGCCAGCAGCGGGGGCCAGTTCACGAACAGCGTGTGGTGGGTGTCCTGGAGGTGGCCGCCGACCAGCACGGCCACGACGACGAGCAGGGCGGCGGCAGAGGCGGCGCACAGATCACGCGGGAGGGAGCGGGTCACACCGGCACGCTAGGCCGAGCGGAGGGCGGCGAACCGCGTCCGGGCCGGACGTCAGCGTTTCGTCATGGGTCGCGGAGCCCGTTCAGGGGGTGCCCCGGCCTACGGTCGGCTCATGCGCGACGATCCACGGCTCCCCACCTCTCCCGGCTTCTGGCGCAGCCCGCTGCGCGGCCCCTGGTTCACGTCCCTGCTCGGCGTCGTCCTGCTCGTCGGCATCACGGTGCTGTTCGTGACGGGCCTGGTCTCGTACGCCGCCTACAACCCGGATCTGTCGCCGGTGAACGACAAGACGCCGGACAAGGGCGTCCTCGGCTTCTACCTCTTCGCCTGGCCGACGGACCCGCACTGGCTGTACCGGCTCAACCAGGGCGTCCACGTCACCCTCGGCATCACCCTGATCCCGGTGCTGCTGGCCAAGCTGTGGTCGGTGGTGCCGAAGCTGTTCGCGCTGCCGCCGGCCCGCTCGCTCGCCCACGCCCTGGAGCGGATCTCCCTGCTGCTGCTGGTCGGCGGCGGCCTCTTCGAGTTCGTGACCGGCGTCCTCAACATCCAGCTCGACTACGTCTTCCCGGGCTCCTTCTACCCGCTGCACTTCTACGGCGCGTGGGTGTTCTTCGCCGCGTTCGTCGCCCACGCCGTCCTGAAGGCGCCCAAGGCGCTGCGCAATCTGCGCCACCTGCGCCACCCGCGCGAGGAGGAGCAGGACGACCTGGTGTCCCCGCGCCCCGCCGAGCCGACCGTGTCCCGGCGGGGTGCCCTGTGGTTCGTCGGGGGCGGCTCGCTGCTGCTGTTCCTGACGTCCGTCGGGCAGAACGTCGACGCCCTGCGCCGCACGGCCCTCCTCGCCCCGCACGGCGGAGCCGACCCCGGCAGTGGCCCGAACGGCTTCCAGATCAACAAGACCGCCGCGTACGCCGGCATCGACCCGGCGGAGACGAGCGCCGACGCCTGGCGGCTCGTGGTCACCGGACGCACCGGCACCGTCCGCCTCAGCCGCGCCCAGCTCGCCGAACTCCCCCTGCACAGCTCGGCGTTGCCCATCGCCTGCGTCGAGGGCTGGTCGACGTCCGACCAGTGGTGGCGCGGCGTACGGCTGCGCGACCTCGCCGCGCTCGTCGGGTACGAGGACGACCCGCCGGACGTGCTCGTCGAGTCCCTCCAGCGGCACGGCGCGTTCCGCCGCGCCGCCCTGCGCGCCAACCAGGTCGCGGATCCGCGCTCCCTGCTCGCCCTGTACGTCAACGGCGAGGACCTGTCCCCCGACCACGGCCACCCCGCCCGGGTGATCGTGCCCGCCGCGCCCGGTGTGCTGAACACCAAGTGGGTGGCCCGGATGACGTTCGGAGACCTGTGATGCGACGCCCCATCCCGCTCGGCAGTCCCTTCCAACTGCTGCTGCTCGCCTGCTCGTTCGCGCTCGCCGCCTACGCGGGCGTCCGGCTGCTCGCGGACGACTGGTTCGGCGTCGCGCTGTGGATCGTGGGCGCCGCGCTGCTGCACGACCTCGTCCTGCTGCCCCTGTACGCGGCGGCGGACCGGGCGCTCTCGGGCGGGCTCGGCGCGGCGGGCCACCGCGAGTGGACGATGTACGTGCGCGTCCCGGCCGCCCTGTCCGGCCTGCTCCTGCTCGTGTGGTTCCCGCTGATCGGCGGCATGGTGGACCGGCGCTACCGCCTGGGCACGGGCCTGTCGCCGGACGGCTTCGCGGTCCGCTGGCTGCTGATCACCGCCGTCCTCTTCGGCGGCTCGGCACTGCTGTTGGCGCTGCGGCTGCGCAGGGCGAGGAAGCGGCGGTCACCGGCCGCCCACTGACCGGCCCTCCGCCAGCCCCGCGCGTACCGCAGCAGGGCCGGGGTGCCGAGCCGCGCCCAGGGGAAGGGGGCGCCGGTGGCGGCGCGGGCGTCGGTGAGGCGGACCTGAACGCGTTCGTCGACGTCCACCGGCGCGGTCTCGGCGATCAGCAGCCCGCCGGGGACGAGCAGCTCCGCCGTCCGCTCCAGGAGGGCGCGCGGATCGCCGCCGATGCCCAGGTTGCCGTCCATGAGCAGGACGGTGTCCCAGCGGCCCTCGCCGGGCAGCGGCTCGAACACCGACCGTCGCAGCGCCGGGCCGCCGAGCCGCGCGGTGCGGTCGACGGCGGCCTCGCTGACGTCGATGCCGAGGACGGTCCGGCCCCGGGCGGCGAGTTCGGCGACCAGCCGCCCCGGGCCGCAGCCGACGTCCAGCACGGCGCCCTCGCACCGGTCCAGGACGTCCAGGTCGACCGGGTCGGCCCGGGCGCACCAGCGTTCCACCTCCAGCGGCAGCAGGCGGCCGTCGGCGCGGCGCAGGAACAGCGGGCCACGGCCGGCCCGCAGAGCGGCGGCGTACGGGTCGGCACCCGCCCACGCCGAGTACGGGGAGCCTGAGGGCCCGGCGTACGGGACCGCGTACGGATGCGTGTACGGGTCCGCGTACGGGTCCCTGTGCGGGTCCGCGTACGGATCGGCCGAGGTCCGGGCTGCGGGCAGGGCGGCCGGCAGGGCTGCGGGCAGGGCGGCGGGCAGGGCGTTCGACGGCGCGCGCAGCGGCGCGGTCATCGGCGGGTCCCCGCCGTGCACCTGGCCAGCCGCGCCGCGAAACGGCCGTGCGGGGCCAGCGCGGCGACGGCGTGGGCGTCGGCGGCCGTGTCGACGTCCCGCAGCCGGGGCAGATCACGCACCCGCAGCCCGGCCGAGACCAGCCGCTCCCGCTGGACGGCCCCGGTCCCCGGTGTCGACATGGGCACGCCCCGCAGCAGGGCCGGATCGGGCTCGGCCAGCCCGAGGGACCAGAAGCCGCCGTCCTCGGCCGGTCCGAAGTACGCGTCGCAGTCCGCGAAGTCGACGCCCAGCAGGTCCGGCGTCACCTGCGGGGTGTCCATGCCGATCAGCAGGGCCGGCCCGTCGCAGCGGGCGAAGGCGTCCGCGAGCCGTTCGTCGAGACCGCCCGGGCACTGCGGTACGACGTCGAAGCCGGGCGGGAGCCAGGGGCCGGGGGTGCCGTCCAGCACGAGGACACGGCGCGCGGCAGGTGCCGCGGCCACCGCCCGGAGGGTGTCCGCGAGGGACGCCTCCGCGAGCGCCGCCGCCTCGCGCGGGGTGAACGGCGGGGTGAGCCGGGTCTTGACCCGCCCCGGCAGCGGCTCCTTGGCGATGACGAGCAGGGTGGTCATCGGGCCGTCCCTTCCGGGGCCGGGGACTCGTGCAGGACGCGGCTCATGTCCCGCACCGCGTGCCAGGTGCCGCGCCAGGTGCCCGTCACCTTCGAGGCACCGGCCCGCGGCAGGTAGGGGACGTCGTGCTCGGTGATCCGCCAGCCCGCGTCGGCGGCGCGCACCACCATCTGGAGCGGGTAGCCGCTGCGCCGGTCGGTGAGGCCGAGGGCGAGCAGCGGCTCGCGGCGGGCGGCCCGCAGCGGGCCGAGGTCGTGCAGGGCGAGACCGGTGCGGCGGCGCAGCAGCCGGGCGAGCGCGAGGTTGCCGGCCCGGGCGTGCACCGGCCAGGTGCCCCGGCCGCGCGGACGTCTGCGGCCCAGCACCAGGTCGGCGGTGCCGGCCCGGACCTCGGTCACGAAGGGCACGAGCAGCGACGGGTCCAGGGAGGCGTCGCAGTCGCAGAAGCACACGATGCCGGCGGTGGCGGCGGCCAGCCCGGCGTGGCAGGCGGCGCCGAAGCCGCGCCGCGGCTCGTGGACGACCGTCGCGCCGAGGTCCCGGGCGAGGTCCGCCGAGCCGTCGGTGGAACCGTTGTCCACGACCAGGGCGCGCCAGCCGGCCGGGATCCGGGCCAGCACCCAGGGCAGGGCCTGCGCCTCGTCCAGACAGGGGAGCACGACATCGACGTCGCCCGGCGGCGAGGGGGAGAGGGTCACGCTCTTCACCCTACGAACGTGAATCGGGCATATCGGGCTGCGGCTCCTTACGAAACGCGGACGTCGCGCCGCCGGGAGCCCTCCCGCGCCGTGCCGGCGCACGCGTGGTGCGAGGCTGGAGGCATGCAGCAGCGAGGTGATGTCCCAGAGGCCGCCCGGGTCCTGGTCGTCGACGACGACCCCACGGTCGCGGAGGTCGTCGCAGGCTATCTGGACCGGGCCGGCTACACCGTCGACCGGGCCGACGACGGCCCCACGGCCCTGACCCGGGCCGCCGCACACTGGCCCGACCTGGTCGTCCTCGACCTGATGCTGCCCGGCATGGACGGCCTGGAGGTGTGCCGCCGGATGCGCGGCCACGGGCCCGTGCCGGTCATCATGCTCACCGCGCGCGGCGACGAGGACGACCGCATCCTCGGCCTGGAGGTCGGCGCCGACGACTACGTCACCAAGCCGTTCAGCCCGCGCGAGCTGGTCCTGCGGGTGGAGTCGGTGCTGCGCCGCGCCCTGCCCCGCGCCCGGCTCCAGCCGAGTGGGGACGACCCCGCCCCCACCGGCGCCGGGGTGCTGGCCGCCGGTGGTCTGACCGTCGACCCCGCCGCCCGCCGCGCCACCCGCGACGGCGCCGAACTCGCCCTCACCCTGCGCGAGTTCGACCTCCTGGCCTTCTTCCTGCGGCACCCGGGAAGGGCGTTCGGCCGGGAGGACCTGATGCGGGAGGTGTGGGGCTGGGACTTCGGCGACCTGTCCACCGTCACCGTCCATGTCCGCCGGCTGCGCGGCAAGGTCGAGGACGACCCCGCCCGGCCCCGGCTCATCCAAACGGTGTGGGGCGTGGGCTACCGCTTCGAACCGGAACCCGAACCCGAATCCGGCGGGGAGTGACCATGCGGGACACGATGCTCATCGCCCTGTACGCCTTCGCCGGGGCGGCGGTCACCGGCCTGGCCGGGGCGGGCGCGCTGCGCCTGCTGCGCCGCCGCTCGCTCACGGCCTCCCTCACCGTGGTGGCGGCGGTCGGGGTGGTCGCGATGCTCGCGGGCACGCTGGCCGTCGCCTGGGCGATGTTCCTGTCGCCGCACGACCTGACCGTGGTGACGACGGTCGTGGCGATGGCGGCGGTCGCCGCCCTGGCCACCGCGCTGCTGCTGGGCCGCCGGGTGGTCGCGCGCAGCCGCGAACTCGCTCTCGCGGCACGCTCGTTCGGCGACAGCGGCGACTTCGCCGTCCCGGACGGCCCCGCCACCGCCGAACTCGACGCGCTCAGCCGTGAGTTGACGGCGACCAGCGCCAGACTGGCCGAATCCCGCGACCGCGAACGGGCGTTGGAGACCTCGCGGCGCGAGCTGGTCGCCTGGATCTCGCACGACCTGCGCACCCCGCTGGCCGGTCTGCGCGCGATGTCCGAGGCGCTGGAGGACGGGGTGGCCGCCGACCCCGACCGCTACCTGAGACAGATCCGCACCGAGGTCGAGCGCCTCGACGTCATGGTCGGCGACCTCTTCGAACTGTCCCGCATCCACGCCGGCACCCTGCCGCTGGCCTGCTCCCGGATCTCGCTCTACGACCTCATCGGCGACGCCCTGGCGGGCGCGGACCCGCTCGCCCGGGAGCACGGCGTGCGGCTCGTCGGCGACCGGGTGGAGCCGGTCCCGGTGGAGGTCGACGGCAAGGAGATGAGCCGGGTGCTGGGAAACCTCCTGGTCAACGCGATCCGCCGGACCCCCGCCGACGGCACGGTCGCAGTGGCGGCCGAGCGTTCGCCGGAGGGTGTGGTGGTGTCGGTGACCGACGGCTGCGGCGGCATCCCCGAGGAGGACCTCTCCCGGGTCTTCGACACCGGCTGGCGCGGCACCCACGCCCGGACCCCGCCGGCCGGCGCGGGCCTCGGCCTCGCCATCGTCCGGGGCATCGTGGAGGCGCACCAGGGCCGGGCCACCGTACGCAACATCCCGGGCGGCTGCCGCTTCGAGGTACTCCTGCCGACGGCACCCTGAGGCTTCGAGGCGGTGCCGCCGGCGGCGCCGCGAAGCTCATTCGACCGCCGCGAACTCCCGCATGCCCTCCGCGAAGCCGACCCGGGGCGTCCAGCCGAGGTCGGCCCGCAGGCGGGAGGAGTCCGCGGTGATGTGGCGGACGTCCCCCAGCCGGTACTCGCCGGTGACGACGGGCTCGGGCCCGCCGTGCGCGGCGGCCAGGGCGCGGGCCATCTCGCCGACGGTGTGCGGCTCGCCGCTGCCGGTGTTGTACACCGTCAGCACCCCGTTCCCCGTCCCGTTCCGTGTCCCGCTTCCTGGTCCGTTTCCTGGTCCGTCCCCTGTTCCGGCCTCCAGTGCGGCCACGTTGGCGGCGGCCACGTCCCGGACGTGCACGAAGTCCCGCCGCTGCCGCCCGTCCTCGAAGACCCGCGGGGCCTCGCCGCGGGCCAGCGAGGAGCGGAAGAAGGAGGCCACGCCGGCGTACGGGGTGTCGCGGGGCATCCGGGGCCCGTACACGTTGTGGTAGCGCAGCGACACCGCCGCCCCGCCCGTGCAGCGCGCCCACGCCGCGGCCAGATGCTCCTGGGCGAGCTTGGTCGTGGCGTACACGTTCCGCGGATCGGCCGGGGCGTCCTCGCCGGCCAGGCCGGGGGCGAGGTCGTCCCCGCACACCGGACAGGCGGGCTCGAACCGTCCCGCGTCGAGATCGGCGACCGCCCGGGGCCCGGGCCGTACGACCCCGTGCCGCGCGCACGCGTACCGCCCCTCCCCGTAGACGACCATCGACCCGGCCAGCACCAGACGCCCGACGCCCGCCTCCGCCATGGCGGTGAGGAGGACGGCGGTACCGAGGTCGTTGCGCGAGACGTACTCCGCCGCGTCGGCGACCCCGTCGCCGAGGCCGACCATCGCCGCCTGGTGACAGACCGCGTCGACGCCGACGAGGGCCCGGGCCACGGCGACGGGGTCGCGCACATCGGCGCCGGGATCCGCCCGGACGTCGTACACGAGCGGCTCGTGCCCGCGTGCCCGCAGCGCGTCGACGACATGGGACCCGATGAACCCGGCACCGCCGGTGACCAGTACACGCATACGGCCACGCTAGGTCCGCCGCGACCCCGCGCCCCGTGACCCGCCGGGCACGTCATCACTCCGTAAGACCTGCGCGGGGCGCGTCGAACAGGGACGGAACGGGCACGGCGCGAGACCCTTGCGCCCTGATCAACGCGTCGCTCGGCGGAGGAGGGTCCGGCGCGGCGACGGGGGACCGCGCCGGGCCCGCCCCCTTCCACCGAACGGAATCGGCACTGGAACCCGAACCGGAAACGGAACTTGAGCCGGAACGTGACTCGGAACCGGAGCTTGAACCGGGGAGCGGGCCGGCGCAGCCCGCCCCGGCCCCGCCTCCCGCCCCGCCTCCGGACTCGTCGCCGGACACAGAACCGGCAGCGTCCGCCCGGCGCGGCATCTGGAACCTGCGGGGCCGGCCGGCCCTCGGCGTGAGCGCCGCGATCCTGGTGCTCGCGGCGGGAGCATGGGCACTGATCCCAGGGACGCCGCCACCGGCGAAGACGAAGACCACGACGACGACCACGACCACAACCACAACCACAACCACAACCACGAAGGACAGCCGACTCCTCTTCTCGGACGCGTGCGCCGGGACGGTGAGCATAGGCCAACAGGACGCCTGCCTACGCGAGGTACAGCGGCTCATCGCCCGGGTTCCCCGTCCCCTTCACCGTCGGGTACCGGCCGGTGAGGTGGACACGCGTGACGCGCGCCACATATTCGCTCCGGAACCCGTGCGGCGGCCGTTCCGACTATTGAGTCGGTACGGCGCGATCCGAGTGACGCCGTACGACGTGACCTGGAGACGCGGTTGATGGACGAGTCCCGGCAATCCTCCTCGAGCGGCGCGGCCGCACTCCTGCGGAGAGCGGCGCCTCCGCCCGCGCTCTGCGGCTTTCTCCTCCTGCTGGCCCTGATCTTCACGGTGTCCTACGCCGTGGGTGTCGGCGTCGGCCCTGTCGCCCCCGGCATGCACGGCACCGGCACGAGCACGGGCACGGGCACGAGCGGCGACGACGAGGGCGGTGGCGGTGACGGGGGGATGGATGACATGGATGACATGGGAGATATGGGAGACATGCAGGGGGGACACGGCTGATGGGTGCTGAACCGTCGGCCGTTCTCGTGACGACCGATCTGACCGTCGGCGGCATGACCTGTGCGGCCTGTGTGACCCGTGTCGAGAAGAAGCTCGGCAAGCTGGACGGGGTCACGGCGACCGTCAATCTCGCCACCGGGATGGCTCGGGTGAGTCATCCGGCGGACCTCGGCCCGGACGAACTCGTCGCGACCATCGAGAAGGCCGGCTACACGGCCGCCCTGCCCCGGCCGCCCCGGAGACAGGAGTCCGCCGACGACGGCGGTGAGCCCGAGGACACCCGGCGGGAACGGCACCGCCTGGTCGTCACCACCCTGCTCGCACTCCCCGTGCTCGTGCTGTCGATGGCGCCGGGCCTGCAGTTCCGCAACTGGCAGTGGCTGTGCTTCGCGCTCGCCGCGCCCGTGGCCGTGTGGGGTGCCTTCCCCTTCCACGCGCGGGCGGTACGCGGGCTGCGGCACTCGGCGGCGACCATGGACACCCTGGTGTCACTCGGTGTGGTGGCGTCCTTCGCCTGGTCGACGTACGCGCTCTTCCTCGGGGGCGCCGGCGATCCCTGGATGCGGATGCCGTTCACGCTTGTACCGACCGCCTCGGACGGCGTCGCGCACATTTACCTGGAAGCGGCCGTCGGCGTACCGCTGTTCGTGCTGGCGGGGCGGTTCCTGGAAGCCAGGGCACGGCACGGTACGGGGGCGGCGCTGCGGTCGCTGGCCCGGCTCGCGGCCAAGGACGTGTCCGTACGGGAGGGCAGCGGAGCCGAACGGCTCGTTCCCATCGAGGAGCTGAGGGCGGGGCAGGTCTTCGTCGTACGTCCGGGGGAGCGGGTCGCCACCGACGGCAGGGTGACGGAGGGCAGTTCGGCCGTGGACCTCTCCCTGGTCACCGGGGAGAGCGATCCCGTCGAGGTCGGACCCGGTTCGGCCGTGGTCGGCGGGGCCGTGAACGCCGGCGGGCTGCTGCTCGTACGGGCCACCGCCGTGGGGGCGGACACGCAGCTCGCCCGGATCACCCGGCTGGTGACCGAGGCGCAGGCCGGGAAGGCGCGGGCGCAGCGGCTGGCGGACTCGGTGGCCGGTGTCTTCGTACCGGTCGTACTGGCGCTCGCCGTTACCGCGCTCGGGTTCTGGCTGGGCGCCGGGGCCGATCCGCAGGCGGCGCTCACGGCGTGCGTGGCCGTGCTGGTCGTGGCCTGCCCGTGCGCGCTGGGGCTCGCGACCCCGACCGCGCTGATGGCCGCGACCGGCCGGGGCGCCCAGCTCGGTGTCCTGGTCACCGGCCCCCAGGCGCTGGAGGGGCTTCAGCACGTCGACGCCGTCGTCCTGGACAAGACCGGCACGCTCACGTCCGGCCATATGACCGTCGCCCGGATCACCGCCGTACCGGACGGGCTCGGCCGCGATGAGGTGCTGCGGCTGGCGGGGGCCGTGGAGCAGGGCTCGGAGCATCCGCTCGGCCGGGCCGTCACCGCGTACGCCCGGCGGGAGCCGGCCGAGCAACGGCTGCCGGACGTGGGCGACTTCGACGCCCTGCCGGGACGGGGAGTGCGCGGCCGGGTGGAGGGACGGCTGGTCGAGGTCCTCGCGCCGGACGGCGAGGTGCCACCGGCTCTCGCGCAGGCCCTGGCGCACGCCGAAGAGGCCGCGCACACGGCGGTCCTGGTCCGCGTCGACGGGGTGGTCGAGGCGCTGATCGAGATCGGGGACGTCGTACGACCCGGCAGCTACCGGGCCGTCGAGCGGCTGCGGCGTCTCGGTGTCCGCCCCGTGCTCGCCACGGGCGACCGGGAGGCGCCCGCCCGTGCCGTGGCGCGGGCGCTGGGCATCGAGGAGGTGCACGCCCGCTGCACCCCCGAGGGCAAGGCCGACCTCGTACGGGAGCTGAAGGAGCAGGGGTACCGGGTCGCGGTGGTCGGCGACGGTGTGAACGACGCCGCCGCGCTGGCCGGCGCCGACCTGGGCATCGCCATGGGCAGCGGGACGGACGTGGCCATCGGGGCCGCCGATGTGACCCTGGTCCGCGGTGACATCGAGGCCCTCGCCGACGCGGTCCGGCTCGCCCGGCGCACGCTGGGCACGATCCGGGTCAACCTCGTGTGGGCCTTCGGCTACAACGTCGTCACCGTGCCGCTGGCCATGGTGGGCTTGCTGAACCCGATGCTCGCGGCGGCGGCGATGTCGGCCAGCTCCGTGCTGGTGGTCGCCAACAGCCTGCGGCTGCGCGCCTGGCAGCCGTCGCCGTCGCCGTCGTCGCCGTCGCCGTCGCCGTCGTCGCCGTCGCCGTCGCCGTCGTCGCCGTCGTCGGCGGCTCGCAGGAGTGCCCGATGAACGGACAGCGCCTCGGGCGGCCGACCCGTCGCCGGCTCACGGGCGCCCTGCTCGCCGCGCTCGCGCCCGTCGCCGCCTGCGGCCTCGCCCTCGGCGGGCTGAGCATGTGGACCGCCTACGGAAACGCCGGCAGCCCCGCCCGGATCGGCGTCACCGACGGCAAGGTGTTCCTGCCCTCCGGCGACACCCCGGAGACGGCGGCCTTCTTCCGGATCACCAACAGCGGCGGCTCGGCGGACCGGCTGCTGAGGGTGACGACCGCCGAGGCCGGCGACGGCACGCCCACCCTGAGCCGTCACGTCATGACCGGCGGCAACGCGGCCTCCGACCGGACGGTGGCCTCCGTCGCCGTGCCGGCCGGAGACAGCCTCGCCATGTCCCCGGACGGCCTCGACGTGATCGTGCCGGCGAAGGAGGGCTGGCAGCCTGGTGATCTCGTCTCGTTCACGCTGCACTTCGAGCACAGCGGGGCGGTGGAGACCCTCGCGGTGGTGGTCCGTCCGGGCCGGGACGGCGTATGACGCCTCGTCCGTGGAGCCGACCGGATCGTCCGTCGCGTTCCGGCGGGGCGCCGTGTCCTGTATCACTCTCTTTGGGGTGAGTGGCAGGCCCGGGTTCCGTGCGTACCCACCGGTGGCGGGCGGAGCCCGATGCGAGGATGAGGCCGTCATGACTGCTGGGTGGTGTGCGCGCACGGTACGCGCCGCGGTGTTCGCGGCCGTCTGTGTGCTGCTCGCCGCCCTCGGACACGTGCTGATGTCCGGCTCCACCGTGCCGTGGTGGACGATGGCCGCCGGGTTCGGCGCCACGAGTGGCGTCGGCTGGGGCCTGGCGGGCCGTGAACGCGGCCTCCCGCTGGTGGTGTCCGTCGTGGTCGTCGCGCAGGGGGCTCTCCACTCGGTCTTCTCGGCGGTCCCGTCGGTGCCGTCGGTGCCTTCGGGATCCGGCGCGGGCGCCGCGCAGCGGGACATGAGCGGCATGGCGACGAACGCGACGAACGCGACGGACGCGATGGACGCGATGTACATGGGGTCCATGCCGTCCATGCCGTCCATGCCGTCCATGTCGTCCATGGCCTCCATGGCCATGGGTCACTCGGCGGATGAGGGCCACTTCGGGCACCTGGCGCACGGCACGGGCGGCACGTCGTCGCTCGGCATGCTCGCCGCCCACGCGCTGGCCGCGCTGCTGAGCGGTCTGTGGCTGGCCTACGGCGAGCGGGCCGCGTTCCGTCTTCTTCGGGCCGTCGCCGGATGGCTCGCCGCCCCGCTTCGGCTGCCGCTCGGCGCCCTGCCCGCTCCGTGGTGCCGGCCCCGGCTGCGGCCGACGCGCGAACGTGCGGAGCGGGTGCCGCGGCTGACATTCCCGCACACGATCATCTCTCGGGGGCCTCCGGCCGGGATCGCTGTCGTCTGAGACAGCCGGTTTCCCGAGGCCGTCCCACGGGCGGCGCCGCGTCTGCCGGCGCCGAGGCCTCGGGCCCGGGTCGTGCACCCGCCGTACGACCCGCTCCCACTTCCGTCCCGGGACCTTTCCGCAGCGGCACGCCGTACGCCCGGCCGGCCAGGGCGCCGTACGCCCGGCCTGTCAGGGCGCTCACGCCCGGCGTCTGTCAGGGCGCTCGTACGCGCGCCGTCGTGCCGGATCGAACCCGGATCACCCGAGAAGGACATCAGGTGATCACTTCTGTCCTCCCCCCGACGGCGTCGCCCGACGACCCGGCCACGGCCTGGGCCCTCGCCGCCCGCACCGGCGACCCCGACGCCGTCGACCGCTTCGTACGCGCCCTGCATCCCGACGTCGTCCGCTACGTCAGCTACCTCTCCGCCGACCGCCAGCTGGCCGACGACCTGGCGCAGGACACGTTTCTGCGGGCACTGGGGAGCCTGCACCGGTTCGAGGGGCGCTCGTCGGCGCGCACCTGGCTGCTGTCCATCGCCCGCCGCACGGTGGTCGACAGCCTGCGGTACGCCGCCACCCGGCCGAGGCCGGCCGACGTCGACGACTGGACGGTCTGGGCCGAGCGGGCCCAGCCGACCGGTCTGCCCGGCTTCGACGACGGCGTGGCCCTGCTCGACCTGCTGGACGCGCTGCCCGCCGAGCGCCGCGAGGCGTTCGTCCTCACCCAACTGGCGGGACTGCCCTACGAGGAGGCCGCCGAGGCCGGGGGCTGCCCGGTCGGGACGATCCGCTCACGGGTGGCACGGGCTCGGGCGACCCTCGTCGAGCTTCTTGACGAAGCCGAGAGGGCCAGCGCGCCGACGGAGGCACCCAACGGCGGCACAACGGCCCACGGGACGTTCGCTGTGCGGACACGGGAACTCGACGGTCCGTCGGCGCGACTACATGTTCGTAAGGCCGGCTGAGGCAGTGGGCGTGCGGGAGAGGGCGAGCGTGCCCTCAGCCGTGTGACCGGACAGTCGCGTGTCTTCAACTTCCGTCACCGCAAAGGAAATTGATCCGAAAGGCCGGGAACTCGAGCTCACCCGCGACCGACTACTGGTCCGACAGCACGGCTCGCCGCCCGGCTGACCGCCAAGCGAGGCAGACGGGGGGCGAGCGCGGAACTTCGGGCGAAGGTGGTTCGGCACGTGAAACGCAGACGTCTGGTGCAGTCCTCTGCGGTGGTGATCGGCGCACTGTCCGCGGCTCCGCTCGCCGAAGGGCGCCGGGGAACGGTGCTCCGGACGGCGACCGTTTCCTCGTGACCCTGGCCGTCGAAGCAATCCCGGCTGTGGAAACAACCCCGGCTGTGGAAACAACCCCGGCTGTGGAAACAACCCCGGCCGTCGACCTCCGGAGAACCGCGTGACACCAGAGATAGAGAACGCCTTCGCCGCGATCAGAGCCGAGTGCGGTGCGGAATCGATCACTCGGGTCGAGCAGATGCTGGAGCCGGGTGGCGGGGGCGAACGGCATCCGTTGCAGAGAGCAGCAAAGTGGATCATGCCGGGGCTCTCTCCGACTCCCTGGCACGATCCCTATGTCCACGACGAGATCGCTCCCGTCGTGCACGCGCTGGAGGCCGGTCATCAGGCGATCAAAAAAGAGCTGAACGCCGCCTGGTCGGCCCGCCGGGAGGTGTTCTCGGACTACGAGCACTACCTGACACGGCAGGAGAACTGGCAGGCCCTCTACCTCTTCCGAAAAGGAGGGCTGGTCGAGGAGTCGGCCGCCACGGTTCCGACCGCTTACCGGTTGCTGAAAGACGTCGCCGTCGACACGGAGAAGATCTGTCCTCTCCTGGAATGTCATTTCTCCACCCTGTTGCCGGGCGCCGCCATCGACCCCCACTGCGACCTGTGGAACTTCAGCATCAATCTGCATCTCGCCGTGGACATCCCCGACGGGTGCAGCATCACGGTCGCCGGGGAGACGCGTTCCTGGGAGGAGGGCAAGTGCCTGCTCTTCGACTACTCCTTCGAGCACGAGGCGCGTAACGAGGGCACCCGCCCGCGTACCTGCCTGCTCATCGACCTGTGGCATCCGGAGACGACCATTCCGGAGCGCCGGGCACTGGTCGCCCTGATCGCCGAGATCCGCCGGCTCATGGGGGAGGGCTGACCCGAAGGCAAGAATTCAGGAGAGCAACGGTCCCAGATAAATCCCAGGAAGTGATCCCGGCTTTATCCGGTATCGCTGGTGTGTCATTCCCGGCAGTCCATGACTGTCGGGTCGAAGTGGTGCCTTGATATTCCGTCAATGGGTGATGCCGGGTGAGGAGTTGGGCATTCCCAAGCCGTATCTCTGCTGCTACGGTGACGGAAAATGATCGGCCTTCCGGAATTCCCTTCCACGGAATTCCGGATTCCTGTGATTCTGAGGGGGTGATGGATGATGTCCCTGTTGGTTCTGGCGTTGGGGCAGCTCGTCATCTCGCTCGACTACAACATCGTGTACGTCGCGCTGCCGGAGATCGGCTCGGGCCTGGGGTTCTCCGACCACGACCTGCAGTGGGTGGTCAGCGCCTACGTCGTGGCCACCGGAGGCTTCCTGCTGCTGGGCGGCCGGGCGGCGGATCTGCTGGGCCGGCGCCGGATGTTCGTCCTGGCGGCGCTGCTGTACGCGGGGTCGTCGCTGGTGGGCGGTCTGTCGGAGACGCCGGGTGCCCTGGTCGCCGTGCGGGCGGTCCAGGGTCTCGGCGGGTCGTTGCTGTTTCCGGCGACGCTGTCGCTGATCAACACCCTGTACGAGGAAGGTCCGAAGCGGAACCGGGCGCTGGCGGTGTGGGGTGCGGCGGGGGCGGGCGGGCTCTGTTTCGGGTCCCTGCTCGGCGGGGTTCTGGTGGAGGCGTTCGGCTGGGCGTCGGTGTTCTTCGTCAACGTGCCCGTGGCAGGCGCCCTGGCGGTGGCCGGGTGGCTGCTCTTCCCCGCGGACGGGCCGTGGGACCGTACCCGGCATTTCGACGTGGCGGGCGCGCTGACCGCGACGGGCGGGGTCACGCTCCTGGTGTTCCTGCTGGTGCGGGCCCCGGCGGAGGGCTGGACGACGCCTGCCGCCCTCACGAGCGCGGCACTGGCCGGCTGTCTGCTGACGCTGTTCGCCGTGGTGGAGCGGCGATCCCGTGAACCGCTCGTACCGGCACGGCTGTTCGCGCACCGGGGCCTGCTGGTGGCGATGGGGGTGACCGCATTGTTCAGCGCCACGTTCAGTTCGGTGCCGTACTTCCTCACCCTGTACTTCCAGAGCGTCCACGGCTACAGCGCGGTCGCGACCGGGCTCGCGTTCCTCGTGCCGGCCGTCGTGGTCGCCGTGGGCACGCAGGCCGGGGAACGGGCCGTGTCGGTCTTCGGGATGCGGCGCATGCTGGTGGGTGGCATGGCGCTGGGCGCCGCCGGAGCCGCGGCACTCGCCGTGGCCCTCACCTCGGACGGTTCGTACGCGAGACTCGTGCCGGGGATCGTGCTGCTCGGTCTCGGCCAGGGGGCCGCGTGGACGGGTATGTGGATCGCCGCATCCGCCGGGGTCGCCCCAGGTGACCAGGGCGTCGCCTCCGGACTGGCGTCGACCACCCTCCAGGTGGGCGGCGCGGTGGGCCTCGCCGTACTGGTCGCGCTCGCGGGAGGCGTCGGGCAGAGCGCCTCCGGTCCCGGACTCCTCGACGGCATCCGTACCGCCGTCTTCGCGATAGCTGGCGCCATCGGCTGCGGCGCGCTCGCGCTTCTCGTCAGCCGCAGGACCACGAGCCCGTAGACCCCGTCCTTTCTCCGCGTCCTCCTTTCACGTCCTCCTTCACGTCCGGTCCGTCCTCCGTCCTGCCTGGAGTGCCCCCATGTCTCCTCCTGCCGCCGGTTCCTTCGTGCCTCCGGCCGCCGTCCTGTGCGGGCTGGCCGGGTGGGTGCCGTCCCGGGTGGTGGCCAACGAGCACCTCGCGCGACGGCTCGACACCGACGACGCGTGGATCCGCACCCGGACCGGAATCCGGCAGCGGCACGTCATCGACCCCGGGCAGGCGACCTCCGACCTGGCGGTCGAAGCCGGCTGCCGGGCCCTCGCCTCATCCGGCGAGGACACGGTCGACGCCGTCGTCGTCGCCACGACCACCCCGGACCACATCTGCCCGGCCACCGCCCCCGCGGTCGCCGCACGGCTCGGCCTCACGGGGGCGGCCGCCTTCGACATCAGCGCCGTGTGCACCGGGTTCGTCTACGGCCTCGCCTCCGCCGCCGGGCTGATCGCGGCCGGCGTGGCCGCACGGGTCCTGCTCATCGGGGCGGACGCCTACTCCACGATCGTGGACCCGCTCGACCGGGCGAACGCGATCATCTTCGGAGACGGCGCCGGAGCCGTCGTCCTGCGCGCCGGTCATCCCGACGAGCCCGGCGCGGTCGGCCACTTCGACCTCGGCAGCGACGGCGCCCACGAGGGCCTGATCATGGTCGCGGCCGGCGGTTCCCGACAGCGCTCCCGGCCCGGCGAACCCAGCCGCGAGGAGCGGCACTTCGCCATGCGCGGCAAGGAGGTCTACCGGCACGCGGTGACCCGCATGGCCGAGTCGGCGCGGGCCACGCTGGACCGGGCCGGCTGGAAGATCGACGACGTCGACCTCTTCGTACCCCACCAGGCCAACCTGCGGATCCTGCACTCGGTGGCCGACGACCTCGGTCTGCCCCGGGAGCGGTGCGTGACCCATGTCGAGTCCGTCGGCAACACGGGCGCGGCCTCCATCCCGCTCGCCCTCTCCGATGCCGCCGCGCGCGGCGCGGTCCGGCCCGGCGACCGGCTGCTGCTCACCGCCTTCGGTGGCGGTCTCACCTGGGGCTCCTGCCTCCTGACCTGGCCTTCATCGCTCCCTCGACAAGAACGGACGACGTCATGAGCACCACCTACGAGCAACTCGTCGACATCCTCGCGAGACTCCACGACGCCCCCGCTGAGCGGATCCGCCCCGAGGCGACCCTCGGTGGACTGGACGTCGACTCGCTGACGACGGTCGAGATCAGCATCCGCATCGAGCGCGACCTCGGAGTGGCCGTCGGCGACGACGAGCTTCAGCCCGAACTCACTCTCGGCGACATCGTCGGACTCATCGACGCCCGCCGGACCACCGTCTGAACCCACGGAAGGAACCACCGCCATGCAGATCAAGGACCAGCCCGGCACCGCGATCGGTGCCACGGTCGAGGGCTTCGACCACACCACCGCCTCGGACGCCGACATCGCCGCGCTCAAGAACACCGTGTACACGAAGAAGATCGCCGTCCTGAAGGACCAGGACCTCTCTCCCCAGGAGTTCCTCGACCTCGGCAAGCGGCTGGGCCGCCCGGAGACGTACTACGAGCCGATGTACCAGCACCCGGAGGTCCCGGAGATATTCGTCTCCTCCAACGTGCCGAAGGACGGAAAGCAGATCGGCGTACCGAAGACGGGCAAGTTCTGGCACGCCGACTACCAGTTCATGCCGGACCCCTTCGGCATCACCCTCATCTATCCCCAGGTCATTCCGGAGAAGAACCGCGGTACCTATTTCATCGACATGGGCCGGGCGTACGAGAAGCTGCCCGAGGAGCTGAAGAAGGAAACAGCCGGAACACGGTGCAGGCACTCGGTGCGCAAGTACTTCAAGATACGGCCGCACGACGTCTACCGCCCCCTCTCCGAGATCATCGAGGAGGTCGAGCGGAAGACCCCGGCCGTTCTCCAGCCGACCACCTTCACCCACCCGATGACCGGCGAGACCGTCCTCTACATCAGCGAGGGCTTCACCGTCGGCATCGAGGACCAGGACGGCAATCCGCTCGACGAGGAGCTGCTCAAGCGCCTGTTCGAGGCGACCGGCCAGCTCGACGAGATCTTCGAACACGACGGCATCCACCTGCAGAGCTTCGAGCAGGGCGACCTGCTGGTCTGGGACAACCGCAGCCTCGTCCACCGCGCCCGGCACACGACCACCCCCGAGCCGACCGTCTCCTACCGCGTCACCGTGCACGACGAACGCGCGCTGCACGACGGGATCGGTGCGGCATGACCGACGAGCCCCTGCTCGACCGGGTGCTGGAGCCCTACAAGGAGCACTGCAGATACCTGCGGTCGGCGGACGTGACCGAACACGACGGGCGGGTCGCCGCCCGCTGTGCCTTCGCGATACCCGAATCGTGCTACATCGACGACACCGGTCATCTGAATTCGGTCGAGGTGAACATCTGTTACAACCAGATGATGTATTACCTCGTCGCCAAGTCCGTGAAGGAAGGACTGGGTACGGGATTCGCCTCCTGGTCGCTGGAAGATTTCTTCAGACACCAGCTCCCGGACATTCTGATCGCCCGCTTCACCGCGAACTTCCGGAGACCGATCGACCCCCGTGCCTTTTCCGGGGAGATGGAATTCCGGTCCGTCACCCGACGCGCCCCGGCCGGCGGCAGCCCGTTCCTGCACGCCGACACCGCCTTCCGCTACTGGGACGCGGACTCGGGTCGCTGCGACGGCGAGGCGACCCTGGCGTTCGTCAACGTCCCCTGACCCCACCGAGGCGTACCCATGGACACACTGCACCACCCGGAGCTGCGCACGCTCGTCAGGACCACGAGCTTCCACGCCCGGCACCAGCCCGCCACCCCCGCGGTCCTCTGCGAGGGCCGCACCCTGACCTACGAGCAGCTGCACCGCGAGAGCAACCGCATCGCCCACGCCCTCCAGGCCGCCGGCCTCACCCCGGGCGACCGTGTCGCGTACCTCGGCAAGGAGTCGGAGCACTACTACGAGATCCTCTTCGCCTGCGCCAAGAGCGGTACCGTCCTGGTCCCCGTCAACTGGCGTCTCGCCGCCCCGGAGGTCAGCCACATCCTCCAGGACTCCGGCACCCGGCTCCTGTTCCTGGAGGAGGAGTTCGCACCGATCGTGGAGAGGATGCCGACCGCGCCTCCGGAGACGGTCGTCGCGCTCGGCGAGCCCTTCCCCGCCTGGAAGGCACCTCACGCCGACACCGAACTGCCGGACAGCGCCACCCCGGACACTCCGGTCGCCCAGCTCTACACCAGCGGCACCACCGGCCTGCCCAAGGGCGTGGTCCTCGCCCACCGCAGCTTCTTCGCGATCCGCGACGCGCTGGCGAGCGAGGGGCTGGACTGGATCGACTGGCGGCCCGGCGACATCGCGCTGATCGGCATCCCCGGCTTCCACATCGGCGGCCTGTGGTGGGCCACCCAGAACCTCAACGCCGGCACGACCGTCGTCGCGATGCGCGCCTTCGCCGCCCGCCAGGCCGTCGACCTCATCCGCGACCTGGGCATCACCACCGCCTGCGTCGTGCCCGCCATGCTCCGCATGATGCTGACCGAACCGGGCGTCGGCGCCAAGGACTTCACCACCCTGCGCAAGACGGTCTACGGCGGCTCCCCGATCTCCGAGGCCCTGCTGGAGGAGAGCCTGGCCGTCCTGGACTGCGAGTTCGCCCAGATCTACGGCCTGACCGAGACCGGCAACACCGCGGTCTGCCTGCCCCCGGCCGCCCATGTGCCCGGCGGCCCCCTCATGCAGGCGGCCGGACGGCCGTATCCGGGTGTGCGCAGCAAAGTGATCGACGGCGAGGGGCGCGAACTCCCGCCGGGCGCGGTCGGAGAGGTCTGCCTGGCCACGCCCGCCCACATGGTCGAGTACTGGGGGCTGCCCGAGAAGACCGCCGAGACCCTCGTCGACGGCTGGATCCACACCGGCGACGCCGGCTACGTCGACGAGGACGGCTATCTCTTCATCCGCGACCGGATCAAGGACGCCATCCTCGTCGCCGGCGAGAACGTCTACCCGGCCGAGATCGAGAACGTACTGGAAGGTCACCCCGGCGTGGCCGAGGCCGTCGTCGTCGGGGCCCCCGACGAACGCTGGGGCGAGTACGTGCACGCCTTCGTCGTCCCGGCCCCCGAACAGCGGCCCACCCCCCGGGACCTGCACACCTTCCTCCTGCCGAGGCTGGCGGGCTTCAAGCTGCCCGCCCGCTACGAGTTCATCGAC
This sequence comes from Streptomyces sp. NPDC041784, assembly GCF_055591025.1. Classification (NCBI taxonomy): domain Bacteria; kingdom Bacillati; phylum Actinomycetota; class Actinomycetes; order Kitasatosporales; family Streptomycetaceae; genus Streptomyces; species Streptomyces sp. NPDC041784. Next base: position 122,785 of record NZ_JBVJAB010000022.1, read on the forward strand.
AGCGTCCCGCGCAACCCCAGCGGAAAGATCCTGCGCCGCGAGCTGCGCGACCGCTTCTGGGGCGACTCCGCTCGCAAGGTCAACTGACCGGCCCTCCTGGAGAGAGAACGACATGCCTGCTCCCCTCACGCTGGAGGTCTTCCGCGCGGACCTGGCGGAGTACCTGCACCAGCAGCCCGACGACGTCGACCTCGACGAGAACCCGCTCCACGCGGGACTGGACTCCCTGCGCATCGTCACCCTGATGGAACGGTGGCGCGAGACCGGTGTGGACGTGACCTTCGTCGACCTCGCCGAATGCACCTCGTTCGCCCAGTGGTGGCAGGTGCTCTCCGCGCGTCAGAAGGAGGCGAGGTGACGGCGCGCCATCCGTTGCTGGCCGCTCAAGAAGGCGTCTGGACGGGCCAGCGGCTCGACCCGGACAGTCCCGCGTACAACACGGCCGAGTACGTGCACATCCACGGCTCCGTGGACACCTCCCTCCTCGACGAGGCCCTGCACCACGTCGTCGCGGAGACCGAGGCCCTGAACGTCGCCTACGTGGTGGACGACGAGGGCCGCCCCTGGGAGACGCCCGCCCCGGCCGACGACTGGCGCATGTACACCGCGGACCTCACGGCCGGGCCCGACCCGCTCGCGGCGGCCCTGGCCTGGATGGACGAGGACCTGGCCCGCCCCGTCGACCTGGCACGCGGCCCCGTCTTCGGCCACGCCCTTCTGCGGATCGCACCGCGGGAGTACCTCTGGTACCACCGCGTCCACCACATCGCCCTGGACGGCTTCGGCCTGTCGCTGGTGGCCCGCAGGGTCGCCCAGGTCTACACGGCCTCGGCGCAGGGAGAGCCGGTGGCGGACAGCGGCTTCGGCACCCTCGCGTCGGTACGGGACGAGGAACGCGCCTACCGCGAGTCCGCCCGCTTCGCCAGGGACCGCGCCTACTGGACGGACCGGTACGCGGACCGCCCGCCGGTGCCGACCCCGGCCGGCCGTTCGGCTCTGCCGGCGCGCACCTTCCACCGTCGGGTCGTCGACCTTGACGCGGCACGGACGCAGACCCTGCGCGCCGTCGCCCGCGACCTGAACGTCACCTGGTCCGAGGTCCTGCTGGCAGTCACGGCAGCTCGGCTGCACCACGCGACCGGCGCCCCGGAGATCGTCCTCAGCCTGCCCGCGATGGGCCGCCTCGGCTCCGTCTCGCTGCGCGTTCCCTGCACGGTCCGCAACATCCTGCCCCTGCGCGTCCCCGTGACCGCCTCGGACAGCCTGCGCGACCTCGCCGCCCGGATCTCCCGCGAACTCCGCGCCGGTCTCCCCCACCAGCGCTACCGCTACGAACAACTGCGCCGCGACCTCAAACTCGTCGGCGGACAGCGCCGACTGTCCGGGCCGGGCGTCAACATCATGCCCTTCGCGTACGACCTGCGTTTCGCCGGCCACCGCAGCACGGTCCACAACGTCTCCGCCGGTCCCGTCGACGACCTGTCCGTCAACGTCTACGACCGCTCCGAGGGCGCGGGCCTGCGCATCGCCGTGGACGCCAACCCCGACCTCTACACCGAGGAGGACGTCGCCGCACTCCAGGAGGGGCTGCTCGGCCTGCTGAGCGAGGCCGTCGCCGCGCCCGACCGCCCTCTCGGTGAGCTGGGTGCGCGCGAGGCCGTCGAGGTTCCCGTCCTGGACGGTGGGCCGCTGCCCGGCCCCGTGCGCCCGGTGCTCGGCCTGATCGCCGACCACGCCGCCCGGCGCGGTGGATCGGTCGCCGTCGAGCACGACGGACGCGGCATCACGTACGCGCAGCTGTTCGGCTCGGCACGTGATCTCGCCCGCCGACTCGCCGCCCGTCGGGTCGGCCGCGGTGACCTGGTGGCTGTCGCCCTGCCGCGCGGCATCGAAGCGGTCACCACGGTCCTCGGTGTGTTCCTGTCCGGGGCCGCCTACTGCCCGCTCGACCCGGCCGCGCCCCCGGCCCGCAGGGCGGAGCTGCTGGCCGACGCCCGGCCCGCGCTCGTCCTCACCACCGGTGCCCGTGCCGAGGACTTCGCGGACCACGCCGTACTCCGTATCGACCGACCGGACGCCGAACCGGAGGCCGCCCAGCCCCGCACACCGACCCTGGACGACCTCGCCTACGTCCTGCACACCTCGGGTTCCACCGGCCGCCCCAAGGGCGTCGAGATCGGCCACCGAGCCCTCGCCCACTTCGTCGCCGGCGCCTCGCACCGCTACGGCCTTCACCGCGGGGACCGCGTCCTGCAGTTCGCCCCGCTGCACTTCGACACCAGCGTCGAGGAAATCCTCCTCACCCTGTGCGCGGGCGCCACGCTCGTCGTCCGCGGCGACGACATGACCGACTCGGTACCCGCCTTCCTGGACGCCTGCGCCCGGCTGCGGATCAGCTTTCTCGACCTGCCCACGGCCTACTGGCACGAACTGGCCCACGCCGTCTCGACCGGCGCCGTTGCCCTGCCCGCCGAAGTGCGCACGGTCGTCATCGGCGGTGAGGCGGCCCTGCCCGAGCGGGCGGACCGCTGGCGCAAGGCCGTCGGTACCTCGGTCCGGCTGCTCAACACCTATGGGCCCACCGAGGCGACCGTGGTCGCCACCGTCGCCGACCTCCACGACCCCGCCCTCGCACCGGGGGACGTACCCATCGGGCTGCCCCTGCCCGGCACGCGGGCCGCGGTCGTCGACGGCGAACTCCACCTCCTGGGCGACAACCTGGCCCTCGGCTACCGGGGAGACCGGCTTCCGGACGCCTCCCGCTTCGCGCCTCTCCACGCGGTCCCCGGAGAACCCCGCGCGTACCGCACCGGCGACCTCGTACGGATCGGCGCCGACGGGCAACTGCGCTACCTGGGCCGGTCCGACACCGAGTTCAAGATCAGCGGACATCGTGTGCACCCCGCCGAGGTGGAGAGCGCCCTCCTGGCCCACCCGGGAATCCGTGACGCCGCCGTGGTGGGACAGGTGGGGGAGGACGGGACCCGGCGGCTGGTCGCGTACGTCGTCCCGGACAAGCCCGCCCCGGCCGTGGCCCCGATCAGGGACCACCTCCGGGCGGCGCTGCCGGCGGCGATGATCCCCTCGGCGGTCGAGTTCCTGGACTGTCTGCCCCGGACGAGCTCAGGAAAGATCGACAGGAGGACCCTCGCCGCACTGGCCCCCGACCTGGGTACGCGGGCGATCACGTCCGACAGCCCGCTGGAGCGCACCGTCGCCGCCGCCTGGCAGCAGGTGCTCGGGGTGGCCGCCGTCTCCGCGCAGGACGACGTGTTCGACCTGGGAGCCCAGTCCCTCCAGGCCATCCAGGTCGCCAACCGCCTCGGCGTCGCACTGGGCCGCGAGGTGAAGGTCGCCTGGCTCTTCCAGCACCCCACCCCCGCCGAACTCGCGCGTTTCCTGCAACAGCGGGCACGCCCGACCACCCCCGGCCTCCCGGAGCCGCTGCTCGCCGACACCGTCCTCGACCCGGACATCCGCCCCGGTGACAGCACCCGGGCGGGCGGTACGCCGGAGCGGATCCTGCTCACCGGCGCCACCGGTTTCGTCGGCGTCCACCTGCTGGCCCAGCTCCTGACGAGCACGGACGTGGAGGTCGTCTGCACCGTCCGCGCCCCGAGCCCCGCCGAGGCCATGGCCCGCGTCCACCAGGCCCTGGACACGCACCGGATCCACCTCCCGGACACGGCGCACGAACGCGTCACGGCGATTCCCGCGGACCTCGCCCGTCCCCGTCTGGGCCTGGACGAGGCGCTCTTCGCCGAACTGGCCCGCACCTGCGGGGCGATCTTCCACAACGCGGCGACCGTCAGCATCATGCGCGAGTACGCCACCCTGCGCGCCGCCAACACCGAATCGACCAGGGAGCTGCTGCGCATGGCGGCCGCTCGCTCGATTCCCCTGCACTTCGTGTCGACGCTCTCCGTCGCCCCGCCGCTCGCCCTCGCCGCCGAGGTACCCGAGGCGTTCCTCCCGCCCCATCCCGGACTGCGCCACGGCTACCAGCAGTCCAAGTGGGCGGCCGAACGCCTGCTGGAGCAGGCCGCCGAGCGGGGGCTGCCGGTCACCGTGCACCGGCTCGGCCGGATCGTCGGCCCGGCCACCACCGGCTATGTGAACGAGCGGGACTTCCTGTGGAGCGTGCTGCGCGCCGGGGTGCCCGCAGGCATCGTCCCCGACCTGTTCGAGGAGGAGACCTGGACACCCGTCGACCACGTCGCCGAGGCCCTCGTCCACCTCTGTCTCGGACCACCGGGTGCGACCGTCTTCAACCACGCGTCCGCGCCTCCCGTGCGGCTGAACGACGTGTACGACTGGCTGGAGGAGTACGGCTACCCGCTGCGGCGCATGCCGCTGGCCCGGTGGAGGACCGAACTCCCGGCGTCCTCCGGCGTGGCGGCGACGACTCTGGCCTTCTTCGACTCCTGGGACACGGACCCGGGCGATGCCGCCGGCCCCGACCTGCGCCTGGGGCGCGTCAGCGCCGACAACGTCCTGACCGGCCTGCACGGCAGCGGCATCACCTGCCCGCCCGCCGACCGGGACCTCGTATTCCGCTACCTCGACCACTGCGTCACCACGGGCACCCTGCCCGCCCCGGCCGGGCGAACGAGCCATCTGGCCACTCCCGCAAAGTAGTTGGGAGCCTCCGGGAACTCACGGGCACGGCCTCCCGACTACTGCAACAGAGCCCATCGCGTCACGAGCATCCCGCTGCAAGGAGCACGCATGCCGAAGAAACGGCCCGTCGCCATCGTCCTGGCCGGCGCTCTCTGTCTGGCCACGGCGGCCTGCGCCGACTCCTCGACCGACCAGGACGGAGCGGGCGGTGACAAGGCGTCCGCGGCCGCCGCGAAGTCCGGCTATCCGGTGACCCTGGAGAACTGCGGAGTCTCCGAGAAGATCACCAAGGAGCCGAGCCGGGTCGTCGTCATGAACGGCGCCTCGGTCGCCGAGGTCTCCACGCTCCTCGCCCTCGGCGTCCAGGACAAGATCGTGGCGAATCAGCAGAGTTACGGGATGTCCGAGGTGGCGGGCCGCGCCGACGCGATCAAGGCCCTGCCCACCGGTGACGTCAAGCTCAACGACGCCTACGACATCCCGCGCGAGGCGATGATCGGGCTGCGCCCGGACCTGGTGCTGTCCACGACGTCGTACGGCTTCGACGAGAAGAACGGCTTCGCCACTCGCGAGCAGCTGAAGACGGTCGGCGCCCAGACCTACGTGTCCCCGCAGGGCTGCGACCAGGACACCTCGAAGATGACCATCGCCGACAGCTACACGCTGCTGCGCGACATGGGCAAGATCTTCAACAAGGGCGACGAGGCCGAGAAGCTGATCGCCGCCTCGGAGAAGCGCATCGCCGCCGTCTCCGCCAAGGTGAAGGGCGAGAAGCAGCCCAAGGTCATGGTCCTGTTCTCCAACATGGCCATGGGCGGCAACGACTTCAGCTCGGTCGTCGCCAAGGGCATCTACAACGACATCCTCGCCAAGGCGGGCGGCACCAACGCCTTCGAGAACGCCTCCAAGACGTCCTTCGCCGACCTGAGCAAGGAGAAGGTGGCCGCCACCGACGTCGACGCCCTCGTCGTCATCGGCTACAACGACCCGAACCCGGCGGCCTACGCCAAGAAACTGCTGAAGGAGTTCCCCCAGTGGCCGGCCGCGAAGAACAGCACGTACGTGGCGCTGTCCGACTCGATGTACCTCGGCCCGAACAACGACCTGGCCGTGGAGAAGATCGCCGCGATGCTGCACCTCGACAAGTTCTGAGCCGACTGCGGCTGCCGCTCGCCGTCGCCGGCCTGACGGTCGTCCTCGGCGCCGTGATGGTGGTGGCGGTGAGCATCGGCGCGGTCACCATCCCGGTCGGCGACGTGTGGGGAGTCCTCTGGCACCACGTCACCGGCCGGGGGACCACCGAAGACCCGGCCCTGGACCAGATCGTGTGGACCTTCCGGGCCCCTCGCGTCGTGCTCGCCGCCCTGGTCGGCGCCGGTCTGTCCGTCGCCGGGGCGGTGCTCCAGACCCTGGTCTCCAACCCGCTCGCCGACCCCGTCGTCCTCGGCTTCTCCTACGGAGCCTCGCTCGGCGCCGTGCTCGTCATCACCCTAGGCGGGGCGGCGCTCGGCGGCTTCGGCGGACTCGGCGTGTCGGGAGCGGCGTTCGCCGGCGCGCTGGCGGCCGGGGCCCTGGTGTTCGCCCTGGGACAGCGACAGGGCCGGCTTGCCCCCACCCGGCTGGTGCTGGCCGGAGTCGCGGTCGGCTACGTCCTGCTGTCGGTGACCAGTTTCGTCCAGCTGCTGGCCACCCCCACCGAACTGCGCACGGTCATGTTCTGGATGCTGGGGAGCGTGGCCGGCGCCCAGTGGAGTCAGCTGCTCACGGTCACGGTGGTGGTCCTGGCGAGCACCGCCGTGCTGACCCTGTTCGGACGGCGGCTCAACGCCCTGCTCGCCGGCGACGAGTCCGCGACCGCGCTCGGCGTGGACGTCAACCGGCTGCGTGCCGTCCTGCTGGTCATCAGCGCGCTGCTCACCGGGACGGTCATCGCCGTGGCCGGCGGTGTGGGCTTCGTCGGCCTGATGGTCCCCCACCTGGTCCGCCTCACGATCGGCGCCGACCACCGCCGTCTGCTTCCCCTGACCGCCCTCCTCGGCGCGATCTACCTGGTCCTCGTGGACCTGCTCTCCCGCACCCTGACCCGCCCCAACGAGCTGCCGCTGGGCATCCTCACCGCCCTCCTCGGCGCCCCCTTCTTCCTGTGGCTGCTGCGCCGCAACAAGGGCCTGGACACCGTATGAAACTGACCGTGGACCAGCTCCACATCACCCTGGACCGCACCACGATCCTCCGTGAGGTGAACCTGGAGGCCGCGAAGGGCGATGTCGTCGGGCTCGTGGGTCCCAACGGCAGCGGCAAGTCCACCCTCCTGCGCACGGTCTACCGCTCACTGCGCCCGGCCGCGGGAGTGGTCCGGGTGGGCGACGACGACGTGTGGGAACTCTCCGCACGCACCGCCGCCCGCCGCACGGCAGCCGTCCTCCAGGACGCCGGCACCACCACCGGCCTGACGGTGACAGAGATCGTCGCGCTCGGCCGTACGCCCCACCACGGGCTGATGGGCCGGGACGGCACCGAGGACCGCGAGGCCGTGGCCGAGGCGGTCACCCGCTGCGGAGTCACCCCCTTCGCGCACCGGGACTACGCCTCCCTGTCCGGCGGCGAACGCCAGCGCGTCCTGCTGGCCCGGGCCCTGGCCCAGCGCCCGCAGCTGCTGGTCCTGGACGAACTCACCAACCACCTCGACATCCGCGCCCGCTTCGAGCTGCTGGACCTGATCCGCAGCACCGGCATCACCACCCTGGCCGTCCTGCACGACCTGGACCTCGCCGCCCGCCTCTGCGACCACCTGGTCGTGCTGCACCGGGGCGAGGTGGTGGCGGCGGGCCCCGTGCTGGACGTCCTGACCCCCGGCGTCCTCCGCGACGTCTTCGGCGTACGGGGCGACACCGCACGGCACGCCGACGGAGTCGTCCGCATCACGTACGCGGCCCAGCCGCTCGCCGACGCACACTGAATCCGACCCGGCCGAGGAATCCGACCCGGCCGGGCGTCAGTGGTAGGCGTGCACCACCGCGTGGCCCTTGCCGCGGCCGATCATCCACTTGTTGACCGGCGTGGTGATCACGAAGGCGACCGCGAAGCCGCCCAGCAGAGCCGACCAGAACAGCCCGTCGGAGAGGTGCGCGTCCATCGCGCCGGGCGTGAGGGCGATGATGGTGTTGTCGACGATCTCCATCACGGCGATGGAGACGGTGTCGGCGGCGAGCGCGACCTTGATCGCGGTCCGGAGGTCCAGGCCGGCTCGCCGGACCGCCAGCAGCGTGAACGAGTAGCCGAAGACGAACGCGAGGGTGATCGCCAGGATCATGGTCGCGACGTTGCCCCACAGCAGGGCGGTGCCGATGACCATGCCGAGGATCTCGCCGATGGCGCAGCCGGTCAGGCAGTGCAGGGTCGCCTTCGCCGCCGTTCCCCAGGAAGCGGTGTGGTGAGCGGTGTGGTGAGTGGTGTCGTGAGCGGTGTGGTGAGCGCTGTGGTCCATGACTTCTTTCCCCCTTCTCGTTCTGTGCGGCCCGTTCCCGAGCCCACGCATCTGAACTATATACCCCTGGGGGGTATTCCGGGAGTGGTGGGCGCATGGGCGCGGTTGCCGTTCTGTATACCCCCTGGGGGTATAAATTCGGTGAGGTGACGATACCTGTCGGCCCACCTCGGGAGACTCCTATGAACACCTGGCCACGAACACCTGGCCGAAGATCACCGGCTTCGCCGCGGCGCTCGCCGTCGTGTGCGGCGCGGCGTACGGAGTGGGCGACCTCGCCGGATCCGGCGAGGCGGACGGCGGGCCGGGTGCGCGGGCCGGACGTCAGGTCGAGGTGGCGGGGTCCGGTGGCGCGGAGGGTGCCGCGGAGGTGCCGGAGGGGCTGCGGGTCTCGGCCCACGGCTACTCGATCGACCTGAAAACCCCGCGGATCGAGCGCGGGCGCAGCACCGAGATACGGTTCGCGGTCCTCGACGCGCGGGGGCGGCCGGTCACCGCCTACGAGGTGGAGCAGGGGAAGGAGCTCCACCTGATCCTTGCCTCGCGCGACCTGGCCGTCTACCGCCATCTGCACCCCACGCGCTCCGTCGACGGCACGTGGCGCATGCACGTGAACCTGCCGGCCGCCGGTGACTACCGCCTCTTCGCGGACTTCGCCCCGGCCGCCGGGGACGGTGGGCGCCTCACTCTGGGCACCGACCTGGCGGTCGCGGGACGCTACGAGCCGCAGGAGCTGCCCCGGCAGGTGAGCACCAGCGAGGTCGACGGCTACACGGTCGCCCTGAGCGGGGACCTCGACACCGGCTCCGCCCGGGACCTCACCTTCGAGGTGCGCAAGGACGGCAGGCCGGTGACCGACCTTCAGCCCTATCTCGGCGCGTACGGGCACCTGGTGGCCTTGCGCGCCGGAGACCTGGCCTACCTGCATGTCCACCCCGAGGAGGAGGCCGGTGACGCCAAGGTGAAGCCCGGGCCGACCGTCTCCTTCACCGCCACCGCGCCCAGCCCCCACGCCTACCGCCTCTTCCTGGACTTCAGGCACGACGGCAAGGTGCGCACCGCGAGCTTCACCGTCCAGGCGGGCCTCGGCGGCGCCACCCCCGCCGGGGAGGACGAGCGCGACGAGGAGGACGGCGGCTCGGCGGAGCACGGCCACGAGTGACGCCCGCCGTCGGATGACATCGCTTGGCGTCATCCGGTGCCACCCGGTGCCATTCTGTGCCGCCAATGTCGGATGAGCGCACGTGGCGCCACGATCACCCAATTGGGTGCCAGCGTGTTTCCGCAGGTCAGGGCGGTTGCGTCGGGCGTCGTCCTGAAGAGGCCACCTCGCGGCTTGCGTGTGGAGCCATTGTGGTGCCATGATGGCGTCATGGACCTCACCCCGTATGTCGACACTCTCCGCCGTGAACTCGCGGTGGCCGCCGCGGCCGGTGGCGACGAAGCCCGCGAGCTGGCCGAGCGACTCACCGCTCCCCTGGAGTCGGCGACCCGGCTGACCATGCTCAACGTGCTCTCCGCCGCGATGGACGAGATCACCCGTGAACTCGCCCCCGGCTCGGTCGACGTACGGCTGCGCGGGCTCGACCCCGACTTCGTGGTGACACGGCCGCCCACCGACGGCGGCGCCCTCGCGGAGCCGGCCGCGCCCGTCGAACCGCTCAGGGCGCAGGCGCCCGCCGAGGGCGACGAGGGCGGCACCGCCCGCATCAATCTGCGGCTTCCGGCGCATCTCAAGGCGCGCGCCGAGGAGGCCGCGAACCGCGAGGGCCTGTCGGTCAACGCGTGGCTGGTGCGGGCCGTGTCGGCCGCGGTCGACGGCGGCACCCGGCCGCGTACGACGGAGAAGAGCCAGAGCGTCGGCCAGAGCTTCACGGGCTGGGTGCGCTAGCCGCGCCCCCACCTACACCGGTCACCCGCACCACACCCTGCACCACACGCCCGCACCACTTCACCCGCACCACTTCACCCACACCACGTCCCACCAGCGGGGACGTCCTGAAGAGCCAAGAGGACGGGACAGCCATGCCTTCTTTCGACACTCCCGCACCGATCTCGGTCACCGCGCACGTGGAGGCCGGTTCCATCCAGTTCGTCGCGGCCGACCGCCTCGACACCGTCGTCGCGGTGCGGCCCCGCGACCCGAAGAAGGACCTGGACGTGCGCACGGCCGACCAGACCGACGTCACCTGCACGAATGGCGCACTGACCGTCAGGACGCCCAAGACCAATCTGTTCGGCCTCGGCCGCACCGGCGTCGTCGACGTGACGGTCGAACTGCCCACGGGCTCACGCATCGACATGACCGGCGCCTGGGCCCAGGTGCTCGGCGAGGGCCGGCTCGGCGAGGTCCGTGTGAAGACCTCGTCCGGCGACGCCCGCTTCGACACGACCGGCCCGCTGAAGCTGACCGCGTCGCACGGCTCGATCACGGTGGACCGGGTCGAGGGTACGGCCGAGATCACCACCAGCTCCGGCAGCCTGCGCGTCGGCCTCGCCGACGGCGCGGCCGTCCTGAAGAACTCGCACGGCACCACGACCGTCGACGCCGCGACCGGCGAGCTGCGGGTGAGCGGTGCCAACGGTGACATCGAGATCCGGCGCGCCGAGGACTCGGTCACCGCCACCACCGCCCACGGCACCCTGCGCGTGGGCGAAGTGGCCCGTGGCACCGTCCAGTTGGAGACCTCCTACGGCTCCATCGAGGTCGGCGTCCGCGAGGGCACGGCCGCCTGGCTCGACGTCAGCTCCGTTTCCGGCCAGGTGCGCAACACGCTCACCGCGTCCGGGAGCCCGGAGGAGGCCGAGGACACCGTCAAGGTCCGCGCCCGCACCCGGCACGGCAACATCGACGTCCGCCGCGCCAAGGCCTGACGCCCGGAAGAACCGGCCTCGACCCACTCACTCCCCAGCCGCTTCAGCCTTCGAACGGGAGGGCTTCATGCCTTCATCTGTCATGCCCACGTCCAGGCAGGGTGACGGTCACCCGTCGCCGGCCGCCGTCTCCACCGTCGGTCTGCGCAAGTCGTACGGCGACAAGACCGTCCTCGACGGCATCGATCTGCACATCCCGGCCGGGTCCGTGTTCGCGCTGCTCGGGCCGAACGGCGCCGGCAAGACCACCGCCGTCAAGATCCTGTCCACGCTCATCACCGCCGACGGCGGGCAGGCCCGGGTCGCGGGCCACGACGTCGCCACGTCACCGGACGGGGTGCGCGCCGCGATCGGCGTCACCGGTCAGTTCTCCGCCGTCGACGGCCTGATCACCGGCGAGGAGAACATGCTCCTCATGGCGGACCTGCACCACCTCTCCAGGAGCGAGGGGCGGCGGGTCGCCGCCGAACTCCTGGAGCGCTTCGACCTCACCGAGGCCGCGAAGAAGCCCGCCTCCACCTACTCCGGCGGCATGAAGCGCCGCCTGGACATCGCCATGACCCTGGTGGGCAGCCCGCGGATCATCTTCCTCGACGAGCCGACCACCGGTCTCGACCCGCGCTCCCGCCACACCATGTGGGGGATCATCCGCGAGCTGGTCTCCGACGGGGTGACGGTCTTCCTCACCACGCAGTACCTGGAGGAGGCCGACGAGCTCGCCGACCGCATCGCCGTACTGAACGACGGCAAGATCGCCGCCGAGGGCACCGCCGACGAACTCAAGCGGCTCATCCCCGGCGGACACGTCCGGCTCCGCTTCACCGACCCGGCCGCCTACCAGAACGCCGCCTCCGCCCTGCGCGAGGCCACCCGGGACGACGAAGCCCTCGCCCTGCAACTCCCCAGCGACGGCAGCCAGCGCGACCTGCGCTCGATCCTCGACTGGCTGGACGCGGCCGGCATCGAGGCGGACGAGCTGACCGTGCACACCCCCGACCTCGACGACGTGTTCTTCGCCCTGACCGGCCCCACCGACCAGCCCGAGGAGGCTGTCCGATGAGTTCCCTCCTGGCTCCCGCCCGCCCGACCCGGATCTCCCTCGCCGTCCGCGACTCGAACACGATGCTGCGCCGCAACCTGCTGCACGCGTGGCGCTACCCGTCCGCGACCCTGAACCTGCTGCTCACGCCGATCATGATGCTGCTGCTCTTCGTCTACATCTTCGGCGACGTGATGAGCGCGGGCATCGGTGGCGGTGGCGCGGACCGCTCCGAATACATCGCCTACATCGTCCCGGGCATCCTGATGATGACCATCGGCAGCACCGTGATCGGGGCCGCGGTGTACGTCTCCATGGACATGGCCGAGGGCCTCATCGCCCGCTTCCGGACGATGGCGGTCTACCGCGGCTCTGTGATCATCGGGCACGTCGTGGGCAGCGTGTTGCAGTCGATCGCCAGCGTGGTCCTCGTCGGCGCCGTCGCTGTGGCCATCGGTTTCCGGTCCACCGACGCCACGGCCCTGGAGTGGCTGGCGGCGTTCGGGCTGCTCACGCTGTTCGCCCTGGCGCTCACCTGGATCGCGGTCGGGATGGGCATGGCCAGCCCGAACCCCGAGGCGGCCAGCAACATGGCCATGCCCCTGATCCTCCTGCCGTTCATCTCGAGCGCCTTCATCCCGGCCGACACGATGCCGGGCTGGTTCCAGCCGATCGCCGAGTACCAGCCGTTCACCCCGGCCATCGAGACGCTGCGCGGGCTGCTGCTCGGCACCGAGATCGGCCACAACGGATGGCTCGCCGTCGCCTGGAGCCTGGGACTGGCCGCGCTCGGCTACTTCTGGTCCAGGTCGCTGTTCGACCGCGACCCGAGCTAGGGCCAATGCTGGTGACTTAAGTTCTGTCTTGTCGAGTGATACTGACGGTGTCCGGTGCGGGTGGTGTCCGGCTGCGATGCTCGGCCCGTTTGAGCGG
>NZ_JBVJAB010000023.1:0-5112 GCF_055591025.1 Streptomyces sp. NPDC041784
GTCTTGCGTTTCCGACTCTATCAGATCTTTTCTCGATCCGATTTCCTCGGTGCTTTCCAGGTTTCCGCTTTTGTTTCGCGGCTTCCTTTCCGGCGGTTCCGACTTTATCAGAAGTTCTGAGTCGGTTTTCCCGGCCCCTCCCGGGGACTGGTTCCGGTGCGTAGTGCTACCGGGTTCCCGTTCAGGCGGAGCCGTAAACGTACTGGAGCGGGGCTCCCCGATGCAAATCGAGGCGCCCCGCTCCAGGTTCACGCATACGAGGGGTCGTATGTCGCTCAGACCTCCACCACGACCGGGAGGATCATCGGCCTGCGGCGATAGGTGTCCGAGACCCACTTGCCCAGGGTCCGGCGGATGAGTTGTTGCAGCTGGTGGGGCTCGACCACGCCGTCCTGGGCCGAGCGCTCCAGGACCTCGGTGATCCTCGGGATGACGTCCCCGAAGACCGAGTCGTCGATGCCCGAGCCACGGGCCTGGATGTGCGGGCCTGCGTTGATCTTGCCGGTGGAGGAGTCCATGACGACGAAGACCGAGATGATGCCCTCGTCGCCCAGGATCTTCCGGTCCTTCAGCGCCGGCTCGCCGACATCGCCGACCGAGAGGCCGTCGACGTAGACGTAGCCCGCCTGGACCTTGCCGGAGATCTTGGCCTTGCCCTCGACGAGGTCGACGGCGATGCCGTCCTCGGCGATGACGATGCGGTCGTGCGGGACGCCTGTCAGGGCGCCCAGCTCGGCGTTGGCGCGCAGGTGGCGCCATTCGCCGTGGACCGGCATCAGGTTCTTCGGGCGGCAGATGTTGTAGAAGTACAGCAGTTCGCCGGCGGACGCGTGGCCGGAGACGTGGACCTTGGCGTTGCCCTTGTGGACGACGTTCGCGCCCCAGCGGGTCAGGCCGTTGATCACGCGGTAGACCGCGTTCTCGTTGCCGGGGATCAGGGACGACGCCAGGATGACCGTGTCGCCGGGGACGATACGGATCTGGTGGTCGCGGTTGGCCATGCGGGACAGGGCCGCCATCGGCTCGCCCTGGGAACCCGTGCAGACCAGGACCACCTCGTGGTCCGGGAGGTCGTCGAGGGTCTTGACGTCCACCACCAGACCCGGCGGGACCCGCAGATAGCCCAGGTCGCGCGCGATGCCCATGTTGCGCACCATCGAGCGGCCGACGAAGGCGACCCGGCGGCCGTACTCGTGCGCGGTGTCCAGGATCTGCTGGATGCGGTGGACGTGGCTGGCGAAGCTGGCCACGATGATCCGCTTGCGGGCGTTCCCGAAGACCGTGCGCAGGACGTTGGAGATGTCCCGCTCGGGCGGTACGAAACCGGGGACTTCGGCGTTCGTGGAGTCGGAGAGGAGGAGGTCGATGCCCTCTTCGCTCAGCCGTGCGAACGCGTGTAGATCCGTCAGACGGTTGTCCAGCGGGAGCTGGTCCATCTTGAAGTCACCCGTGTGGACCACCATGCCGGCGGGGGTGCGGATCGCCACGGCGAGGGCGTCCGGGATGGAGTGGTTGACCGCGATGAACTCGCAGTCGAAGGGGCCGATGCGCTCGCGGTTCCCCTCCACCACCTCGAGGGTGTAGGGGCGGATGCGGTGCTCCTGGAGCTTCGCCTCGATAAGCGCGAGAGTCAGCTTGGAGCCGATCAGCGGGATGTCCGGCTTCTCCCGGAGGAGGTAGGGGACGGCACCGATGTGGTCCTCGTGACCGTGCGTGAGGACGATGCCCTCGATCGCGTCGAGGCGGTCCCTGATGGACGAGAAGTCCGGCAGGATCAGGTCGATTCCGGGCTGCTCCTCCTCGGGGAAGAGCACTCCGCAGTCGACGATCAGCAGACGGCCGCCGTACTCGAAGACCGTCATGTTGCGGCCGATCTCGCCGAGGCCGCCGAGTGGGGTGACCCGCAGGCCGCCCTTCGGGAGCGGCGGCGGCGGGCCCAGTTCCGGATGCGGATGACTCAAAAGACTCTCCTCAAACACGCACGCCACGTACCGGTGGGCACGTGGCGCGCATGACGTTCGTGCAGAAGCAGTTGTCGTTGTGGATTGCAGGCACCGGTGGCCTGCCTATTCAGTTGTGAAGTCTGTTGTCAGAGCTGTACCCCGCCGGCGGCAAGATCGATCTTGAGCTGTTCGACCTCTTCGGACGAGCACTCGACCATGGGCAGGCGCAGCGGACCGGCAGGCAGGCCGAGAAGGGCGAGCGCGGCCTTGGTCGTCATGACGCCCTGGGTGCGGAACATACCCGTGTAGACGGGGAGCAGCTTCTGGTGGATCTCGGTGGCCTTCTGCACGTCACCGGCGACGAACGCGTCGACGAGGGCGCGCAGGTCGGGCGTGACGACATGGCCGACGACCGAGACGAAACCGACCGCGCCCACGGAGAGCAGCGGGAGGTTCAGCATGTCGTCGCCTGAGTACCAGGCGAGGCCGGAGCGGGCGATGGCCCAGCTCGCGCGGCCGAGGTCGCCCTTGGCGTCCTTGTTGGCGACGATCCTCGGGTGCTGGGCGAGGCGGACGAGCGTCTCGGAGCTGATCGGGACGCCGCTGCGGCCGGGGATGTCGTAGAGCATGACCGGCAGCTCGGTGGCGTCGGCGACGGCCGTGAAGTGGCGGTACAGGCCCTCCTGAGGGGGCTTGTTGTAGTACGGGGTGACGACCAGGAGGCCGTGTGCGCCCGTCTTCTCGGCGGCCCTGGCCAGTTCGATGCTGTGGTGGGTGTCGTTGGTGCCGACGCCGGCCACGATGTGGGCCCGGTCTCCGACGGCCTCCAGGACGGCTCGTACCAGGTCCGATTTCTCCGCGTCGGTGGTGGTGGGGGACTCGCCCGTGGTGCCGTTGATGATCAGGCCGTCGTTGCCTGCGTCCACCAGGTGGGTGGCGAGCCGCTGTGCGCCGTCGAGGTCGAGTGCGCCGTCCGCCGTGAAGGGCGTGACCATGGCGGTGAGGACCCGCCCGAAGGGGGTCTGCGGAGTGGAGGTCGGAGCCATGGGTAACACGCTACTCGTTGCGCACCCCGTGGTCTGCCCTCGGGGGGTTGCGAAAAGTCAGGACAAATGTGGAGCCCGGTACTGCCTGCTCGGGGGTTCAAGCAGTACCGGGCCCGTTTGATCAGGCTAGATGAACTTCTCTAAATGCCGCAATACGGACACTTCGCTCGGATGACCCGCACATGTGTGCCGAGACGGAGAACAAGCCTTCGCTACGGGGCGACGCGACCGTTGGCATTGAAGGCGGCGTGCGTCAGGGGCATGAGCTTCAACCACTCGGCCTCCATCTTCTCGCCCACCATCTCGATCTCCCGCTGCGGGAAGGACGGGACCTTGGCCAGCTCGTGCTGGGTGCGCAGGCCGAGGAAGTGCATCAGCGAGCGGGCGTTGCAGGTGGCGTACATCGAGGAGAAGAGGCCGACGGGGAGGACCGAGCGGGCGACCTCGCGGGCGACGCCCTCGGCGAGCAGCTTCTGGTAGGCGGCGTACGCCTGCTGGTAGGACTCGTCCAGGACGTCGCGGACCGTGGCGTGCTGCGACGACGTTCCCTCGACGAAGACGTACTTGCCCGGCCGCCCCTCCTGCACGAGCTTGCGGGACTCGTCGGGGGCGTAGAAGACCGGCTCCAGCTCCCTGTACCGACCCGATTCCTCGTTGTACGACCAGCCCACGCGGTGCCGCATGAACTCGCGGAAGACAAAGATCGGGGCGCTGATGAAGAAGGTCATCGAGTTGTGCTCGAAGGGGCTGCCGTGCCGGTCCCGCATCAGGTAGTTGATCAGGCCCTTGGAGCGCTCGGGGTCCTTCTGGAGTTCCTCCAGCGACTGCTCGCCGAGGGTCGAGACACGGGCGGCAAACAGGACGTCCGCGTCCGAAGCGCTGGATTTGACCAGCTCAACGGTGACGTCACTGCGCATGGAAATGTTGGAGTCGCCGGCGGGCACGGGGGGATCCTTCCCATCACATCTGCGGTCGGCGCCCACTCTACGGCCCGCCAAACGGGGTCTTCATCACCCGGGTGATGTGAAATCGGGGTGAAAGCGGGCACCTTTCGTGCCACTCGTTCGTCTGTGTCAGTGACAGCCGTTCGTCCGAGCCCCGAAAGGTGCCACCCCCGATGTTCCGCCGCCGCGAGCCCGTCCCGTTCGCCTTCCTCGCCGACGCCGACAGGTTCCGCAGCAATGTCACTCCCCCACCCCCCGAGCGGTCCTCGTTCAGTCAGCTGGCCGGGCGCTGGCTGCTGGGGCTCACCATCGTCGCCGCGCTGGTGGGATCCCTGGTCATCGGGATGCCGGCACTGACCCTCGACCACACCGCGCAGACACCGCAGTCACAGGCGTCCCAGGGGCGCTGAGCCCGCGCTGACTCCATCCGGGCCCCCGATGGTGGTGAGCGCGGACACAGGCGGATAGCCTCACCGGGCACAGCCCACGCATGGACGAGTGAGGACCAGCCGTGCCCCTGCCCTTCCTGACGGCCGACCACGCATTCGAGGCAGCCGACGATGCAGCGCTGCCCTTCGACGACCGTGAGCGCTGGCGGCGCCCCTACCGCCCCGGGCCCTGGCGCGTGGCGGTGGCCGCGCTGGCACTGCTGCTCGCCTCGTACGTGCTGTTCGCGGCCGTCGTGATCGCGCTGACCGGCTCGGTGTCCGAGGCCGGAGTCATCTTCGGATTCTCGCTGCTCGTGATCGCCTGTGCGCTGCGGCTGCTGCGCATGGGGGTGTGGGTGAGCCCGCGCGGCCTGCGGCAGGTGCGGTTCCTCATCACCCGGACGGTGCCGTGGAACCGGGTCGCGGGCGTGCGGACCGTGCAGCAGCCGGTGCGCTGGCTGGGGCTGCCGCGGACCGTCCAGGGGCAGGCGCTGGCCCTCGTACGGCGGGACCGGTCGGCGGACGACACCGCGACGCTGCTGACCACGCACGGGGCGGACTTCCTCGGGCGGGCCGAGGCGTTCGACCGGGCGGCGGACGCCGTCGAGGCGTGGGCCGCGGAGAACCGGCTCGGCTGAGGCCGCGCGGGCCGAACGTGGGGGGGGGGGGGGGGGGGGGGGGGGGGGGGGGGGGGGGGGAGGGGTGGGGGGGGGGGGGGGGGGGGGGTGGGGGGGGGGGGTGGGGGTGGGAG
>NZ_JBVJAB010000023.1:5122-26534 GCF_055591025.1 Streptomyces sp. NPDC041784
GGCGCCACGCTTAGGACCACCTCTATATCTCTCGAGCTCGGCGCTCCCCCCCCCCCCCCCCCCCCACGTTCCTCGGGTCAGCGGGAGGCCTGGTGCAGGCCGATGGCCCGCTGCATCGCCTTGCGGGCGCGCGGGGTGTCCCGGGCGTCGTGGTAGGCGACGGCCAGCCGGAACCAGGTCCGCCAGTCGTCCGGGGCCGCCTCGGTCTCGGCCTTGCGGCGGGCGAAGACCTCGTCGGCCGCGTCACGGTCGATACGGCCGCCGGGGGTGCGCTTCAGCTCGTCGACCGGGAGGCCGCCCTCGGCGTCCAGCTCGGCGGCGAGCGCGTTGGCCCTGCGGACGAACTGGGTGTTCTTCCAGAGGAACCAGACGCCGATGACCGGCAGGATCAGCACCGCGACGCCGAAGGTGACGGTGATGACCGTGCCGGTCTGTATGAGCATCACGCCGCGGCTGCCGACCAGGACGAAGTAGAAGACCAGGACGGCGGCCGTGACGGCGTAGGAGAGCTTGGCGCGCATGGCCGAGCCTCAGCCCAGGTCCAGGAAGTGCTCCAGGCCGAAGGTGAGGCCCGGAGTCGTCACCACCCGACGGGCGCCGAGCAGGATGCCCGGCATGAAGCTGCTGTGGTGCAGCGAGTCGTGACGGACGGTCAGGGTCTCGCCCTCACCGCCCAGCAGGACCTCCTGGTGGGCCAGCAGGCCGCGCAGCCGGATGGCGTGCACGGGAACGCCGTCCACGCTGGCGCCGCGCGCCCCGTCCAGGGCCGTCACGGTGGCGTCCGGGGCCGGGGCGGAGCCGGCGGCGCGGCGGGCCTCGGCGATGAGCTGGGCGGTGCGCGTGGCGGTGCCGGAGGGGGCGTCCACCTTGTTCGGGTGGTGCAGCTCCACGACCTCGACGGACTCGAAGTAGGGCGCCGCGATCTGCGCGAACTTCATGGTGAGGACCGCGCCGATGGAGAAGTTCGGCGCGATGAGCACACCGGTCTGCGGGGAGGCGGCCAGCCAGCCGTTCAGCTGGGCGAGGCGCTCGTCGGTCCAGCCCGTCGTACCGACGACGGCGTGGATGCCGTGGCCGACGCAGTACTCGAGGTTCTCCATCACGGAGGCCGGCGTGGTGAGTTCCACGGCGACCTGGGCGCCGGTCTCCGCCAGCGTCTCCAGTTCGTCGCCCCGGCTCAGGGCGGCCACCAGCTCCATGTCCTCGGCGGCCTCGACCGCCCGGACCGCCTCGGAACCGATCCGGCCCCGGGCGCCGAGGACCGCCACGCGCAGCTTGCTCATCTGTTGTGCTTCCTTAAGGGAGTGGATTAGGCGACCGCGTCGTGCAGCCGGGCGGCCTGCTTGTCCTTGAGTGGGCCGATGACCGACAGCGACGGGCGCCGGCCCAGGATGTCGCGGGCGATCGAACGGACCTCGTCCGGGGTCACGGCCGCTATCCGGGTCAGCATGTCGTCGACGGACATCTGCTCGCCCCAGCACAGCTCGCTCTTGCCGATGCGGTTCATGAGCGCGCCGGTGTCCTCCAGACCGAGGACCGTGGAGCCGCGGAGCTGCCCGATGGCGCGCTCTATCTCGTCGTCGGACAGGCCGTGTTCGGCGACCTGGTCCAGTTCGTCGCGGCAGATCTTCAGGACGTCGTGGACCTGCGAGGGCCGGCAGCCCGCGTACACGCCGAACAGGCCGCAGTCGGCGAAGCCGGAGGTGTACGAGTACACGCTGTAGGCCAGGCCGCGCTTCTCGCGGACCTCCTGGAAGAGCCGGGAGGACATCCCGCCGCCGAGGGCCGTGTTCAGCACGCCGAGCGCCCAGCGGCGGTCGTCGGTACGGGCCAGGCCGGGCATGCCGAGCACGATGTGCGCCTGCTCGGTCTTGCGGCCGAGCAGCTCGACGCGGCCCGCGGTCCGCAGGGCACGCCGGCCGTCGCGCGGGGCGATCGGGACGGCGTCGAGGTTCTTGAGGGCGCCGACCTTCTCGAAGGCGGCACGGACCTGGCGTACGACCTTGTTGTGGTCGATGTTGCCGGCGGCCGCGACCACCAGGTGGGTGGGGTCGTAGTGCTTCTTGTAGAAGCGGCGGATGCGGTCGGCGGTGAGGGCGTTGACCGTGTCGACCGTGCCGAGGACCGGGCGGCCGAGGGGGTTGTCACCGAACATCGTGTGCGCGAAGAGGTCGTGCACACAGTCGCCGGGGTCGTCCTCGGTCATGGCGATCTCTTCGAGGATCGCGCCGCGCTCGACGTTGACGTCCTCTTCGAGGATCAGCGAGCCGGTCAGCATGTCGCAGACGACGTCGATGGCGAGAGGGAGGTCGGTGTCGAGCACGCGCGCGTAGTAGCACGTGTACTCCTTGGCGGTGAACGCGTTCATCTCGCCGCCGACCGCGTCGATCGCGGAGGAGATGTCCAGCGCCGACCTGCGGGTGGTGCCCTTGAAGAGCAGGTGCTCCAGGTAGTGCGTGGCGCCGTTCAGCGACGGCGTCTCGTCGCGGGAGCCGACGTGGGCCCAGATGCCGAAGGTCGCGGAGCGGACCGAGGGCAGCGTCTCGGTGACGATGCGCAGGCCGCCCGGGAGGGTGGTCTTGCGGACCGTGCCGATGCCGTTCTCGCCCTTGATCAGGGTTTGGGTACGGGCGACGGCCCGCGCCTCCGAAGAGGTGCGGGCCGTCGCCTTGGAGCTACTCGACGTCACTTGTCGGTGTCGTCCTTCGTGTCATCGGCAGAGCCCGCGGCGGAGCCGCTGGTGGACTCGGCCTCGCCCTCGATCACGGGGATCAGGGAGAGCTTGCCGCGGGAGTCGATCTCGGCGATCTCGACCTGGACCTTCTGGCCCACGCCGACGACGTCCTCGACGTTCTCCACGCGCTTGCCGCCGGCGAGCTTGCGGATCTGCGAGATGTGCAGCAGACCGTCCTTGCCCGGGAGCAGCGACACGAACGCACCGAAGGTCGTCGTCTTCACGACGGTGCCCAGGTAGCGCTCGCCGACCTCCGGCATGGTCGGGTTGGCGATGCCGTTGATCGTGGCACGGGCGGCCTCGGCGGCCGGGCCGTCGGCGGCACCGATGTAGATGGTGCCGTCGTCCTCGATCGTGATCTCGGCGCCGGTGTCCTCCTGGATCTGGTTGATCATCTTGCCCTTGGGGCCGATGACCTCACCGATCTTGTCCACGGGGATCTTGACGGTGATGATCCGCGGGGCGTTCGGGGACATCTCGTCCGGCGTGTCGATCGCTTCCATCATCACGTCGAGGATGTGGAGGCGGGCGTCACGGGCCTGCTTGAGGGCCGCGGCCAGGACGGAGGCCGGGATGCCGTCCAGCTTGGTGTCGAGCTGGAGGGCGGTCACGAACTCCTTGGTGCCGGCGACCTTGAAGTCCATGTCGCCGAAGGCGTCCTCCGCACCGAGGATGTCGGTGAGGGCGACGTAGTGCGTCTCGCCGTTGATCTCCTGGGAGATCAGACCCATGGCGATACCGGCGACGGGGGCCTTCAGCGGCACACCGGCGTTCAGCAGCGACATGGTGGAGGCGCAGACCGAGCCCATGGACGTCGAGCCGTTGGAGCCGAGGGCCTCGGACACCTGACGGATCGCGTACGGGAACTCCTCGCGCGTCGGCAGCACCGGCACGATGGCGCGCTCGGCGAGGGCGCCGTGGCCGATCTCGCGGCGCTTCGGGGAGCCGACGCGGCCGGTCTCACCGACGGAGTACGGCGGGAAGTTGTAGTTGTGCATGTAGCGCTTGCGGGTCACCGGCGAGAGGGTGTCCAGCTGCTGCTCCATCCGGAGCATGTTGAGGGTGGTGACGCCCAGGATCTGCGTCTCGCCACGCTCGAACAGCGCGGAGCCGTGCACGCGCGGGATGGCCTCGACCTCGGCGGCGAGCGTACGGATGTCCGTGACACCGCGGCCGTCGATGCGCTTCTTCTCCTTGATCACGCGCTCACGGACCAGCTGCTTGGTGAGCGAGCGGTACGCGGCGGAGATCTCCTTCTCGCGGCCCTCGAACTCCGGCAGGAGCTTCTCGGCGGCGAGCGCCTTGACGCGGTCCAGCTCGGCCTCGCGGTCCTGCTTGCCCGCGATGGTCAGCGCGGAGGCCAGCTCCGGGCGGACGGCGGCGGACAGCGCCTCCAGGACGTCGTCCTGGTAGTCGAGGAAGACCGGGAACTCGCCGGTCGGCTTGGCGGCCTTCGCGGCGAGGTCGGCCTGGGCCTTGCAGAGCACCTTGATGAAGGGCTTCGCGGCGTCCAGACCGGAGGCGACGACCTCCTCGGTCGGCGCCTCGGCGCCGCCCGCGACGAGCTGGATGGTCTTCTCGGTGGCCTCCGCCTCGACCATCATGATCGCGACGTCGCCGTCCTCCAGGACGCGACCGGCGACGACCATGTCGAAGACGGCGTCCTCGAGCTCGGTGTGCGTCGGGAACGCGACCCACTGGCCGTTGATCAGCGCGACGCGGACGCCGCCGATCGGGCCGGAGAAGGGCAGACCGGCCAGCTGGGTGGACGCGGAGGCGGCGTTGATCGCCACGACGTCGTACAGGTGGTCGGGGTTGAGGGCCATGATCGTGGCGACGACCTGGATCTCGTTGCGCAGGCCCTTCTTGAAGGACGGGCGCAGCGGGCGGTCGATCAGCCGGCAGGTGAGGATCGCGTCCTCGGAGGGGCGGCCCTCACGGCGGAAGAAGCTGCCGGGGATCTTGCCGGCGGCGTACATCCGCTCCTCGACGTCCACCGTCAGGGGGAAGAAGTCGAGCTGGTCCTTGGGGTTCTTGGAGGCGGTGGTGGCCGACAGCACCATGGTGTCGTCGTCCAGGTACGCCACGGCGGAGCCGGCGGCCTGCTTGGCCAGGCGGCCCGTCTCGAAGCGGATGGTGCGGGTGCCGAAGGCGCCATTGTCGATGACGGCCTCGGCGTAGTGGGTCTCGTTCTCCACTAGCGTTTTCTCCTCGTCTTCGTCCCTGGGCTGCCCGTGTGGCAGGGGGACGGTGGCGGAGAGGCGCTCCGTGCGGTGCGGGCCGGTCTTCGATCGAAGCACCCGGGGCTCACTTCCCCCCGGGGGCCACTACCGAGGACCGGCGGCGGCTAGGTGCGCATCTCCTCGTTCGGTGGTGCGTGCTGACGGGATACCCGCAGCGAGTACGTGTCATCACGCTGTGTCGTACGTATTGCGTTGTGCTACCACACTACAAAGGGGCAGTGACAGTCCGCACGTTTCCGTACGTACAGCAAAAGGGAGCGGCCCCCTCGAACGGGTACCGCTCCCTGTCACGGCGTCTTACTTGGCGCCGGCCGCACCGCGGCGGATGCCGAGGCGGTCGACCAGCGCACGGAAGCGCTGGATGTCCTTCTTGGCCAGGTACTGAAGAAGGCGGCGACGCTGGCCGACCAGGATCAGCAGACCACGACGGGAGTGGTGGTCGTGCTTGTGGGTCTTCAGGTGCTCGGTCAGGTCGGAGATCCGACGCGAGAGCATGGCGACCTGGACCTCGGGGGAGCCGGTGTCGCCCTCCTTCTGGCCGAACTCGGCGATGATCTGCTTCTTCGTAGCGGCGTCGAGCGACACGCTTACTCCTCGTAGTCTTTGAGTGGCCACCGAGTGCCCCCGGTCTCTTTCTCGGGGGAGCTTCCGTAACTCGGGAGGCGGGGATCCGCTGGGCGCGGCCTCCAGGGCTTCCCTTGCGGGGCTCCGGGGGTGCGTACACAAACGGCCGACAGCCAGAGTACCAGCAGGTGGGTACCGCCCTCTCCCGGGTTTCCGAACCCCGTGGTCGGCGGAGGCTCTGCCACTAGGGTGAACGGTCGGATCATCCGCACGTCGGGAAGGGGTCGCTTCGTCATGGCGGAGGAAGTGGGCGAGGACGTCAGGGCGCGCAAGGAGCGGGAGCGGGACGAGCTGTACGCGCTCGACATCTCCGGTGCCGCGTGGGAGTGCGCGCCTGGTACGGAGGAGCACGAGGAGCGCGTCGAGATCGCCCAGCTGCCCGGCGGGGCCGTGGCGATGCGGTCGTCGCTCGACCCGGGCACGGTGCTGCGCTACACGGAGGCGGAGTGGCGGGCGTTCGTGCTGGGTGCGCGGGACGGCGAGTTCGATCTGGAGCCGACGCCGCGCAACGGGGGGCCGACGGCAGGGTAGCCGCGGCGGCGGCCGGTTCCCGTCGGCCGCCACGCGCGCGTGGTCACTGTTCGTTCGACGTCTTGTTCTTCGACGTCTTGTTCTGCGACGTCTTGTTCTGCGACGTCTTGTTCTTCGACGTCTCGTTCTTCGTCGCCGTGCTCTCGATGCCGAGGGCGAGATAGATCCACGTCTTCTTCTCCGGGCCGTCGACGGACTTGGCGCCGAAGTAGAGGCGCCCGTTCTGCACGACGATGTCGTTGTACTCCGTCGAGGTCATCACGGCGGCCTCCTCGGGCAGGTCGAAGTAGAAGTACGGCGTCTCCTCGCCGGTCTTCGGGTCCAGGGAGACCAGCGCGTTGGGGGCGATGTGGTCGTCGCTCGCGCGCAGGGCCAGCAGCCGGCCGCCGCTCATGCGGACCGGGTACAGCAGCGAGCCGGGGCCCGAGTCGAACTTCCTGGTGGTGTTGCCGGTCGCCAGGTCGAAGCCGATGACCCAGTTGGCGTTGGCCTGCTCGCCCGTCTCCTTGCTGCGCAGGAAGACCTGCCCGGCGCCGACGGCGACGGTGGGGCAGTCGTCGACGACGAGGTGGTCGCCGGAGGAGCACTCCCCCAGGTAGGTGCCGCTCTGGAGGCGGATCGTGGCGCGGACGGCGCCCTTGGCGTCGAGGGAGAGCAGTTCGGAGATGCCGATCTCGCCCGCCTGGACCGCGAGGACGGGCGGGTTCGCGGAGGGGATGTTCAGGTCCCGGATCCCCTTGGCGGCGGTGTACGTCCACACGGCCTTCCCGGTGGCCGGGTCGATCTCGCGCGCCTTGTAGGTGATGCGTTCCAGGGAGTCGACGGGGAGGTTCTCGTCGTCGTTCCAGCACTCCTGGCGGACGACCAGCCCGGTTCCGCCGGCCGCGCCCATGTCCTGGCAGGCGCCACTGGACGTCGTACGCCACAAGCGGTTGCCGCTGTCCATGGCGTACGCGTCGGTGCCGCCGCCCCAGGTGACGACGACCGTGCCGTGGGTGAGCGTGACGCTCGGGGTGTCCTGGTCCGCGCCGCCCTTGGCGAGGCCCGGGGAGTCGCCGTACTTGGAGAAGGGGAAGTCGCTCTCCCAGACCAGGCGGCCGTCGTCGAGGTCGAGGAAGGCCACGTGGTTGCAGTACGCCCCGCCCTCGTCGTTCGCGCGGAAGAGGACGGCGGTGCGGTTCTCGCCGGTGACATGGCGGGTGTAGCCGCAGATCGGGCCGTCGAGGGGGAGTTTCCAGCGCTCGTCGCCGGGTGAGGCGTCGGTGCCGATCCCCAGGCCGACGACGGTCTTGTTGATGCCCTTGGCGAGGATCTTGTCGGTGGCCCACATGCCGGGCATGTCGTAGTGCTCGCCGGCGGTCATGTCGTCGACGGAGAAGCGGAAGGCCATGGTGCCGACGGTGCTCGCGGGCGGTATCTCGACCGTCTCGCGGATGTCGAGGGGGCCCTGGGCGGCGGTGGCCGGCGACTTCTCGGCACCGCCGTCGGCGCCGCCCCACAGGAACAGGCCGCCGGTGCCCAGCGCCGCGACGAGCACCAGGGCCGGCAGCCACAGCAACGCCTTGCGGCGGCGTCTGGTCCGCTCGGCGTCGGCGGTCACCGCGGACTGGGTGTAGACGGACGGGGGCGGGCCGAAGCTCACGCTCGACGTTCCTTTCGGTGTTCTGCCGCGCACAGGCCCGCCGCGCACAGGCCTGCCACGCGCATGGCGGTCGACTGATCGTTTCTGCACCACGGGCGGCGGTCAGCGGTCAGCGGTGCCGGCTTTCCCCGCCGCCCCGCCGCCCCGCCGTCCTGCCGTCCTGCCGGCCGAACCGCCGTCAGCTGGTCATCGCCCGGGCCGCCGCGTACACGTCGAAGACGGCCAGGGCCAGCGGCACCAGGGTCAGCAGGACGAAGCCCTCGGCGATCTCCATGAAGCGGCCCCAGAACGGGGTGACGCCGCCGCGGGAGGAGATCAGGCCGATCGCGGTGACGATCGCGGACGTCGCGGCGATCGCGGCGATCAGCCAGATGGTGCGGATGTCGAGGTCGGTGCGGTCGCCGGTGAGGGCGTCGCGGAAGGCCGACAGGGGCGGGTTGAGCGCCAGCCCGAGTCCGAGCAGGACGAGGGAGGCGAGGCCCGCGGCCAGGACGGGGGCGACCTGGGCGGTGTAGCGGAAGAGGTGGGCGCGCATCAGCAGGGCGATGCCCACGGCCAGGGCGAGCAGCTGGGCCCAGAAGCCGTCGGCGAAGCCGAGGACCGCGCAGGAGCCGGCCGCGATCAGCGCGCAGCCGCCGACCAGGCCGACCAGGAGTTCGTGGCCGCGGCGGGCCTGGGCGGTGATCCGCTCGACGTCGACCGGCTCCTGGGGCGCCGGGTCGGCGCCGTAGCGGCTGCGCGGGGTGGCGTCCGGGGCGTCGAAGCCGATCGGCAGCCGGGCGAAGCGCATGGACAGGCCGGGCAGGAAGGCCAGGGCACCCACCGCGACGGGGGCGCACAGGGCGGCGATCTCGGACGGCGTCCAGTGCGCGAGCATCCCCGCGAACACGGCGACGAGCGCCAGGCCGGAGGCGACCGTGCAGGCGACGAACGGGCCGTCACCGCCGGGCGAGCACAGGGTGAGAAGCACCGAGGCGAGCAGGACGGCCGCGCAGGCCAGGAGGAACTGGAGCTTGCCGATGCCCTGGCCGTCGGCGAGCGGGAGGAGTCCGGAGCCGGCGACGCCCACGTTCGGCAGCGCGCCGAGTCCCAGCGCGACGGCGGATGACCGGTCGTCGTAGACGCGGGCCCGGACGCAGGCGAGGGTGACGAGGAGGACACCGGCGACCGCGGCGAGGACGCCGGGCAGCGAGTTCATGTCGTGGCGGGGGTCGCCCGTCCAGGCCACGAAGGCGAGCAGGGCCGGCAGGACACCGCCGCCGACCAGCCCCGCGGCACGGGTGAGGTCGCCGCCCCACAGGGTGTGTTCGCGGGTCACGGCCGAGGCGACCGCCTCGGACACGTCGTCGTAGACGGCCGGCGGCAGCGACTCGGAGAAGGGGCGCAGCGTGAGGAGTTCGCCGTCGAGGATGTGCTGGGCGGCGAACGAGCGGGAGCCGTCGAGGACCCGGCCGTCGCGGCGGACGAGGTGGTAGCCGACCGGGGCGCCCTCGGCGGGGCTCTGCCGGGAGAGCCGGAGGATCTCGGGATAGATGTCGACGACCGGGATGTCGTCGGGCAGGGCCACGTCGATCCTGCTGTCGGGCGCGACGATGGTGACCCGGCAGAAGCCGAGCCCGGTCCCGGAGGCGGCTCCTGTCGCGTGCCCTCCTCCGGTGGCTGCCGCGGAGGCCGTGATGCTCACCTGCTGCTCCCCCTCAGTGATGATTCCGCGTTGGCGGTGTGAAAGTCCTGCGCCGGTTCGCGCCCCGTGGGACCGGTGGGTCCGGCCGGGCGGCGCAACTGCTGCCGTCGGGCGGCCGACGGGCGTCGAAGCATCCCGAATCCCACGGGAATGTCCGGGCCGCCGCGGCCCCCGTCGTATGTGCTCACGCGAACATCCGGCACCCTACCGCCCCCTCGTCGCACAAGAAGTCAGTAGGATCACGCGGCGGCCTGCGTCCGCCTGACACGGGGTGGCGGACGGTTTTACCCGGAACTGCCCGGGGCCGCTGAGGGAATTGGTGAGCAGTGAGCCACATCGTCGTGAAGCGGCCGCCTCGGTCGTTGCCGTCCGAAGTGCCCACGGGCGAGATCGCCGTACAGCCTGCGCCCGAACTGCCGCGCGGGCATCAGGAGAGCGTGCTGATGCAACTCCTGCCGACGCTCGGCATGGGTGGCTCGGTGGTCTTCTTCTTCACGAGCGGACAGCCGTTCATGAGGATCATGGGCATGGTCATGATCGCCTCGACGATCGCCATGTCCGTGGCGATGGTGGTGCGCTTCCGGCGCGGCTCGCAGGGGCAGTTGGCGGATCTGCGCCGTGACTATCTGAGCTATCTGAGGCAGACCCGCCGCGCCACGATGGACACCGCGCGGGCGCAGCGCGACGCGCAGTACTTCCTGCACCCCTCCCCCGAGCAGCTGTGGGCGCTGGTCGCCGAGGGCAGCCGGGTGTGGGAACGGCGGCCGGGCGACGAGGACTTCGCGCAGGTGCGCATCGGTTTGGGCGCGCAGGCGCTCGCCACGCCGCTCGTCGCCCCCGAGACCGGGCCCGTCGAGCAGCTGGAGCCGCTGACGGCGGGCGCCCTCCAGCGCTTCCTCACGGTCCACTCCACCCTGGACGACCTGCCGATGGCGGTCTCCCTGCGGGCCTTCTACCACGTGACGATCAGCGGCGAGCCGCAGTCCGTACGGTCCTCCGCGCGCGCCATGGCCGGTTCGCTGGCCGCGCTGCACTCCCCCGAGGACCTGGTCCTCGTCGTCGCGGCGGGCCGGGAGGAACTGGCGCACTGGGAGTGGGCCAAGTGGCTGCCGCACGTCCAGACGTCGGACGCCGTGGACGGGGCGGGCAGCCGCCGGCTGATCGCCGCCGACGCGCGCGAGCTGGAGAACCTGCTTGCCTCCCGGCTCGCCGGCCGGCCCCGGTTCCACCCCAACGCCACGCCGCTGGCGGACGAGCCGCACATCGTCGTCGTCCTCGACGGCCTCTCGCTGCCCGCGGACTCGCTCCTCGCCAACCCCGAGGGCCTCCAGGGCGTGACGGTCCTCGAGGTCGTCCCCGGCGAGCAGGCCTCGGCCGGCGGCGAGCTGAACATCGTCGTACAGCCCGGTGCGCTGCAGCTGGAGTCGGGGCACGGTGTCGTGTACGAGGGGACGCCCGACGTCCTGTCGTACGAGTCCGCCGAGGTGCTCGCGCGGCAGTTGGCGCCGCTGCGGATGGCATCCGGCGGGGACGACGACGAACCGCTGCTGGCGAACCTGGAGTTCACCGATCTGCTGAGCCTCGGGGACGCGGCGTCCGTCGATCCCCGGCGCACCTGGCGGGCGCGGTCGCTGGCGGAGCGGCTGCGGGTGCCGATCGGTGTCGGCGAGGACGGCCGGCCCGTGATGCTGGACCTCAAGGAGGCGGCGCAGGAGGGCATGGGCCCGCACGGTCTGTGCGTGGGCGCGACCGGTTCCGGCAAGTCCGAGCTGCTGCGCACCCTGGTGCTCGGCCTGGCGGTCACCCACTCCTCGGAGACCCTGAACTTCGTCCTCGCCGACTTCAAGGGCGGTGCGACCTTCGCCGGCATGGCGCAGATGCCGCATGTGGCGGCCGTCATCACCAACCTGGCGGACGACCTGACCCTCGTCGACCGCATGGGCGACTCCATCCGCGGCGAACTCAACCGCCGTCAGGAGATGCTGCGGGACGCGGGCAACTACGCCAACATCCACGACTACGAGAAGGCACGCGCGGCGGGTGCGCCGCTCCAGCCGATCCCGTCCCTCGTCCTGGTCATCGACGAGTTCAGCGAGCTGCTGACCGCGAAGCCGGACTTCATCGAGATGTTCGTGCAGATCGGCCGGATCGGCCGTTCGCTCGGGGTGCATCTGCTGCTGGCCTCGCAGCGCCTGGAGGAGGGCCGGCTGCGCGGCCTGGAGACCTATCTGTCGTACCGGATCGGTCTGCGGACCTTCTCGGCGGCGGAGTCCCGGGCGGCGCTGGGGGTGCCCGACGCCTACGAGCTGCCGAACGTGCCGGGTTCCGGCTTCCTGAAGTTCGGCACGGACGAGATGGTGCGGTTCAAGGCGGCGTACGTCTCCGGCGTCTACCGTTCGGGCACGCAGCGCGCGGCGCTGGGCGGCGGCCCGCTGCCGATGGACCGGCGGCCGGTGCTGTTCACGGCCGCCGAGGTGCCGGTGCAGTACGTACCGGTGCCCCAGCAGCGGCCGGGCGCGGACGAGCCGGAGGTCGACGAGGCGCTCGCCGACACCGTCCTCGACGTGATCGTGCGCCGGCTGGAGGCGCAGGGCCCGGCGGCGCACCAGGTGTGGCTGCCGCCGCTGGACAGCCCGCCCTCGCTCGACGCGCTCCTGCCGGGGCTCGCCGCGGTCCAGGGCCGCGGTCTCACCCAGCCCGGGTACGAGGGCGCGGGCCGGCTGGTCGTGCCGGTCGGCCTGGTGGACAAGCCGTACGAGCAGCGCCGGGACCACCTCTGGGTGGACTTCTCCGGCGCGGCCGGCCATATGCAGATCCTCGGCGGCCCGCAGTCCGGCAAGTCGACCCTGCTGCGCTCCCTCATCTGCTCCTTCGCGCTCACCCACACGCCGTACGAGGTGCAGTTCTACGGCCTCGACTTCGG
This sequence comes from Streptomyces sp. NPDC041784, assembly GCF_055591025.1. Lineage (NCBI taxonomy): Bacteria > Bacillati > Actinomycetota > Actinomycetes > Kitasatosporales > Streptomycetaceae > Streptomyces > Streptomyces sp. NPDC041784. Next base: position 17,504 of record NZ_JBVJAB010000023.1, read on the forward strand.
CGGTGGCGGCATGGCGGCCGTGGCCGGGCTCCCGCACGTCGGCGGGGTGGCCTCACGGCTCGACCCCGAGCGGGTGCGGCGCACGGTGGCCGAGGTGTACGGCGTGATGACCCGCCGCGAGGAGTACTTCCGCTCGGCCGGCATCTCCTCCATCGCCGACTTCCGCACCAAGCGGGCCCGCGGGGAGATCTCGGTGACGGACCAGCCCTGGGGCGATGTCTTCCTGGTCGTCGACGGGTGGGGCAACTTCCGTGCCGACTACGAGTCGATGGACCCGATCATCCACGAGATCGCGTCGCGCGGCCTGGGCTACGGCATCCACCTGGTCCTGACGGCGTCGCGCTCGATGGAGGTCAGGGCGGCCCTCAAGGACCATCTGATGAACCGGCTGGAGCTGCGGCTCGGCGACACGATGGACTCCGAGCTGGACCGCAAGGTCGCCGCGAACGTCCCGACGGGCGTCCCCGGCCGTGGCCAGGCCCCGCAGAAGCTGCACTTCATGGCGGCGGTCCCGCGGATCGACGGGCTCGCCTCGGACACGGATCTCTCCGACGCCACGCAGGCGCTGGCCGCGGAGGTCTCCCGGCACTGGCAGGCGCCGGCGGCGCCCGAGGTACGGCTGCTGCCCCGGGAGTTCCCGGCGACGGAGCTGCCGGCGGGCAACCGCTTCCCCCGGCAGGGGGTCGCCTTCGCGCTCGACGAGAACAACCTCGAACCGGTCTACGTCGACTTCGAGCAGGACCCGTTCTTCCTCGTGTTCGGCGAGAGCGAGTCGGGCAAGTCGAACCTGCTGCGGCTGCTGATCAAGCAGCTCAGCGAGCGCTACTCCGGTGACGAGTGCAAGCTGTTCGTGGTCGACAACCGGCGCTCCCTGCTGGACGTCACACCCTCCTCCCACCTGGCCGAGTACATCCCGATGTCCAACGCCATGGAGCACCACATGTCGGCGCTGGCCAACCTGATGCAGCGCCGCACGCCGACCGCGGACGTGACGGCGCAGCAGCTGCGGGACCGCAGTTGGTGGCAGGGGCCGACGGTGTTCGTCGTCGTCGACGACTACGACCTCGTGGCGACGTCCAGCGGCAACCCGCTGGCGGGGCTGACGGAGATGCTGCCGTTCGCCCGGGACGTGGGCGTGCGGTTCATCATCGCGCGGTCCACGGCCGGTGCGGGGCGGGCCGGGTACGAGGCGTTCATGCAGCGGATCAAGGAGCTGGGCGCGCAGGGCGTGGTGCTGGCCGGTGATCCGGGCGAGGGCGACCTGCTCGGCGGGGTCCGGCCGCGGCCGATGCCGCCGGGGCGGGGCGTGTTCGTCTCGCGGCGCCGGGGGAAGCCGCTGGTTCAGGTCGGGTGGGCGCCGGAAGGGGCGTTCTGAGATGGCGTACGGGTGCCGGAAGGAGCGTACGGAGATGGCGTACGGGTGCCGGAAGGAGCGTACGGAGATGGCGTACGGGGCGTCGGGAGGGACGTACTGATGGTCGGTGTGGGCATCTTCCTGATCCTGCTGGCTCTGGTAATGGTCGGGCTCGGCGCGGCCGATCAGCGGGCGCTGTGGTGGCGGTTCCAGGCGCACCGGTTCCGGGATCCGGCGGCGAACGAGCCGTCGGACTCGGCGTACCGGTCGAAGCGGGTCGTGGCGTTCGTCTGCGCGGCGTTCATGGTGGGGCTGGCCGTGTGGACGTTCCAGCTGGCCGCGCAGATGTGAGCCGACGGGGGCGGAGCCGTGGGCCGGGCCCAGCCCGACCCGGCGGCTCACACCGTCAGGTCGTCAGGTCGTCAGGCAGTCAAGTCGTCAAGTCGTCAAGTCGTAGAACAGTGAATTGCACAAGCAGCACGACGACACGGGGAAGGGGTTCGCGCATGGCGTGGGACGAGTGGGAGCAGTTGAAGGCGGAGGCCGCCTCGGGCGGCGCGCCCCACATGCAGCTGAACCAGCTGGATCCCGGCAGCGGCCCGGTACGCCCCGCGCCGGATCCCGGTCAGTACGGCGAACTGAAGGCGAACCAGCAGGACCTGGCGAAGATCGGCACCAACGCGTTCAAGCTGTACAACGACCTCTGGGACAAGGGCCGCAGGGCCGTGCCCACGAGCGAGAGCGCCGCCGGCGTCCTCGGCAAGGGCGGGTTCGCCCTGGGCGGCGCGCTCCAGCACGTCGCGCTGCGCTGGGACGAGCAACTGGGCTCCCTGCGGGACGCGTGCGCGCACATCTCGAACCACATGACCGTCACGAAGAAGCTGCACGCCGGTGACGACCACTACATCCGCCGTCAGATGAGCAGCATCGACCTGCTGGACGCGGGCTTCGACGAGCGCGTCGGCGAACCCGGCAAGCCGAACCCGGTGTACGGCGAGAAGGACGACAAGAAGGGCAAGAAGGACTGATGGATCTCGACGCCCTTCGCACCGCCGACTTCAGCCTGCTCGACGACGCCGTCGAGGACTGGTCGACCATGGTCGGTGACCTGGAGACGCTGATGGACGCCGCCGAGAAGGGGCTGCGCGGCGCCGCCAACGCGGCCAGCTGGGCCGGCTACAACGCCACGGTGTCGAAGGAGTTCATCGGCAAGACGTCCGGGGAGTTCGCCGACGCGCACAGCCAGGCCTCGTCCATACACAAGATCCTCAGGGACACCCGGGACGAGCTGAAGAAGTTCAAGGGGCAGCTGACCGACGCCATCGAGCGGGGCCGGCAGCAGAACCTGACGGTGATCGGCTACGAGGGCGGGTTCACGGTCACCACGAACGTCCCGCCGGAGGGCCGGGCCAAGCAGGACCAGGACAAGAAGGGCGAGATCACCGCCCTGCGCGACGAACTCCAGAAGATCCTGGACCAGGCCACCGAGAGCGACTCGTCGGCCGGCACGGTCCTCAACGCGATCGCGGACCAGAGCAGGCTGGGCTTCTCGGACGTCGACTACAACGACCGGGACTCCGCGGCCAAGGCCCTGAAGGAGGCCGAGGAACTGGCGGACCTGGCGAAGCAGAAGCCCGAGGACCTGTCGGTGGAGGAGTTCGACCGGCTCAACAAGGGCCTCAAGGAGTACGCCGACGACGAACTCTTCGCCGAGCGCTTCGCCACGCGCCTGGGCGCGCAGGGCACCCTGGACTTCTGGACCGGCGTCAACGATCCGCACAGCGCCTGGAAGATCGGCCAGCAGCGGGTCGACCAGTACGACGACCTCCAGAAGAACCTCTCCCTCACGCTGGCCACGGCGTCGCAGAGCGACAACGCCGACATGACCCAGTGGAAGTCCACGATGGTCGACCTGGTCGACAAGCCGGTGGGCCGCAACGGCGGCTTCCCGCTCGGCGGGCAGGTCATGTCCAACCTGATGCGGTGGGGCGACTACGACGACCGGTTCCTCGTCGACTACGGCGACAAGCTGATCGAGACGGAGAAGAAGTTCACGAGCAACGGCCGGCACGGCGCCTGGCAGCGCACGGGCATGGACCCGCTCCTCAACCGCACCGGCTCCGACTCGGGCTGGGACCCGATGACCGGCTACCTCAAGGCCCTCTCCAACAGCCCGGACGCGGCGACCGACTTCTTCAACGGGACGTTCGTCACCAAGGACGAGGACCACGACTTCACGCACGACACGGACGGAGACGGCAAGGAGGGCCGGCGGACCCTCAGCAACTTCGACTACCTCTTCGAAGAGCGCGACTGGCCCATGGACCAGGACGACAAGGGCGAGGACAGCATCACGGGCCGCAACAACCTGGCACTGGCCCTGGAGGCGGCGACGACGGGTCATCCGGCGGGGGAGCTGCCTACGGCGGACACTGCGCCGCACAATGCCGATCAGGCCAGGCTCATGGAGAGCCTGGTGGCCTCGATCGGGGACGATCCCGAGCGACTGACCAAGTACGGCTACATGTCCGACAGCATCGGTCAGATCACCTCCGAGTACCTGCCGGACCTGAACCGGTCCATCAGCGACGTGCCCCGGGACGCCGACTCGCCGAAGTGGCACAACATCGAGAAGCTGTACCCGGTCGCCGGTTCCGAGGCCGCTTTCCAGCACACGGACGTGACCAAGCTGCTCTTCGCCGTCGGCCAGAACGAAGAGGGGTACGCCGCCGTCGAGGTCGCCCAGAAGGCGTACATGGGCAAACTGATGGACTACCACCTGGACCCCGGCCTTCCTGAGGCCCAGCAGGTCTCCGACGACCACAAACTCGTCATCGAGCAGATCGCGTCGAAGTCGGGCGAGGTATCCGGCACTCTCAACCTGGGTGTCCGGGAGGCCATCGGCTCCGAGGCCTCGGACAAGGACAAGGCGTACGAGCAATCGGTGGCCCAGCGCAAGAACTGGATCTCCGGCGGGGTAGGCACCGTCGTCGGGGTGGGCACGTCCTTCATCGCGACCCCCTGGGTCGGCGCGCTGGCCGGCGGGGCCGCGGGCACGGCGACCAGCGTCGTCCTGGAGTCGGTGTTCCAGGACGCCGAAGGCCACGCCCTGGAGGAGGCTCGGAAGAACGGCGGGCAGTTCTGGCAGGAAGGCCAGGTGCGGAACGGGGTCATCGCGGAGGACGGGGCCCGAGCCGCGGCGGAGAAGTACAAGACGGAAGACGTCGACGACGCCGGAATGATCGCGCGCACGGCCGCGCAGCAGGGCTATCTGAACGCTCAAGCGGTGGTCGAAGGGGCGGCTCCCGGCAGCATGACGGACTTCTGATCCCCTTTCGCTTCGTCCGATTCTTCGTCGTCCGACTGACAGCCCGAGTTCGTCCGACAGAAAGCCCGAGAGAAAGACACCGATGAAGGCTCAGCGAACGACTCCGAGGAAGCCCTTCCTGGTTTCCGCCACCGGACTCACGGCCCTTGTCCTTTTCCTCGCGGGGTGCGGCGAGGACAAGCCGGAACGCGAGTACGCGATCCCGCGCAGCCTGTGCGGGACCGTCGTGGACAGCGACGCTCTCGCGCCCTTCCTGCCGGCGGGGCGCAAGATCACCGTCAAGGACAACTCCCGCTCCGGAGCCAAGGGTTGCCAAGTCGTCGTCGACGGCACGTTGATCGTGACGACGTCGCAGATGTGGTTGGAAGAGGGCAGGACCACAGCCTTCGTAGCGGCCCGGCAGTCCCTCGGCACCCCCGACGAAACGGCGGAGGACGGACAGTTCGTGTACTCGGGCAATGAGGCGTTCGGCAAGACTCGCGACTGCGTCGACACCAAGTACAAGCAGGAGCTGTACACAGTGATCCAAGCAGACGGCTCGAAGCACCGGGACGCCGAAGCCATGAAGCAACTCATCGCCTCCTTCACCGAGCAGGTCGAGAAGTCGGCCGAGTGCACGGCGGGCGCGCAGTAATGAGGATCCGACCCGCCACGGTCCTGCGCCGAGCGGCGCTGTACGCCGTCGCACCACTGGCCGTCGTCCTCGCCGCGGGCTACGGGTGGTACCAAGTGAGCGACACCGGCAAGGGCTGGCGCTACGAGGACAAACTGGCCACTTTCTGTGACGGGCTGATCCCCTATGACGAGTCCGCGTACTTCACGGGTCTGAACACAGAGGTCGGCCTACGGTCCGACCGGCGCGTCGACTTCGGCGACGACAGCTACGACCACTGCACGGTCGCCGATCTGGCACTGACCATCGCTCTGGTGCCCGACGATGCCGTCGGATCCGGCTCGGCTGCCGCCGAGGTCCTCAAGGAGTTGCCGGCCAGCCCATCGGACAACGCACCCGTGGCCCTCGGAGGCGGCTGGTACGGCTACACGGACTTGCGCATCACGAGTGTCGTACTGCCGTGCACCAACAACTCCTCGTCCGTCATCGTGTCCATCGAAGGCGACGAGTCGCACGAAAACCCCGCCGAGGCCCGCGCGATGGCGGAACTGGCAACCGCCACGGCCCGAAACGCGGCCGACCACTGGTCCTGCGAGTCCCGTCCCGGTGAACGGATCCCCAAGATCTCCTCGCTGTCGACGGAACGCTTCTACCCGGCCGCGGCGACGAACTCCTGCAAGCACATCCCGGTGACCGAGGACGACGGCATCGACTGGATGACGGAGTCCGACGCGTCCGGTGCAACCCCGCTGGAAGAGTGCGTGCTCGGCGAGAGCATGGCGAATGACGTGGCCTTGTACCACCTCAGGGCGTCCTTCGGCCCCTACGCACAGCGGCTGCGATCGACCATCGCCGAGCCGGGCGCGCTGAACGCCGACACGGGAGTGCGCATCGACGCGGCATGGGCGACCGCCGCCTGCCCGGATGCGCCTCGGGCGGTCTTCGAGATCGACGCCACGGAGTACGCCGATCCGCGCAAGGGCTTCATGCTCCGCACTCTGCGCGCGTTCGCCGAGCAGTCGGCCGCGCGGCACGGTTGCACAGACCTGAAACTGCCCAAGTGAGCCGTCCCGCCTTGGAGGAACGGCGAAGGGTGGGCACCTCCCGTGCGTGCCCACCCTGGTGTCGCGTACCGCTCGGTCCTACTGGAAGTAGCTGGCGCCCTTCAGGTCGCCGCCGCGGTAGTCACCGCCGGCCGTGTGGACCCGCTGGGAGATCTGGACCAGCGCCGCGTGGATGGCACGGGCGTGGCGGTCCCACTCCGCGGACTTGCCCTGGAACGCCGAGTACGCCTCGCCGCCCCAGCCCTGGGACACGTTGAGGACGGCCTGCTTCAGCGCCTCGAGGTCCTCCTCGAGCTTCTTGGCCTGGTCGCCCAGCTCGGTGGCGAGCGCGTCCATCGTGCCGTACGTGACGGCCAGCTCGTCGTAGTGGACTCCGGACATGGTTCCCTCGTTTCGTCGAAGATGTCAGCCGGGCCGCGCGGCCCGGAGAAGCGTGTGACGCGGTGGCGCCGACGGCTCGTCAGTAGCTGTTGAGCGCCGAGGTCTTACCGCCGAGGTCCTCGACCGAGATCTTGGTGAGGTCGGCCTCGACCTGGTCCTCGAGGTTGCGCTTGTCGGTCTTGTTCAGGTTGATGCCCTCGAGGAAGTCGTCGAGCATCTTGCCGATCGAGACCATGTGGCCGTTGATCTCGGTCTGCTTCGTGTTGAACGCGTTGGCGCCCTGACCCGTCCAGGCCTTCTCGATCATGTCGATCGTGCCCTGGAGCTTCGCCAGCGACTGCCGGATGTTGTCGTACCGGTCGATGACCTCGGTCTGAAGCTTCTGTACGTCGCCGTCATTGAGCTTGCGGTCGACCATGTGGGCACTCCTATTCGTGAGAGCTGGGGTTCGTTTCCGCGCGGCACCGAGTGGTGCCGCGCTGCGAGTGGACGGTCAGGCTCGTCGCCTCGACCGGATCACCGCGAAGGCGCCACCGCCGATCACCAGTACGGCGGCCGCGGCTCCGAGGGTCACCCACATCGTGGTGTCGTCGGACGACTCCGAGCTTGATCCTGCCGCCGAGGCAGCGCCACCTGAAGTGTCCTTGGGGGCTTGTGACGAGGTTGATGCGGAGGGGGAGGCCGCCTCGTCCTCGACACCGGCGGCGTTCTCCGTGGCCAACGGGTCGGTGCCGGCGCCCGCCGGCTTGTAGCCGCTGTCCTCCAGCACCTTGCGGGGGCGGATCAGCCCGTATCCGAGGTAGGTGCTCGGGTCGTCCTTCGCCCAGTCCCGCCCCGCGGTGTCGATCAGGCTGGCCAGCACCTGGTTAGCCGTCCAGTCCGGGTGCGCGGACCAGACGAGGGCGGCGGAGGCGGAGGCGATGGCGGTGGCTTGGCTGGTGCCCTCGCCGGTGCAGTACGACTTGAAGGTGTTGTCGCACCAGGTGGGGACGTTCAGGCCGGGGGAGGCGAGGTCTACGTAGTTGCCGTGTTCGGAGAACTTGCCGACGGTGCCGTCTTCGTCGGATGCCGCGACGCCTACGACGTAGGGGTACGCGGCCGGGTAACCGATGAAGTTCTTCTTCTGGGCGTCGTTTCCGGTGCCGGCGATCATCAGTTTGCCCTTGGACTGGGCGTACTTGACCGCCTGAAAGACGTCAGGCCTTTCGATGTCCTCGGTAATGGACATGCTGATGATCTTGACGTCACTGTCGGCGATCGCCCTGATCACGTCCGCCAGTGGAGGTGCCTTCTTGGCCTCGGCCGTATTGGTCAAGGCATTCGTAGCGACCCGATACGGGACGATCTTGGCTCCGGGAGCAAGCCCCTTCAAGCCGTCGTCGGCGCCGGTGCCGGCGATCAGCTCCGCCATGCTGGTGCCGTGGCCGTCGTAGTCCTCCGTCGCCTTGTAGCTGACGGCCGCGGGTGCCTCGGCAAGCACCTGCCCCTTCAGAGAAGGGGTGTTGGGGTTGACTCCCGAGTCGACAACGGCCACCTTCACGCCCTTGCCGGTGCTCACCTTCCACATCTCGTCGGCCTTCATCGCCGACAGGTACCACTGCTCGGACTGCGCATCGGCGGCCGCCGCGCTCGGCGCCAGCCCGGCCGACAGAACGGCCAAGGCGCCGAGCGCTGAGCAGACGGCGGAGACGCGTCTCCCGTTTCGTCCCGCGAAAGGCGCGCTCCACCCGCCGCGTCGGCTGATCCCTGACACCATTCCTCTGTCTGTCCTCGCTCTTGTCCGGTCAGTCCGTCGCCGACGTCCCGTCGCGCCGCTCCTCGCGACGCGAACGGGTCTCACCAGAACCCTGGTTGCTCCCGCGGCCACGGGGCGCGCGGGCACCGCCCTTCGGCGCTCCGACCACGCCGTCCGGGCTGCCGACGGCCCGGCGGGACGTCTGTCCCGCGTTCGTCGTCGAGGCAGGCGCCCCGATCACCCCACGCTGGCCTGGCCGCTCACCCGTGGCCCGCGAGGACGGCGTTCCCTCACGGCCGATGACCGTGCCACGCGGCACCTTGGGCCCCTTGGCACCGGGCGTGGTGCCGTTGACGGGCTTCCCGCCGACGACTCCGGGGCGAGCGGCGCCGTTGCGGCCGGGGTTCGTGGCGTTCGTACCGTTGACCGGTCCGCGCGGGACGCCACCGGGCTGCTTCGCAGCCGTTCCTCCGGGCTTCGGAGTCCCGCCCACGACGCCTCTGCCCATGGGACCGCCAGTACGGCCGGCAGCCTGGCCGGGCATACCACCACGACC
>NZ_JBVJAB010000023.1:26631-41993 GCF_055591025.1 Streptomyces sp. NPDC041784
ACCCATGGGACCGCCCGTACGGCCGGCAGCCTGGCCGGGCATACCACCACGACCCATGGGACCGCCCGTACGACCGGCAGCCTGGCCGGGCATACCACCACGACCCATGGGACCGCCCGTACGACCGGCAGCCTGGCCGGGCATACCGCTACGCCCCATGGGGCCGGTTCCTGTGCGTCCTGCAGCCTGGCCGCCCTGCATGCCACCGGTCCGCCCCTGGGCCGAGATGGGACCCTTGGCTCCGCCGAACCCTGTGGTCCGACCGGTCTGACCTCGCGCGATGGGCGGCGTCCCGACCGGGCCGATCGGGGGGTTCGGCCCCACGGGGGGACCACCCGTGGTCGTCGTCGGCGGAGTCACCGGCGCCGGCTTCGAGGTGTCCTGCGGCGGCAGCGTGCCGACGCTGTCGATCTCCGTGCCAATGTGCTCCTTGGGAGGCAGGACGGAGTCGTCCACGCTCTTGTGCGACGACAGGTTCTCCGGCCCCGGTCGGGTCGTTCCCGAGTCCGCCGAAGAGTGGTGCGTGCTCTCCGAGCCACTCATCGTCGAGAGCGACTTGTGCTCCGACGGAGTTCGGGTGATCAGCTCATCCCCGTAACCCGGCGGAGGCTGCGGCACCCCCACATCCGGCATCTTAGGAAACACCGGCTCCTCAGCCGTCTGCATCATCCCGCCGGACACCGTGTAGAACGACGCCAGCCGGTACATCTGGTTGATGGCCTCCTGGCGGTGGTTCTCCGCCTTGACCGCCGCCGCGTACTCCTCGTTGGTGTCGACCCGCTTCGGCGTCGGAATCTCGTCCACCGTCTTGGGGTCGATGCGGCTGTCGCGCGGCGGCATCGACTTGCGGACGGAGGCGAGTCCGGCGCTGGCCGCCATGACCTGGGTGCCGACGGTGTCGGCGTACGTGGCGAGCGCGTAGGCGGTGGTGACCAGGTCGGTGCCCCACGTGGAGAACGCGGTGTGGGCCTCGCCCTCCCAGTCGATGTCGCCCAGGTTGGTGCTGAGTTCCTCGGCGGCCTTGTTGAAGGCGTCGCGCGCGGCCACGAGGGCGTTGCCCGCGCCCTCGATCAGCTCCGGGTTCGCGGACTCGACGATGTCGATCATGGCGTTCAGGTCGTAGCCCTCGAAGCTGGTCTTGCCGAAGTGGAAGCCCCGCGAGGACCCGAAGCCGAAGGGGAGCACCTTGGTCACGTTCATGACCGCGTCGAGGGTGCCGTTCTGCTGGGCGGCTTCCTGGTGTTCCGCCGCGTACTCGGGCTGCTTCTCGTCGCCGCTCATCAGTACCCCGCGTCCGTGTGGTCGGCGTTGTTGTCGCGCTTCTTCTGCTCGTTCAGCATCTCGTCGCGATCCTGGTTGACCTCGGTCCGAATCTCGTGGAACCGGTAACGGAGGTCGTCTTCGAGGTTGTCGAAGGTGACGTCCACGCCGTGGACGGCGATCTGCATGGCCTCGAGCTGGAGGCCGAGCGACTTGGACAGCGACGTGATGCGCTCGTGCACGCGCTCGTACTCCAGGTGGAGCGACTTCGCTTCCGGGAAGTTCCCCAGCCCGAAAGCGTCCGCCGTGAGGCTGTGCGCCGCGACCTTCCCCGAGCCGCCGGCCGAGTCCTCGAAGGCGGTGAGCAGGTCGTCCACACGCTTCTTGAACGTTGAAAGGGCCATCAGGCCGCGTCGCACGTCGGCGGCGCCACCACCCATGTCAGCAGGAAGCACGAAGCTTTCCCTCCCCGTTGTCCGTTGCCTGTCCTGAGCAGCCCACGCCCCTCAAGTGTTCATGACCGCAACATGACCACTGTAATGACTTCCTCCGACAGCCCCAACTGCCATATGCAACAGCTGTGCTACCACTGCTCGAAGCTTCACCGATTCTTCACGGGGCGCGGCGATCGTGATCGTGCTTGTCCGCGAGGGTCTCGGCGGGGGTGGGCGGGTCGGCGAGGGCCGCGCGGTGGTAGCGGCGCTGTCCGACCGAGCCCCGGATCAAGGCCGGGTCGGAGGCGATCAACTGTGTCCGGTTCCACACACCGCGCACTGGTGGGCGACCACGAACTGGTGAAGCCGCGTCAGAGGTTGAGCGGGGAAGAGCAGAAGACGGCCGTTCGGCCGTGCGCAGCCAGTACGGCACGCGCCGTGGGCATTCCAGGTGGCGCCGAGTTTGGGCAGGGAGGGGATCCGGGCCGGCGCCTCAGAAGGCGCTCGTGACGCCATGCCAGATGTCTGACCTGGCCGGGCCTCCGGCGGTTCTCGCCCGGTACCGTCACGACGTGTCTCGCCCGCCGGGGCCGTAAACCGCGCGCGGCGCACCGAGCCGGGCGGCCACCAGGGCCAGCCAGCCGCTCGGCGAGTACGGGGGCTGCGGTTCGACCTCCATGCCCAGCTCAGCGACGGCCACGGCGTAGTCCGACTCCTCCAACTGGAGGGCGACCAGCTCGTGCAGTTCTCCGACGAGGCGGGCCACGAGGTGCGGGTCGGTGGTCGTGCGGTAGTCGTCGACGGCCGCGTCGTGGTCGGCGAACTCGTCCGGCATGTCCTGGGAGAACCAGCCGCCGAGGAACTGACCCAGTTCGGGGAATCGGGCGCTCCACTCCCAGTGGGTGGCGGGGGCGGCCGGCGGCGGGACCAAGCCCTCCTCCACGCTGCGCCGGATGTGATCGGCGAGCAGCGTCAGCCAGTCCAGGATCTCTCTGTCGGGCAGGCCGACGTCCGGCAGCGCGTAGTACTCCCCGAGCCGGACCCTCAGCCGTCCCGGCGGGTTACGGGCGTACTCCCGCAGCTGGGTCTCGGCGACGGCGAGCGCCCAGGGGCGGGTGTGCCAGGTGTGCCGCAGGTAGGCGGTGAGGGCCAGGCTGGGCTTCTCGTCGGTGTCGTCCGTCGGCTGTCCGGCGTACGCGCGCATGACCTCGTCCAACTCGCCGTATCTGCGGTCGTGTTCCAGGGGTGTCAGCGCCACGGTGGGTCCACTGCCTTCACAAGTAGACGGGGAAACTGGCATGCACGGCGAAGCCGTGCGCTGCGGAGGGCTCGCGGCGCAGCACGACCCGGGCAACGCGTACGTCGACGGCGCCACGGCCCGCCAGCGCCATGGCCTGGAGCAGCACCCGCCCGACGGGCTCCTCCCGGGACGGCCACGCCGCCTCGATCGTCAGCCGCTGCCGGGTGGACTGTGCCAGCCAGCCGTGGATGACCTGTTCGTTGCGGGTGACGACGTGCTGGGTCGCCCACTGCGCGGTGGCGCGGTCGGGGTAGGTGGCGGTACGGGTGCGCAAGGCCTCTCCAGGGGCGATGGGGCGGCGGTGTTTCGGGTCACCACGCGTGGAACGACCAGACCATCCCGACCTCCGTCTCGGAGACGAGGAACAGGCCGACGTCCCAGACATGTACGGAAATGGTCGAGCAACCGGAGATCCGCTGATAATAGTCGAGATTCTTGCTGTCCCGCCCGGTGTTGGCGTAGAAGCGGGAACCCTCCGGGAAACGAGACAGGATGATGTCGGCCTTCTCCTCGAGGCTCGCCCTGCGTTCCTCGAAGTCCTGCTCCTTCTCGACATTGAGCCACTGCGTGGAAAGGGCCACGAGGAACCGCTCGGCGGAGGAGCGCGGAATCTCGTGCAGAGAGGACTTCCAGGTGTCCATCGCCGAGGGGTCGTCCGGCGGCACGACGAAGGGGTAGTACGGGTCGTCGAGCCTCTCGAACTCGCCCACGAGGGGATCGCTGGTCCGCCAGCCGCGGTTGTCCGGCGTGTCCCCGTGCATCAAGGTGTTCACGTCGAGCGCCCAGTCCTTGTGCTCCCTGCGCGTCACCTTGGCGATGGTGTATCTGCGCGCGTACATACCGATCGCCTCGGCCCACGACCGCTCATCGGGCTCTGCCATCCGGCGGCTCCTTCATCATCATTCAGGCATGGACGTCAGGACGACGAACGGCGGGTCCAGACTCGGTTCGTACTTCAGCACCGTGAGAACGCCGTGAGCGTCCTTGGGCGCCGTCGGATGACCGTTCACCACCGGCGCCGTACGCCCGGTCACGACCGGAACCGCCGCCCCCCCACCAGGGACCGACGGAACACTGAATTCCTCCCTGAGGGGGTCCGGTGGTGGATTCTCCAGCCATTTGTCAATTTCCGCCGAATTACTACCGATATTATACTGAGTGTATTCCTGAGCCGAATCCAGGTCGGTAAAGGACGAGGCCGCGGGAATTTGTTGCACACCCCCTCCCGTCGCCTCGTCACGCAACCGCTGTGTCAGCTGGTCGTCCGTCAGACCGACGTGTTTGTCGATGCTGTGCCCACCGGACAATTCCTCCTCGGTCGCCAGATCAAGGCTGTACTTGTACGGAATCTGGCTCTCCGGACGCTGCCAGCTGTGCTCCTTCTTGAAGTCGTTCAGGGTGCGCGCGCCGTACGCCGCCGCGCGCGCCGCCTCCGCGCGGAACGTGGGCACGCTGAGCAGTGCCTCGTTCAGATCGGGCTCCAGCGCCTTCAGCTTGGTGGCGGCGTCGTTGAAGGCCTGGTGGTACTTTTCGACGGCGGCGTCGGCGGCTCCCTTGTCCATGTGCGAGCGGAACGTCAGCACGATCTCGCCGAAGGCCATGGTCGCCGCGAGCCGGGTCATCTCGAACAGGTCGAGGCCCGTGGTGAGGTCCTTGACCGTCGCCTTCGTGGCCTCCACGGCGAGCCGGGTGGTCGTGTCCGCGGTCGTGTTGCGCACCTCGGCGAGATGGTCCAGGGTCTCCTGGACGGTGGCCGCGGTGTTGCGGAGGATCTCGATGATGGGCCGCTGTTTCGCGGGCACGACGTTGCGGTTCGTCTTCCAACTGCGGCCGATGGAGACCCGGTCGCCCTGGGAATCGTAGGTCCTGCCCCATTCAGTGGTGCCCCAGATCGTCTGGCAGAACGCCTTCATCGCGCCCTGCCACTCGTCGTTGCCCTTGTTGTTGGTGATGAACTTGATGGCGCTGTTGAAGTTGTCCGACGCCGCCTTCGCGTCCTTCTCGACCGCCCGCCAGGCCGTGGCCATGCCCTTGAGGTCCTCGTCCCGGGCGCCCGGGGTGATCTCGTGCATCTTGCCGAGCCTGAGGCCGTGCTCGATCGCCGGCCGGATGACGTCGGCGAGGAAGTCGGGGATCTCGCCGAGGACTCCGGAGATGGCCCAGGAGTCAGCGTCCTCTCCGGTGCCGGTCCACTTGATGTCGTTGACCGGGCCATACTTGGGCACGCTCTCGATGACGGCGGGCGGCGCCTTCTCGACAGGCGGCGGACCGTACATCCTGCGCGCCTGCCAGTCCGCCTGGGTGTACTTGTTGGCCGTGTCCGTCAGGCCGACGGCGACTCCGCCGACACTGACCACGCTCTTCGCCCACAACTCCAGGAACTTCTCGTTCACCGACGTGTAGGCCGCCGCGAAGGCGTCCGCGCCCCAGCCGGTTCCGGCCGACTGGCTGTACTCGTTCAGCACGTCGACGAGCGCCTTGGCGCCCTTGTCGTAGTCGAACTGGCCGTCGCGCACCACGAGGGCGGTGTAGTGGACGTGCTGCGGCTGCACGTCGAACCCGCCGCCGCTCGTCTTGGGCGAACGGGTACGGGCGGCGGCAGCCTCCTTCGCGCGTTCCTCGTCCGAGGGCAGCTTCTCCGCCATCAGGCACCGCCCCAGCCGCGCAGCACCGCCTGATGCGCGGCCGCGAAGTCGGCGTGACCCGTGGTCACGTACTCGTGCAGCCACCTCTGGGCCGCCTGCAGGTCCTGGGCGGAGCGGTCCCACTCGTCGAGCTTGTCCACGAAGACGTCGCGGGTCTCGCCCTGCCACGACAGCACGACGGGCACGACCCGGTCGTAAAGGCCGTCGAGCTTGGTGTTGAGCTGTTCGAGGATGTCCTCGAGGTCGGCGGCCAGTTCCTGGAGGGCCGAGAAGGACACGGAGATGTACTCGTCAGGTTCGGTGCCGGTCGACATGTTCCCCCTGTGCGTCGGCAACTGTGGTTCCGTGCGGGCTACAGATCGTCGAGGCTGCTGCGCGGCGCCGACGCCGGTGCCTCGGTGTTCGGCGTCGACAGTTCGTTCACCTCGCTCTGGAGGTCCACCTGGATCCGCCGCATGTGCGCCAGTACGTCGAGGTCGTCCTGGGAGAAACCGTCGCGGCTCAGCCGTACGGCCTCCTCCAACAGCTTCATCACCTCGCGGATGCGTACGGCGTCCTCGGCGGCCGCCCGGTGGAAGTCGCGGTACGCGGAGGCCGCCGGGCCGCTCCAGCCCGCCTCGATGCCGTCGACGATCGCGTCCATGCGCCGGACCTGTTTGTCCAGGTGGTCCTGCATGTCGTCGAGGTCGTCGGCCAGTTTGGTGAGGTCCGCGCTCGACACCTTCAGGTTTGGCCGGGCGCCTGTTCCGTGCTGCGTCATGATGCTGCTCCTCCTTCCCGGTTCGGCCGTCGGCCTACTCGCTCCCCGCCATCCTCCGCGCCCGGCGTCGGGCGTCGCGGATGGCCACCGCCGAGCCGCTCGCGCCCGCGACGAGGACCGCCGCGGCGACGGCCACGTACGTGGCGAGACGGATGTTGCGTTCGTCGGGGGTCTCGCCGACCTGGAACTTGGCGGCCGTGGGCGCCTCGGCGCGGGAGAGGCCGTTCTGGGGGTCGGGGGACTCGATGGGGCGGTCGTCCTCCGTCAGGGCGCGGACCGGGTCGACCACGCCCCAGCCGACCAGGCGGTCGTGGCCGGCGATCGTGCGCTCGGCGGTCTGTTCGATCTGGGCGACGATCTGGCGGGCGGTCCAGTCCGGGTGGCGGGCCTTGAGCAGCGCGGCGACGCCCGCGACGTACGGTGCGGAGAAGCTCGTACCGTTGTCGGAGCAGTGGCCGCCCTGGGGCACCGTGGAGATCATGTCCACGCCGGGGGCGGCGACGCCGACGAAGTCGCCGGACTGGGAGAAGGCGGCGCGTTCGTTGTTGCGGTCGGAGGAGGCGACGGCGAGGACGCCGTCGTAGGAGGCGGGGTAGGTCTCCTTGACGTTGCCGCCCAGGCCGTCGTTGCCGGCCGACGCCACGACGACGATCTTCTGGGCCAGGGCCTCGTCGATCGCCTTCTCCAGGTCGTCGGAGGGCTTCACGGCGTTCGAGGTGTCCTGGGAGATGTTGATGACGCCGGCCTTGGCCTGGATCGCGTAGCGGACCGCCGCGGCCAGGGTCTCGGTGGTGCCGTGGCCCTCCGCGTCGTTCTGCTGGATCGGGATGATCGTCGCCTCGGGGGCCAGGCCCACGAAGCCGGTGCCGCCGACCGGGCGGGCCGCGATGATGCCGGCGACCTTGGTGCCGTGGCCGACGGTGTCCGTCGTGCCGTTCTCCTTGCCGCGCTCGATCGGTTCGCCGTCGTCGTCCTTGAGGCCCTTCGGCAGCAGGTTGCGGCCGCTCTTCGCGTCGACGGCGGCGGTGAGCTGCGGATTCTTCACATCCACGCCCGTGTCGATGACGGCCACGCGGACGCCCTCGCCCTTGGAACGGCTCCACAGCTCGTCCAGCAGCACACGCTGGAGGGACCAGGGACGGCCCGGGTACAGGCCGTTGGGGAACTGGCACTGGTCCGAGTAGGGCAGCTTCTCGGCGGCGGTCGCGGGCGGCGCGAGGACCGTCGCGGTGGTCAGCAGGGCGGCCGCCGCCATCATGGTCGTACGCAGCACTGTCGTCCTCCCCCTCACGAGCCCTGCGGCTGGCGGGCCGCCGCGGTCGACAGGCGGGGGCCGGTGGGCAGGAACTCCGACCAGGCGGCGGGGATCGGCGCCGCGTCCACGTCCTTGTAGCCGAGCAGCGTCTGGGCCTGCTGGGCCTCCTTCTGCTGCTGCTCGCGCTGCTTGGCGGTGGTGCCGATGCCCGCGTCGTCGGTGGCGCTGTCGCCGTTGGACTGGAGCACGTACCGCAGGCCGGTGTCGGTGACCAGGAACACCGGTCCCGCCTTGGTCGCCTTGCCCTGGAACTGGCGGTACAGCTGGCCGGAGCCCGGTGTGACGTAGGCGCTGGAGGAGCCGGCCGGCAGCTTCTCCGGGAAGTCCGTGCCCGCCCAGGTGCTCAGGGTCGTGGCGCCCGTGTCGCCGTTCACGCCGCGCAGGACGGTGCAGACCGTGCTGCGGCTCCCGGCGGCCGACGACGCCTCGTTGACGGGCGTGGGGTCACCGGTCGGCCAGCTGTGCTCGGTGCCGAACGGCTTGCCCGGCACGATCGCGCCGGGGCTGACCTCGGCGGCGTGACCGGCCTGGCCGAGCGGCGCCAGCTCCTCGCTGAACAGCAGGAGTTGGGCGACGAAGGCGGAGACGGGCGCGACCCGGCCGGGCAGCACCACGTAGTACTGCTCCGTGTTGTTGTCGAACGCCTTCAGGACCGTGCCGACCTTGTCGGTCGAGTCGTCGAGTTGGCCCGGCGCGCCGGCCGGGGCGCCCGGCGTCCCCTCGATGTCCGGGAAGGTGATCGCGTCGCCCTGGTGCAAGGTCGCCAGCCACTCGGCGGAGACCCGCTGCGGCTGCCGGTTGGAGCCGACCACGGCCCGCAGCAGCAGTTCGTCGCCCTTGTCGATCGGGTACGCCCGGCCCTCGGCGTCGACCACGTACTGCTTGCCGTCCGGGTCGGCGACGTACAGCAACTGGCCGCCGCCGAGACGGCCCTTGCCGTCGGTGGCCTTCATCTCGTCGCCGGACAGGACGAGCGCGGCCTTCTGGACGGAGTCGCCGCCGCCCGCGCTCGGGCGCTCGCAGACCGCCCAGCGCTTGGCCTTGCCGGCCTCGTCCGCCGAGGGCAGCCGGTCGGGCGCGTACGGGATGCCGATGGTGACGCCGTGCGGGATCTTGCCGTTGTCGAGGACCGACTCGGCGACGGTGACGACGTCACCCCCGCCCGCCTCCAGCAGGAGCTTCGCGGAGGCCATGTTCAGGACCGGGTGGAGCTGGACCTCCCCGTCGGTCCTGAGGACCACGTACCGGGTGGTCGACTTGCTGGCGATGATCACCTTGGCGTTGGGTTCGTCCCAGCCCTTCGGCGCGGTCGGTTTGAACATGCCCCACGCGCCGAAGACCGCCATGACGATCACCCCGACGATGATGCCGGGCAATATCGCGCGCAGCGGTCGCGGTGCCCCCTCCTCCGAGCCGTCGGGCGACGACTGGAGAAAGGCCGCGAGCATACGGCGCTTCGCGAAGGTGTAGGCATTGAGCTGATCGCGCCGGGATGCCATCTGCTTTTGTCTCTCCCCGTTTTCCGTCCTGGCCGTACCCGCGGGGTCACGGTCCCCCGCCCCCGATGTCAGAGCGGCCCCCTACTATGCCTGGTATCCGCCGTGGCTTGGGGAGCGGGTAGGGTTCCTGGGCCGTCAAGTGCCCTGTGCGGTGCTGAAATGCGGGCGAGTCGTGAGCGATACGGGGGGATGGAGTGATGGCTTCGGGAACGCGCGAACGCTCCGGTGGCCGAGCGCGGACGCGGGGCTCCTCGGCCCCCCGGCCGTCGGCGCCGCAGCGCGCGTCGGGATCGGGAGCGCTTCAGCTCAAGGCACGTTCGGGGCAGGCCGGGGCATTCCGGCTGCAACGCCTCGTCCTGTGGGAGATCGCGGCCGCCGTGCTGCTCGTCGGCTGGGCGATCGGCCCGGTGGGGCTGGCGGTGGCCGGTGTCGTCGCCGTCGTCCTGGTGGTGGTCTCCGTGGCCCGCCGCCGCGGGCGCTCGCTGCCCGAATGGCTGGCCACCGCGCGCGGGTTGAAGGCCCGCCGCCGGCTGGCCGAGAAGCTGGAGATACCCGCCGGGACCGAACCGGGCTTCGGACCGGCCCTGGAGTGCGACCCCAGCCTGCGGACCTACACCTACGGCGGCCGTGACCGGCGGCCCGTCGGCATCGTCGGGGACGGCACGTTCGTCACCGCCGTCCTCCAGGTCGAGGCGGACGCGACCGCGCTGCGGGCCGAGCGCGACCGGCAGCCCCTGCCGCTCGCCCTGGTGCACGACGCGCTCGACGTGGACGGCATCCGGCTGGAGTCCGCCCAGATCGTGCTGCACACCCAGCCCGCGCCCGCGCTGCACCTGCCCCCGCAGTCCGTCGCCGTCTCCAACTACGCGCCCCTTCAGGAGCAGACCGGTGCCCCGGCCGTGCGCATCACCTGGATCGCGCTGAAGCTGGATCCGGAGCTGTGCGCGGAGGCCGTGGCGGCACGCGGCGGCGGTCTCGTCGGCGCGCAGAAGTGCGTGGTGCGGGCCGCCGACCACCTCGCGAGCCGGCTCACCGGAGCCGGGTTCCGGGCGACGGTCCTCGACGAGGAGCAGCTGACGGCCGCCATCGCCACCTCGGCCTGCGCCAACCCGCTGGTGACGGCGGAGGCAGGGCGGACCGGCGCGCTGGAGCGGCGGACCGAGGAGTCCAGCCGGAGCTGGCGCTGCGACAACCGCCGGCACACCACGTACTGGCTGCGCCGGTGGCCGACGCTGGGCGGCGGCAGCGGCCCGTCGCTCCCCCAGTTCATCGCCCTGGTCACGGCGGTCCCCGCGCTCGCCACCACGTTCAGCGTCACCCTCGCGCGCGGTGAGCGGCAGGAGGTGTCCCTGAGCGGGCACCTGCGGGTGACGGGCCGCAGCGACGACGAACTCGTGGCGGCCCGCCGCGCGGTGCAGGGCGCGGCCCGGCACACGGGTGCGGGCCTCGCCCGCCTCGACCGGGAACAGGTGCCCGGCATTCTGGCCACTCTGCCCCTCGGAGGTGTTCGGTGACGGCGACGACGACACGGGCGGCCACCGCCCCCGGCGAGCCGGAGCCCACCACGGGCCGGCGCGGGAAGCGCTCGCTGCGCAGCGGCTTCGGTCTCCTCGGCCCCCGGCACGGCCGCCACTCGGTGACGGTGGAACAACTGGCGGCGCTCTCCCTGCCCATCGGGGACGACGGTGTCGTCATCGGCGTCGACGCCGAGGGCCGGCCTGCCGTGCTGGGCCTCAACCGGCCCACGCCGTACGACGTCGTCCTGATCGGCGGTCTGTGGACGGCGCAGGTCCTCGCACTCAGAGCGGCGGCGACCGGCGCCCGGGTGGCCGTGGAGACGGGACGGCCGCAGGCCTGGGTGCAGATGGTGCACGCCATGGGTGGCGGGCAGAACGGCCTGGCGGTGTACGAGGTCGGCCGGGTCCCCCCGCAGGGCGCCTCGGCGGGTACGCCGGTGCTGGTGGTGCGGGACTGCGGCATGCGCCCGCCGCGCGGACGCGTCGCGTCCGGTCCCTGGCAGGCCGTGCTGACCCTGCTGCCGTATCTCAGCCCGGTCGCCCCGCGGCTGCTGCGGCAGGCCCGGCTGGTCGGCGTCCAGCGGATCTCGCCGGACGAGGCCACGGAGTTGGGCCGCGCGCTGACCCTGCCCGGTGCCGATGTGGAGGCGCTGCCCACGCTCGCCGACGGTCTCACCCTGTGGTGTGCCGACCGGGACCGGCAGTATGTGATGACACAGCCGACGGATGCCGAGATCGGTCTGCTGGGCACGCCTCGGCGCATGGACTGACGGGCTTCTCCCTTTCACTGTGCGGCACTTCTGCGGCTATGACCGGTTTGCGGAGTGGGGTGGCCGGCGTGACGGACCTGTGCCGAGGGGTGGGCGGGCCTGCCGGGGCGGGGCATCTGATGATTAGGCTGGTGCGGGGCGCGATACCGGAAACCCATGGGGTGGGTGTCGACGTCTCCGGGGAGGGCCGGCACCTCGGACGACCTCTGACGGCCTCGAAACCACTTCGTACGACGAGAAATGGTCGCCCCGGCATGGCATGAGGGTGCTCGACCACACCAGGAGGAACTGTGAGCAGCGATCGGGACGGGATGCGCGGGGGCTGGGCCACACCCGGCGATGACCAGCCCGACGCGGAGTCCGCCATCGAGACGACGGGCGAGTTCACCATCGACTACGCGCCGCCCGCCTGGTACACGCAGAACGCGGGCGGGGGTTCGACGGGGGCTACGGGCACGGGCACGGGCGGGGCCCCTGCGGCGCCCGCGCCGACACCGACGCCGACGCCGACGCCGGCTCAGGGTGTTCCGGGTGTTCCGGGTGTGCCGGGTACGCCTCCGGGGGGTTTCCCCGCGCCCGCCGGTGAACCGCTGCCAGGGCTCGCTCCGCCCGCGCCGACGCCCCCTGGGCCCCCTGCGCCCGGGGCGCCTTTCGCTCCGCCCGTCCCGCCTGCCTCGCCGGCTCCGCCCGCGCCGGCGGCCGGGCCCGGGGCGGCGCCCTTCGCGCCGCCCGCGGCTCAGGGTCCGGGCGCGCCGTTCACGCCTCCCGCGCCGCCCGCGCCCGCCGTGCCGCCGACCGGGGAACCGGTCGCCGTGCCGGGGCTCCCGGAGGGCAGCGGGTTCGAGCCGCAGCAGCCGCAGCCCCATGTCCAGGTCCAGCCCGCCCAGCCCGCCCAGCAGCCGCAGGCGCCGGCCCCCGTCGCGCCGCCGGTCGCCGAGGAGAGCGGTTTCGGGAACGGCGACCTGGAGAGCGGCGCGACCATGCGCATCTCCTCGGCGGCCCTGAAGCGCCAGATCGCGGAGCGGACGGCCACGGCGGAGACCGGGGCGGAGGGGCCCGGGCCGACCGGAGAGCCCGGAGAGTCCGGAGAGCAGCCCGGGGAGGCGGACGACGAGGTCGCCGTGCCCGCGGAGCCCGAAGAGCCGTCGGCGGACGGTCCGGAGGCCGAGGCGGACGCCGTGGCCGAGGCCGAGGGTGACACCGACACCGCCGAGGAAGCGGACGCCGCCGGCGATGCGGTGTCCGACGACACCGAGGGCACCGACGCCGTCGAGGGCGCGGAGGCGCAGGACGACCCGTCCGCCGACGCGTCGACGGAAGCACCGGCCGCACCGGTCGCACCGGCCACTGCGGAGGCGCCCGCCCCGGCGGATGCCGCCCCGCAGGACGACATGACCGAGGACAGAGCACAGCAGGACAGCGCACAGCAGGGCAGCGCACAGCAGGACGGCGCACAGCAGGACGGCATGCCTCAGGGCAGCGTCCCCGCCGCGCCGCCCGCCTGGGCTCCCCCGCCGGCCCCGCAGGGCGGACTGCCGCCGCTGCCGCCGTCGTACCAGCCCGCGGCGCCCGCGCCGGCGGCCGAGTGGCCGGCCCAGCCGCAGCCTCAGGCCCAACCGCAGGCGGAGCCCCAGGCCCAGCCGCACCCTCAGTACATGGATCCCGCGGCGGCCGGGCAGCAGCCCGTCCCCGCGCAGCCGGCGCCGCCCGCCCCGGCCGGCCCGCAGCCGGGCTACGGTTTCCCGCAGCCCCCCGCACCGGCACAGGACCCCGCTCCGCAGCCCGGTTACGGCTTCCCGCAGCCCCCGGCCCCCAACGCCCAGCCCGGTTACGGCTTCCCGCAGCCGCCCGTGCCCAACGCCCAGGGCGGTTACGGCTTCCCGCACCCCGGCGCCGCCCCGGCGCCCACGCCTCCGGCGACGCCCGGCGGTTACGGCTTCCCCCAGCCCACCGGCGCCCCGGCACCCACCCCGCCCGCGGCACCCGGCGGTTACGGCTTCCCGCAGGCCGACCCGGCCCAGCACGCCCCGCAGCCGCCACAGCAGCACCAGCAGCCGCAGCCGCAGCCGCCGCAGTCCCCCCAGCCGTACCCGGGGATCCCCCAGCAGGCGGACGGTCAGCCCCAGGCCCCCAGCGGCCCGCAGCCCCCGCACGCCCCGCAGGGCGCCCCCGCTCCTCAGGACGCGCACGCCGCCCCCCAGGCTCCCCACCAGGCCGTCGACCCCCGTATCGGTGCCGCCTGGCCGCAGGCGATCCAGCACGACCAGCGGCAGCCGGTCAACCCCGGTGCCGCGCCGCTGGGTTACACCGCGGCCGTGGAGCTGTCCTCCGACCGTCTGCTCAACAACAAGAAGCAGAAGGCGAAGAGCAGCCGTCCGACCGGAGGCTCCTCCCGCTTCAAGATCGGCGGAAAGAAGGAGGAGGCCGAGCGGCAGCGCAAGCTGGAGCTGATCCGGACGCCGGTGCTGTCCTGCTACCGCATCGCGGTCATCAGCCTCAAGGGCGGCGTGGGCAAGACGACCACCACCACCGCTCTCGGCTCCACCCTCGCCACCGAGCGGCAGGACAAGATCCTCGCGATCGACGCCAACCCGGACGCCGGCACGCTCGGCCGCCGGGTGCGGCGCGAGACCGGGGCCACCATCCGTGACCTCGTCCAGGCGATCCCGTACCTCAACTCGTACATGGACATCCGCCGGTTCACCTCGCAGGCGTCCTCCGGTCTGGAGATCATCGCCAACGACGTCGACCCGGCCGTGTCCACGACCTTCAACGACGAGGACTACCGGCGCGCGATCGACGTGCTCGGCAAGCAGTACCCGGTCATCCTGACCGACTCCGGCACCGGTCTGCTCTACAGCGCCATGCGCGGGGTGCTCGACCTCGCCGACCAGCTGATCATCATCTCGACGCCGTCGGTGGACGGGGCGAGCAGCGCCAGTACGACCCTGGACTGGCTGTCCGCGCACGGGTACGCGGAGCTGGTCTCTCGGTCCATCACCGTCATCTCGGGGGTGCGCGAGACCGGCAAGATGATCAAGGTGGAGGACATCGTCGGCCACTTCGAGACGCGCTGCCGGGGCGTCGTCGTCGTGCCGTTCGACGAGCACCTGGCCGCCGGTGCCGAGGTCGACCTCGACATGATGCGGCCGAAGGTGCGGGAGGCGTACTTCAACCTGGCGGCGATGGTCGCGGAGGACTTCGTCCGCCACCAGCAGATGCACGGTCTCTGGACGAACGACGGCAACCCGCCCCCGGTGGCCGCCCCGCCGATGCCGGGACACGCGATGCCGGGCCAGCCGATGCCGGGCCAGCCGTTCCCCGGCCAGCCCATGCCGGGACAGCCCATGCCGGGGCAGCCGCCCTACCCCGGCCGGCCGTACCCGCAGCAGACGGCCCACCCGGGCCAGCCCGGCGTGCCCGACCAGCCCGGCCAGCCCGGCCAGCCGTACGGTCAGCCCCACCCGGGACAGCCGTACCCGCCGCAGCAGCCCTACGCCCAGCAGCCCCCACAGCCGCCCCAGCAGCAGCCGCACCAGCAGCCGCAGCCCGGACAGCCGTACGCTCCGCAGGGCCAGCAGCCGTACCCCGGGCCGCCCGGACAGCCCTACCCGCAGCCGCCCCAGCCGCCGGCGGGCTACGGCTACCCCCAGCCCCCCACCCCGCCGCAGCCGGACGGCCAGGCCCAGGCCCAGACCCCTCCCCCTCCGCCGCCCCCGCAGCAGTAGCCGCGCGCCGCGGAAGCCGAACAACGACTGAGGGGGGGGGGGGGGGGGGGGGGGGGGGGGGGGGGGCGGCGGGGGGGGGGGGGGGGGGGGGGGGTTTGTCGATTTCTGTGAGGCGTGAGCGCCGACCCCCACCC
>NZ_JBVJAB010000023.1:42003-133988 GCF_055591025.1 Streptomyces sp. NPDC041784
GGACGACAGCACAACCCCACACCCCCCCCCCCCCCCCCCCCCCCAAAAAAAGGCCCACACAAAAGAAAAACAAAAACAAGAGGGGGGGCCTCCCTTTTTCCCCCCCCCCCCCCCCCCCCCTCAGTCGTTGTTCGCCCGGAGGGCTTCGCTCGCTACTCCGCGGACGCCGCTGCCACCAGCTCCCGACAGCGCTTCACGTCCAGCGCCATCTGCTCCAGCAGCCCCTCCAGGGACTCGAACTTGGCCTGGCCGCGCACGAAGGCGAGGAAGTCGACGGCGACGTGCAGCCCGTACAGGTCGAGGCCGACGCGGTCGATGGCGTACGCCTCGACCGTGCGCTCGGTGCCGTCGAACTGCGGGTTGGTGCCGACGGAGATCGCGGCCGGCATCGCCTCGTCACCCGCGTGCAGCCAGCCGGCGTACACGCCGTCGGCCGGGATCGCGGTGTGCGGCAGGGTCTCGACGTTGGCGGTCGGGAAGCCCAGCTCCCGTCCCCGCTGGGCGCCGCGCACGACGACGCCCTCGACGCGGTGCGGCCGGCCCAGGATCTCGGCGGCGCCCGCGAGATCGCCCTCGGCGACCAGGCGGCGGGTCAGGGTCGAGGAGAACGGCTCGCCGCCGCCCGCCTCGCCGCGCACGTACAGGTCGACGACCTCGACCTCGAAGTCGTACACCTTGCCCTGCTCGATGAGGAACTCGACGTTCCCGGCGGCCTTGTGGCCGAAGCGGAAGTTCGGGCCCTCGACGACGGCCCTGGCGTGCAGCTTGTCGACGAGGACCTTCACCACGAACTCGGCGGGCGAGAGCTTCGAGAACTCCGTGGTGAACGGAAGGATGAGCACGGCGTCGACGCCCAGCTCCGCCATCAGCTCGGCGCGCCGGTGGTGCGGGGCGAGCAGCGGCGGGTGGCTGCCGGGGCGGACGACCTCGCTGGGGTGCGGGTCGAAGGTGACGACGACGGCGGGGACGCCCAGTTCCCGGGCGCGGTCCACCGCGTGCCGGATGATCAGCTGGTGTCCGCGGTGGACTCCGTCGTAGGAGCCGATGGTGACGACGCTGCGTCCCCAGTCCTCGGGGATGTCCTCCAAGCCACGCCAGCGCTGCACTGTGACCGCTCCTCGAACCCGTGTCCGTGTAAATCGTTGCCTTCTTACGCGGTCTAAGGGTGCCATGCCGGGTGCTCCCGGCTCGCATCGGCATGGTGCCTGTGACTCGACCCACGTGCTGAGGGGCCGCCCGCGCGGCTCACGCGGGCACCCGCACCCCCGCCAGGTTCTCCAGCGTCCGCCGCGCGCTGGGCCCGACCACCGCCGCCCACTCCCCCGGCGCCCCGGTGAGCCAGCCCGTCACCTGCGCCGCGAAGCCGGGAACATGGCGGCCCAGATCGACGAGCCCCCGGTCGAAACGGGTCGCGCCCTCCGTCGTCCGGACGAGGAGCAGCCCGGTGCGGTGGACCAGCGCGCGCAGTTCCTCCCCGCTCCACTGGGCGGCCGCGTACAGGACGGCGTCCAGGACGGCCGGAGCCTGCTCACGGTGGAGGAGGAACTCCAGCAGCTCGCGGCGCAGGGGCCGGGAGCCGGGCGCCCCGGGGACGGCCAGCACGGCGGCGAGGGCGGCCCGCAGCGGCTCCGGGCCACCCTCGCCCAGCAGGCCCGTGACCAGCGGAAACAGCACGGCATGGGCGGCCGGGCCATGATCGAGGCGCCGGTCGACGTACGCGGCCACGTCCCCGGCGGCCTCCGGATGCCACTGCACCGCCTCCCGGACGAGCGCGGCGACCGGACCGGCCAGCGCGGGTGTGGTGACCTCGGCGAGCGCGCGCAGCGTACGGCCCGCGCCCGCGTCGGGGCGGCACAGCCGGGTCCGGACGGCGTCCAGCACCGGCTCGGGATCGATGGCCAGCGCGGCCAGCAGCGCGTCCGCCGGGAGCTGCGGATCACCGGCCGCGAACCGCTCGAGCGCCAGCGGCAGATACCGGGCCCTGGTCTCGGGGTCCCGTACGAGGAGGCCGAGGGCACCGGCGTGCAGGGTGCGGTCGGCGGGGCGGGCGAGCAGGGCGAGGGCCGCGTAGCGCAGCAGCCGGCGGTCGGCGTCCGTCCGCACGTGCGGTGCGGCGCGCAGCCCGTACGCCACCGCCGCGACGCGCCGGGCCGGGCGTTCGTCGTGCGCCCACCGGTCGACGGCCCGGCACAGGGCCGACGGCTCCTCCTCGGCGAGGACGGCGAGCAGCTCGTCGGCCCGCCGGTGCGCGCAGCCGACCAGGGTCTCGGTGAGGTCGTCCAGGGCCCGGTGCCGGTGGGTGTGCAGCAGCGCCTGCGCTGCGGTCGCCACGGTCGCGTGCGGCGCCGCGGGCAGCGGCCGCTCGTCGTCGAACCAGCGGGTGAGGCACGCCTGGACGGTGGTGGGCTGGGCGACGAGGAGCCGGGCCACGGCGTCGAGGTAGCGGGGGCCGCGGAGTTCGTCCGCGTCGGGCGGGGCCGTGTCGGCGAGGACCAGGCGGCGCAGGAGGTCGAGGCGCAGGTCGGACGGGAGGGCGAGCCCCGTCCAGAAGCCGGGGCCGAACTCCGGGAGACCGAACTCAGGGAGCGCCCCCGCGCCCTCGGCGACGGCTCCCCCTCCACCCGCCTCCGCGACGCGGTCCGCGAGCAGCCGCAGGACCCCGGCGTACGGGGTCGCGTCCGGGACCCGCAGCAGGGTCTCGGCGAGCAGCCGGGCGGCCCACCACGAGGCCGGGTCGGCGTGCAGGGCGTGGGCCAGCTTCTCCAGCCGGCGGGCGAGCCGACGGGTGCCCTGGTGGCGGCCGAGGAGCAGCAGGGCCTGGACGACGGGGCCGATGCGGTGGTGCGGGACGGGGAGCGGGTGCCCGCCGTCGGGCGTGCGGCGGCGGTGGACCAGGGCGCGCAGGGCCTCGTCCAGGTCGAGGTGGAGGCCCTGGATCCAGTCGGCCACTTCCTCGTGGGCGAAGCGGTAGCCGCCGCCCGCGGGCACCAGCAGTCCCTCCGCGAGCACGGCGGACGCCCAGCCGGTGCCGCCCCCGAGCCGGGCCGGAGCCGGGCCCCACGGGAACACCGCCTCGAACGACGCCCGGTCCAGCTCCCCCTGCCCGGGCCCGAGGCTGCGGCGGGCGGCCTCGTGCACCTGCCCGGCCACCTTCGCCGCGAGCCGCCGTACGGCGGTGCCGCGCAGACCGTTCTCGGCGGCGAGGCGGACGGCGACCCGCAGGCACATCAGGTCGAGGTGGGCGGCGAAGACGTCGTCGCGGTCGACGGGGTCGACGGGGTCGGCGGGGTCGGCGGGCGGGGCCGCCGGGAGGGCGGCGCGGATCTCGCCGAGGAGCCGGAGGGTGAGGGGGTGGCGGGCGTCGGGCGCGGCGAGCGCGGTCTCGGGTACGACGTACCGGGTCCGTGCCTCGCGCGCCTCGTCGGGGGTGAGATCGCCGAGCCGGACACAGGCCGGCAGCACACCCCCCGAAGCACCCCCGGAAGCACCCCCCGAACTGCCCCTCGTGCCGTCCCCGGAAGCACCCCCCGAACTGCCCCTCGTGCCGTCCCCCGAACCGCCCACCGTGGCGCCCGCCGTACCGTCCCCCGGGACGCCCTCCGTACCGTCCCCGGTCGCTCCCCCGCCCCCGTACAGCAGCTCGGCCGGGAACTCCGCCCCCGCCCGCTCCCAGTACTCCGCGCGGCACGCCACCACCAGCCGTGCCCCGGCGTCCCGCAGCCAGTGGGCCGTGCCCTCCGTCCACTCGGAGAGCCGGTGGGCGAGAACCGGCGGCATCTCCTCAGGACCGTCGAGGAGGAGCAGCAGGGGGCGGCCGGCGGCGCGGGCGAGCCGGGCCAGACGGGCGGGGTCGAGGTCCCCGAGGGCGGTGGCGGAGAGCCCGGTCGACGCGGTCACGATCCGGGCCGCGCGGTGCAGCGCCCGGTGGGCCGCGTCGGCGATCGAGTCGTCGTCGTCCCGCAGGTCGGCTCCGCGCAGCCACAGGGTGGGCGCGGGCTCCGTGCCCTGGTTGCGGCGGGCCGCGAGCGCCGCGAGTTCCGTCGTACGGCCGCTGCCCGGGGCTCCGACGAGGCCGAGGACGGTCGCGGGGCTCGCGGCGAACGCGGCGAACTCCCGTGCGGGTGCGGCGCGTTCGACCGGCCGTGGCGCGGCGTGGGGGCCGAGGTCCTCGGTGCCGGTCCGGCCGAGGAAGCCGGTGAGGGTGCCCGGCGGGCCGTCCGAGCCGACCGAGGTGGCGGTGAGTTCCAGGACTCCGGCGAGGTTGAGGTCGGCGCCGTAGGCGGGGACCGTCGAGGCGTTGCGGGCGAGCAGCTCGGCGAGGGGGCCGGTGGCGGGGCGCAGCGGGACGGCGAAGCCCGCGTCGCGGGCGCCGCACTGGAGGGCGGTGCCCACGACGGCCACGACGGCGCCGGTCGTGGCGTCGAGCACCGGTCCCCCGGCCGCGCCGCCGCCCAGCCGCAGCGCGTCCCGGCCCGCCGTGCCGATCGCCAGTTCCAGCGCGCCGTCGACGAGGTGGAAGCGGTCCGTGGCCGTGTACGTCACCGGTGTCTCCGCCAGCACCCGCGCCTCGCGCCAGCAGCCGGCCGGCAGCCGGACGTACGTACCCGTCCCGACGGCCTCCCGGACGGTCACCGGCAGCGGCTGGGCGCCCAAGCCCTCGGTGCGTACGAGGGCCAGGTCCAGCTCCGGGAGCGGGGTGACCGCGTCGGCGGTCACGACACAGCCGCGGTCGCCGGCGGCGTACAGGACGAGCCGGGGCAGACCGTCGACGGCCTCGTGGCTGGTGATCACCGTGCCGTGGTGGTCGGCGACGAAGCCGGTGCCGCGCGGGCGGCCGGCGAGGTCGCGGATCCGGACGAGGGAGGCGTCAGCGGGCGGGGGTGCGCCCGGAGGGTCCGTCGGCGGGGCGGCTGTGGGCTCGCCCGGGGGTGCGGTGGGTGAGTGGTGGCCGCCGTCGGTCCGCGGGCCCCGTGCCGCCATCGTCGTACCTCCCCGCCGCGCCCGTCTGCCCTGCGTTCGACGGTAGGGGCGAGATGATCAGCGGGACAGATCTCGGGACGAACGCGCCCCCTCACGCTCCCTCGGTTCACTCCGAGCGCCTGCCCGGACGGGTGAATGAACCGGGGACGTTGGATACACCCTAGGGGTGGGGGAACCGAGGGGGGACCGTGGAGCGGCGACATTGAACACCCCGTGTTCGCCGCTCCACGGGCAAGTCCCTCAGCTCAGTACGGCGAGGCTCTTGGCCTTGCCCTTCTGCTCCTCGACGAGGGCCAGGAAGCGGCCCTCCGGGTCGAAGACGGCGACGGGGCCGGCGCCCGCGTACTCCTCGGGCATCTCCAGGCGGACGCCGTTGGTGAGCAGCCGGGCGCGCTTGGCGTCCACGTCCCAGCGCGGGAAGGCCGCGGCGGCCGCCTCCGCGATCGGCATCACGCTCAGCTCCTGCTGGAGCTGGTCGAGCGTCTTCGCGGCGTCCAGCTTGTACGGGCCGACGCGGGTGCGGCGCAGTGCCGTGAGGTGGCCGCCGACGCCGAGGTCCGCGCCCAGGTCGCGGGCGAGGGCGCGGATGTAGGTGCCGGAGGAGCAGACCACCGACACGACCAGGTCCAGGACGGGCGTGCCGTCCTCGGCGACGGCGTCACGGACGTCGTACACCGCGAAGGAGGAGATGGTCACCGGGCGGGCCGGGATCTCGAAGTCCTCGCCGTCCCTGGCCCGCTTGTACGAGCGGACGCCGTCGATCTTGATGGCGCTGACCTTGGACGGCACCTGCATGATGTCGCCGCTGAGCTTGGCGATGCCGGCGTCGACGGCCTCCCGGGTGACCTTGGAGGCGTCCACGGAGGCGGTGATCTCGCCCTCCGCGTCGTCCGTCAGGGTCGTCTGGCCGAGGCGGATCGTGCCGAGGTACTCCTTCTCGGTGAGGGCGAGGTGACCGAGGAGCTTGGTCGCCTTCTCCAGACCGAGGACGAGGACGCCCGTCGCCATCGGGTCGAGCGTGCCGGCGTGGCCGACGCGGCGGGTCCTGGCGATCCCGCGCATTTTGGCCACGACGTCGTGGGAGGTGAAGCCCGACGGCTTGTCGACGATGACCAGGCCGTCGGGCGCGGTGTGCTTCTGCTTCATTCGGCGGTGTCGTCCGTCTCGTCGTCACCGGGCTTGCGGTACGGGTCGGCCTCACCGGCGTAGCCCGCCCCCGCGGACGCCTCGCGGACCTTCTCGTCGGCCGCACGCGCCCTGTCGAGCAGGTCGTCGATCGTGCGGGCGTTGTCCGGAAGGGCGTCGGCGACGAAGGCCAGCGTCGGCGTGAACTTCACGCCGGCGGCGCGGCCGACCTCGGAGCGGAGGATGCCCTTGGCGCTCTCCAGGCCCGCGGCGGCGGCATTCCGCTCCTCCTCGTCCCCGTACACGGTGTAGAAGACGGTCGCCTCCCTGAGGTCGCCCGTGACCCTGGTGTCCGTGATGGTGACGTGGGAGCCGAGCCGCGGGTCCTTGATCCCGCGCTGTAGCTTCTGGGCCACCACCTCTCGGATGAGGTCCGCCAGCCTCTTGGCGCGCGCGTTGTCGGCCACTGGTCCGTCTCCCGTTCTTCCTTGCTTCGTGTGTCTCTGCGTGCTTGAGGTCAGTCGACGTTCCGAGGTCGGTCGACGTTCTGAGGTCAGTCGTCTTCGCCGTGGATGCGGCGCCTGACCGACAGCAGCTCCACCTCGGGGCGGCCGGCCACGAGCCGTTCGCACCGGTCCAGTACGTCGGTCAGGTGCTCCGCGTCCCCGGACACCACGGCGAGGCCTATCCGGGCCCTGCGGTGGAGGTCCTGGTGGTCCACCTCGGCCGCGCTCACCGCGAACTTGCGCTGGAGCTCGGCGACGATGGGGCGGACGACGGAGCGCTTCTCCTTCAGCGACCGTATGTCACCGAGGAGCAGGTCGAAGGACAGTGTCCCCACGTACATGTACAGCCGGTTCACCCGCCGGTACGGGATCGATGACCCTGTCGGCCGTATGGGACAGGGGCATCAAGAACGGTACCCCGATCCTGACCGTGTCTCGACGGGGTTTCCCGGCGCTGCGCGCGTGGCTCCGCCCGGCACCCGGATTCGCCCACCCACCCACCCGACTCGGTCGGACAAGAGGTGACCCACCCCGGGGCTCCACGCGAAGGCGCCGCCCAGTACCCGGCCTGCACCACCCACCCACCCGACTCGGTCGGACAAGAGGTGACCCACCCCGGGGCTGCGCCCCCGACCCCAGCGGGGACTCCGTCCCCTGCACCCCTGTCGGGGCTCCGCCCCTGCACCCCGCCGAGGTCGGCCTGGACCCTCGCCGGGCTCGGCCTGCACCCTGTCGGGCTCAGTGCCTCATCCGGCAGCGCGTTCAGTACCCCTCCCGGCAGCGGGTTCAGTGACCACCATGCAGCGGGTTCGGTGACCACCCGGAGCAGGCTCCACGCCCGCCCGGAGCAGGCACAGCACCAACTCGGAGCGAGCTCAGCACCAGCCCGGAGCAGGCTCAACGCCCACCCGGAGCAGACTCAGCACCCACCCCGCGTCGGGCTAAGCACCCACCCACCATCGGGTTCGGCCGCACCCCACATCGGATTCGATACCTCACCCCACATCAGGTTCGCCACCTCTACCCCACAGGATTCGGCACCGCGCCCCACATCAGGCTCGCCACCTCACCCCACATAGGGCTCGGCGCCTCGCCCCACATCAGGTTCCGTACCTCGCCAGTCAGGCTTGTGGGTGCAGACGGCGGTGTGCCGGCCGGCCAGGGACGAGCCCCGGTCGGCCGGCACACACCGTGGGTGTTACACCCGCGGCTTCTCGCGCATCTCGTACGTCGCGATGACGTCGTCGATCTTGATGTCGTTGAAGTTGCCGAGGTTGATACCGCCCTCGAACCCTTCGCGGATCTCGGTGACGTCGTCCTTGAAGCGACGCAGGCCCTCGATGTTGAGGTTCTCCGCGATGACCTTGCCGTCGCGGATGAGTCGGGCCTTGGTGTTGCGCTTGACCTCGCCCGAGCGGATGAGGACACCGGCGATGTTGCCCAGCTTGGACGACTTGAAGACCTCGCGGATCTCCGCCGTACCGAGCTCGAACTCCTCGTACTCCGGCTTCAGCAGACCCTTCAGGGCCGCCTCGATCTCCTCGATCGCCTGGTAGATGACCGAGTAGTACCGGACGTCGACGCCCTCGCGCTCGGCCATCTGCTGAGCACGGCCGGCCGCACGGACGTTGAAGCCGATGACGATGGCGTCCGAGCCCATGGCCAGGTCGATGTCCGACTCCGTGACCGCACCGACACCGCGGTGCAGGACGCGGATGTCGACCTCTTCGCCGACGTCCAGCTGGAGCAGCGAGGACTCGAGGGCCTCGACGGAACCAGAAGCGTCACCCTTGATGATCAGGTTCAGCTGCTGGACCTCGCCGGCCTTCAGCGCCGCGTCCAGGTTCTCCAGGGAGAACCTGCGCGTGCGCTTCGCGAAGGCGGCGTTGCGCTCGCGGGCCGCACGCTTCTCGGCGATCTGGCGGGCCGTACGGTCCTCCTCGACCACGAGGAAGTTGTCGCCGGCGCCCGGGACGTTGGTCAGACCCAGGACCTGGACCGGCGTAGACGGACCGGCCTCGGCCACGTTGTTGCCGTTGTCGTCGAGCATGGCGCGCACTCGGCCGTAGGCGTCGCCCACGACCATCGTGTCGCCGACCCGCAGCGTGCCTCGCTGGACGAGGACCGTCGCCACGGCACCACGGCCGCGGTCGAGACGGGACTCGATCGAGATGCCCTGCGCGTCCTGGTTCGGGTTGGCCCGCAGGTCGAGCGAGGCGTCGGCCGTGAGGATCACGGCCTCCAGCAGCGAGTCGATGTGCAGACCCTGCTTGGCGGAGATGTCGACGAACATCGTGTCGCCGCCGTACTCCTCGGCCACCAGGCCGTACTCGGTCAGCTGACCGCGCACCTTGGTCGGGTCGGCACCTTCGACGTCGATCTTGTTGACCGCGACGACGATCGGGACGTCGGCCGCCTTGGCGTGGTTGAGCGCCTCGACCGTCTGCGGCATGACGCCGTCGTTGGCCGCGACGACCAGGATCGCGATGTCCGTCGACCGGGCACCACGGGCACGCATGGCGGTGAACGCCTCGTGACCCGGGGTGTCGATGAAGGTGATCGCGCGGTCCTCGTCGTTGACCTGGGTCGAGACCTGGTAGGCACCGATGTGCTGGGTGATGCCACCGGCCTCGCCCGCGATGACGTTCGTCTTGCGGATGGCGTCGAGCAGGCGGGTCTTACCGTGGTCGACGTGACCCATGACGGTGACGACCGGGGGACGGACCACCAGGTCGTCCTCGTCGCCCTCGTCCTCGCCGAACTCGATGTCGAAGGACTCGAGCAGCTCGCGGTCCTCCTCCTCCGGGCTGACGACCTGAACCTCGTAGTTCATCTCGCCGGCAAGGAGGTGGAGCGTCTCGTCGGAGACGGACTGGGTCGCGGTGACCATCTCGCCGAGGTTCATCATGACCGCGACGAGCGACGCCGGGTTGGCGTTGATCTTCTCCGCGAAGTCGGTGAGCGACGCGCCGCGGGAGAGACGGATCGTCTCGCCGTTGCCGCGCGGCAGCATCACACCGCCGACCGACGGGGCCTGCATGGCCTCGTACTCCTGGCGCCTCTGACGCTTCGACTTGCGGCCACGACGCGCCGGACCGCCGGGACGGCCGAACGCACCCTGCGTGCCACCACGGCCACCGGGACCGCCGGGACGACCGCCGAAGCCGGGACGGCCACCGCCGCCACCGAAGCCGCCGCCACCGCCGCCGGGGCCACCGCCACCGGGACGACCGGCGAAACCGCCGCCGCCACCCGGACGGGCGCCGCCACCGGGACCGGCCGGACGACCGGCGAAGCCGCCGCCGCCACCGGGACGACCGCCGCCGGGACGACCGGCACCGCCGCCGCCCGGACCGCGGCCGCCGGGGCCACCGCCGGGACGCGGGCCCGCAGCGGGACGCTGCGGCATCATGCCGGGGTTCGGACGCGGACCGCCGGGACGCGGGCCACCGGGGCCGGCACCCTGCGGACGGGGCATGCCCGACGGCGAGGGACGCGAGCCGCCCGGAGCCTGCGGACGAGGACCGCCGCCCTGGGCGCCGGGCGTCTGCGGACGGGGACCGCCGCCGGGGGCACCGGGGCCGCCGGGACGCGGGGCGCCCTGCGGACGAGGGGCCTGCGGACGGGCCATACCGGCGTTGCCGCCGGACGTGAAGGGGTTGTTGCCCGGACGCGGACCGGCCGGACGGGCACCGCCCGGACGGGGCGCGCCGGCACCGCCGGGACGCTGACCCTGCGCGGCCGGACGACGGTCCTGACCACGGTCCTGCTGACCCTGACCGGGACCACCGGGACGACCGCCGGGGCGGGGCGCGCCGGGGCGCGGTCCCTGGGCGGCGGCCGGACGCGGCGCGGACGGGGCGGCCGGGGGCGCCGGCGGAGCGGTGAACTCCGGGGCGGCCGGGGCCGGACGCGGCGCGGGCTTGGGACCCGGGACCGGACGCGGGCCGGGGGCCGGCGCGGAGGGCGCCGCCGGGGTCACCGGAGCCGCGGGAGCCGCGGGAGTCTGGGCCACGGGAGGCTTGGGGGCCGGCGGCCGCGGGGCGGCCGGACGGGCCGACTGCGCCGGTGAGGGCGCGCCGGGCTTGGGGGCGGCCTTGCGCGGGGCGGACTTGGCGGACTTGCCGCCGCCCTGGAAGGCGTCAGTCAGTTTGCGGACTACGGGCGCTTCGATGGTCGAAGACGCCGAACGGACGAATTCACCGAGTTCTTGGAGCTTGGCCATGACGACCTTGCTCTCCACCCCGAACTCCTTGGCGAGTTCGTATACCCGGACCTTAGCCACTTCGCTCCTTTTAGGTCCGGGTTTGCGTCCGGACCGTCGCTACTTCATGGGCGTACTCATCGCGTGCTCATCGAGTGCTCATCGCAATCTCGACCTACTTCCAACTCGCGGGGTACCTGAGCCGCGCGGGTGCTCCGCACGACGCTTCTTACGGTGTCGCCTGATCGGCAACTGTTGCCTGGTCGGCAACTGTCGTCTGCTCGACGTACTGGCGCAACGCCTTTGTGTCGAGCGCTCCCGGGGCGCGCAAAGCCCTCGTGAACGCTCGCCGGCGTACCGCCTGGTCGAGACAGACCAGAGCGGGGTGTACATACGCACCCCGGCCGGGCAGCGTACCGCGAGGATCGGGGGCGCATGCGCCCCCGATCGCCACGATGCGCAGCAGATCCGTCTTGGCCGCCCGCTCCCGGCACCCCACACAGGTGCGTTCAGGGCATGCTCCGGCGTGCGTCCGGCCAGACACAGCTAAGTCTACCTCCCCGCGGCCACCTCACCCCTTTGGGGCAGGATTCGAACAGTTGCCGCGATACATCTGACGTGATCTAAGCGGGCCGACGGCTGGGATCTATTCCCCAGCCGGCGGACGGGCTCACTCCGGCGTCTGCTCCGTGTCCGGTCGGATGTCGATCCGCCAGCCGGTCAGACGGGCGGCGAGGCGGGCGTTCTGCCCCTCCTTGCCGATCGCCAGCGACAGCTGGTAGTCCGGCACCGTCACGCGCGCGGAGCGGGCCGCCAGGTCCACCACCTCGACCTTGGAAACCCGGGCCGGGGACAGCGCGTTGGCCACCATCTCGGCCGGATCGTCCGACCAGTCGACGATGTCGATCTTCTCGCCGTTCAGCTCGCCCATGACGTTGCGCACCCGGCCGCCCATGGGGCCGATGCAGGCGCCCTTGGCGTTCAGGCCCGAACGGGTGGACCGTACGGCGATCTTGGTGCGATGGCCGGCCTCGCGGGCGATGGCGGCGATCTCGACGGACCCGTCGGCGATCTCCGGCACCTCCAGCGCGAACAGCTTCTTCACCAGATTGGGGTGGGTACGCGAAAGCGTGACCGAGGGACCGCGCACACCCTTCGCCACCCGGACGACGTACGACCGCAGCCGCGTGCCGTGCTGGTACGCCTCGCCCGGGACCTGCTCCTGCACCGGCAGGATGGCCTCCAGCTTGCCGATGTCCACGAGCACGTTCTTCGGGTCGCGGCCCTGCTGGACCACTCCGGTGACGATGTCGCCCTCGCGGCCGGCGTACTCGCCGAGCGTCGCGTCGTCCTCGGCGTCGCGCAGCCGCTGCAGGATCACCTGCTTGGCGGTGGTGGCGGCGATACGGCCGAAGCCAGACGGGGTGTCGTCGAACTCGCGGGGCTCCTGGCCCTCCTCGAGGTCCTCCGGGTCCTCCTTCGCCCACACGGTCACATGCCCGGTCTCC
Source organism: Streptomyces sp. NPDC041784 (assembly GCF_055591025.1). Taxonomy (NCBI): domain Bacteria; kingdom Bacillati; phylum Actinomycetota; class Actinomycetes; order Kitasatosporales; family Streptomycetaceae; genus Streptomyces; species Streptomyces sp. NPDC041784. The sequence continues at coordinate 54,327 of NZ_JBVJAB010000023.1, forward strand.
CGGTTGAGCTCCACGCGCGCGTGTCGGCGGCTTCCCTCGGTGCGGTGGTAGGCGATGAGGAGGGCCGCCTCGATCGCCTCGACCAGCAGGGGGAAGGAGATCTCCTTCTCCCGTACCAAGCCCCGCAGGGCACTCATGTCGATGTCCACGGCTACGCCTCCTCTTCCTTCTCGTCCTTGTCCTTGCGGTTGAACTCGACCTGCACGCGGGCCTTCTCGATCTCGGGGAAGGCGACTCTGCGGGTCGTGGCCTTGCGGCCCTTCACGCCGGGCACCTCGAGGTCGAGGCCGTCGTCGTCGACGTTCAGGATCCTGGCGACCAGCTCGCCGCCCTCGGCCAGCTGGAACCTGACCAGCCGGTCCGTGGCACGCACGTAGTGCCGGTGTTCGGTGAGGGCGCGCTCCGCGCCCGGGGTGCCGACCTCGAGGGTGTACTCGCCCTCGCCCATCGCGTCGCTCTCGTCCAGCTTCGCCGAGAGCGCGCGGCTCACATCGGCGATCTGGTCCAGGTCGGCCCCGGTGTCGGAGTCGACGACGACACGCAGCACACGCTTGCGTCCGACGGAGTCCACGGCGATCTCTTCGAGATCCAGGCCCTGAGAGGCGACGAGCGGTTCCAGGAGCTCTCGCAGCCTCTCGCTCTGGGTGGTGCTCATCCGGGTGACTCCTCGGCCGCGTGTGCTGTTGTGGGATGGGTCGCGTGTCTGGTCAAAGGGTATCCGGTCGCAGGGTGTGTTGCCGTCCACCCGTGCACGGCAGGGTGGCCGGGAGCTCGCCGGGGCGGTGCCGCTGAGTGATGCCGCACCGGTGCGCGGGTACGGTGATCACGGGCCTGCCGCCCTTCTTGGTGTTTCTTTCGTACGAGTTCCCCGAGGACGTCTGCCGTGCCGTTCCCCCTCCCGCCGCGCACCCCCTCGGGGCCGCGCAGAAGAACCCTGCTCGCGTCGGCCGCCGGCGCCGCGCTGCTCGTGGGCTGCTCGTCGTCCGGCTCGGGGGGCCCCGAGGAGGAGAGCGCGGGCGGCGCTCCGTCGGTCACCGAGCGGACACGCACGCGTGCGGCACAGGAGAGCGACGGGCTGATCGAGCGGTACGACGCCGTCCTGGCCACCCATCCGGCGCTCACGAAGCGGCTCGCACCGCTGCGGGCGGAGGTCGTCCGGCACGTGGAGGCGTTCGGGGGCACCACCAAGGCTTCCCCCTCCGTCTCCCCCTCGTCCTCCGTCTCTCCCTCGTCCTCGGCCTCGGCCTCTCCGTCGGCCGCTCCGTCGGCCTCTCCCTCCGTCTCCACCTCCGCCGCTTCCTCTTCCGCGTCCACCTCCGCCTCCCCGTCCGCGGGCGCGCCGACGACCGAGAAGGACGCCCTGGCCGGTCTGGCCGCCGCCGAGCGGGCGCTCGCGGACCGCAGGGCGGCGGCGCTGGTGGACGTCCCGGGCGAGCTGGCCCGGCTGCTGGCCTCGGTGGCGGCGGCCGGCGCCGCCCACGCGTACCTGCTGACGGAGGGGGCTCGATGAGCAAGGCGACCGCGGCGGAACTGACGGCGCTCCAGGCGGCGCTGGCGGCCGAGCACGCCGCGGTGTACGGGTACGGCGTGGTCGGCGGGCGGATCGGTGAGGCCCGGCGCACGGAGGCCAAGGGGGCGTACGACGCGCACCGGGCTCGCCGGGACGCGCTGGTGCGCGAGGTGCGCGAGCTGGGCGCCGATCCGGCCGCCGCGAGCGCCGCGTACGCGCTGCCGTTCCCGGTGGCGGACGCCGCGTCGGCGGTACGGCTCGCCGCCCAACTGGAGGACCGGGTGGCCGGGGTGTACTCGGACCTGGTGCGGGCGGCCTCGGGCGCGCGGCGCCGGGAGGCCGCGGGGGCATTGCGCGAGGCGGCGGTGCGGGCGGTGCGCTGGCGCGGCGGAAGCGTAGCCTTCCCTGGTCTCGCCGAGCGGGCCGGCACCAAGTCGGCCGCCGCCGGGGCCTCGGCGACACCTCCCGCGTGACCGGGGAGACGGAAGGGAACGACTCGCGCATGGCTTTCGAACCGCCACAGCGTCTGGTGCGGGCACTCGGGGAGACCGCGCCCGACGGTGACGACTGGCTGGGGAAGCTGTCCGAGACGGCCCAACAGGCCGTCGCTCTCGGCGAGTTGACCGTCGAGCGGACCCAGGTGCCGGGTGGCCGGACCAGTCTGGTCGTGCTGGTGCGGCGCGCGGACGGGACACCCGCCGTCCTGAAGCTGGCGCCGCCCCGGTTCCGGCCGGAGGCGGAGCGGGCCGCGCTGGCGCACTGGGACGGCCTGGGCGCCGTCCAACTGCTGGGCGGGCCGGTGACGGAGGGGGCGCTGCTGCTCGAACGGCTGCATCCGGATGTGTCGGTGCGGTCGCTGCCGGAGGCGAAGGCGCTGCTGGAGGCGGCGGGGACGTTGCGGCGGCTGTGGGTGGAGCCACCGGCCGGCCGTGGCGCGTACTCCTTCGAGAGCGTGGCCGAGCGGACCGGGCGGCAGGCGGAGGCGATGCGGGCGAGTGCGGACGCCGAGGTGGGCGCCCTGGTCGATGCCGCGCTCGCGGCCCGGGAGGACCTGTTGGCCGCGCCGCCGGAGGAGCGGTTGCTGCACGGGACGTTCCGGCAGAGCAAGGTGCTCGCGGGTGAGCGGACGCCGTGGCTGGTGGTGGGGCCGGATCCGGTGGTCGGGGAGTGTGCCTTCGATCTGGCGCGGCTGGTGCGGGACCGGGTGGAGGATCTGATCGCCTCCCCTTCGGGGGCGGCCACCACGCGGCGGCGGGTGCGGAAGCTGGCGGAGTCGTTGGAGCTGGATCAGGAGCGGGTGCGGGGGTGGACGCTGTTCCGGGCCGTGGAGTCGGGGGTCCGGGCGCGCAGGGTCGGGCGGCCCAAGGATGCCGAGCTGCTGCTGGAGTTCGCCGGGTGGCTCTAGGGGCCTCGGGGCCTCGGCATCTCGGGGGCTCGGGGGCTCATGTCGACGTGAGTTTCAGGGCCAGGACCGGGCAGTCCGATGCTGCTCTGCGGGCTCGTCCGACCGTGCGGGCCGGGACGGGGGCGCCGTCCACCAGGGGGTAGCCCCACTCGTCCAGGGTGATGTGGTCCGGCAGGAGTTCCGCGCACAGGCCGTGGCCCTGGCAGGTGGTCCGGTCGATGTCGATCGCCGTGTGCTGGTCCATGTCAGTTCCGGTCCTCCGGGACGGGCAGCAGCGGGGTGTGGTCGGTCGCCGTGCAGTGGCCGTGGGCATGGGTGTCGATCTCGGTGGCAAGGTCGTGAGGGCGCTGCGGACCAGGCGGACCGTGCCGTCGGGGTGGTGGCAGGCGCCGCGGCCCTCGACGAGGCCGGACCAGCGGGTGAGGTCGGTGCGGACGGCGCCCTGCGGGCCGGGGCTGGCGAGGGTGCGGAACGCGGTGGCGATGCGGGGCAGGCCGTTGAGGCAGGGGCCGCACTGTCCGGCCGACTGCAGGGCGAGGTGGCGCAGGACGCGGGCGGTCTCGGCGAGGCCGCAGCGGCCGGCGGGCAGGACGACCAGCACGCCGGCGCCCAAATTGGTCGCGTCGACGGTGAGTCGGGCCGCCTCCGGGGCCGGGATCCAGGTGCCGTGGTAGCCGCCGACGAGGACCGCCGAGGCGCCCTGAAGGGGCAGCAGTCGGGCGAGCGGCAGGCCGCACGGGGCCTCCACGACCCGGGGTTCGTGTCCGGCGACGTGGACCGTGCACAGGGCGCTGCCCGGCTGGGCCGGGGTGCCCGCCGTGCGGTACCAGTCGGCGCCGTAGCGGGCGATCAGCGCGAGGTGGGCGAGGGTCTCGACGTTCTGCACGAGGGTGGGGGCGCGGTGCACCCCGTGTTCCCGGACCGGCGGGCGCTGGTGGGCGGGCAGGGCCGCGCCGGCGGAGACGTACCGCGCGAGGGCCGAGGCCTGGCCGGAGAGGAAGGACTTCGGCAGCCGGACGACCTTGACCGGCAGCGGGTCGGCGGTGCGCTGGGCGAGGGCGGATTCCAGCCAGGTCGCGCGGCGAGGGCCTCGGCCAGCAGGGGGCTCACGCGGACCGGACGTCCGGCGGTGGTGTCGAGGGCGGCCAGTTCGGAGTCGGGACGGAAGCGGCTGCACGCCGCGTCGACCTCGGCGAGGTGGCGGACGAGGAGCAGGTTGCAGGAGTCCAGCAGGGCCGGGTCGGTGACGACGAGCCGGACGGTGGTCCCGAGGGCACGCCACTCGGTGGCGGCGGTGGTGCGCGGCGGGGTGGTCATCACGACGCCCCCGAGGTGGAGTCGGCGGAACCGCCGGAGGAGGAGGTGAGACCACTGGAGCTGTCGGAACTGCTGGAGCTGTCGGAACTGCTGGAGCTGTCTGAGCTGTCTGAGCTGTCTGAGCTGTCGGACGACGACGAGTCGGAGCCGGTGGAGTCGGAGCCGGCGGAGTCGTCCGACGAGGAGCCGCTGTCCGTGGACGAGCTGCTCGACGAGGTGTCCGTGCCGCTCGTGCTGGAGCTTGCGCTGGAGCCGGATCCGGAGCCGCTGCTGCTCGCCGTCGTGCTCGCGTCCGCCTGCATCGTGCCGATCAGGGCGAACACGCCCGCCGCCCCCGCCAGCGTGATCGCCGCGGCGAGGGCCGCCGTCCGTCGCGCGCCTCTGCGGACCGCCGCCGCGGCCCCCCGCTCCTCTTCCCTGGTCGCCATGACCGTTCCCCTCCGTAGTGACGTTCTGTCACGCACTACGGTCGGGGAACGGCCTGAGAGAAGTCTGTGAGGCGCCCATGCGCCGCGACAGAACTCCCTGGGACGATCCTTTAAATCAGGCGGTGTGGATCAGGGGTGCGGATCAGGCGGTGAGGCGGGCGATCGCCTCGTCCACCGTCAGCTCCTCGCGCTCGCCGGTGCGACGGTCCTTCAGCTCCAGGACGCCCTCGGCCGAACGGCGGCCCGCCACCAGGATCTTCGGTACGCCGATCAGCTCGGAGTCGGTGAACTTCACCCCCGGGGAGACACCGGCGCGGTCGTCGACCAGGACGCGCAGTCCGGCCGCCCGGAGCTTCTCGGAGACCTCCAGCGCCAGCTCGGTCTGGAGGGCCTTGCCGGCGGCGACCACGTGCACGTCGGCCGGGGCGACCTCGGCCGGCCAGCACAGGCCCTTGTCGTCGGCGCTCTGCTCGGCGAGGGCCGCGACCGCGCGGGAGACGCCGATGCCGTAGGAGCCCATGGTGACGCGGACCGGCTTGCCGTTCTGGCCGAGGACGTCGAGCTTCAGGGCGTCCGCGTACTTGCGGCCGAGCTGGAAGATGTGGCCGATCTCGATGGCGCGGTCGAGCTTGAGGCCGGTGCCGCACTTCGGGCAGGGGTCGCCCTCCTGGACGACCACGACGTCGACGTACGTGCCGACCTCGAAGTCACGGCCCGCGACGACGTTCTTCGCGTGCATGCCCTCCTTGTTGGCGCCGGTGATCCAGGAGGTGCCGGGCGCCACGCGCGGGTCGGCGATGTAGGTGACCTTCTCCAGGCCCTGCGGGCCTACGTACCCGCGGACCAGGTCCGCCCGGTCCGCGAAGTCCTCCGCCGTCACCAGCTCGACGGCGGCCGGGGCGAAGTGCGCCTCGACCTTGCCCATGTCGACCTCGCGGTCGCCGGGGACGCCGACGGCCACGATCTCGCCGTCGACCTTCACGAGGAGGTTCTTCAGCGTGGCGGAGGCCGGGACGCCGAGGTGGGCGGCGAGGGTCTCGATGGTCGGGGTGTCCGGGGTCGGGATCTCCTCGAGCGCGGGCACGCCCTCGGCGTCCACCGGCTTCAGCTCGTACGTGATCGCCTCGGTGTTGGCGGCGAAGTCGCAGTTCGGGCAGTCGGCGAAGGTGTCCTCGCCGGCCTCGGCGGGGGCGAGGAACTCCTCCGACTTGGAGCCGCCCATGGCGCCGGCGGTGGCGGCGCAGATGCGGTAGTCGAGGCCGAGGCGCTCGAAGACGCGCTGGTAGGCCTGGCGGTGCAGGGCGTAGGACTGGGCGAGGCCCTCGTCCTCCGTGTCGAAGGAGTACGAGTCCTTCATGAGGAACTCGCGGCCGCGCAGGATGCCGGCGCGGGGGCGGGCCTCGTCACGGAACTTGGTCTGGATCTGGTAGAGGATGACCGGCAGGTCCTTGTAGGACGTGCACTGGTCCTTGACCAGCAGGGTGAAGATCTCCTCGTGGGTGGGGCCGAGGAGGTAGTCGCCGCCCCTGCGGTCGTTGAGCCGGAACAGCTCGGCGCCGTACTCCTCCCAGCGGCCGGTCGCCTCGTAGGGCTCCCTCGGCAGCAGGGCGGGGAGCAGCACCTCCTGGGCGCCGATCGCGTCCATCTCCTCGCGGACGATGCGCTCGACGTTGGCGAGCACCTTCTTGCCGAGGGGCAGCCAGCTCCAGATGCCGGCGGCCGTGCGGCGGACGTAGCCGGCGCGGACCAGGAGCTTGTGGCTGAGCACCTCGGCGTCCGCCGGGTCGTCGCGCAGGGTCTTCGCCATCAACTGGGACATGCGCTGGACCGGTGCGTTCGCCATGGTTCTCGTACTCCTGCCGATGGGGGTCCCCCCGCTCGAGCGCGGCCGAGAGTGGGGGAGGGTGTTGGCATGGAGGTTAGCCGGGAGCCGGGCGCGGCCGGAAATCCGTTATGCGCTCAAGCGCGCAGCAGGGGCAGCGGGGCGCCCATGACCGCGTAGGGGCGGGGGGCGCTGGGGAAGAGGACCCGGCGGGCCAGGTCCTGGTAGCCGAGGGAGCGGTAGAGCGCGCGGGCGGGGCTCTCGGTGTCGATCGCGGAGAGGATCGAGCGGGGTTCGGCGGCGCCGTCGGTGATGGTGGTGATCAGGGCACGGCCCGCGCCGCGGTTCTGGTGGGCGGGGTGGACGTGGAGTTCGGTGATGACGAAGGAGTCGTCGAGCCACAGCTCGTTGCCCTGGGCGCGGAGGTAAGGCTCGACGACGGTGGACCACCAGTGGGTGCGGTCGTTGGGCATGCCGTAGACGAACCCCACGAGACGGCCCTCGGGGGTCGTGGCGCCGAAGGCCCGCGCGCCGTTGTGGGTCATGTGGCGCAGCACGATCTGCCGGCGTACGGCCACCTCGTCGGGCCCGAGTCCGAACGCCACGGCTTGGACCGCGAGAGCCTCGTCCACGTGGGCGGGGAGGTCCAAGGGGCCGATGACGAGGTCCATGGCGGGGAGCCTACAGGGGCACTAGAAGAGGACGCTGGTGAAGGCGCCGACCTCGTGGAAGCCCACGCGGCGGTACGTCCGTCGCGCCGCCGTGTTGAAGTCGTTCACGTAGAGACTGACCACCGGTGCCACGTCCGCCAGCGCGTAACGCAGGACGGCGGCCATGCCGGGCGCGGCCAGGCCCCGGCCCCGGTACTCGGGGGCCACCCACACGCCCTGGATCTGGCAGGCCCGCGGGGTGGCCGCACCGATCTCGGCCTTGAAGGCGACCTTGCCGTGCTCGTCGAGGCGGGCGAAGGAGCGGCCGGAGCCGACGAGTTCGGCGACCCTCGCCTGGTAGAGCAGGCCGCCGTCGCCGGCCATCGGGGAGACGCCGACCTCCTCGGTGAACATGGCCACGCACGCCGGCATGATCGTCTCCATCTCGTCCTTGCGGATGCGGCGGACGTACGGATCCGGGGCGATGTCGGCGGGCATGCGGTCGGTGACCATGAGGGGCTGGTGGGCGCGGACCTCGCGGGCCGGGCCCCAGTGGGGTTCGAGCAGGCGCCAGAGCAGGGCGGTGGGTTCGGTGGGGCCGACGATCGAGGAGCAGCGGCGGCCGGCCCGGCGTGCGCGGTCCGCGAAGGCGCGTACGGCGCGGGGGGTGGCGCAGATCGGGACGAGGTTGGCGCCCGCGTAGCACAGGGAGGTCAGCATGCCGTCCTCGTACCAGCCCCACATCTCGCCGCCGAGCCGCCACGGGTCGAGGCCGGCGACCTGGACCCGCGAGGTCACGAAGGCGTTGGCGACCGGGTCGCGGTCGAGAACGGCGAGCGCGGCGTCCAGGTCGCTCGGTTCGAGGACCCGGGAGGTGGTCTGGGTCAACACGTGCGGGGCCTCACCCTCAGGGCTGCTGATCTCCGCACTGTACCTGCGGAAGCTGAGCGGTGCCGAGCCCCTGCGGGGGCTCGGGGGTTGTCCGTGACCGTGGGCTCGTGTCCCGTCTCCGGGGGCTGCCGCCCCCGGGCCCCCGCTTCGGCCCTGAAGGGGCCTCGTCCTCAAACGCCGGACGGGCTGATTGCCGCGACCGGCGCTTCGAGGGGAACGTCTCAGCCGGCGACCGACACCGACGGCTCGCCGGAGGTGATGCCCTCGGCCTCCATCTGCTCGGCCAGCTTCATGGCCTCCTCGATGAGGGTCTCGACGATCTTCGACTCGGGGACGGTCTTGATGACCTCGCCCTTGACGAAGATCTGGCCCTTGCCGTTGCCGGAGGCGACGCCGAGGTCGGCCTCGCGAGCCTCGCCGGGACCGTTGACGACGCAGCCCATGACGGCGACGCGCAGCGGGACCTCCATGCCGGTGAGGCCGGCGGTGACCTCTTCGGCCAGCTTGTAGACGTCGACCTGGGCACGGCCGCAGGACGGGCAGGAGACGATCTCCAGGCCGCGCTGCTTGAGGTTCAGGGACTCCAGGATCTGGTTGCCGACCTTGACCTCCTCGACCGGCGGGGCCGACAGGGAGACGCGGATGGTGTCGCCGATGCCCTGGGACAGGAGGGCCCCGAAGGCGACCGCCGACTTGATGGTGCCCTGGAAGGCGGGGCCGGCCTCGGTGACGCCGAGGTGGAGCGGGTAGTCGCACTGGGCGGCAAGCTGGCGGTAGGCCTCGATCATCACGACCGGGTCGTTGTGCTTGACCGAGATCTTGATGTCGCGGAAGTCGTGCTCCTCGAAGAGGGAGGCCTCCCAGAGGGCGGACTCGACGAGGGCCTCCGGGGTCGCCTTGCCGTACTTCTGGAGCAGGCGGCGGTCCAGCGAGCCGGCGTTCACGCCGATGCGGATCGGGGTGCCGTGCTCCTTCGCGGCCTTGGCGATCTCCTTGACCTTGTCGTCGAACTGCTTGATGTTGCCCGGGTTGACCCGGACCGCGGCACAGCCGGCCTCGATGGCGGCGAAGACGTACTTCGGCTGGAAGTGGATGTCGGCGATGACCGGGATCTGCGACTTGCGGGCGATCGTCGCGAGGGCGTCGGCGTCGTCCTGGGTGGGACAGGCGACGCGGACGATCTGGCAGCCGGAGGCGGTCAGCTCGGCGATCTGCTGGAGGGTGGCGCCGATGTCGGACGTACGGGTCGTGGTCATCGATTGCACGGAGACCGGGGCGTCACCGCCGACCGCGACGGAGCCGACCTGGATCTGCCGGCTCTTGCGGCGCTCGGCAACCCTGGTCGGAACGGACGGCATGCCGAGAGAAATCGCAGTCATCTGCTGTGCAACCCCAAGTCGTGGATCAAGGCCCAGGTCCCGTCGGAGGCGGGTTCCAGGCTTCGAGATTACGGCACGGGCCCGGGAGCGAGCACTCCCCCACCTCGAACCCACTCGGCGGGGGGACCCCCACCCGCCGCCAGACGCACTCGATGGAAGACGGCCCCGCACGCGTGTGCCGGGCCGTCTTCGAACGCCGTGTGGCTAGGAGATTCTGACCGGGTTAACGACGTCGGCGATCAGCACCAGGATCGTGAAGCAGACGAAGATCCCGGCCACCACGTACGCCACCGGCATCAGCTTCGCCACGTCGAACGGGCCCGGGTCCGGGCGGCGCAGGACCTTGGCGGTGTTGCGGCGCAGCGACTCCCACAGGGCGCCGGCGATGTGGCCGCCGTCGAGCGGGAGGAGCGGGAGCATGTTGAAGAGGAACAGGGAGAGGTTGAAGCCGGCGAGCAGGCCCACGAACATGGCGACCTGCTGGGAGGCGGGGATGTCGAGGGTGGCGATCTCGCCGGTGACCCGGGCCGCGCCGACGATGCCCATCGGGGAGTCCGGTTCGCGCGGGCCGTCGCCGAAGGCGGCGTCCCACAGGGCGGGGATCTTGGCGGGCAGGGCGATCAGGGAGTCGACGGCGTCACCGACGCGGTCGGTCATCCAGGTCACGGACTCGCCGAGGTCCTGCTTGACGACGCCGGTGGCCGCGCTGAAGCCGAGGAAGCCGGCCTTGACGTACTCGCCCTGGACGTAGGAGCCGGCGGAGTCCTTCTTGGCGACCTGGTTGGTGGCGATCTTCGCGTGCAGGGTCACTTCCTGGCCCCCGCGGTCGACGACGATCGCGACCTCCTTGCCCGCGCTGTCGCGGATCAGGTCGGAGAGCGTGTCCCACTTCTCGGTGCGGACGCCGTCGAAGGCGACGATCTTGTCGCCGGCCTTCATGCCGGCGGCGGCGGCCGGGGACTGCGGGTCGGTCTTCTTGCAGTCGTCACGGTTCTGGTTCTGCGCGATGACGCAGGGGGAGACCGAGCTGACGGTGGTGGTCTGCTGCTGGATGCCGAAGCCCATGAGCAGGGTGAGGAACAGGCCGATCGCGAGCACGAGGTTCATGAAGGGGCCGGCGAACATCACGATGACGCGCTTCCACGGCTTGCGCGTGTAGAACATGCGGGTCTCGTCGCCGGGCTGGAGCTCCTCGTAGGCGGCCGAGCGGGCGTCCTCGATCATGCCGCGCCAGGGCGAGGTGGAGCGGGCGGTGATCCTGCCGTCGTCGCCCGGCGGGAACATGCCGATCATGCGGATGTAGCCGCCGAAGGGGATGGCCTTGACGCCGTACTCGGTCTCACCCTTGTTGCGCGACCAGATGGTGGGGCCGAAGCCCACCATGTACTGGGGCACGCGGATGCCGAAGAGCTTCGCCGTGGAGAGGTGGCCCAGCTCGTGCCAGGCGATCGAGACGAGCAGGCCCACCGCGAAGACCAGTATCCCCAGGATGAACATCAGGGTCGTCATGCACGGGCCTCCGCCGTCTGTGCCGTCAGTTCCCGGGCCCGGGCGCGGGCCCAGGTCTCCGCTTCGAGGACGTCCGACACGGTGAGCGAGGTTCCCGCGCGCGGTGTGCCGTGCTCCTCGACGATCCGCGTCACGGTCTCCATGATCCCGTTGAACGGCAGCGCGCCCTGGCGGAACGCCTCCACGCACTCCTCGTTGGCGGCGTTGAACACCGCCGGGGCCGTCCCCGCGAGCTCGCCCACGTGCCGGGCGAGGTTCACCGAGGGGAAGGCGTCGTTGTCGAGCGGGAAGAACTCCCACGTCGACGCGGTGCTCCAGTCGAAGGCCGGGGCCGCGTCGGGGACGCGGTGCGGCCAGCCGAGGCCGATGGCGATGGGCCCGCGCATGTCGGGGGGCGTCGCCTGGGCCAGTGTCGATCCGTCCGTGAACTCAACCATCGAGTGGACATACGACTGCGGGTGCACGACCACCTCAATCCGCGAGAAGGGAATGTCGTAGAGGAGGTGCGCCTCGATGACTTCCAGACCCTTGTTGACGAGGGTCGCGGAGTTGATCGTGATCACCGGGCCCATGGACCAGGTGGGGTGGGCGAGGGCGTCCTCGACCGTCACGTGCGCCAGCTGCTCCTTCGTCCGGCCGCGGAAGGGGCCGCCGGAGGCGGTGACGACGAGCTTGCGGACGTCGGCGCGGGTGCCGGCGGCGAGCGACTGGAAGAGCGCGGCGTGCTCGGAGTCCACCGGGATGATCTGGCCGGGCTTGGCGAGCGCCTTCACCAGCGGGCCGCCGACGATCAGCGACTCCTTGTTGGCGAGCGCGAGGGTGCGGCCCGCCTCCAGGGCGGCGAGGGTGGGCGCGAGGCCGATGGAGCCGGTGATGCCGTTGAGGACGGTGTGGCAGTCGGAGGCGGCGAGCTGCGTGGCCGCGTCCGGACCGGCGAGGATCTCGGGCAGCGGCTCTCCGGGCCCGTACTCGGCGGCGAGCGCCTCGCGCAGTGCGGGTACGGCGTCCTCGCGGGCCACCGCGACCGTCCGCACCCGGAGCCGGCGGGCCTGCTCGGCGAGGAGGGCGATCCGGCCGCCGTTGGCGGACAGGCCGGTGACGCGGAAGCGGTCCGGGTTGCGCAGCACGAGATCGATGGCCTGGGTGCCGATCGAGCCGGTGGAGCCGAGGACCACCACGGCCTTCGGGCCGTCGCCCGCGACGGGATCGTAGACGAGGTGCGGGTCGGCGAGCGGTGCTGGACTGTCGGTCATCCCCCCATTGTTGCCGCATCGGATGTGCGGCTGGACAGGGTGTCCCCTCCTGGCCCCTCTCATGGTGGGTCCGGGGAGGGGACACCGTGTCGGCAGGATGTGCGCCGGCTCACCCGATCGGGCGGTGGACGTTCTCCCGCTCGCTCGGGCCGGGTGTGGTGTCGGCGATCCAGGGGCCGTCGCCCGAGGGGTCGACGACGCCCTGTTCCAGCCAGGTGTGGTCGCCCGCCATGACCGTCTTGACGATGGTCCGGTCCAGGTCGTCGGTGTTGGCCCACAGGCGGGTGAACAGCTCGTCGACGCGCAGCCGGGACTGGCGGCAGAAGGCGTCGGCGAGCTGGTAGGCCTCGCGGCCGTGCTCGCCGCGGGAGCGCAGCAGCTCGGCGCGGACGCAGGCCGCGCTCATCGCGAACAGTTCGGCGCCGATGTCGACGATCCTGCCGAGGAAGCCCTGCTTGGTCTCCATCCGGCCCTGCCAGCGGGACATGGCGTAGAAGGTGGAGCGGGCCAGCTTGCGGGCGTGGCGCTCGACGAAGCGCAGATGCCCGGAGAGGTCCGTGCCGCCGTGCTTGAACTCGCCGTACGAGGAGGGCAGCTGGCCCGGTCCCGCGACCAGTTTCGGCAGCCACTTGGCGTAGAAGACACCCGCGTTCGCGCCGGCCCTCGCCTTGTCCTGGAGGGACTTGTCGGGGTCGATGAGGTCGCCGGCGACGGAGAGGTGGGCGTCGACGGCCTCGCGGGCGATGAGGAGGTGCATGATCTCCGTCGAGCCCTCGAAGATGCGGTTGATGCGCAGGTCGCGCAGGACCTGTTCGGCGGGGACGGCGCGTTCGCCGCGGGCGCGGAGCGAGTCGGCCGTCTCGAAGCCGCGGCCGCCGCGGATCTGGACGAGTTCGTCGGCGATCCGCCAGCCCATCTCGGAGGCGAAGAGCTTGGCCAGGGCGCCCTCGATCCGGATGTCGTTGCGGTCCTCGTCGGCCATCTGGGAGGACAGGTCGAGCACCGCCTCCAGGGCGAAGGTGGTGGCGGCGATGAAGGAGATCTTCGCGCCGACCGCCTCGTGGTGGGCGACCGGCTTGCCCCACTGCTCGCGGGCCGCCGACCACTCGCGGGCGATCTTCAGGCACCACTTGCCGGCGGCGACGCAGGAGGCGGGCAGCGACAGCCGGCCCGTGTTGAGGGTGGTGAGGGCGATCTTCAGGCCGGCGCCCTCGGGTCCGACGCGGTTCTCGGCCGGGACCCGGACCTGGTGGAAGCGGGTGACGCCGTTCTCGATGCCGCGCAGGCCCATGAAGGCGTTGCGGTTCTCCACGGTGATGCCGGGCGAGTCGGCCTCCACGACGAAGGCGGTGATGCCGCCCGGGTGGCCCTCGCTCTTGGGCACGCGGGCCATGACGACCAGCAGGTCGGCGACCACGCCGTTGGTGGTCCACAACTTCACGCCGTCGAGGACGTAGGAGTCCCCGTCGGGCACCGCGCTCGTGGCGAGCCGGGCCGGGTCGGAGCCGACGTCCGGCTCGGTGAGGAGGAAGGCGCTGATGGCGGTGGTGGCGCAGCGCGGCAGGAACTTCTGCTTCTGCTCGGGGGTGCCGAACAGCTTCAGCGGCTGCGGTACGCCGATCGACTGGTGCGCGGAGAGCAGCACGCCGATCGCGGGGCTGGCGGAGCCGACCAGGGCCAGCGCCTTGTTGTAGTACACCTGCGTGAGGCCGAGACCGCCGTACTTGGGGTCGATCTTCATGCCGAGGGCGCCGAGTTCCCTGAGGCCGTTGATCACCTCGTCGGGGATCCGGGCCTCGCGCTCGATGAGCGCCCCGTCGACCTTCGTCTCGGTGAACGTGCGGAGTTTGGCCAGGAACTGCTCGCCGCGCCGGACCGCCTCGTCGGTGGGGAGGGGGTGGGGGTGGATCAGGTCGAGGCGGAAGCGGCCCAGGAAGAGTTCCTTGGCGAAGCTGGGCTTGCGCCAGTCCTGGTCCCGGGCGGCCTCGGCGACCTGACGGGCCTCACGTTCGGTGACGACGGGCTTCTTGAGGGGTGGTGCGGACATGAGGGTCACCTCGCCGCGAATCGGGATCATGGACCTGAATGGTTACCGATGGGTGCTACCCGATCGTTGGTACCCGATCCGGGGTGACCCCGCCACCCCTCGCGTGCCCGTTCGGCCCGTCTCAGCCGATGGTGACGGCGTACGAGGTGGTGTCCAGACGGCCCGTTCCCTTGAAGACCTCGGTGCCGGACTCGATGCCCGAGATGTATGTGTCGTTGCTCAGGAGCTTGCGCCGGACGAGTGCCTGGGTGAAGTCGTCCAGGTTGAGCGTGGCCTTGGTGGTGTTGGTGCGGCGGACGAAGGAGAACACCTTCCAGCCGATGTCGCCCTGGTAGATGTCCCACATCGCGCCGCCCAGGCTGACGCTGCCGTACTTGGTGCCCAGCGGGCCGGCGCCGCCCTGGCGGTTGAGCCAGATCATCACCTCGTCGGTGGGCTGGTCCTGCCAGTCCGCGGTGTTCGTGGAGTGCAGCCACAGGTCGTGGGCGACGTTCATGGTGCCGGGGGTGGACGGCAGGGAGAACTCCCAGCTCGCGGTCACCTTCTTGCGGTCGCCGACCCTGATCGGCAGCCCGGTCTTCGCCTTGTCGACCTTCCAGCCCCAGTGCCGGCCGAGGACGGTGGAGGCGTACGACTTCACGTCCGCGTCGGTGCCCTTGGCGTTGTTGGCCCAGGTGTAGCCGGTGCCCCAGGAGACGGTGTTCCCGGAGACGGAGTTGTCCCAGACGCACTGGCTGCCGGTGCCCTTGTCCTGGCCCCACAGGTTGTTGTTCACGTAGTACTTGCCGAGCGTGACCGTGTCGAAGGCGGTGCACTTCTTGCTCGACTCGCCCGCCTGGGCGACGGTGACGCCGGCGGCGGCCGCGAGGGCCACGGCGGCGGCGGTCAGGGCCTTCGCCTTCTTCGACAGTCGGGGGCGGCGGTGCTGCATGGGAGTTCTTCCGGGGCGGATCGTCCTTACGTGACTCCAGTGGCCGCCGGGGCGGGAAGGGTTGCCGCGCGATGCGGATCTCCCCGGTGAGCGCTTGCGCGTGGTAGGCAGGGCGCACTCTTCTCCACCGTTCCGCCACAACTCGCTGTCGAAGCGCTTCGACAACCTATGGACACCCACCGTCGCTAGAGCTACTGTCGAACCACCCTCACCCGGACCTGTTCGCAATGCGCACTGTCGAAGCGCTTCACAAAGCTTGGAGAGCTGGATGGTCACCCTCGCCGAGGTCGCCCAGCACGCCGGAGTCTCGGCGAGCACGGTGAGCTATGTCCTCAGTGGCAAGCGGTCCATCTCCACGACCACCCGGCAGCGGGTCGAGCAGAGCATCCGCGAGCTGGGCTACCACCCCAACGCGGGCGCACGGGCGCTGGCGAGCAGCCGGTCGAACATCATCGCGCTGATGATCCCGCTGCGCACCGACATGTACGTGCCGGTGATGATGGAGATCGCCATCGCGGTGGCCACCACCGCCCGCACCCACGGCTACGACGTGCTGCTGCTCACCGGCGAGGAGGGGCCCGACGCGGTGCGCCGGGTCACCGGCAGCGGGCTCGCCGACGCGATGATCCTGATGGACGTCCAGCTCGACGACGAACGGCTGCCGCTGCTGCGGGCCACCGACCAGCCCTCGGTGCTGATCGGCCTGCCCGCCGACACCACCGGCCTGACCTGCGTCGATCTCGACTTCACGGCGACCGGCGCGCTGTGCGTGGAGCATCTGGCGACACTCGGCCACCGCGACATCGCTGTCATCGGCGAGGCCCCCGCGGTCTACGAACGGCACACCGGCTTCGCCGAGCGCACCCTCGACGGACTGCGCGCCCGCTCCCGGGAGCTGGGCGTACGGCTGCTGCACCGGCCGTGCGACGGCGGGTACGACGCGATGGCCGTGACCCTCGCCCGCATCCTCGACGAGCGGCCGGGCACCACCGGGTTCGTCGTCCAGAACGAGTCGGCGGTCGAGCCGCTGCTCGCGCTGCTGCGCCAGCAGGGGCGGGCCGTGCCCGAGGACGTGTCGGTGGTCGCGGTCTGCCCCGACCCGGTCGCGGTCCAGGCCTCGGTGCGGCTGACCTCGGTCGCCATCCCCGCGCAGGAGATGGGCCGCCGCGCCGTGGAACACCTGGTCGCCAAGCTGGACGGCCGGGGCACGGACGAAGTGGTGCTGCTGGCACCCGAGTTGACGGTCCGGGCGAGTTCGGGCCCGGCGCCGGCCACCGCCTCCTGAGCCACCTCTTTTCGCGTACTGCCCCCGCTCCGGCCGGGGCAGCCCTTGTCTGCACTCCTCCAGGAGCACAGGAGCCCCCACGTGAATCAGCCTGCCGAAAACCAGACCAGTCACGGCACCGTCAGCCTCGCGCAGTCCTCCCCCACCGTCGGTACCTTCCGTGAGCGGGACGGCGGCCTGGAGTGGAGCGGCCGTCAGGAGACTCTGCGGATCGAGCCGTGGGGACCGGACGCGGTCCGGGTCCGGGCGCGGCTCGGCGGTCCCGTCCTCGACGGGCTGCCGGGTGCGCTGCTCGCGGACGCGCCGCCGGCGTCGTACAGCGTGAAGACCGAGGACGGGCGGGGGCTGCTGACCGTCGGCGCGCTGACCGTCGAGGTGGACGCCGAGGGGCTGATCCGCTTCGTGCGCACGTCGGACGGCGGGGAGCTGCTCGCCGAGGAGCGCGCCCACTTCTGGTGGCCGGGCCCCCGGCTCTACACGGCCGTCGGCAACGGCCACCACCGGCTGGAGCAGCGGTTCGCGGCCTACGACGACGAGAAGCTGTACGGCCTGGGCCAGCACCAGCACGGGCGGCTGGACCAGAAGGGCCTGGTGCTGGACCTGGTGCAGCGCAACGCCGAGGTGGGGATCCCGGTGCTCACCTCCAGCCGCGGCTACACGCTGCTGTGGAACAACCCGGCGATCGGGCGGGTGGAGCTGGCCGGCAACGGCACCCGCTGGGTGGCGGACTCGGCGCGCCAGATCGACTACTGGATCACGGCGGGCGATCCGGCCGACGGCCAGCGCCGCTACAGCGCGGTGACCGGCCGCACGCCGATGCTGCCGGAGTGGGCGGCGGGCTTCTGGCAGTGCAAGCTGCGCTACCGCACGCAGGACGAACTCCTGTCCGTGGCCCGGGAGTACAGGCGCCGGGGGCTGCCGATCTCGGCGATCGTCTGCGACTTCTTCCACTGGACGCACCTGGGCGAGTGGCGGTTCGACCCGCAGGAGTGGCCGGACCCGGCGGCAATGGTCCGGGAGCTGGCGGAGCTGGGCATCAAGCTGGTGGTGAGCGTCTGGCCGTCGGTGTCGCCGCTGAGCGAGAACCACCCGGTGATGGAGCAGCGCGGCTACTTCATCGGCACCCAGTACGGCCCGATGGCGCACGCCGACTGGCCGGACAAGGGCGTCGCGTCCACCGTCCAGGTGGCGTTCTACGACGCGACGAACCCCGACGCCCGTGCCTTCGTGTGGTCCCGGATCCGCGACAACTACCTGGTCCCGTACGGCATCACGGCCTTCTGGCTGGACGCCTGCGAGCCGGAGCTGAAGCCCGGCTTCCAGGAGAACCTGCGCTACTGGGCGGGGCCGGGTCTGGAGGTCGGCAACCTCTACCCGGCCGAGAACGCCCGGACCTTCGCCGAGGGTCTGCGTGCCGAGGGCGAGGAGGTCGTCACCCTCAACCGCTCGGCGTGGGCGGGCAGTCAGCGCCACGGCGCCGCCCTGTGGTCGGGGGACATCGGCACCGACTTCCCGACCCTGCGCCGCCAGATCGCGGCCGGCCTCAACACCGCGCTGTCGGGCATCCCGTGGTGGAACACCGACATCGGCGGCTTCCACGGCGGCGACCCGGACGACCCGGCGTACCGCGAGGTGATGGTCCGCTGGTTCCAGTTCGGCGCGCTGTCCCCGCTGATGCGCCTGCACGGCTTCCGCGACCCCGGCATGCCGCTCGGCCCGGACATGACCGGCGGTCCCAACGAGGTGTGGTCGTACGGCGACGAGGCCGGCGCGGTCCTGGAGAAGTACCTGCGGCTGCGCGAGCGGCTGAAGCCGTACGTGCTGGACGTCATGTGGGAGGCGCACGAGGAGGGGCTGCCGCCGATGCGGCCGCTGTTCCTGGAGTTCCCGGGCGACGGGGCGGCCTGGTCGGTCGACGACGCCTACCTGTTCGGCCGGGACCTGCTGGTCGCCCCGGTGCTGACGGCGGGCGCCACGAGCCGTACGGCGTATCTCCCGGCGGGGGCGAGCTGGACGGACGCGTGGACGGGCGAGACGTACGAGGGCGGTGCGGCCGTGACGGTCGACGCCCCGCTGGACCGGATCCCGCTGTTTCTGCGGGACGGGGCACGGCTGCCGGTGGCCGAATAGCGGCGGCGGCGAGGAGCCTTCCGGTAACCGGGCGGTAAATCCCGCGACGCCGCGGCATGGCAGGGCGGCCGACGGGGGACTAACCCTCCCCCGTCCGCTCGCGAAAGGACCCTGACGTGCCCTCAGATCCCCTCCCCCTCACCCTGGCCAATCTGCTGGCCAGGCCGGGATTCTCCGGCCGCCGCAGCCCCGACCGCGCCT
The DNA here is from genome assembly GCF_055591025.1 of Streptomyces sp. NPDC041784. Taxonomy (NCBI): domain Bacteria; kingdom Bacillati; phylum Actinomycetota; class Actinomycetes; order Kitasatosporales; family Streptomycetaceae; genus Streptomyces; species Streptomyces sp. NPDC041784. The sequence continues at coordinate 73,085 of NZ_JBVJAB010000023.1, forward strand.
TCGACCGGCTGGTCGCCGACATCGGCCGGGCCGACGGGGACGAACGCTTCACCGACGAATTCCGGTTCCTGCTGCGCCACTGGGCGCGGGACGAGCACCTCACCCCGGTCGGCTGGTGGTCGGCGCAGGGCCACGTCCGCCGGCATCTGGCCAACCGCGCCCGGGTCCGCCGGCTGTTCGCCGAGCACCCGGAGATCGCCCGGGAGCGCATCGAGCGGCCGGTGTTCGTGGTGGGACTGCCGCGCACGGCCACCACCCTCACCCATGGCGTGCTGTCCCTCTCGGAGCAGCACCGATGTCCGCTCCTGTGGGAATTACTGACACCGGATCTGGAGGGGACGCCCGAGCGGCGGAAGAAGGCGGTCGGGGCGGCGCGGATGATGGTCGGCGCGATCAACCTGTTCGCCCCGCGCTACCGGGACATCCACCCGATGACCGCCGAGGGCCCCGACGAGTGCACCTTCGCCCTCCCCCACACGATCATGCCGCTGTCCCAGGCCCGTATCCCCGAGTACCGGGCGTGGCACGAGACACGGGACTTCGTCCCCGACTACGCGTACCTCAAGCAGATCTACCAGGTCCTCCAGTACGGCCGCCCGCGCCGCCGCTGGGTGCTGAAGTCGCCGCTGCACACCGAGAACCTCGACGCGCTGCTCTCCGTCTTCCCCGACGCCACGATCGTGTGGACGCACCGCGAACCGGCGGCCGTCGTGGCCTCGTTCTGCAGCCTCATCGAGCACGGCATGGCGATCACCCTGCGCCCCCTGGACCTGCACGGCCTCGGCGCCACCTGGCTGGAACTGCTGAGCCGTTCCGTCAACCGCGGTCTCGCCGCCCGCGCCGCGATCCCCCGCGAGGCGCTGATCGACGTCCCGTACTCCTGGCTCGGCTCCGACCCGGCCACGGGCGCCCCCAAGCTCTACGACGCGGTCGGGGCCCGCTGGACCGACGCCGACGCGGCCCGGCTGCCCGAGGTCGCCGCCCGTCCCAAGGGCACGCGCCCGCACCGCTACGACCTCGCCCGCTACGGCCTGACCCGCGCCGACGTCGACACGGCGTTCGCGGACTACGACGCGCTGCGCGCCGAGGTCGACCGAGCCTAGGAACCCCGGTCGGCCTCGGCGGCCGAGGTCAGCTGCTGCTGACGGTGAGGTTGTCGGTCACGAAGTCCAGCCCGCCGGAGGACGAGGTGACCTCGAAGCCGAACTGCACGTCACCGATGGTCTCGTTGCCGAACCAGCCCTTCGTGTCCTTGATCCACTTGAGGATCGGAAGGATGTTGACCGTGCCGGACGACGAGTCGGACGTGCGCAGGAACGAGAACACCTCGTTCGCGCCGTTGTTGCCCTTGTAGACGGTCCAGGTGTGGCCGCCGAGGGTGACATTGCCCTGGGAGGTGCCGAGGGGGCCGACGGCACCGTTGTAGTTGACCCAGAGCATGATCTCGTAGTCGTAGTCGGTGTCCCAGATGTCGTACGACGTGTTGTACGCGCCGGACGACGGGACCGTGACGTTGTAGCTGCTGGAGAGCGATCCGAGCGAGGTGATCGTCTTGTTGATCACCTTCTTGGAGTTCGGGTAGGACTTGATGCCGCCGGTGTTGGGGTGGTTGGCCCAGACGCCCCAGCTGGTGCCGGAGTTGGCCCAGATGCACTGGCTGCCGGCACCGGAGCCCCAGATGTTGTTGTAGAGGGTGTAGCCGCCCAGGCTGGTGTTGCCCCACTGGTCGCAGGAGTTCCAGACGGCGGCCGAGGCGGGGGCGGAGGCCAGGCCGACGGTGGCGCCGAGGGCGAGGGCGGGGGCGATCAGCGCCATGGTGATCCGGCGGCGGAGTGTGCGTGTTGCCATGGTGTCCCTTCCATGGGTGGGGGGAGGTGCGGGGGCTACCACGTCCCCAGGGTGAGGACGTGGTCTTCGCCGGCGACGAGGTCGAGCGGCCGCCCGTCGTCGGCGGAAGTCCACAGTTCGATGCGGTGGGTGCGGTGCGGCTTCAGGACGGCCCGTACGCCGTCGGGTCCCCAGGCGAGGTCCAGCTCGGCGCCGAACCGGGTGCGCACGCCCCGGAGTTCACCGGCGGGGAGCGCGGCGGGGAGCGCGGGGAGCAGGATCAGCCGGTCGGGGGTCGAGTGGACGAGCGCCTCGATCAGCACTGCGGGCAGGGTGTGGGCGGCGTCGGCGTTGTAGACGTCACGGTGGGGGTAGTGGGCGCTCATCAGGGAGGCGTGGAAGAAGTCGCCGTCCAGGACGGCGGCGAGGGCGTGGGCGACCCGGTCGCCGTCGCGCAGCCGGGCCGCGATCAGGGCGTGGTGGAGGTGGCCGTGCGCGGAGTCGTTCTCGGCGCCGCGCAGCGCCAGCGCCCGGTGGGCGGCGGCCGCCAGGCGCGGGGTGTCGTAGGGGGTGATCTCGTCCAGCGGCCAGACGCCGTAGAGATGGCTGAGGTGGCGGTGGTCGTAGCTGTCGTCGAGGCCGGGCCGGGCCCATTCGGCGAGGGCGCCGTCGGCGTTGACCCGGTGCGGCGGGAGGCGGTCGGCGAGGGCACGCCAGCGGTCGGCGTCCGGGCCCGGGTGGTGGTCGGCGGCGGTGCGCAGGGCGTGCCGGGCGGCGGAAAGGTCCATGGCCGCGTCGAGGGCGCCCCAACTCGCGTTGGCGGGACGGTTCTCGGGCGAGTAGGAGGGGACGACGACGAGATGTCCGTCGGCGTCGGTGCGGGTGAGGAAGTCCTCGTAGAACCGGGCGACCTCGGCGAGCGCGGCGGCGGTGCGCGGATCGCGCTCGCCGCGGGCCTCGTCGTGGTCGACGAGCGGCTTGAGCAGCCAGTCGGCGCCGGCGGTCCACAGGTGCAGCGGGTACTCGCGGCTGAAGTGGTACGACAGCCCGGACTCGCCGTCGGTGTGCGCGGGCGCGACCGCGCCGCGGGCGCCGAAGACCGCGCGGGCGTTCTCCCGCCAGTCGTCGAGCTGGCGGTGGATCAGGGCGGCGAGCGAGGCGGTGACCTCGGGGAGGGCGGCGGCCGTGGCGGAGGCCGTCTGGAGGTTGAGGTTCGCGTCGTTGGTGAACGCCCCGGACCAGGCGGTGTCCCAGTCGCCGGTCCACAGGCCTGTGAGCCGGGGCGGGTTGAGGCCGGCGGAGGAGAGCAGGTGGTAGCGGCCGGCGGCGAAGAGGCGTTCCAGGAGGGCCGCGCTGTGCGGGCGCTTCAGCAACTCCGAGCCCGACAGGGCGCGTTCGGCCGGGTCGGCGTGGAGGTCCAGGGTGACGCGGTCGTAGGCGGTGCGGTGCAGGGCGAGGTGGCGGTCGAGGAGGACGTCGTAGGAGTGCGGCAGGGCGGTGAGGGCGCGCTGTTCCCCTGTGACGTCCAGTTCGCCGGTGTGGCGGCGGACGCGGGTGAGGAGCAGCACGGACTCGGCGCCGGTGATCCGGACGCCGGGGAGGGCGAGGACGGTGGAGCCGCCGGTGACCACGACGAGGGTCACGCCCGTGTACGCGCGGTCGCTCCCGGGGTAGCGGGCGCGCAGGGTGAGCAGGGCGCCGTCCGGGGTGAGCAGCGCGCCGTGGCCGACGGCGAGGTCGGCGGGGGCGCCCGGGAGCCGGTGGTCCAGGGAGATGTCCAGGTCGGGGGCGGTGACCCGGTGGACAATCACGTCGTCGGCGCGGGAGACGAAGACCCGGCTGGTCCAGTCGGCGCAGCCGGCGGTGGTCTCGCCGGTGGTGAAGTCGACGGCGCGGCGGTAGGGGCGCGGCTCGGCCGGGGGCGTTCTGCGCAGCCGTATCTGGAAGGCCGGGTGGAAGGGCTGGACCCACTGGAGGGGGCGGTGGTCGGTGAAGCTCTCGGCGGCGGTCGGGTCGCCGCCGAGCAACCGGTCCTGGAGAGTGGGGAGTTCGGCGGCCAGCTCGGGCGGGCGGGCGTGTTCGCCGCCGTTGGGGCGGACCAGGGTGTGATGGGTGACGATCACCCGGTCGTCGTTCGGGTCACCGAACACGAGGGTGCCGTGGTGGCCGTTGCCGCCGAGGAAGGCGTCCTCCCAGCGGGCGGCGGGGTGGGGTTCCCAGGTGCCGTGCGTGAGGGTCATGGGCGCAGCACCACCACGCCGTAGCGGCCGAGGGTGAGGCGGTCGGTGATCTTGTCGCCGGTGAGCAGGTCGGTGTGGGTGCCGGGCACCTCGACGGTCACCGGCTGGCGCTCGTGGTTCAGCAGGAACAGCAGCTCGCCGCGCCGGACCGCCTCGACCCGCTCGGGCAGGCCGTCGAGGACGGGCCGGGCCCCCGCGTCGGCCGCGATCCGGGCCAGGAGGGCGCGCAGGGCGTCGGGCTCGGGAAGGGTGGAGACGTACCAGGCGCGGCCCCGGCGCAGGACGGCGGGCAGGCCGTCGAGTTCACCGCCCTGGTACGCGGCCTCGACCGTGGCCTCCTCGGCCTTCTCGATCTCCTCCGACCACAGGGTCCCGGAGAAGCCCTCGGCCCGGACGGTCTCCCCCGGCTCCAGCGGCCACCACTCGTGCAGGATGTCGATGCCGAACAGCTCGCGCAGCCGGGGGTCCATGGCGCCGGGGCGGACGCGGTCGTCCTCGTCGGCGACGCCGGTGAGGAAGCCGGAGACGAGGGTGCCGCCGGCGCGGACGTGGGCGAGGAGGTTGTCGATCGCCGCGTCCGTCATCGCGTACAGCTGCGGGACGACGACCAGCCGGTAGCCGGTGAGGTCGTGTTCGGGGTGGGCGAAGTCGGTGGTGAGGTGGGCCTCCCACAGGGCGCGGTGCCAGGCGTGCAGGACGGCCGGGTGGTCGACGTGCGTGGAGGGGCGGGCTTGCTGGGCGCCGGCCCACCAGGCGTGCCAGTCGTGCAGGATGGCGATGTCCGCGTGGATGCGGGTGTCCGCCACCTCGCCGCCGATCGCGGCGAGGTCCGCGCCGAGCCGCTTGACCTCCTGGAAGGTACGGCCCCGCTCCCCCGCGTGGCCGAGCATGCCGGAGTGGAACTTCTCGGCGCCCTGGCGGGACTGGCGCCACTGGAAGTAGCAGACGGCGTCCGCGCCGCGGGCCACTGCCTGCAGGGACCACAGGCGGTTGAGGCCGCGCGGCTTGGGGTGGTTCACCCCGCGCCAGTTGACCGGGCCGGCCGCGTGTTCCATCAGCATCCACGGACCCCGGGCCTGGGAGCGGGTCAGGTCCTGGACGAGGGCGCCGTGCTGGGGGCCGAGGGGGTCGCGCGGGTCGGGGTAGAGGTCGACGGAGACGACGTCCTCCTCCTCGGCCCAGCGCCAGCCGTCCACGCCGAAGAACAGCGGCATGAAGTTGGTGGTGACCGGGAGGTGCGGGGTGTGCCGGGCGACGATGTCCCGCTCGGCGGTGTAGCACTCCAGGAGCATGTCGGAGGTGAAGCGCGTGAAGTCCAGCACCTGGGTGGGGTTCTTCAGGTAGTGCGCGGTGCGCGGGGGCAGGATGCCGTCCCAGGTGTCGTAGCCCTGGCTCCAGAACGCCGTGCCCCAGGCGGTGTTGAGGGCGTCGAGGGTGCCGTACCTGGCGCGCAGCCAGCGGCGGAAGCGGACGGCCGCCTCGTCGCCGTGGTCGGCCGTGCAGTACTCGTTGTTGATGTGCCACATCGTCAGGGCGGGGTGAGCGGCGTAGCGGGCGGCCAGTGCCTCGGTGATCGCGGCGGCGTGGCCGCGATAGGCGGCGCTGGAGTGGGAGAAGTGCTGCCGGCCGCCCCACCATTCGGTCCGGCCGTCCTCGGTGCGGGGCAGGGTGTCGGGGTGGAGCCGTCCGAGCCAGGGCGGCGGGGAGGCGGTGGGGGTGGCGAGGACGACGCCGATGCCGTGGTCGTGCATGAGGTCCATGAGCCGGTCCAGCCAGCCGAACTCCCGTTCCCCCGGCCGGGGTTCGAGCCTCGCCCAGGAGAAGACGCCGAGGGTGACGGAATTGACTCCGGCGTCGCGCATCAGGCGGACGTCCTCGTGCCAGGTCTCCTCGGGCCACTGCTCGGGGTTGTAGTCGCCGCCGAAGAGGATGCGGCCACGGGTGGCGTCGGCGAGGCTCGGCATCAGACCGGCTCCCCGTACTGGATGCCCCGGCCGTTGGTGGCGAGGTAGACGCGGCCGTACACGCGTGGGTCGCCGACGACGACCTCGCCGGTCCAGCCCCACTGGTGGGCGTCGTCGTTGATCCGCACCCAGGTCTTCGCGCCGTCGTCGGAGCGGTGGACGGCGGTGCCGGCATCGATGGAGCCCACCTGGTAGATCGCCGGGTAGTCGGCGCCGTCGGCGGCCTTGCCGAAGCCGAGGGTGTAGGAGGCCCGGCAGCTGTCGACCTTGGCGAAGCCCGCACCCCCGTCGGTGGACCGGTACAGCCCGTTCCATTTGGCCGAGAGCCACAGGTCGCCGGACCGGCCCGGGGCCGCGACCAGCTTGAACTGGCTGTCGCCGGACGGCAGCCCGCTCGCACGGACCGTGAAGGAACGGCCACTGTCAGTGCTGGCGAGTACGTTTCCTGTGTCGGTGTCGTACGTGTAGAAGAGCGTCGGGTCGGCCGGGTCGGCGACCGGCGTGGCGCCCTTCGGGAAGGAGGAGATCTCGGACCAGGTCGTGCCGTTGTCCGTGGAGTGGTGGGCGGCGGACTTCGTGCCGTCCCAGTGCACGAAGGACCACAGCAGCACGCTGCCGTCGGCGTTGGTGGCGATCGGCCCCGGGGCGTCGTGGGCGACGGAGGGCTGGGCCGCGAAGGGCGCCCAGGTCTGCCCGCCGTCGTCCGACCAGGCGCCGTTGCCGTGGTCGCCCCACCCCGTCCGGACGACGTACGACGGCCTGGCAGCGGCCTGCGCGAGCCCCGTCGCCGACCCGAACACGGGGTTCGTGGCCATGCCGCGCGCCGGAGACGCGGTGAGCCGCTCGTGGTACATCACGCCGATGTCCCGCGAGCCGCTCAGCAGGTGTGCCCTCCCGACCGGGGGCGACACCAGCTGGACCACGGACGTCTCCTCCAGGCCGCGGATCCGCGGAGCCCAGTGCTTCAGGTCCCGGGTGCCGTAGAGGGTGGCGCCGGTGCCGTACACGATGTGCCGGGAGTCGTACGGGTCGACGGCCACGGCCTGGATCCACCAGCCGAACTTGGGCTGGTCCTCGCCCCACTTCAGGAAAGGAGTCTCGCAGACGTCGAGGACCGCGGCGTCCTTGAGCGACGTCCAGGTGCGGCCGCCGTCGGTCGTGCGGTACAGGGTGTCGACCGCCGCCCAGCGGTTGTTGGTGGAGACGACGAGGGTGCCGGGGCGGCGGGCGTCCACGGCGACGCCGCCGTAGCCGAAGGTGTCGCCGCCGCCGGGCGCGACCGGGGTCACGTCGGTCCACCGGCCGCTCACCGTGGCCAGCTTGTGCACACTGCCGTCGGACTGGCCGTTGGGGCCGGGCCCGTCGGCGTACGTCACGTACAACTCGCGGGTGTGGCGGTCGTGGGCGGCGCGGACCGGGACCTTCGCGGCGGTGCCGGTGGGCTGACCGGGTACGGCTTCCCAGGTCGTGCCGTCGGCGGTGCGGTAGAGGTTCGGGGTGCTGCCGTCCGAGTCGCCCCAGCCGGCGTAGACGGTACGGCCGGCCGCGACGAGGAGGGTGACGCCCTGGCCGGTGGCCCTGGGGGTGGCCGGGAAGGCGGGCGCGGGTGCCCAGGTGGCGCCCCGGTCGGTGGATCTGAGCAGTCCGTCGTGCCGGGTGCCCAGCCACAGGGTGTCGCTGTCCCGGGGATCGACGAGCAGCCGCTCGCCCGTGCCCCGGCCGTCCTCGTTGGCGCCGAGCTTCACGGTGAGGTCGGCCCGGGTCCAGGTGGCGCCGCGGTCCTCGGAGCGCAGGATCGCGCCGTTGCCGGCCCAGGACTGGGCGTAGGTGCCGAGGGCGAGATAGAGGCGGTCCGGGTGGGCCGGGTCGACGGCGAGGGCCTCCACGCCGAGGAGGTTCCAGTCGTCCCAGCCGAGGTGGTCGGTGAGGGGGGTCCAGCGGGCGGTTCTGTCGTCCCAGCGGTAGGCGCCGCCGATGTCCGTACGGGCGTAGGCGAGGCCTCGGACGGTGGGGTGGAAGAGGACGCCGGTGACGAAGCCGGTGCCGCCGATCACGGCGTTGCGCCAGCGGTAGGCGGGGGTGGCGGAGCCGGTGCCGGTGGCCGCGGCCGCCTGCCCGGCGGGGAGTGCCGTGAGCGCGGCGGCGGCTGCGGTGCCGGCGAGGACGGTGCGGCGGTTGACGGGCATGGGGTACCTCGCAGGGGGGTTGGAGAGGGGGACCTGGGTTTGCCGGGTGCCGGGTGCTGGGGGCGCCGGATGACCGCAACCCCTGGGGGCGCGGGGCTGTATCGCTATGCGGCTCCGCCGCGTGGGCGCGATCGGCCGCGACGGGCCCGCGGCCGCCGTACGACCCGTGCGACCGGGACGGTGGGCGCCGACTACCCCTTGACCGCCCCGGTCAGCATCCCCTTCTTGAAGTGCTTCTGGACGAACGGCGACAGGACGGCCACCGGCAGCAGAGCCATCACCATCACGGCCATCTGCACGGCCAGCCCGGACAGTTCGCCCGTCTTGATCGCCTGGCCGAGCCCGACCGGCGCCTCCTGCTTCTGGACCAGCTGGATCATGACGTTCTGCAGCGGCATCATGTCCTGGTCGTTCAGGTACAGCGACGCGTTGAACCAGGCACTCCAGTACCCGACGGCGTAGAACAGCGTGATGACGGCGAGCACCGCCCGGGACAGCGGCATCACGATCTGCCACAGGATCCGGAAGTCGCCCGCCCCGTCGATCCGGGCGCTGTCGATCAGTTCCTGCGAGATCCCCATGAAGAAGCCCCGCAGCACCAGGATGTTGAAGACACTCAGCGCGCTCGGCAGGATCAGCGCGAGATACGTGTCCGTGAGGCCGAGGGACTGCACCAGCAGGTACGTCGGGATCAGCCCCGCGCTGAAGAACATCGTCGCCAGCAGAAGCAGCAGCAGCCAGCGGTGCCCGAGCGACCCCGTGCGGGAGAGGCCGTAGGCGCACAGCACCGACACGGTCATCGAGAACACCGTGCCGACCAGCGTGATCAGCACGCTGATCACCGCCGCCCGGGTCACCTGCCCCCCGCTCAGCAGTTCCCGGTAGGCGACGAAGGTGATGTCCTTGGGGATCATCACCAGCCCGCCCGCCTCGTCGATGGTCCGGCGGGAGGACAGACTGGTGACGACGATGATCCACAGAGGGAACAGCACCCCGAGGCAGGCCAGCGTGAGGACCAGCCCCTTGCCCGCCAGGCCGGCCTTGCCGGGCTCCTCCTCCCAGGCCGGCCGGGGCGGAGCGGCCCACGGGCGGGACTTCTCGATCACGGCGCTCACTTCTTGTACACCCCCTGCTCGCCCATGAGATGGGCCACCTTGTTCGCGGCGAGGACCAGCCCGAGGCTGACCACGCCCTTGACCAGACCGGCGGCGGCCGCGTAGCCGAAGTCCTGGTTGCGGACGCCGTTCCACCAGACGAAGGTGTCCAGGACCTCCGCCGCGCCAGGTCCCACGGAGTCGCGTTGCAGCAGGATCTGTTCGAAGCCGACCGTCAGCGCGTCACCGACCCGCAGCACCAGCAGCAGCGCGATCACCGGCCGCAGCGCGGGCAGCGTCACGTGCCACATGCGGCGCCAGCGTCCGGCCCCGTCCATCGCGGCGGCCTCGTAGAGGTCCGTCGGGACGGAGGACAGCGCGGCGAGGAAGACGATGATCCCCCAGCCCGCGTCCTTCCACACGCTCTGCGCGGTGATCAGGTACTTGAAGGTCTCGGGGTCGGTCATGAAGTCGAGGCCGTCGTAGCCGCGCTGGCGCAGCAGCTGGGACAGGATGCCCGCGCCGCCGAACAGCTGCTGGAAGACCGCGATGACCAGCACCCACGAGAAGAAGTGCGGGAGGTAGAGGATCGCCTGCGAGATCGCCCGTACCCGTGGCCTGACCACGCTGTTGATGAGCAGCGCGAGCAGGATGGGGATCGGGAAGAACAGCACCAGCTGGAGGAAGAACAGCACCAGTGTGTTCGTGACCGCGTCCCAGAACGCCGAGTCCTCGAAGATGCGCTGGAAGTTCTCCAGGCCCACCCAGGGACTGTGCAGCATGGAGACGATGCCGTTGTCGCTGACGTACGGGTCGTAGTCCTGGAACGCGACGAGGTTACCCAGGATCGGCACGTAGTTGAAGAGCAGGACCAGCGCGACGGCCGGCAGGGTCATCAGCAGCAGGACGCGGTCGCGTCTGAACCTCAGGCGCAGACTCAGCTTCCCGGAGGGTCGTTTCTCCTGGGCGCCGGTGGTGCCGGTGCGGCCGGTGGCGCCGCCGGACGCCACCGGGGGCTTCTCCGGTTCTTCTGCCTCGGGCCCGCTCCGAGGCACCGTGCTGTGGGACACGGCCGTTCTCCTTGCCTCGGTGCCGGATCAGCTCGCCGCCGAGCCGTTGTCGTCGAGCAGCTTCTGGTACCAGTCGCGCAGCTTGTCGCCGCCCTTGCTCTTCCAGTCGGAGACGGCCTGCTGCATGTCGCCGATCTTCTTGCGGCCGCGGATGATGTCGTCCTCGAGCTGCTCGAAGTCGCTGTAGAGGTTCGCGTAGCGGGTGGGCTCGGTGATCTGCATGCCGTAGAAGGAGGACTTCTTGGTGGCGGCGCCGACCTTCTGCTGCCACTCGACCTGCCCCTTGGCGACGTCGGGGAAGTCGGGGTGGGCGAGGGTCGAGGCGGGGCTGGCGATCATCACATAGGCGTTCAGCACATCGGTGTTGCCCTGGTCGTTCTTGACCGGGACGCCGTCCTTGACGGTGTAGTGGGTGCCCTCGACGCCGTAGTTGGTCATCATGAATTCCTTGGTGCCGTACGGCGCCGCGGTGGTGTTGGCGACGGCCAGCACGTCACGGACGACCGACTCGGACGCCTTGCGGTTGACGAAGGCGAAGATGCCGGCCGGGTTCTTCGCCCAGTAGGTCGGGGTGCCCCCGTCGTGGGCGAAGAGGTCCATGCCCCAGACCTCGAAGTCCGGGTTCTGGGCGGCCTGTTCGGCGGTGCGGCTGTACCACTGCGAGATGTCGTTGTTGTAGATCAGGAACTCGCCGGCCGCGAACTTCGGTCCCGGGTCGGTGGCGCTGCTCTTGCCCAGCTTGGCGTCGGGGTGCACGAGTTCACCGGCGAACAGCTTGCGCGTCCACTCGATCGCCTCCAGGTACTCCTGGGTCTCGACGCGGTTGATCAGCTTGCCGTCGACGACGTTCCAGCCGAGGGCCTTCTCGTCGCCGGACAGGACGCCGAAGATGTTCCAGGCCGTCCACTTCATGTCGAGACAGGCCCACCGCTTGGCCTTGGCGTTGGTGATCTCCTTGGCCAGGGCGTAGAACGCGTCGGCGGTGGTGGGTACTTCGTACCCCTCCTTGTCGAATATGTCCTTGCGGTAGAGGGGGACGATGTTGGAGACGTACGCCGCCGGCATCGGCAGGCCGCGCAGCTTGCCGCCGAAGATGGAGCGCTGCCAGGCGTCCGTGGGGATCGCGGCGAGGTTCGGGTACTCCTTGACGGCGTCGCCGGAGAGGTAGGGGCCCAGGTCGGCGAACTTGCTGATGATCGCGCTGGGTATCCGGCCGTTCATGTTCCAGCCGGGGACGACGACCACGTCCGGTACGTCGCTGGAGGCGAGGACCGCGCCGAGCTTCTGCTCGTAGGTGTTGCCGTCCTGGTTCTGCCAGACGACGTCGACACCGATGGCGTCGTTCATCGCCTTGTAGTAGGCGTTGTCGGCCTTGGGCGGGGAGCCCCAGAACGGCGACATGACGGTGACCTTGCCGCCCTTGCCGAGCTTCTCGGGCACCGAGGTCTTCAGACCCGCCAGGTCGAGCTTGCCGGTGAAGCCGATCGAGGAGCCGTTCTTGGACGGGATGTCGGGCGTCACCACATTGCTGGCGACGTACGCCGGCAGGATCTTCTTGGCGTCCTTGCCCGAGGTGGTGCCGTCGCGCGAGCCGCTGTCCGAGCCGCCGCAGGCGGACAGCAGCGGCATCCCTCCCGCCACCGCTGCGGTGGCGACCGCCGTGGAGGCGAGGAAGCTTCTCCGGCTCGGGCCGGAAGGACCGGAGGAGCCGGAAGAGGCAGAGGCGGCGTTCGGCGTCATTGCGTCAACCCTTCATGGCGCACCAGGACACCCGGCGGTGGCCGTCGGCTGCGGTGTCTCGAGTGGAACTGGCTGAGCTGAAGCGGTCCTCCGACCAATGTCCGGATCGTTGCAGTCGGTCCTGGATCGTTACAGTCGAAGCGCTTCGATGTTGCTGCGAGGTTAAGTGAACACCCTGAGGCGCACAAGGGTCGCTTCCAAGATTCCTCCGAGGTATCCGGAGTGACCTGTTCGTATGCCCCGCTTGAAATAACGGTGAGCTTCTCTTGACACCCACCCGTGCGTCGAATGAGCATCGAAGCGCTTCGAAAGCGCCCTCCTCGCTCCACTGCCAAGGGATCCCACGTGACCGCACCCACGCCGCCCACGCCGCCGTATCGTGATCCGCAGCTGCCGTTCGCGAAGCGCATCGACGATCTGCTGGCGCGCCTCACCCTGGACGAGAAGGTCTCCTTCCTGCACCAGTTCGCCCCCGCCGTCGAACGGCTGGGCGTCGCGGCGTTCCGCACCGGCCAGGAGGCCCTGCACGGGGTGGCGTGGATGGGCCCGGCGACGGTGTTCCCGCAGGCCGTGGGGCTGGGCGCGACCTGGAACACCGAGCTGGTGCGCCGGGTCGGCGAGGCGGTGTCCAAGGAGGTCCGGGCGATGCGCGGCCGCGACGACCGGGTGGGCCTGAACGTCTGGTCGCCCACGGTCAACCTGCTGCGCCATCCGCTGTGGGGCCGTAACGAGGAGGGCTACTCCGAGGATCCGAAGCTCACCTCGGCCATCGCCACCGCGTACACGCACGGACTGCGCGGCGACCATCCGACGTACTGGCGCACGGCGCCGGTCCTCAAGCACTGGCTGGCCCACAACAACGAGACCGGCCGGGACGTCACCTCCTCCTCGGTGCGCCCGCGCGTGCTGCACGAGTACGACCTGCGCGCCTTCCGGGAGACCGTCGAGGCGGGCGCGGTGGCCGGGGTGATGCCGGCGTACAACCTGGTCAACGGCCGCCCCAACCACGTCTCCCCCTATCTGCGCGAGCAGCTGCGGGCCTGGACGGAGGAGGAGCTGCTGGTCTGCTCGGACGCGGGCGCGCCCTCCAACCTGGTCGACTCCGAGCACTACTTCGACACCCACGAGGAGGCGACGGCGGCCGCGCTGCGGGCGGGGGTGGACAGCTTCACCGACCACGGCACGGACGGCTCGAAGATCACCTCCCGGGTGCGGGGAGCGCTGGAGCGCGGTCTGCTGACGGAGGCCGAGGTCGACGAGGCGGTCCGCCGGCAGCTCTCGGTCCGCTTCCGGCTCGGCGAGTTCGATCCGCACCACGACCCGCACGCGGGCACCGGCGAGTTCGACACCCCGGCGCACCGCGCCCTCGCGCTGGAGGCCGCCGAGCAGGCGGTCGTCCTGCTGCGCAACGACGGGGTGCTGCCGCTGGCCGCCGGCACCCGGATCGCGGTGGTCGGCCTGCTCGCCGACGAGTGCAAGCTCGACTGGTACAGCGGCACGCTGATCCACCGCTCCACCCCGCTGGAGGGGCTGTACGAGCGGTTCGGCGCCGACCGGGTGGAGTTCGCGGAGGGCGTGGACCGGGTCCTGCTGAAGACCTCGGCGGGGACGTTCCTGCGGGTGCCCGACGCACCCGAGGCCGCCGACGGGACACGCGGTGCCGAGGGCGCCCTGGACCCGGCGCTGCTCGCGGGCCGTACCGACCTCCCGCCGCTGACCGCGGACCCCACCGGCACCGAACTCGCGCTCGTCGACTGGGGCGAGGACGTCCTCACCCTGCGCGCCCCCGACGGCCGGTATCTCTCGGTCGCCGAGGACGGGTTCCTGCGGGCCTCCGCGGACCAGCCCGGCGGCTGGGTCGTCCAGGAGACGTTCCGGCTCGAACCCCATGGAAACGGTCACCTCCTGACGCATCTGGGCACGGGTCGCCCTGTCTGTGTCGCCGCCGACCGCGTGCGGGTTGCCGAGGAGGGGGAGGAAAGTCCCGAGGTCTTCGAAGTCGTCGTCGTCGAACGCGGCGAGACCGCGGTGACCCGCGTCACGGCCGAGGCCGATGTGGTCGTGGTGGTGGCGGGCAACGACCCGCACATCAACGGCCGCGAGACCGAGGACCGGACGACCCTGTGTCTCCCGTCCCACCAGGAGCGCATCCTGACGGCGGCCCGCGCCGCGAACCCGCGCACGGTGCTGGCGCTGGTGTCGGCGTACCCGTACGCGATCGATCCGGGCGCGCTGTCCGCGGTGCTGTGGACCGCGCACGGCGGCCAGGCGGCGGGCACCGCCCTCGCCCGGGTGCTGGCCGGTGACGTCTCCCCCGCCGGTCGCCTCCCGCAGACCTGGTACGCCGACGACGCCGATCTGCCCGACCTGCTCGACTACGACGTGATCGGCGCCCGCCAGACCTATCTGTACTTCGAGGGCAGGCCGCTGTACCCGTTCGGGCACGGTCTGTCGTACGCGTCCTTCTCCTACGCCGAGCTGGCGGTACGGATCGGGGACGGCGTGGCCCGGGTCTCGTTCACGGTCACCAACACCGGGGACCGGACGGCCGACGAGGTCCCCCAGCTCTACACCCGCGCGGTGGACCCGTCGGTCACCCGGCCGCGCCGCGAGCTGCTCGACCACCGCAGGATCACGCTCGCCCCCGGCGCCACGGCGGAGGTGTCCTTCGAGGTCCCGCTGTCCGCGTTCGCGTTCTGGGACGTGGCCCGGGGCGGCCCGCGGGTGGAGCCGGGGCCGTACGACGTGCTGGTCGGCGGGTCGAGCGAGGACGTGCGGCTGCGCACGACCGTCGTCCTGGACGGCGAGCCCTCCGCCCCGCGCGCGGTCCGCCGGCACGGTCTCGCCGCGGCCGACTTCGACGAGCAGAGCGGCACGGAGATCGTCGACCGTACGAAGCCGGCGGGCGACGCGGTGACGCCGGTGGCCGCCGGTGCGGGCGAGCTGCTCTTCCGGGCCTGCGACTTCGGGGCGGACACCCGGGGCGCGACCCTGACGGTGGCCGGCTCGGGCTCGGTGGAGCTGTCGGTGGACGGCGGTCCGACGCTGGCCGCGCTGACGATCGGGACGCCCACGGCGGGGCCGTACGACTATCTCTCGGTCGAGGCGCCCTTCGCCGTCGACGGTGTGCGCGATCTGCACCTCAGACTGCGCGGCCCGCTGCGGCTCGCGCACGTCGGCTTCTCCGGTTGAGGGTCCGGAGATCGGCCGGCACGAAGAAGGGGCCCGGCACCGGAAGGCATCGGTGCCGGGCCCCTTCCGGGACGGCGTGTGAGCGCCACCCCGAGGCTATATGAAAATGGTTCCCATTAGCTAGTGGGCGAGGCGTACGAACGTCAGAGCGCGAGGCCCGTCAGGACCAGCACCCGCTCGTAGGTGTAGTCGTCCATCGCGAACCTCACGCCCTCACGGCCGACACCCGACTGCTTGGCGCCGCCGTACGGCATCTGGTCGGCGCGGTAGGAGGGCACGTCGCCGACGACCACGCCGCCGACCTCCAGCGCGCGGTGGGCGCGGAAGGCGACCTGGACGTCGTGGGTGAACACGCCCGCCTGGAGGCCGTACTTCGAGGAGTTGACGGCCGCGAAGGCCTCGGCCTCGCCGTTCACCTTCTGCACGGTGAGGACCGGTCCGAAGACCTCCTCGCGGGCGATCGTGGTGTCCGCCGGTACGTCGGTGAGGACGGTCGGCGCGTAGGAGGCGCCGTCGCGCTTGCCGCCGGTCAGCAGGGTCGCACCCGCGGCGACGGCCTCGTCCACCCAGCTCTCGACGCGCTGGGCCGCTTCCTCGCTGACCAGCGGGCCGACGTCCGTCGTGTCGTCGGACGGGTCGCCGGTGACCTGGGCCTCGACGGCGGCGACGATACGCGGCAGCAGCCGGTCGTGGACGGAGGCGTCGACGATGACCCGCTGCACCGAGATGCAGGACTGGCCGCCCTGGTAGTTGGAGAAGGTCGCGATGCGCGTCGCGGCCCAGTCGAGGTCCGCGTCGGAGGCGTAGTCGCCGAGGACGACGGCCGCGCCGTTGCCGCCCAGCTCCAGGGTGCAGTGCTTGCGCGGCACCGAGTCCATGATCGCGTAACCGACCTTCTCGGAACCGGTGAAGGAGATGACCGGCAGCCGCTCGTCCTGGACCAGGGCGGGCATCCGGTCGTTGGCGACCGGCAGGATCGACCAGGAGCCGGCCGGCAGCTCGGTCTCGGCGAGCAGATCGCCGATGATCAGGCCGGAGAGGGGGGTGGCCGGGGCGGGCTTGAGGATGATCGGCACGCCGGCCGCGATCGCCGGGGCGACCTTGTGGGCGCACAGGTTCAGCGGGAAGTTGAACGGCGCGATGCCGAGCACGACACCCTTCGGGAAGCGGCGGGTCAGCGCGAGCCGCCCCTGGCCGCCGAGGTCGGTGTCGAGCCGCTGGGCCTCGCCGCCGTTGAACCGGCGGGCCTCCTCGGCGGCGAACCGGAACACGGACACGGCCCGGCCGACCTCGCCGCGCGCCCACTTGATCGGCTTGCCGTTCTCGGCGGAGATCAGCTGCGCGATCTCCTCGGTGCGCTCGACGAGGCGCTTGCTGACGTGGTCCAGGGCGGCGGCGCGGACGTGGGCCGGGCTGGCGGCGAAGTCCTCGCGGACGGCGTACGCGGCGGCCACGGCCTCCTCGACCTGCGCGTCCGTCGGCACGCTCACCCGGCCGACGAGCCGCCCGTCCCACGGGGAGGTGACGTCGAAGCTGTCCTCGCCGGTGACCTGGCGGCCGGCGAGCCAGAAGGCGTGGGTGGAAGTCATAGTCGAGTTCCCGGCCCTTCCGCGTTGGGGGTTGCTGTGGCTTTCGTGGTCCACGGTAGGCGTGGGAAGGCACCGGGTCGCTTGTCCGACTCGTACGGGTGGAGGCCGGGGGTACGCCGGATTGGCGCGGTGGGGCGGGTCCGCCTGCGGGCAGGTCCGCGGCGTTGTCGTCGGTTGCCGACTCCCCCACGCTCGGCTGCGCTCGCGCGGGGGGGGGACCCCATCGCGCCGACGCCCTCCTCCGCCTTGCAGCTGCACGCACCACACCCCGCTCACCGGCACTACCGAGGCACCGTCGCTTTCCTGCGACTTGATCGGCCGGGCAGGTCCTAGCGGGGCAGTCGCCGCAGCAGCAGCCACAGGGCGCCGAGCAGCACCGCGCACAGGCACCAGCTGGCGATCACGTCCAGCGGCCAGTGGTAGCCGCGCCGGACCAGACCGTAGGACACGGTCAGCACGAGGAGGGCCGCCGTCGCGACGGCCGTGCGGCGGGCGGCCGCCGTGCGCAGCCAGGGCAGCAGGATCAGCACCGCGCCGCCGTAGGCGACGGCCGCGGTCGCGGTGTGTCCGGAGGGGTAGTAGCCGGGGCCGGGCGGCACGACCGGGGTGCCGTACCGGTCGGTCCACTCCTTCAGGGGGACGACGATCAGCGGCACCAGCGCCATCAGGATCAGCACGGCGAAGGACGGCACCCACCACCGCTCACCGCCCGCCGCCCAGGCCCGCCGGGCCACGTACACCGCGACCAGCATCAGCACGGGCACGGCGACCGGCACGTTGCCCAGATCGGACATCAGCTCGGAGGCCCGGTCCGGGTGGACGAGGGCCCGGCTGATCCGCTCGTCCAGCCGCAGCAGCGACCCGTCGACGACGACCTGCCAGGTGATCAGTGTGAGGAGAACGGTGTGGAGGGCGAGCAGGAACACGGACGACTTCTCCGGCCGGCCCGCCGATGCGGGCGCGTCCTGGGTCTGCTGGTCGGAGCGGGGTGGCATGGGGTACACCTTCTCAGCCCCGCCCGACCGGCGGCGCGAGAACGCGCCTGCGCGGGGAGCGTCCGCGGCGGGCTGCCGCGGCCACCCGCCGGTCGCTCAAGGCCGGGTGGCGGACGCCGAACGGCCGCGGAGGCGGGCGATCCTTCTGAGTTTCCTGCCGCCGAGACGCCGGCCGAGGTTGCGCAGCCCCCTGCCGACCCGCCGCTTGAGGGTCTTCGGTCTGCGTGTCGTCCTCCGCGCGGTGATGTCCAGGCTGAGGTTGCCGTACGCGGTGTAGTACGGCTTCACCGCGAGACGACCGCTGCCGCCGGTGGTCGCCGGGGCCAGGTCGCCGGCCTTGCGGGCGCCGAACCGGCGCTGGGTGCTCAGGCCCTGGGTCCGGACGTTGAGGTACACGTCCCACACGCCGTGGGGCAGCGGGCCGCCGTCCAGGGCGCGCGCGGGGTCGAGGTCGGCGGTGAAGCCGGCCGGTCCGGCGTCCGGGTCGGACAGCGGCTCGGGGCGGGTGGGCACCCGCGCCTCCTGGCCGTCGCCGCGCCGCCGCAGCACCAGTTCGGTGGCCGGCTCCCGGGTCGGCACGCGCTCGATGAACCCGTGGCCGCGCAGCCGGAGCACCCCGCGCCGCCGGCCGCGCTGCCACTCGACGGCGTCCAGCCGGTCGTCCTGCCGCAGTTCGCCGGTGATGTCGTAGCAGGAGTCGGGGATGCCGGCCGTCGCGTCGCGGAAGTACGGGTACGCCGCGTAGGCGCGCCCCTGGTCCACGACCACCTCGTGCGGGGGCAGGCGCCGGGCCCGCTCCTCCTTCAGGAACTCGATGACGTCGATCAGCTCCCGGCGCAGTCCGTGGCGCGCGCAGTGGGCGAAGATCCGGTGCGGCGCGCTCATCTGCGCGTCGAGCTCCGGGGTGTAGAACCGGTCCACCTCCGCCTTGACGACCGCCATGGCCTCGGTCTGCTCGCTCTCCTCCATCAGCGGGAAGCGCCAGGAGAAGGAGTCCAGCAGGCCGCCCCGGAAGGTGCGCAGCAGCGCGGCGTCCCGGACCGGGCCGGGTTCGCTGTGGGCGGCGATCGCGGCCATGATGCGCCGGGCCACCTCGAACCGTTTCGTCAGGTCGCTGTAGTTGCTGGTGATGTTGCCCTGGTCGTCGCGCTTGACCTTGTAGTAGCAGTCCTCGTCGGCGACCACGGAGACCGCCGAGGCCTGGAGATAGGCCTTGGTGACGAAGAGCCGGTCCTCGCCGATGCGGATGTCCTCGTCGAAGCGCAGCCCGCGCTCCAGCAGGAAGGAGCGCCGGAAGAGCTTGTGCGGCGTGAGGGCGTACCAGACGCGGGAGGTGGCCAGGTCGACGACCTCCTGGTTGGACTCGAACATGGAGCGCGGTACGTCGCAGCCCACGCCCACGTACTTGCCCAGCACCACGTCGGAGCCGTTGCGCTCGGCCATGTCGATCAGCCGGCGCATGGCGTTCGGGCCGAGGTGGTCGTCGGCGTCGAGGAAGAAGACGTAGCGCCCCCTGGCCTGGGCGATCGCGACGTTGCGCGGGCCGCTCGGCCCGCCGGAGTTGCGCTGGTGGACGACGCGTACGACCTCCGGGTACGCGGCGGCGAACCGGTCCAGTTCCTTTCCTGTGCCGTCCGTCGAGCCGTCGTCGACGGCCAGGCATTCGAGAGTGTGGGCGCCGAGCGACTGCTCGACCACCGACTCCAGACAGCGGGTCAGATACGGCATGGCGTTGTAGGCGCCTATGACGACCGTGACCGTGGGTTCCGACACGACATTCCCCCCTGGAACCGTTCATGACAGATAGGCCACAGATTTACCCTTCGTTCACTGGTTTCGCAAAGTCTTCAACTGCCTTTGGCGCGTTAACAGTTGATTTCCAGTCAGCGGTTGGGTGTCCGGCGTGCGGTGTGCTCCAGGATCGCGGCGGCCAGCGGGGCGTGCACGCGCCGGGGCAGGGCGTGGCCCATGTCCGGGATCTCCGCCGCGCGGGCGCCCCGGATCACCTGGACGAGGTGCTGGGCATGGGGCAGGGGACAGACCGGCTCGGCCGGGGCCGAGACGACGAGGGTGGGCACGTCGGTGCGAGCGAGCCGTTCGGTCCGCTCCAGGCCGGCGGTGTCGGCGCGGGCGTGCGCGGTGGAGGCGCGGTGGTGCCCGGTGTGCTCGACGATCCGGCGTTCCAGGGCGCGGAAGTACGCGGCGTCGAAGGGGATCCGGTCGCCGTTCAGCAGCCGCCAGTGCTCGACCCGCCGGTCCAGCTCGGCCTCGGGGCCCAGGTCGTCCGGCTCTGGGCGGGACCACAGCTCCAGCAGCCGGGGGTCGGGGCCGGGCAGTTCCTCCACGGGGACGGCCGTACCGTCAGGGCGCAGCCAGGGCGTACCGCTCAGGGCGCCCGTGCCGATCAACGTCGCGCTGCGCAGCCGGTCGGGACGGTCGGCGACGAGGAGCTGGGCGAGCATCCCGCCCATCGACATGCCGACGACATGGGCGCGGTCGGCTCCGAAGGCGTCCAGCACGGCGACGGCGTCCTCGGCGAGCGCGGCGAGGGGGTACGGCCGCTCGTCGTACGCCCAGGTGGAGCGGCCGGTGTCGCGGTGGTCGTAGCGGATGACGCGGTGGCGGGCGGCGAGCAGGTCGGTGAACTCCTCCGGCCAGCCGAGGCCGGAGGCCTGCGCACCCATGATCAGCAGCAGCGGGGGCGCGCCGTCGGAGCCGCGCTCCTCGGCCCAGAGGCGGATGCCGGGGGCGGCGTCGACGTAGCGGTCCAAGGGTTCCTCCGGAGGGGATCGGGCAAGCGAGGTTGGCGAGACGAGACGTATCGTATCGCAGCTTCTCGAAAAGAAAGACCCCGAACGAGGTCCGGGGTCGCCTTCCGTGGTCTGTACCGGAGAAGGAGGAAGTGAAGGAGGTCGGCCACCCCGGAACAGGGGGGGTGGTTCCGGGGTGGCCGTCCGGATCGGAATGCAGGCCGCCCCGGGGGGTTTGGGGCGGGCCGCCGTCCGATCGGTGTGGAGATCCGGAGCCAGAGGCTCCGATTGTGTGCGCGAGGGCACGACCAGGTCGAAGCTGGGGAGGCCCCAACCTGGAATCGCCCGCAGTCCCCTGCGGGCGGGGTGTATCTCTCATCTGGGTAGAACGTACGGCAGTGGCAGGCGGTGCGACAGACGCAATCCCGTCCCGCCATCCACCCCGCACACCTTCTTCACACGGTCTGCAGTCCATGGGAAGCAGCTGTGCGGGGCCCCTGCTCAGATGCTGCCCGGATGTGGCCCGGATGCAGCCCTGATGCAGCCCGGATGGTGCTCAGATGCGGGCGAACGCCTGCTCGATGATGTCGAGACCCTCGTTCAGCAGATCGTCGCCGATGACCAGCGGCGGCAGGAAACGCAGCACGTTGCCGTAGGTGCCACAGGTCAGGACCAGCAGACCCTCCTGGTGGCAGGCCTTGGCGAGCGCGCCGGTCGCCTCCGGGTTCGGCTCCTTGGTCGTACGGTCCTTGACCAGCTCGATGGCGATCATCGCGCCACGGCCGCGGATGTCACCGATGACGTCGAACTTCTCGGCCATGGCGGTGAGGCGGGCCTTCATGATCGCCTCGATGTTCTTCGCCCGGGCGTTGAGGTCCAGCTCCTTCATCGTCTCGATCGAGCCGAGCGCGCCCGCGCAGGCGACCGGGTTGCCGCCGTAGGTGCCGCCCAGGCCACCGGCGTGCGCGGCGTCCATGATCTCGGCGCGGCCGGTCACGGCGGCCAGCGGCAGACCGCCGGCGATGCCCTTGGCGGTGGTGATCAGGTCCGGGACGATGCCCTCGTCCTCGCAGGCGAACCACTGGCCGGTGCGGCAGAAGCCGGACTGGATCTCGTCGGCGACGAAGACGATGCCGTTGTCGGCGGCGAACTGGCGGATCGCGGGCAGGAAGCCCTTGGCCGGCTCGATGAAGCCGCCCTCGCCGAGCACCGGCTCGATGATGATCGCGGCCACGTTGTCCGCGCCGATCTGCTTGTTGATCATGTCGATGGCCTGGGCGGAGGCCTCGGCGCCGGCGTTCTCCGGACCCGTCAGCCAGCGGTAGCCGTACGCCACCGGCACGCGGTAGACCTCGGGCGCGAACGGGCCGAAGCCGTTCTTGTACGGCATGTTCTTCGCCGTCAGGGCCATCGTGAGGTTCGTCCGGCCGTGGTAGCCGTGGTCGAAGACGACGACCGCCTGGCGCTTGGTGTAGGCGCGGGCGATCTTCACCGCGTTCTCGACGGCCTCGGCGCCGGAGTTGAACAGCGCGGACTTCTTCGGGTGGTCGCCCGGGGTCAGCTCGGCGAGCGCCTCGGCGACCTCCACGTAGCCCTCGTACGGGGTGACCATGAAACAGGTGTGGGTGAAGTCGGCGAGCTGGGCCGAGGCCCGGCGTACGACGGCCTCGGCGGAGGCGCCGACCGAGGTCACGGCGATGCCGGAGCCGAAGTCGATCAGGCGGTTGCCGTCGACGTCCTCGATGACGCCGCCGCCCGCGCGCGCGGTGAACACCGGCAGCACGGAGCCCACACCCTGCGCGACCGCGGCGAGGCGGCGGGCCTGAAGCTCCTGCGACTTCGGGCCGGGGATGGCGGTGACGATCCGGCGCTCCTGCGGAAGGGCGGTCATGAGGGGCTCCTGGAGGTTCTGGGGGTGTCCGACGGTTCCGCGGTCGCGGTTGCGCAGGACACGGTTCTGCGGATGCTTTCCTTCTTTTCTCGCAGGCTAGGACGGGTGACGGGGGGTCGGCATGCTCCATGTGGGCGGTGTCGCCCGGACGGCTTGTCCGCCGTGGACATAGAGGTAAGGGGGAACATCGGTGCGGGCCCGGCCGCGTAAGCGGTGAACTCCCCTTGCGGGCGCGTTAGATTGACCGCTGATGGTCGACGGAACGGCTGGTCAGGGGGCAAGGGCGATGGACAGCGACGGGACGCAGGACGCGCAGGGCACGCATGCCGATCCTGTGCCGCGCCCGGCCGGGCCGCCGCGGATGCCCGCGGTGCCTCCCCGGCCGGCCGGCGCGCCGAGGGCCCCGGGGGCCCCGGGGACGGCAGGGATGCCGGGGGCGCCGAGGACGCCACACTCGTCCGCCTCATCCTCACCCCCATCCTCACCCTCATCCTCACCCTCATCCTCACCCTCCCCATCCTCCGCGCCCTCGTCCGCCGTCGCCGAGTGGCTGAACGAGGAGCGCCCGGCCGCGAAGCCCGGCATCTGGCGGTTCGGGTACCGGCTGCCGAAGTCCGCGCGCGCGGCGGAGCGGCTGGCGCCGGTCACGGTCATCGGCATGCTGGTCCCGCTGGTGGTGGCGCTGGTGCTGTGGTCGCTGTGGCGGCGCGGCAGCCTGCCGTACCAGTTCACGCTGCTGCGGCTGTTCACCCCGGACGACTGGTGGTGGGGCGGCACGATCGCCTCCCCGAAGACCCTGGACGGCGCCGAGGCCCGGGTGGTCTACGACGGCGTGTTCTTCGCGGTGCTCGTCTTCTCCATGGGCCGGCTGGGCAGCTGGCCGGAGACCGTACGGCACTTCGTGGGCCGTCGGCCGCAGCCCTCCCGGGCGCTGCTCGCCCTGGTGTGCGCGCTGTCCGCGCTGAGCCTGGTGTTCCCCGGCGCCTTCCCGGGCGTCGGCTGGGACGCGCTGCCGGTCGTCGACCCGGTCTTCTCCCTGATCGTCCTGATCACCGGCGGCTACGAGCTGTTCGCCTCCGCCCTGTTCACGAACGCGCTGTACGCCGTCATGACCCTGCTGATCGTGTGGCCGTTCGCCAAGGTCGGCGGCTGGTTGCCGTATGTGAGGGAACGACTCGCCGCCCGGCGCGCGAGCGACGGGGCCGCCGTGCCGACCACGGTCGAGCGGCCGCGCGCCCAGTGGCCCGAGCTGCGCGAGGCCGGGCAGTACGAGGCGGCCGACCTGTTGACCGCCGAGGTGGCCGCCGGGCGGATGAACGACGTGGACTGCGCGCGGGTGCGGCGGGCCTGGACGACCGGGCTGCCCGACTTCCGGGAGACCGTGCTGCGCGCGGGCGGGGCCGCCTGGGCCCACCCGTCGGGCGCCCGTGACCTGCCCCGGCGCGGCGCGCGCCACGACCTGCTCGCCGGGCAGGTGCGGGTCGGCCGCTGGGTGGCCGCCGAGCGCACCCCGGCGAGCTACCACGACGCCGGTGCCGCGCTGGGCCCGGAGGTGCTGGGCACCTCGCTGCTCGCGGTCGGCCCGTCCGGCTCCGGCAAGACCCGCTCGCTGGTGGAACCGCTGACCGAGGCCCTGACCCTCCAGGCGCTCACCGGAGGCTGCGCGGTCGTCGCGGTCTCCTCCCCCGGCGGCGGTCCGCTCGGCTCCGACGCCGCGTTCGACGTGATCGTGCGGATCGGCGACCCGTCGTCCGTGCACGACCTGGACCCGTACGCGGAGTCCGACGACCCTGACGAGGCCGCCGCGATCCTCGCCGAGGCGCTGGTCGGCGACCTCGACACCGTGAACGGCCAGAGCGCGGCCACCGCGCTCGCCCAGCTGCTGGGCCCCTACCGGGCCGCGCACGGCCGTTTCCCGGACCTGTCCGAGCTGCGCGAACTCCTCGAGGGCGAGCCGGGCGCGCTGGCCGCACTGCGGGCGGCCGTGACCGGGGCCGACGTGATGCGCCGCGAGCTCGAGGCCCGCGCCCGGCAGACGGGCACCCCCGGGGACCCGGGCCGCGCCCTGGCCGACCGGCTGGCGCTGCTGAACCGTCCCGTGTTCGCCGGGTTCTTCGGCGGGGGCGGCGAGGCGCACCGGGCGTTCTCGCTGCGCGCCGTCGCCCACCACCCGCTGCGGGTCCGGGTCGACCTGCCCGAGCGCGGCCACGAGGAGGCCGGCCGGCTGATCACCCGGCTGGTCCTCGCCCAGTTCCACGCCGTCGTGCGGGAGGGCCGGCGCGCCCACTTCGCCTGTCTGGTCCTGGACGACGCGACGGGCGCGGTCACCGCCGAGTCGGTGCGCCGGATCCAGCGGCTGCGGTCGCAGAACGCGGGCGTGGTGCTGGCCCTGCGCACGGTCGGCGACGTCCCGGAGGCGCTGCACGGGCCGCTGTACGGGGCGGTGGGCTGCCGGATGGCGTTCTCCGGGATCACCACCTGGGACGGCAGCCGGTTCGCGCAGACCTGGGGCACCGAGTGGGTGGAGACCACGGAGGTCGCCCAGCACACCGTGTTCGCCGACCAGCCGATGACCCGGGCCATCCACGCCCTGCGCAAGCTGGTCACCGGCAAAGCGGTGACCACGGACGCGGTGACCGTGCGCCAGGTCGAGCGGGAGCGCTGGTCGGCCTCCCAGCTGGCGCACGAGGTGCCGCCGGGGCACGCGGTGCTGTCGCTGACGACCGTGCGGGGCGAGCACGCGCCGCCGCTGCTGGTGGACCTGCGGGGCTGAAGCGGGGGCCGGGGATCTCTCCGGTGAGGCAGAATCGGCACAGGCCCTCATACGAAGCGGCCAAGAGATCACTCCGCCGTTCCTCCCTCGCCGAAGCCCGCCGTTCCTCCCTCGCCGAAGCCCGCCGTTCCTCCCTCTGCTGAAGGCCGTATGCCTCCCACGCTCGCCTCGCTCGTCCACCACTCCGCGCTGAAACTGACCGTGCGGGCGGGCGGGGACCGCCTGGACGTGCCGGTGCGGTGGGCGCACGTCAGCGAGCTGGCGGACCCCGTACCGTACATGGAGGGCGGGGAGCTGCTGCTGATCACCGCGCTGAAGCTGGACGCGGAGGACCCGCAGGCCATGCGGCGCTATGTGAAGCGCCTGGCGGGGGCCGGGGTGGTCGGGCTGGGCTTCGCGGTCGGGGTCAACTACGAGGAGATCCCCGAGGCGCTCGTGGACGCCGCCGAAGCGGAGGGCCTGCCGCTGCTGGAGGTGCCCCGGCGCACTCCGTTCCTCGCGATCAGCAAGGCGGTGTCGGCGGCGATCGCGGCGGACCAGTACCGGGCGGTGACCGCCGGGTTCGCGGCCCAGCGGGAGCTGACGAAACAGGCGCTGACGAACGGCCCCGAGGGGCTGCTGACCGCGCTCGCCGCGCAGGTCGACGGGTGGGCGGCGCTGTACGACGCCTCGGGCGCCGTCGTCGCGGCCGCGCCGGAGTGGGCGGGCCGGCGGGCGGCGCGGCTCACGGTGGAGGTGGAGCGGCTGCGGGAGCGGCCGGCGCCGGCCTCGGTGGTGGTCGGCGGCATGGCCGACGCCGAGCACGACGACCGGGTCGAGCTGCACTCCCTGGGCACCGGCCGGCGTCCGCGCGCCGCGCTCGCGGTCGGTACGGCGGCGGCCCTGGGCACGGCCGAGCGGTACGCCGTCCACTCGGCGATCGCTCTGCTCACCCTGACCACCGAGCGCTCCCGCCCGCTGCACGCGGCGGAGCAGCGGCTCGGCGCGGCGGTGCTGCGCATGCTGCTCGCGGGTGAACCGGACCATGCGCGCGCGGTCGCCGGGGACCTGTACGGCGAGCTGCTCGACGCCCCGTTCCGGGTGATCGTGGCCGAGCCGTCCGCGGCGACGGCGGCGGGGCCGGACCGCGCCGGGAAACCGTCCGCCGGGGTGGTCGCCGATCCCGCCGGGGACGCGCTCGGCTCGCTCGCCGAGGTCGTCGAGTCGGCGGCCGCCCGGTCCGGTGAGGCGGTGCTGGTGGTGCCCGAGGGCGAGCGGCTGGTGGTGCTGGCGGCGGACGGGGGCGCGGCGGTCACGGCGGCCGCGCGGCATGCGACGGAGCTGGAGGCGGCGCGGGCGGCGGGCGAGGGGCGCGAGGAGGACGAGCCGGTCGTCGGTCTCTCGGCGCCGGCCGGGCCGATGGCGGCGGCGACGGCGTACAAGCAGGCCGAGCAGGCGCTGTCGGTGGCGCGGCGCAGGGGCCGGGTGTTCGTGGAGCACGAGCAGCTCGCGGCGGGTTCCGTGCTGCCACTGCTGGCGGACGACGCGGTGCGGGCGTTCGCGGACGGCCTGCTGCGGGCGCTGTACGAGCACGACGCGACCGGTCGCGGTGATCTGGTCGCCTCGCTGCGCGCCTGGCTCTCCCGGCACGGCCAGTGGGACGCGGCGGCGGCCGACCTGGGCGTGCACCGGCACACCCTGCGCTACCGGATGCGGCGGGTGGAGGAGATCCTGGGCCGCTCGCTCGACGACCCGGACGTGCGGATGGAGCTGTGGCTGGCCCTGAAGGCGACGTCGCCGGAACGGTGACGGTGCGTCGGGGGGGGGGGGGGGGGGGGGAGGGGGGGGGGGAGAGGGGAGGCGCGGGCAAGGGAAGAGGCCCCCAAAACCCCCCCCACGCGCGGCGGCTCATCCCCTCCCTCCCTCCCCCCCCCCCCCCCCCCCCCCCCCCCCCCCCCCCCCCCCCCCCCCCCCCGACCCGGGGCAAGATCCACAACACGCCCCCTAAGTCGTCCGTCCCCCGGGCCAGGCCCGCCGCCGCCTCGTGCATGGCGAGTTCGAGGAGTGACGGGTCGGTCAGGGTGCCGGAGCCGTCCGGTGGCATCAGCCGGCGGACGCCGCGGGTGGAGCGGCCGGGGTATGGCACGACGATCCAGGTGCCGGCGCCGGCCGTGCGGATGCCGGTGCCGGTGCCGGTGCCGATCCAGCGGGCGGCCGTGCCGGGCGGCACGAAGAAGCCCATGCGGTTGTCGCCGAAGTCCACGAGCACGGGCCCCGGCCGGCCGATGATGCGGGTGAGCACGTCGAGGGTGGCGTAGCCGAGTTCGCTCGGCAGGATGAGTACGTCCCTGGCCCTGCCCACCGGCAGCAGCGCCACCCCCAGGGGGTTGCGCTCCCATTCCCAGCGGCAGGACTCGGGATCCGGTGCGACGGATGCCGGCCATTCGACCGCCGTCTTCGCCCCAGCCATGTGAAGACCTCCCTCTCTCCCGTGACGCGGTCGGTCGCGCCCGAGGGGGAGAGGGAGGTCCCCTGCAAGCATTACGCGGGTTACGGCATCCCGATGGGGTGAACCGGATCACACTCCGTCGGGCGGCCGGCGGTCAGCTGTCGAAGCCGAGGCCCAGCCGGTCCATGGTCCGCAGCCACAGGTTCCGCCGCCCGGCGTGTGCGTCGGCCCGCGCCAGCGACCACTTGGTGAGCGCGATGCCGGTCCAGGCGAAGGGCTCCGGCGGGAAGGGCAGCGGCT
The DNA here is from genome assembly GCF_055591025.1 of Streptomyces sp. NPDC041784. Taxonomy (NCBI): domain Bacteria; kingdom Bacillati; phylum Actinomycetota; class Actinomycetes; order Kitasatosporales; family Streptomycetaceae; genus Streptomyces; species Streptomyces sp. NPDC041784. The sequence goes on from NZ_JBVJAB010000023.1 coordinate 101,124, forward strand.
TGCGGCGGACCATCTCCAGCCGGGTGCGCTCGCTGCTCTCCCCCGCCAGCAGGTCCAGCATCACCTCGGCGCCGAACCGGGTCGCGCCGACGCCCAGCCCGGTGTACCCGGCCGCGTAGGCGACCTTGCCCTGGTGGGCCGTGCCGAAGAACGCCGAGAAGCGCGAGCAGGTGTCGATCGCGCCGCCCCACGCGTGCGTGAAGCGGACGCCCTCCAGCTGCGGGAAGCAGGTGAAGAAGTGCCCGGCGAGCTTGGCGTACGTCTCCGGCCGGTCGTCGTACTCGGCGCGCACCCGGCCGCCGTACGGGTAGACGGCGTCGTAGCCGCCCCACAGGATCCGGTTGTCGGCGGACAGCCGGAAGTAGTGGAACTGGTTGGCGGAGTCGCCGAGTCCCTGCCGGTTCTTCCAGCCGATCGCGTCGAGCTGCCCGTCGGTCAGCGGCTCGGTCATCAGGGCGTAGTCGTAGACCGGGACGGTGTAGGCCCGCACCCGCTTGACCAGGCTGGGGAAGATGTTGGTGCCGAGCGCGACCTGCCGGGCGCGGACCCGCCCGTACGGGGTGCTCACGGCCATGCCGGCGCCGTACGCCTTCAGCGTCAGGGCGGGCGTGTGCTCGTAGACGCGCACGCCGAGACGGACGCAGGCCTCCTTCAGGCCCCAGGCGAGCTTGGCCGGGTGCAGCATGGCCACGCCCCGGCGGTCGTACAGGCCGGCCTCGAAGGTGGGCGAGGCGACCTGCTCGCGGACCGCGTCGGCGTCGAGGAACTCGATGCCGTCGGCGAGGCCCTTGCGCTCGATCTCCTCGTACCAGTCGCGCAGTTCCCACGCCTGGTAGGTCTCGGTGGCGACGTCGATCTCGCCGGTGCGCTCGAAGTCGCAGTCGATGCCGTGCCGGGCGATCGCCGCCTCGATCTCGTCGAGGTTGCGCGCGCCCAGCTCCTGGAGCGTGTGGATCTCGTCGGGCCAGCGGGCGAGCCCGTTGGGCAGCCCGTGGGTGAGGGAGGCCGCGCAGAAGCCTCCGTTGCGGCCCGAGGCGGCCCAGCCCACCTCGCGGCCCTCCAGCAGCACCACGTCCCGCTGCGGTTCGCGCTCCTTGGCGACGAGCGCGGTCCACAGTCCGCTGTACCCGCCGCCGACGACCAGCAGATCGCAGGTCTCGGCGCCGGTGAGCGCGGGCTCGGGGTGGGGCTTGCCGGGGTCTTCCAGCCAGTACGGGACCGGCTGCGCTTCGGAAAGCGACTTCGTCCAGTTGTTGTTGTCTTCTGTGCCACGGCTCATGGCGCTTGGGGCCATGATTTCAACTCCCTACAGGGGCTTATGCCTTTTGTCTGTTGCGGCGATTGCTGATGACCATCGAGGTCAGGACGAACAGTACGGCGATGAGGAACATGGCCGTACCGATGACATTGATCTGAACGGGTGTGCCGCGCTGTGCCGAGCCCCAGACGAACATGGGGAAGGTGACGGTCGAACCCGCGTTGAAATTGGTGATGATGAAATCGTCGAAGGAGAGCGCGAAGGCGAGCAGCGCGCCCGCGGCGATTCCGGGGGCCGCGATCGGCAGGGTGACCCGGACGAACGTCTGGAACGGGCCGGCGTAGAGGTCCTGGGCCGCCTGCTCCAGCCTCGGGTCCATCGACATGACGCGCGCCTTGACGGCCGTCACGACGAAGCTGAGGCAGAACATGATGTGCGCGATGAGGATCGTCCAGAAACCCAACTGAGCACCCAGGTTGAGGAACAGGGTGAGCAGCGAGGCCGCCATGACGACCTCGGGCATGGCCATGGGCAGGAAGATCAGCGAGTTGACGGCGCCCCGCGCGCGGAAGCGGTAGCGGACCAGCGCGAAGGCGATCATCGTGCCGAGGACGGTCGCGCCGAGCGTCGCCCAGAACGCGATCTGGAGGCTGGTCGACAGCGAGCCGCACATGTCGGCGACGCCGCAGGGATCCTTCCAGGCGTCCGTGGAGAACTGCTGCCACTGGTAGTTGAAGCGCCCCTTCGGCTTGTTGAAGGAGAACACCGTGACGACGACGTTGGGCAGCAGCAGATAGCCGAGGGTGAGCAGTCCCGCGATGACGACGAGATTGCGCTTGAGCCAGTTGACGAAGGGCATTTAGACCAGATCCTCCGTCCCCGACCTGCGGATGTAGAAAGTGACCATGAAGAGAATCGCGGCCATGAGAAGGAAAGACAGGGCCGCCGCCGTGGGATAGTCCAGGACGCGCAGGAACTGCGTCTGGATCACGTTTCCGATCATGCGGGTGTCCGTCGAGCCGAGGAGTTCGGCGTTCACGTAGTCACCGGCCGCCGGGATGAAGGTCAGCAGCGTGCCGGAGACGACCCCCGGCATCGACAGCGGGAAGGTGACCTTGCGGAAGGTGGTGATCGGCCGGGCGTACAGATCGCCGGCCGCCTCGTGCAGCCGCCCGTCGATGCGCTCCAGCGAGGTGTAGAGCGGCAGGACCATGAACGGCAGGAAGTTGTACGTCAGACCGCACACGACCGCGAGCGGGGTGGCGAGGACCCGGTCGCCGGAGGTCCAGCCGAGCCAGCTGGTGACGTCCAGGACGTGCAGGGTGTTGAGGGCGCCGACGACCGGCCCGGAGTCCGCGAGGATCGTCTTCCAGGCGAGGGTGCGGATCAGGAAGCTGGTGAAGAACGGCGCGATCACCAGGATCATGATCAGGTTGCGCCAGCGTCCGGCGCGGAAGGCGATCAGGTACGCCAGCGGGTAGCCCAGCACCAGGCACAGGACCGTGGCGGAGGCCGCGTAGAGGACCGAGCGCAGGAACTGCGGCCAGTACTCGCCGAACGCGTCCCAGTAGGTCGCGAAGTGCCAGGTGACCTTGTAGCCCTCCTCCAGGGAGCCCGTCTGCACGGACGTGGAGGCCTGGTAGATCATCGGCAGCGCGAAGAACACGAACAGCCAGAGCAGTCCGGGCAGCAGCAGCCAGTACGGCGTCAGGCGGCCGCGCCTGCGGGGCGGCTTCTTCTCGGGGGCCGTCGGGGCGAGAGGCGGGGGCGCCTCGGTGAGCGTCGCCATCAGACCGCCGCCTCTTCCTGGATGCCCGCGTCGATGTCCTGGGCCGCGTCGAGGCCGAAGGTGTGGGCGGGGCTCCAGTGCAGGACGACGTCGGCGCCGGGGACGAGCCGGGCGTCGCGCTCGATGTTCTGGGCGTAGACCTCGAAGTCGGGGCAGACCTGGCTGTCGATGACGTACTGCGTGGAGACGCCGATGAACGACGAGTGGGCGATCTTCCCGGTGATGCGGTTGCGGCCCTCGGGTATCTCGCCGGCGTCGTCGGCGTGGCTGAGGGAGATCTTCTCCGGGCGGACGCCGACCAGGACCTTGCCGCCGGCCGTGGTGGGCGCGGAGCAGCGGGCCTCGGGGAGCACCAGCTTGCCGCCGCCCGCCTTGAGGACGACGTCGTCACCGCTCTTGGTGTCGACCTCGGCCTCGATGAGGTTGGAGGTGCCGAGGAAGTTGGCGACGAACGTGGTCTGCGGGTTCTCGTACAGGTCCGCGGGCGAGCCGAGCTGTTCGACGCGGCCGGCGTTCATCACCGCGACCGTGTCGGCCATGGTCATGGCCTCCTCCTGGTCGTGGGTGACGTGCACGAAGGTGATGCCGACCTCGGTCTGGATGCGCTTCAGCTCCAGCTGCATCTGGCGGCGCAGCTTGAGGTCGAGGGCGCCGAGGGGCTCGTCGAGGAGGAGCACCTTGGGGTGGTTGATGAGCGCGCGGGCCACGGCGACGCGCTGCTGCTGGCCGCCGGAGAGCTGGTGCGGCTTCTTGCGCGCCTGCTCGCCGAGCTGGACCAGCTCCAGCATGTCCTCGACCTGCTTCTTCACGCTCTTGATGCCGCGCCGGCGCAGACCGAAGGCGACGTTCTCGAAGATGTCGAGGTGCGGGAAGAGGGCGTAGGACTGGAAGACCGTGTTCACCGGGCGCTTGTACGGCGGGAGGACCGTGACGTCCTGGTCGCCGAGGTGGACGGTGCCGGAGGAAGGTTCCTCCAGGCCGGCGATCATGCGCAGGGTGGTGGTCTTGCCGCAGCCGGAGGCGCCGAGCAGAGCGAAGAACGAGCCCTGCGGGACGGTCAGGTCCAGCGGATGGACGGCGGTGAAGGAGCCGTAGGTCTTGCTGATGCCGGAGAGGCGGACGTCGCCGCTGCCGTTGTCGGTGGTCTTCATCGTCGTCACGCCCCAGTGAGCTTCGCGAACTTCGCCTCGTAGGCCGTCTCTTCCTTCGAGCTCAGGGAGCGGAAGGCGTGGGACTTCGCCTGCATGGCCTTGTCGGGGATGATCAGCGGGTTGTCCGCCGCATCCGGGTCGATCTTCGCGAGATCGTCCTTCACGCCGTCGACGGGACAGACGTAGTTGATGTAGGCGGCCAGTTCGGCGGCCGCCTCCGGCTCGTAGTAGTAGTCGATGAGCCGCTCGGCGTTCGTCTTGTGGCGCGCCTTGTTGGGGATCAGCAGGTTGTCGCTGGACGTCATGTAGCCGCTGTCCGGGATGACGAAGTCGACGTCGGGGCTGTCCGCCTTGAGCTGGACGACGTCACCGGCCCAGGCGATGCAGGCCGCGAAGTCCCCGCTGGTGATGTCGGACGTGTAGTCGTTGCCGGTGAAGCGGCGGATCTGGCCGCTGTCGACGCCCTTCTGGAGACGCGCGATCGCCGCGTCGTAGTCGTCGTCGGTGAACTTCCCCGGGTCCTTGCCCATGTCCAGCAGGGTCATGCCGATGCTGTCGCGCATCTCGGTGAGGAAGCCGACCCGGCCCTTGAGCTTGGGGTTGTCCAGCAGGTCGGAGACCGACGTCACCTCGACGCCGTCGAGCGCCTTCTTGTTGTAGGCGATGACCGTGGAGATGCCCTGCCAGGGGTACGAGTACGCCCGGCCCGGGTCCCAGTCGGGGCTGCGGAACTGCTGCGACAGATTGGCGTACGCGTGCGGCAGGTTGGACGGGTCCAGTTTCTGGACCCACCCCAGCCGGATCAGCCGCGCGGCCAGCCAGTCGGTGAGGACGATCAGGTCGCGGCCGGTCTCCTGGCCCGCGGCGAGCTGCGGCTTGATCTTGCCGAAGAACTCGTTGTTGTCGTTGATGTCCTCGGTGTACTTGACCTTGATGCCGGTCCGTTTCGTGAACGCGTCGAGCGTGGGATGGCTCTTGCCGCTGTCGTCGACGTCCATGTACTCGGTCCAGTTGGAGAAGCTGACGGTCTTCTCCTTCGCCGAGTGGTCCTCGGCGGACGTGCCGCCCTCGGTCTTGCCTGCCGCGGGGATCCCGCAGGCGCTCAGCGCCCCGAGGCCGCCCAGGGTGAGCGCGCCGCCGGCGGAGGCGCGCAGCAGCGACCGGCGGGTCATGGCCGCCCTGCCGTTGCGGAGGCTGCGCCGTAGGGCGGCCGCTTGGGCCGGGCTCAGGCGGTCGGGCTCGTACTGCTCCATGCGCGTGGTGCCCTTTCGGGAGGTCCGGCCGTGGTCGTCGGCCGATCGTCGTCGCTTATGAGTCCCCGAAGATGGTGCGGTGCCAGGGCTTCCGGACGACCGCGGTGTTGTCGAACATAACGTGCTTGATCTGCGTGTACTCCTCGAACGAGTACGCCGACATGTCCTTGCCGAAGCCGGACGCCTTATAGCCCCCGTGGGGCATCTCGCTGATGATCGGGATGTGGTCGTTGATCCACACGCACCCGGCCTTGATCTCCCTGGTCGCCCGGTTCGCCCGGAACACGTCCCGGCTCCAGGCGGAGGCCGCGAGCCCGTAGGGGGTGTCGTTGGCCAGCCGGATGCCCTCGTCGTCGCTGTCGAAGGGCAGGACGACGAGCACCGGGCCGAAGAGCTCGGACTGGACGACCTCACTGTCCTGGGCCGCGTCGGCGATCAGGGTGGGGAGGTAGTACGCACCTTTCTCGAGCTCCCCCTGGGGCGCCTCGCCGCCGGTGACCACGCGCGCGTAGCCGCGCGCCCGGTCGACGAATCCGGCGACGCGGTCGCGCTGGACGTGCGAGATCAGGGGGCCGAGGTCGGTGCCCGGGGCGAACGGGTCGCCGACCCGGACGGTCTCCATGAGGGCGGCCGTCCGCTCGACGAACGCCTCGTAGAGGGGCCGCTGCACGTACGCGCGGGTGGCGGCGGTGCAGTCCTGGCCGGTGTTGATGAGGGCGCCCGCGACCGCGCCGTTGACGGCGGCCTCCAGGTCGGCGTCGTCGAAGACGACGAAGGGCGCCTTGCCGCCCAGCTCCAGGTGGAGGCGCTTGACGGTGGCGGTGGCGATCTCGGCGACCCGCTTGCCGACACCGGTGGAGCCGGTGAAGGAGGTCATCGCCACGTCGGGGTGGCCGACCAGGTGCTCGCCGGCCTCCGGGCCCGTCCCGGTGACGATGTTGATCACACCGTCGGGGATCCCCGCCTCCGTGGCCGCCTGGGCGAAGAGGAGGGAGGTGAGCGGGGTGAGTTCGGCGGGCTTCAGGACGATGGTGTTGCCCGCGGCGATCGCCGGGAGGATCTTCCAGGCGGCCATCTGGAGGGGGTAGTTCCAGGGGGCGATGGAGCCGACGACGCCGATGGGCTCGCGGCGGACGTACGAGGTGTGGTCGCCGGAGTATTCGCCCGCGGACTGGCCCTGGAGGTGACGGGCGGCGCCGGCGAAGAAGGCGGTGTTGTCGATCGTGCCCGGTACGTCGAACTCGCGGGTCAGCTTCAGCGGCTTGCCGCACTGGAGGGACTCGGCGCGGGCGAGATCGTCGGCGTGGTCGGCGAGGACGGCGGCGAAACGGTGCAGGGCGTCGGAGCGCTCGCCCGGGGTCGCCCCGGCCCAGCCCGGGAAGGCGGCGCGCGCGGCGGCGACGGCCGCGTCCACGTCGGCGGCGGAGGCCAGCTCGTAGGTGAAGACCTCCTCACCGGTGGCCGGGTCGACGACGGCGTGGGTGCGGCCCGACGTGCCGTGGGTGAGGCGGCCCGCGATGTACTGGGCGCCGTCCGTGAATCGTTCCTGTGCGGGGAACCGGTCCTGCATGTCCCTCTCCTCCGCCTTCGCCCCCACTGCTCGCGAGGGTGGGTGGCGTAGCTCCAGCTCGATTTGAGTGACGATCCTGACAGAGGTATGGCACTCCAACAAGTGATTCCGTTGTTGCCTTTTGGTTACGCGACGGAATCTGTCGACCAGGTGTCGAGTCGGGACGGAAAAGGCAGGACGCAGTGTCAGTGGTGCCTGCCATGCTGGCGTGCATGGAGAAGATCGATGACAGGGAGGCCCTGGTCAGGGAGGTCCGGGCGGGGGCGAGGATCAAGTATCTGCACTTCTGGGGACACCGGCCGCTGCCGGACGGCCGGCTCGGCGCGAGCTGTCTGAGCCAGTGGTGGCCGTCACCGTTCGTGGTCGACTCGGTCGCCTACGCCACGGCCGAGCACTGGATGATGGCTGAGAAGGCGCGGCTGTTCGGCGACGCCGAGGCGGAGCGGCGGGCGCTGGCCGCCGGGCACCCATCCGAGGCGAAGAAGGCGGGGCGTCTGGTCCGCGGGTTCGACGAGGAGACCTGGCAGCGGGAGCGGCTGCGGATCGTGGTCGAGGGCAGCGTCCACAAGTTCGGCTCGGATCCGCGGCTGAAGGCGTTCCTGCTGGGCACGGGTGAGCGGGTGCTGGTGGAGGCGAGCCCCGTGGACCGCGTGTGGGGCATCGGCCTCGCCGCGGACGACGAGGCGGCGATGGACCCGGAGCGGTGGCGGGGGCCGAACCTCCTGGGGTTCGCGCTGATGGAGGCGAGGCGCCGGCTCAGAGAGAGGTGACCGGCACTTCGCTCAGGGGGCCGGTGGCAGTCGGTACCCAGGGGGCGGTGGCAGTCGGTACCCAGGGGGCGGTGGCAGTCGGTACCCAGGGGGTGGTGGCAGTCGGTCAGGGGGCCCAGATGACGAGGGCGCCCAGACCGATGCCGAGCGCGATGCCCACGGTGCCGCAGATGATGCCGGCCAGGGCCTGGCCGGGGTTGGTGGCCTCGCCGCGCCTGGCCTTCCCGCGGCCGACCCCGCCGAAGACGACGGCCAGGATGCCGAGGACGATCGCCACCGGCCAGATGCAGAACACCACGGCCGAGATGATCCCGAGCACCAGCGCGGTGACCCCCATCCCGTTGCTCCCCGCCGCGCCGGGCCCGGGCCAGCCGAAGTAGCCGGCGGACTGGGGCGGGTAGCCGTAGCCGCCGGGGTAGCCGTAGGGGACCTGTCCGGGGCCGTCCGGGGCGATGGGCGGCGGGGGGACCGAGCCGTCCTGGACGGGAGGCGCGAAGGGGTTGGGGGGCGGGCCGCCCGCCGCCGTCGCCGGGTTGGGCGGCGGGAAGGAGCCGAGGGCACCGCCCGCCGACGGGGCGACGGGGCTGGCCCAGGGCTGCGCGGGGGTGTCCGGGGTGACACCCGGCAGGGAGGTGACGGTCAGCTGGTCGTGCACGGACGGCGGCGCCTGGTGCCGCGCGGCCGGGGCCGGGGTGAGCGGCTCGTTCGAGGCCAGGGTGTTCCCGGGCCCGCTCGGCACGGCCCAGGGGTTCGGCGTGGCCCCCTTGTCCAACGGCACCTTCGGAGCCGCGTCCTGCGGACCGCCGTCCTCGTCGGAAGCGGGCGCGGGCCACAGATCGCGGCCTGCGTCACCGGCCGGAGTCGGCGCGTCGTCGGACATGCGTGAAGTCCCCCCTCAGTCGTACGTTCCGTCATGCTACGGCCCCGAGGTGACAGGGCGGGGAGGGGGCCGGACGCCCGCCGGGACAGCAGGGGCCCGCCGGGTCGGCAGGGGTCGAGAGCCGCGGGGCCTCCGCCTACGATGATCCCGACCCATCGATCAGCCGATCACTCGCGTCCCGTCCGGCCCACGCGGCCCGGGGCGCCGTCCCGGGGAGGACACCTTGACCGATCGCTTCGACGCTTCCGCCGTACCGGCCGTGCCCGCAGGACCCACCTCGTCGGCCGCGGCCGGCGCCCGTGACCTGCACGGCTTCATCACCGGACTGCCCAAGGCCGAACTGCACGTCCACCACGTCGGCTCCGCCTCCCCGCGGATCGTCTCCGAGCTGGCCGCCCGCCACCCCGACTCCAAGGTGCCCACGGACCCCGAGGCCCTGGTCGACTACTTCACGTTCACGGACTTCGCGCACTTCATCGACGTGTACCTGTCGGTCGTGGACCTGATCCGCACCCCGGAGGACGTCCGGCTGCTCACCTACGAGGTCGCCCGCGACCTGGCCCGGCAGCAGGTGCGCTACGCCGAGCTGACCATCACGCCGTTCTCCTCCACCCGGCGCGGGATCGACGAGCGGGCGTTCATGGAGGCGATCGAGGACGCCCGCAAAGCGGCCGAGGCCGAGTTCGGGACCGTGCTGCGCTGGTGCTTCGACATCCCCGGCGAGGCCGGGCTGGAGGCCGCCGAGGAGACCACGCGGCTGGCCGTCTCCGACCGGGTCCGCCCCGAGGGCCTGGTCTCGTTCGGGCTCGGCGGCCCGGAGATCGGCGTCCCGCGCCCGCAGTTCAAGCCGTACTTCGACCGGGCGATCGCCGCCGGGCTGCGCTCCGTGCCGCACGCCGGCGAGACCACAGGACCGCAGACGGTGTGGGACGCGCTGACCCACCTGCGTGCCGAGCGCATCGGGCACGGCACCAGCTCCGCGCAGGACGAGAAGCTGCTCGCGCACCTCGCCGAGCACCGGATCGCGCTGGAGGTGTGTCCGACCTCCAACATCGCCACCCGCGCGGTCCGCACCCTCGACGAGCACCCGATCAAGGAGTTCGTGAAGGCCGGCGTGCTGGTCACGATCAACTCCGACGACCCGCCGATGTTCGGCACCGACCTCCTCAACGAGTACGCGGTCGCCGCCCGGCTCCTCGACCTCGACGAGCGGGGCGTCGCCGACCTCGCGAAGAACGCGGTCGACGCGTCGTTCCTCGACGAGGCCGACAAGAGCCGTGTCCGGGACGAGATCGACACCTACACGGCGGAGTGGCTCGCCCCCTGACCGCCACAATGGGCCCATGCAGACCGTGACTGCCGTGGCCCATCGCGGCGACCCGTACCGCTTCCGTGAGAACACCCTCGACTCACTGCGTTCCGCGCTCGACCGCGGCGCGGACGCCGTCGAGTTCGACGTACGGCTCACCAGGGACGGCGTGCCCGTGCTCCTGCACGACGCGACGCTGAAGCGGCTGTGGGAGCTGGACCGGCCGCTGGTGTCGCTGTCGGCGGCCGAGGTACGGGGGCTGACGGCGGGCGGGGTGCCGACCCTCGCGGAGGCGCTCGCGGCGACCGACGGCACCCGGGTGATGATCGACCTGCCCGGCACCCGGGAGCCGCGGGCGGCCCGCCGGGTGGTGGACGCCGTACGGGAGGCCGGGGCGGCCGACCGCGCCTACTACTGCGCCGGCGCCACCGCGATGCTCGCCGTGCGCGCGGCCGACCCGTCCGCCGAGATCGCCCTGACCTGCACGAGCCTGGCTCCGCCGCGCCCCGCCCTGCTCGCGGCGGTGAAGCCCCGCTGGCTCAACTACCGCTTCTCCCTGGTCGACCGCGAGCTGGCGGCCCGGGTCCACCACGGCGGCCACCTGCTCTCCGTGTGGACGCCGGACACCCGCCGCTCCATGCGCCGCCTCATCGACCTGGGCGTCGACTCGATCACCACCAACCGCATCGACGCCCTGACCGCCGTACGCAAACAGGGCTGACCCCGCCAAGACGCTGACCCCCGCTAGGGCGCGCTGGGCCCGGCGTGGGCGAGCGGCGGCGCGATCGCCTGCGCGTCCGCCCCCTCCCCCACCCACAGCCCGATCAGCAGCGCCGCCGTCGCCTCGACCAGCCCCGCCCGGTCCAGTCCCCCGGCGTTCAGCGGCTCGCAGCCGAGGTCGCGGACGAGCCGGCGGACGACGGACAGGGCCGGCGCGGAGTCGCCGCACAGGGGGACGGCGAGGGGGCGGCCGTCGAAGACCGGTGGGGTGAGGCGCCAGACGTCGACATGGCAGAGGTTGAAGGCCTTGACGACATGGGCGCCGGGCGCGGCGGCGGCGATGCGTTCGGCGGCCGACGGGCCGCCCGCGGTGAGCAGCCGGAAGCCGGGCCCCACCGGGTTGGTGCAGTCGATCAGCACCCGCCCGCGCAGCACGTCCGCGAGCCCGGCGACGATCTCGGCCGCCGCCCCGTACGGCAGGGCGAGCAGCACCGCGTCCGTCCCGGACCGCGCCGCCTCCCGCAGCCCGCCCGGCCGGCCGCCGGTCACCACCCGGTGTCCGGCCTGCCGCCACCGGCCGCCCAGCGCGTCCGCCATCGCTCCGTTGCCGAGGATTCCTATGTTCATGTCCGGGACTGTAGGAAGCCGCTCGGGCACCATTCGGTACGTGACCTCGGACCAGGGCTTCCTCGCCGACTGCCGCGCCCGCCTCGCCTTCGACCTGCTCGCGCACACCTGGAACGCGGTGGTGCTGTGGGCGCTGCGCGAGGGCCCGGTGCGCCACGGCGAACTGCGCGGGCGCATCGGCGGGATCAGCCAGAAGGTACTCACGCAGACGCTGCGGCGGCTGGAGTTCAACGGGCTCGTCGCCCGCCGTGCGCACGGCGGTGCCCCGCCCCGCGTCGACTACGAACTGACCGCGCTCGGGCGGACGTTGCTCCCGGCGATCGACGCGGTCGGCGCCTGGGCGTTCGAGCACGGGGACGACGTGCTCGCCGCGCAGGACCGGCACACCGCTACACGCGGGAGCGCTGGGGCACCGTAGCCGGGTCGGCCGGGGTCTCGCGGGTGACGTACTGCGGGACGGGGGTGTCGTCGCCGCCGGTGTCGCGGACGAGTCCGTACCGCTTGGCGCCCTGCGCCGGCCCGGTCCGGAGGTCCTCGGTGACCGCGTCCCAGTTCGACGGGAAGACGCTCAGGCCGTAGTCGGCGCCCCGCTCGTTCTGGACGAGGGTGACGCTGCCATCGACGTAGAAGTACTCGTTCTGCCACATCTGCTGGGTGCCGGCCGGCGGGACGGCGTAGCCGACGGTGGCGTCGCCCATGCCGGTGGCGGTGGCGTCGGTGGCGCTGACCGGGTCGTCCATCCGGCGGCCGCCGCCCGAGGCCACGTGGAAGAGCTTGCCCCGGAGGCCGGTCCAGGCCGGCATGACCAGGCTGCCGGACCGGTACTGCGGCGAGATCTGCCAGCGCACGAGGACATAGCCCCGGCCGCTCAGCGTCACGCTGTCCCCGCGGTGGTTCATGACGGCGTGCGCGCCGCCGGTGCTGGTGACGCCGGTCCCGGGGCGGCGCGGGAGGGCAGCGGGCGGGGTGTCCGGGTCCGGCGCCCGGTCGACGGCGTCGACGACACTGCCGTACAGCGCCGTCCGCTTCGCGGTCTCGGACGGGGAGGGGGACGCGGACGGCGAGGGCGACCCGGGGGCGGACGGGGTGGGCGGGGGCGCCGGCTCGGCGGACGTGCTCGCCGTGGGGGCGGTGGCCGCGCGCGTCGGCGGGCCGTCCGGCGGCTGTACGACGACGTAGGCGCCGCCCGCCACGAGGGTCGCGCCGGCCGTCACCGCGACGGCGGGCTTGGTCAGCGCGCTCAGCACCTTCGCGGACCATCCGGCGGAGGCGGCACCGGCGGCGGCCGCGGCCGTCTTGCCGCCGAGGCCGAGGGAGAGGGCGAAGCCGACCGGGACGGGCACCAGCGCGATGCCGACGAGCAGCCGCTCGGCGGGGACGACGGACTCGCGGGGGTCGCCGCAGTAGCCGCAGCCCCGGATGTGCCGGGCCAGCCGCTTGCGCCAGACGGAGTCGGGGCGGCCGTTCCAGCGGGCGGTCAGCTCGCGCAGGCCGGGGCAGGCGCCGTCGAGGGCGCGCACGATGCCCCGGGAGACCTCCAGCCGTTCCTTCACCCGCTGGACGCGCACGGCGGCGTGCTGCCGGCTGATGCCGACGGCGGCGGCCAGTTCACGGCGGGTGAGTTCCCCGGCGACCTCCAGCCACCACAGGGACAGCAGCTGCCGGTCCTCCGCGTCCAGCCAGCGCACGGCCTCCGCGACCTCGCGCCGCTGCCCTTCCAACTGGAGCCGCAGGACGGTGAGTTCGGCGAAGTCGGCGGCCCCGTCGTGGGCCGTGCTCTCGTCGAGGCGCTGGGCCGTGCGGCGGCGCGCCCGGTCGCGGATCTGCCGCATGGCGATGGCGACCAGCCAGGAGCGGAAGCTGTCGGGGTCGCGCAGCGAGCCGAGGTTGTCGACGGCCCGCAGCATCGTCTCCTGCACGACGTCGTCGACGTCGGCGTGGCCGTTGAGGGCGCGGCCGACCACGTTGTAGACCAGCGGCAGCCAGCCCGCGACCAGTTCGTCCAGCGCGTGCCGGTCGCCGGCCTGCGCGGCGGCGATGGTGGCGCGCCAGGACCGGCCGGCCTCGGCCTCGGCATCCGTCCTCATGCCCGCACCCTCTCAGCCGGGCCCCCGCTGTTGGCAATGTCGGAGATCACACCCATGGGGACGGGCGGAACGGCCGGCGGATAACACTTTTCGTCCCTCGGGAGGGTGCGGGCGGGGTGCGGGCGGGGCGCCGGCGTGGGTGCGGGCCGGGATGCGTGCTCAAACGGCCGCCACGGCCCAGGTGTTCGGGCCGATCCGCTCCAGCCGCTTGATCTTCTTCCGTACGACGTACAGCGGGATCACCCCGAACACGCCGAACGACATGTCGATCACGCTCCACCAGAAGGGGATCCCGCGGACCGGTCCGCAGATCAGCGCGAGCGGGATGATCCCGGCGCAGGCGATCATCGCGAACTCGACGACCCAGATGTTGCGGACCGGGTCGCGGTAGGGCCCGTAGAAGGCGACCGCGATGACGAGGTGGGCGAAGGCCAGCCAGTCCGTGCCGTAGAGGAGGAAGGGGTACTCGGCGTCGGCGGTGTCCAGGCCCTGGCGGACCCGCACGATCCAGTCCATGGCGGCGGGCAGGTGCTCCGGCACGGACAGGGCCCGCGCCAACTCCTCGGTCCAGCGCAGTTCGTGGACGAGGGGGAAGGCGGTGGCGCCACTGAGCACCAGACAGACGACGAAGAAGACCAGCCAGCCGCGGATGCCCTTCAGAAGGGCGGCTCTGTCGCTCATGGGGGCAGCGTACGCCAACAGTTGAACACGTTCAAAAGCAACTGCCGCCGCCCCCGCGGCGTGTGGATCCCGCTCAGTGCCCGCTCAGTGGCCCGTGCTCGAAGCGGAGCGGGCGGTCGGCCGCGCCGCCGTGGTCGTCGTCGGGTTCTCCTCGGGGTTCGGGGACGTGGTGCGGGTGGGGACCGGGCTGGGGGCATCGGTGGCGGCGCGGGCACCGGGGGTCCCGGTCCCCCGGGAAGGGGCCGGCGTGACCGGGGCGGTCGTCTCCGACGGGCCGGGCACGGCCGAGGAGTCCGGAACGGCCGAGGGGACGGGCGCGGTCGAGGAGTCGGGCACGGTCGAGGGGCTGCTCGCCGGGGGCGGGGCGAGCGGGACGGTGGGGGACCTCGGAGCATCGTCCGACGTCAGGCGCAGCGGCAGCAGGACGGCGAGCGCCGCGACGGCGCAGGTCGCGCCGACCCCGGCCGCGGCGCGCAGCACGCGGCGCCGGGCCGCACCGCGACGGATCTCCTCGTACCGCCCGGGGGGCGGGGCGAGACGGCCGGTGGACGGCGGTCGCAGGACGACGGTGAGCGGGTCGTCGGGGTCGAGGTCCGGGCCGTCGTCGAAGTCGTCAGCGGGTGTGATCAAGGCTTCTCCTCAGGTGGGCGCGGAGCAGTTCGCGGGCCGCGTGCAGATCCGCCTTGACGGTCCCTTCCTTGCGCCCGGTCAGCACGGACACCTCCCGGATCGGCATGTCAGCGTAGTAGTGCAGCAGGATCGGCACGCGCAGCCGGTCCGGCAGGGACTGCACGAGCAGCCGGACCGAGGGGTCGGTCTGCTCGGCGGGCGGGCTCACCGCGGCCTCGGCGGTGACCCGGCGCACGGCCCGCCGTTCGCGCTCCAGCTTGCGCCAGTGGTCGCGGACCAGGTTCGCGGCGGTGACGTAGAGGAACCCCTGGGGCTCCGCCACGGACGTCCAGCGGGCCCAGAGCCGGGTGAAGGCCTCCGAGGCGATCTCGTGGGCGGTCTCGTCGTCGTCGACCAGCCGGCGGCACCAGCCGGCGAGCCGTGGGTAGAGGGCGGCGAACAGCTCGGACGCCGCCCTCTCCCGGGACCTGACGGGGCGTTTCAACGTTCTCCCACGGAGTTGTCCGACGATCCCTCGGCCGGGTGGTCCAGGACGGCGAAGACGATCACGTTGTCGCGGTATCCGTCCCCGGCGCGGGGACCGCCGCAGGTGATGAGACGCAGTTCCGGCCGGTCCACGTTCCCGTAGACGTCCCGCGTCGGGAACTCCGCCTTGTCGACGGTCCGTACCTCCGTGACGGCGAACCGGGCCGTCGTGCCGTTCTCCAGGCGCGCCACGACGGTGTCGCCCCGGCGCAGCCGGTCCAGGTGCCGGAAGACGCCGTCCCCGTACGCGCCGACCGTGACATGGCCGAGGAGCACCGACGGTCCGGTCTGTCCCGGGGTCGGCGAGTGCCGGTACCAGCCCGCCCGGTCGTCCGCCTCGATCGGCGGCACCTCGACGGTGCCGTCGGCGGCCAGCCCCAGCCCCATGACCGTGGTGTCGACGTCGATCGCGGGGATCCGCAGCCCGACCGGCACCGAGCGCGCGAGGGGACGCGCGGCCCGGGCGCGGGCAGCCTGGTCCGGGGGTGCGCTCGTGGCGCCGCGCCCGGTGGCCGCCGTGCTGTCGGCGGTCGGGGCGGTCTGCTGTCCCGCGCAGCCGGTGAGCAGCGCGGTCAGGGCCGCGACGGCCAGGACGCGCCTGGAGAGGGGGCTCATGCGCCGGTCGTCCTCCGACGGCGCACGAGGTAGACCCCCGCGCCGCCCGCGGCGAACACCGCGGCGGCGCCCCCGCCGATCAGCCCGCCGTGGCCCGCGGACCCGGCGGTCTCCGGCGCCTCACCGGTGTCGGCGGCGCCGCGCGGCACGGCGTCGACCTGGTCCTCCGCCGGCGCCGGGGCGGTGGTGGCCTCGGGAGCGGGAGCCGGGGTCCGGTCGGCCTCGGCGGGGCGGGACGACTTGGTGGGGGAGGGGACGGGGGTCGGGGTCCCGTCGGCGAACGCGGGCAGCGCGCCCGCGAGGACGGCGGTGGCCGCGAGGGCCAGGGAACCAAGGACGGTTCGGCGCATCAGTCGCTCTCCTTCGTCGGTCCGCACGCCCGGTGCCCGGGGTTCGTTCCACGGGCCGCGGTGCGGATCGGACGGAGAGACGAGGCAGCCGCGGACCGCGTTGTAAAGAGATGGCAAAGGGTGCGGGCGGGCTACAGTCGGCGCGAGCGCGCGTCGCTGACGTGCGAAGACGTCTCGGGGAGTCTCATGTCGCGCTACAGCCTGGAGAACCGGCTGGTCATCGGAATCGCCTCCAGCGCCCTCTTCGACCTGAAGGAGTCGGACGCCGTGTTCCGGAGGGAGGGCGAGGAGAGCTACCGCGCCTACCAGCGGGCCCACCTCGACAGCACGCTCCGGCCCGGCGTCGCCTTCCCCTTCATCCGCCGCATCCTGTCGCTCAACGACCTCAACCCCGCGGGCGATCCGCTGGTCGAGGTGATCATCCTGTCGCGCAACGACCCCGACACGGGCCTGCGGGTGATGCGCTCGATCAAGGCGCACGGCCTGCCCATAAGCCGCGCCGTCTTCATGCAGGGCCGGGCCCCCTACCGGTTCATGCGGGCGCTGCACATGTCCCTCTTCCTCTCCGCCGACGCCAACGACGTACGGGAGGCGGTGGCCAGGGGGCTGCCGGCGGGCCGGGTCCTCGGTGCCGCCGTGGACGACGATCCCGAGGACCGCGATCTGCGGATCGCGTTCGACTTCGACGGCGTCCTGGCCGGCGACGAGTCGGAGCGGGTGTTCCAGGAGGGCGGCCTGGAGGGGTTCCGCGCCCACGAGACCCTGAACGTGACCACCCCTCATGACGCGGGCCCGCTCCGGGACTTCCTGCGCGAGATCAACAAGCTCCAGCGGGCGGAGGAGGCACGGCGCAGGGACGACCCGGAGTACGCGATCCGCGTCCACGTCTCCATCGTCACGGCCCGCAACGCGCCCGCGCACGAGCGCGCCGTACTGAGCCTCGACAACTGGGGCGTCACCGTCAACGACGCCTTCTTCCTGGGCGGCATCGACAAGAGCACGGTCATGGACGTCCTGCGGCCGCACATCTTCTTCGACGACCAGGTGAGCCATCTGGAGGGCACCGCGCCGACCACCCCGAGCGTCCACATCCCCTTCGGGGTCGTCAACGAGGGCGCCGCACCCGCCTGACGGCCACCGGGGCCGAGCGATCCTCCGGCGGGGTCGTCGCCGTCGGCCCGGCGGGGCGACTGGTACCCCGGTACCACTCCCCCGCCGAAGATTCCCCCGCGGGCCCAGGGTCCGGGCCGGCCGCGCTCATAGCGTCGGACACAGACACCGCGGTGTGTGTCCGCGGACGGGTTCGAGGCAGGAAAGGTCCACTCCCATGATCGAAGCGCGTGAGCTGACGAAGCGGTACGGGGACAAGACGGTGGTCGACAACCTGAGCTTCACGGTGCGGCCGGGCGAGGTGACCGGGTTCCTCGGCCCCAACGGCGCGGGCAAGTCCACGACCATGCGCATGATCATCGGGCTGGACTCCCCCACCAGGGGCTCGGTCACCGTGGGCGGACGCTCCTACGCCCGGCACGCCGCGCCCCTGCACGAGATCGGCACCCTGCTGGAGGCCAAGTCCGTCCACCCGGGCCGCAGCGCGTTCCACCACCTGATGGCGCTCGCGCACACCCATGGCATTCCGCGCCGCCGGGTGGACGAGGTCATCGAGCTGGCCGGGCTGACCAGCGTGGCCGGCAAGCGCGTGGGGGCCTTCTCCCTCGGCATGGGCCAGCGGCTCGGCATCGCCTCGGCCCTCCTCGGCGACCCGGCGATCGTGATGCTCGACGAACCCGTCAACGGCCTCGACCCCGAGGGCGTGCTGTGGGTGCGCAACGTCCTGCGCGGCCTGGCCGACGAGGGCCGCGCCGTGATGCTCTCCTCGCACCTGATGAGCGAGACCGCGCTGCTCGCCGACCATCTGGTGATCATCGGGCGGGGCCGGCTGCTCGCCGACACCACGGTGGACGACTTCACCCGGGAGGCCGGCGGTTCGGGCGTGAAGGTCGCCACCGCCGAGGCCGTCCGGCTGCGCTCGCTGCTGGCCGGCCCCGACGTCACGATCAGCTCCTCCTCCACCGAGGAACTCCTGGTCAACGGACGGGACGCCCGGGAGATCGGGGCGATCGCCGCCCGACACGGGGTGCCGTTGTACGAACTCACCCCGCAGTCCGTCTCCCTGGAGGAGGCGTTCATGGAACTCACCCGCGACGTCGTCGAGTACCAGAGTGCTCCGGCCGACACCGTACGGAAGGCCGCCTGATGACCGTCACCAGCCTCGACCCCACACCCGCGCCCGCCCCCGCACCCACCCCCGCCCGCACGACGGCCTACAAGGTGACCGGCCTCGGGGTCCTGCGGTCGGAGTGGGCCAAGTTCTGGTCGCTGCGCTCCAGCTGGATCACGCTGGGCGTCGCGGTGTTCCTGCTGGCCAGAACCGCGGGCACTACGTCCCGGCGGGCACGGTGGAGGACCGGTTCGTGGCGGCGGTGGGCCGGGGCATGGCCTCGATCGGCCTGCGCGGCACAGGGCCGGGGGCGGGGGCCGCTCGCCCCGGCTCACCTCAGCGTGGGCACCGTCCCGCCCTCGACCTGCGCCACCTCGACCCCCGGCAGACCCGTGGTCCAGCGGCCGGCGATCTCCGTGAGCCGTTCCGCGCCGGGCGGGGTGCGGCCGAGTCCGATCGCGTACCGTGCGCCCGCCGGCCTGTCGGCGGACGCCGGCGGGTGGGCGGGGGCCAGCGCCCGCGGCCAGGCGTGCGCGTCCCGCACGCCCGCGTCCTCCAGCGCGCCGAGCAGTGCGCGCATCCGTCCGCGTACGCGCCCGTTCAGCTCGTCGAGGTCCGCCGTCCGCCGGGGCAGGACCGTCACCACGGCCCAGGCCGTGTGCCGTCGGTGCAGGGGCGGCGGGGTCAGCAGCTCGGGCCAGGGATCGGTACCGGACGCGGACGCGGCCTCCACCGTCTCCCAGGCCCGGTACAGCTCCTGGGTCAGCAGGTCCCGCCCGCCCGGCCCGACCTGTTCGGTGCAGGACCGCACGGGCGCGCCTGGCGTCAGCACGGTCAGGGCCCCGCCGGTCCCGTGGACGTCCCCGGCCCCGGTGAGGGCGACGGGCTCGCGCCAGTCCCACGCGGCCCAGGTGCCGAAGAACCGCCGCAGCAGCTCACCGGCGTCCCCGACGTCCGGCGACTCCCGGACCGTACGGGCCGCGAGCACCGCCCACGCGACCCCGGGCAGCCCGCCGAACGGCGCCGCGTCCAGCCCGCGCGCCCTCGCCCACGCCTTCACGCCCCGGGCCAGCTCCGCGAACCGCTCCTCCCCTCGCGCACCCACGGCCCGCCCGCTCACGGCCGCCAGGACCGCGTCCGCGTCGGACACCGCGCTGAGCGCGACCGCCGCGGCCTCGCCCAGCTCGGCCCGCCGGGCCACCGCGTCCCGCGCCGGCACCGGACCCGTGGCCACGACCACCAGGTCCACGTCGAACCCGTCGACGTGGAACCGCAGCCCCGGCACCCGCGCGCCGACGACCTCCCGCACCCGTTCGGCGCCCGGCAGCGCGGCCGTGACCCGCTCCCGTACTGCCGCGAGGTCCGCCGTGCCCGGCAGCGCCGCGACGACGTCCAGGTCGGCCCCGTCGAGCGCGCAGCGCATCCGCCGCGACCCGGCGAGGTGGACGACCCCTTCGCCGAGCGCGTCCGTCAGGCGCCGCACGACCCGCTCGGCCGCCGCGTCGTCCGGGGCGGGCGGGACGCCGGTGCCGGCGGCGGGCGCGGCCCAGTCCTCCCAGTCCCGGTCGGGCCGGCCGACGGCGGGCTCGGGCAGCCACCGCACCTCGCCGGTGCCGAGGGCGACCGTGGCCCGCGGCCGCATCGGTTCCTCGCCCCGCCGGGACAGCAGGACCAGCTCGCCGACCCGTGCGGCCATGGGCGAGAGGCGGGCCGCGCAGTCGACGGCGACGGCGTGCGGATCGCTGCTCCGGCCGAGGCTGAGGTGCGGGGTGAACCCGTGCTGGCGGCCACGGCAGCGCGGGAAGTGCCGCACGAGCGCCTGCCACAGCTCCGCCCACGGCGTCTCGTCGTCCGCCGCGGGGTCCAGCCACACGGTGTCGCCGTGCCGGTGGGCGAAGGTGTGCAGACCCTCCAGCCGTGCCGTGAACGGCTGGACCTGCGCGGCCACCGTGGCGAGCAGCGGCACCGCCCGCTCGAAGTCAGCCTCGGGGACGAACCCGAACAGCACGTTGACGTGCGGCGGCCAGCGCCGGATCTGTACGTCGTGGTCCCGGCGCACGTCCTGGAGCGCGGGCCACAGCGCGCGCGGCGGCACCCACGCCAGGGCCGTACGGGGGGTCGGCGCGAGGTCGAGCACGTCGACGGGCGGACCGGTGCCGCAGCTCAGATCGGCGGCGACCCCGTAGTGGTCAGAGATGTACAGCCCTTGCGGGGTGGGGGTGTCGCCGAGCAGCGCCGCGCCGGTCACGTGCGGCCCGTCGGCGGCGCGGACGAAGACGCGGTCGAGGCGGGAGGCGCGGCCGCTCAGGGACGAGACGGCGGCCAGCGGGTTGACGCCGGGGTCGAAGGTGGGTGAGTCGTCGTGCGGCCCGTGCGCCTCGCTCCAGGCGTCGACCAGGCCGAGCGTGCGCGCCGGGCCGGGGCCGCCGTCGTTGAAGTCGCCGACCAGGACCAGGCCGCCCGGCACGCCCGCCAGCCCCTCGGCGAGCCGGGTCAGTTCGGCCTCGCGCCGGGCCGGCCCGGCCTCGGAGTGGTCGCTGGTCAGATGGGTGGTGGCCACGGTCAGCGGCCCGGCCGCGGTGTCCACGACGACGGCGGTGACGGCCTTGTGGTGGCCGAGGACGTGCAGGGCGGCCTCCCGTACGGGGAGCCGGCTGAGCAGGAGCTGTCCGCAGTCGTCGACGTCCTTGCCGTAGGGGTCGGTGCCGACGGTGTAGTGGGCCCGTACCCACGGCGCGTCCAGCAGCAGGGCCAGCAGCCCCGCCTCGACCTCCTGGAGGGCGATGACGTCCGCGTCGGCGCGCTCCAGGGCCGCCAGCAGCAGCGGGCGGCGCGCGGCGGTGTCGATGCGGTGGCTGTCGTAGCGGTCCCACAGCGTGTTCCAGGTCAGCACCCGCACCCGCTCCCGGCCCGTCTCGCGCGCGGTGGGCGGCGCGGGGACCCACCGTCCGGCGGCCACGTCGAAGGCGTGCGGAACGCGCTCCGTGAAGAAGGGCGCCGTCAGCCGCCGCGGGTCGCGCACCCGGCCGGCGCCGGACTCGTCGATGCGGTCCACGCCCGTGGCGCGGTCCCAGACGAGCTCGCCGTCCGCCTCCACGAACAGCACCCGGTGCCACGGGATCTCGCCGCCCGGCACGAACGTCGGCAGCGGAACCCGCTTGGGCGCGGCGCCGCGCTGGTTGATGCCGAGCACGAACCGCGCGGGGTCGAACCGCGCGTCCCAGCGCACCCGGTGGTAGATCTCCTCGCTGGTACGCATCAGCCGTTCTCCCCTTCCAGGTCCAGTGTGCCGTCGCGGTCCGCCACGGTGCCGTCCGCGCCGACGTACCAGGTGCGGTGCGCCTGGCCGGGATACGGCGGCACGAACCGCCGCAGCTGGCCCGTCAGCACGTCCGCCGGCACCGGATGGGCACGGGTGGCGTTGCGCCGTACGAGTTCGTCCTCGTCCGCGAGCAGCACGGCGTGGGTGACCAGCGCGTCGCGCCGGCGGGCCACGGCGTGCACCAGGGAGCGCTGGTGCGGGTTGAGCGAGGTGGCGTCCCACACCACCGTGCCGCCGGCCGCGAGGGCCTGGTCCAGCCGGTCCAGGCCCTCCCGCAGGACCTCCCCGTTGGCCTTCTGGTCCGCCCGCGAGCCGCGCGCCGCGCGCAGGCCGTCCAGCGAGACGCGGGCCGAGACGCCCTCCAGCCGGTCCGCGAAGCCGCTCTTGCCGCTGCCGGACGGCCCCACGAGGTGCACCAGCCGGGGGAAGTCCCCGCCGCGCCACCGCCAGGTCGCGGCGACGGCCTCCGCCACGGTGGAGATCCGCCCCTCGGCGTACGCCTGCCGCGCCTCCGCCCAGCAGCGGTCCCCGGCCTCGCCGCCGACGCCGTCCCGTTCCAGGGCCTCGCGCAGCCCGGCGCGCAGCGGTCCGAGCGGCGCCTCGCCGAGCAGCCCGGCCTCCTCCGCGTGCAGCGCGGACCACTCCGCCTGTTCCCGCGCCCGCTCCTCCCCCGCGACCGCCCCGGCGACAGCGTGCAGCACGCCGAGGTCGGCCGCGAACGACATCCGTACGAGCCCGGCCCGCCGTTCCGCGTCCGGGTACGGCCGGTGCAGGGCGGTGTGCAGCCCCACCAGGTCGGCGACCCGCCGGGCGAGCGGCACGCCCAGAGGGCCGGCGGCGCGGCCCATGAGCCGCGCGCGGGGTGTGCGGTGGAGCAGTGCGGCGAGCACGCCCGCGAGCCGTGCGTCCCCGTGCCGCCCCAGCGCGTCCAGCCGCGGGACGACCTCGGCGGCCGCGCCCGCGTCACCGTCCGCCGCGCCCAGGTGCCCGGCCAGCGCGTCCCCGTCCGGTGCCGCGCCGGACCGTACGGCCCACAGCGCGGCCGCCGGGCCGAGCCCGTTCTCGACGACGGCCGTGTGCATCCAGTGCGTGCCCGTCGTCACGTGCCCGGGCCGCACCCACTTGGCGATCCGCCCGGCGAAGTCCTCCCGCCCGAAGCCCTCGACGGTCCGTACGACGAACCCCTCCTGGCGTCCGGTCTCCACCCGCAGCCGCCGCAGCGCCCGTTCGTCGAACACGCCCCGCCACAGCACCGGCGTCTCCGGCACGCCGAGCCCGCGCAGGAACCGCACGGTCGCGTCCCAGTCCAGACACCGGTCGTGCTCGTCCCACACGGAGAAGCCGTAGAAGTAGCCCTCCAGCGTGTCGTACGGGATCGAGTGCCGGGCGTACATGTTCTCCCCGCACACCCGCCATCCCGCCGGTATCCGCGCCCCCACCCGCCCTTGCAGCGCCTTGACCCACGCCCGCGACGGATGGTGCGCGGAATCCACGGACCGCGCGTGCAGCCCGTCCGCGTACAGCGTCGTGTTCTCCCCGTCGAGCTTCTCGGTCACGACGACCTCCCGCCCGACGAACCCGCTCAGCCCTCCGGCCCGCACATCGTCGGCGGAAGCACCCGGTGACCAGGGCAAATGGGGAGTTCGGGGATAGGGGGTGCGCATGCCGGGCACTATAGGACCGCGGGAAACACCGCCTCCAGCGGATTATGCGCGGGATTATGCGTGTGCCCCTCTCATGACGGCGCCGTGTCGCCGGTCCGGTCCGTGGTGGCGGAGACACCGGGTGGCCCCTCGGGGGGAAGAGCCTGGATCGATTCGGGGCCCCGGGTCGGTGTCGCGGCGGACGATCAGGGACACGGTGCCGTGCTGCGTCGCGGCGAGGTAGCAGATCGGCTCGCCCGGTCGTGCCGCGTCCAGGATGTCGTCCCACGTCATCTCCCGCAGAAATGACTCCAGGCCGGGGAGCGCCCGGACCCGGGCCAGAGCGGCGGTCAACTCCGCCCTGGCCTCGTCGAGGGGTCCGCCCAGCTCGTACTCGGCCGCTTCCCGCTCCCTTCCACCGTCTCCCGGCGGTTCATGGCGGCCCAGCTCCCGGTTGCGGGCCTCGAGAGCCTGTAGCGTCTCGGCTGCCCGCACATAGGAGCGGTGGACCTCCGGGTCGGTCCGGGCCAGCTGCTGGAGCTGGTCGTGGTCCGGCGCGAGAGCAAGGTGGAAGGTGCGCGTCCTGCCCCGTTCGAGACAGAGCACGGCCTCCTCCAACCGGCCCGCGCGAGCCAGCGCGTAGGCCCCTCGCTGGTGCAGATCACTGGCCGAACGCAGTTGGCGCACGCGTGAGGAGCTCACCAGACAGGCCCGGAAGAGTTCGTCGTCGGCCTGCACCGCCTGCTGGTACGCGTCAGCCGCCGCCGACCAGTCGGCCATCTCGGCGAGCGCGTCGCCGAGCCCTGCAGGCATTTACACTGTGCGCCATCTTCGCCGAGCAGCCTCACTCAAACTCGTGGAAATGACCGCAGGCGGTTCGTGGCGCGACTCGGCCCAGGCGCTCGATATCCCGCAGAGCCGGGCCTTGAGTACCCTGAACAAACTCCGCTGTCAGTTCGGTGACGTCGGCTTGTGGCCCCGCTTCGAGCGTGCCACGGAGCAACTCGCCGACTACCTCGACAAGCTGCCCCAGCGAACGAATTACACTCTCAGGCGCCGCTTCATGGCCAACTGGACCATGCCGTACGGAGATTGGCTCGCCCTTTGCTCAGGGCTCGCACAAGGCAACCGCCTCACCTCCCGGCACGGAACGGCGATCGGCACCGTATTGGTCTGGGCAGAGGTCACTCAGGCCGAGTATCTACTCTGCCCGCTCCGGCAGAGGCTGCGACGATCCGGCATCGATACCGCGCTTTTGATCAACGAGGTTTCGCAGTACTTCACTCCCGCCAATCAGCGCGGTGGCCGCCTTGAGCTGCGCCGGCGACTACAGCCGTATGTGCGCGAACTCGGCAGCCGTATCGACACAGGCGACGCACTATCACCGTCGATTCCAACGAGTAATTGCTGAGCGGGACCAGCCTGACGCTCACTCGCATCGCGCTCGCCCTCGACACGTGGCTCCGCACTCAGTGCCTGGGCCTTGCCCCTTGATCGTGGACACCTCGTAGACCTGGATCATGGGTGATGCAGGGAGAGGAGTCCCAGGTGGGGACCTATAGGTACCCAGCGGAGTTCCGGGCTGACGCGGTGGCGCTGGTGCGCTCGTCGGACCGCCCGGTGTCGCAGATCGCGAAGGAGCTGGGCGTCAACCACGAGACACTGCGGCAGTAGGTCAAGGCCGCGGATGCCGCGGATGCGGCCGCAGGGTCCGGAGCATCGAGTCCCGCGGCGGCGGCCGATCCGGCGAAGGACGCGGAGATTACGCGGCTGCGCCGACAGGTCCGCGAGCTGGAGATGGAGCGCGACATCCTGCGCAAGGCCGCGAAGTATTTCGCGACGGAGACGAACTGGTGAGTCGTTTCCAATTCGTCCAAGACCACCGCGACGCGTTCGGCGTCAAGCGACTGTGCCGGGTGCTGGAATGCTCCCGTTCCGGCTTCTACCGCTGGCTCGCCGGCGTCGATGCGCGGGCCGCGCGACGGCGGGCGGACGCCGAGCTGGCCGAACGGATCAAGAAGATCCACGCCGACTCGGACGGCACCTACGGCTCGCCGCGAGTGACTGCCGAGCTCCGCGGGGCGGGGCTGAAGGTCAACCGCAAGCGGGTGACACGGGTGATGCGGTCCTTCAGCATCGTCGGGGTGCACCTGCGCAAAACGGTCCGCACCACGATCCCGGAGCCGTCCGCGGCGCCGGTTCCGGATCTGCTGCAGCGTGACTTCACCGCGACGGCGCCGAACACCCGCTACGTCGGTGACATCACCTACCTGCCCATCGGCGACGGCCAATTCCTCTATCTGGCCACGGTGTTGGACCTGTGCTCGAAGGGGCTGGCGGGCTGGTCGATCGCCGACCACATGCGCACCGAGCTGATCACCGACGCGCTCAAGGCGGCCGCCGCCACCCCGAGGCGGCAGACTGGCCGGCGCGATCTTCCCCCTGGCACAACGATACGGTGGAGGGAGATCGCGAGTCACCAGGGCCGATGCTCTGCAGTGGCTTCTCGTGGGGGTTCGTCGTGACCGCGCCGGTGACCGGCGACTCGACCACGTCGCAGCGACTCGGACTTCGCCGAACTCCAGCTCATTGATCAGGCCCGTGCTCATGGGCAGACGTGGGAGCAGATTGCTGTCGCACTCGGCATGCCTGACCGCCGACAGGCTCAGACTCGCTTCAGTCGACTGTGCCGGCGGTGTCCCGAATGCGAACCGGTATCGGCCGCATCGCGATAGTGCATTACGGCGACGACGGCCAGAAGCGCCAACCGCACGAGAGTGGCGCAGGTCAGGTGGGGCGAAAGGGCGGTGTGGCGCCGCACGACGCTTGTGGTGCCGTACGCCGTTGTGCGGCGGTTCAGGCGCCGAGGGCGGGGAGGACAACGGCTTCGATGTAATGGCTCACGAAGGCTCGGTCGGCCGACTTATCCTCGATCAACTGACGGGCGATCAGGGCACCGAGCAGCATGTGCGGCACGTAGGTCAGGGTCGGCGAGGCCGCGCTGATCTCACCCCGCTCGACCGCCCGGGCGAGCACCTTGTCGAGTCCCGTCAGCTCCGGGTGAACGAGCAGGTCACGCAGCGCCTGGAACAGATCGGGATGGGTGTGCACGGCCTGGACGAGGCCGCGCATGAGCGAGGCGTTCTTCATCATCTGCCGGTCGTCCAGTTGCGCCACCATCGCCCGGAAGTCACCCCGCAGGGATCCGGTGTCGACACCGGCAAGGGTGGCGGGCTTTTGATGGCGTAGCGCCATAGCGACCAGCTCCGGCTTGCCCGTCCACTGGCGGTAAAGGGTGGCCTTGCTGCACTGGGCCCGGGCGGCCACGGCGTCCATGGTCAGGGCCTCGTAACCGGATTCCCGCAGCACATCGAGCACGGCCTCGTACATCTCTGCCTCGCGCTCGGGCGTTATCCGGCTACGCGGCCTCGCGCGGTCCGGCCGCGCCGACGCTGCTGACGTCTTGCGCTCGGCCTCCGTCAACATCAGCGACTCCCTCGAACGGAACCGTTCCATGCGAAGAAAATCTATCCCGAGGAAGCATGAATACGAAACCGTTTCGGTAGTGAAAAGGGACACGGGCGAAGCCCGGCACTGACGATCGATCCGGGCCACCTGAGAAACTGGACCGCGAGCAGACTGGAAGGGACATGCATGGCAAGCACGTCACCGGCCGCGGCGAAGCAGGGACGGCCTCGCGACCCGGGCGCGGATGAGCGCATACTCCAGGCGGTCGTGGACGAACTCGCCGAGGTCGGCATCGCCGGCTTCCGTATCAACTCTGTCGCCGCGCGTGCCAAGGTCGCCAAACGAACCCTCTACACGCGCTGGCCCGAGCGCGACGATCTGATCCTGGCCGGCCTGGCCACCTTGTCCGTGCGGCTCGACCCGCCGTGCACGGGCAGCCTCGAACAGGACATACGGCTTCTCTACGACGCCATGGCCGAGCATCTCGACAGCCCCCGCTGGCTGATCGGAGCTCGCTGCAGCTTCGAATTCCCCGACCACCCCGAGCTCTACGCGACGTTCCAGCGCGACTGCATCGACCAGCCGCTGGCCGTCATCGAGGACGTCCTCCGCGACGCCCAGGTGCGCGGCGAACTCCGCAGCGACATCGACCGCTCCGTGGCCGCGGAGACCTTCGCGGCGTCGATCGGCGGGTTCAGCACGCACATCGCCCGCCTCCGCGGCATGAACACGCACGCAGTCCGTGACCGGTTCCTCGACCTGTTCCTTCATGGGCTGCGCGCAGTCGGAGACACGGGATCAGGCTGACCGCTCCCCTCCGCGGGATGAGTGCCTGATCGCCCTTGGGCGTCGTGTTCCATGCGTGAGTTCGACCTACTGGGTCGTAGCCGTCCCGCACGCGCTCCCAGCCCTGACGGGCCGTTACCGGCGACGGGGCAGGGCAGGTCGTCGGGATGTACCCGCCCTGGCAGCGGTGGTCATGAAAATGCCGTAGCTGCAGGTAGTCGCCGCTGGGGCGGCACGGGTCGGCGGAGTGGCCCGCCTCCGCGGGCGAGTGCACCCCTCGCCGGCCGTCATCCCCGCGGAGGCCAGCACAAGCTCACACAGCTACCGGCTGGTCGTCCTCCCGCGGCACCAGCCCAAGGTCCGCATCCCGCGCGGACTCCACCTCAAGCCGCAACAAGCGGAACCACATGAAGGCCACAAAGCCAGCAAAGACAAACCATTCCCCGGCATAGCCAAGGTTCTGGAACGACTTCAGATCCAACCCGGAATGCCGCGTCGCACTCACCGACACGGCCTTCATCCCCTCGTCGCCCTTGTTCAGAGTCACCCACGCGCTATGCACGTCGTAAGGAACAAGGTTCACCAGGGACGCCGAGCTGATGGCTCCCGTCTGCCCGGCGGGCAGACCCCCTTGCCCAGGCACCCCGTTCTCCCCGGGGTGCTCAGACGCCTGCAAGGCCCCGGTCACGCTGACCTCCCCGGAAGGTGCCGCCGGCGCCTTGGAGGGATCCGCATCCCCAGGCAGCCATCCCCGAACCACAGGCAGGGCCGAGCCGTCATTGGTCCGCAGGAACGTCAGGACGTAGAAGCCCCGCTGCTCATGCAACTCCCGATCCGGCACGAGCAACTGCTCCCCGTACCGGCCCGTGGCGGTGACCTGCTTCCCCACGGTCGCCTTGTCCACCGGCAGCATCTCGGCAAGCGGCCGAGCCGCCTCCCGCTTGTCCGACGCGGCCTGCGCCTCGGCCCCGCGATGTGTCGCAGCCCGCTCTTCGAACCGGCTCAGTTGCCAGGACCCCATGAAGATGCAGAGGGGGATGGCGAACAGCACGAAGACGTTGATCCCGCACCAACGGGGCGTCAGCAGAAATCGGTACACGCCACCACGGTACGGGCACGGCCCAACGTCCATTCCGTGGGGTCAGTACCGGGCCCGGTTCACAGGCGGCTCGTGCGAATCGGGCCAAAGGACCAGCTGGGCGCCCAGTCCACTGCCCGTTCCGTTCGCCAAGAAGGGCGTGTGCTGGGCCACAGGAAATGCCGTAGTGGCGCCACGTGCGCTTTCTCAGAGAGCAGCGGGGTCTGCCGCTGGCCGAGTTGGCCCGGCAGGCCGGGCTGGCCAAGCGGACTCTGTCGAATCTGGAGCAGGGCACCGGCAACCAACGGTGGACACCCTGTTCGCCATAGCTGCCGCGCTCGGTGTCCCGGTCACCCGGCTGGTGGCCGAGCGGAAGGAGGCACTCAAGCCTCGGCCAGATCAGCCCGATCGACTACGAGCAAAGATCCATTACGCTGACCATGGCCGCATGACCATCGGTGTCCACGATCCGGGGGCAAGGCACGAGTACCCGATGCTCGACGACCGCACAGTCCTGCGTCGTGCGCCCCGTGACAGCGACATCTACACCTGGACGCCAGCGTCCAACCGCTTCGCATGGACCGCATACCTCGGCCGGCCACCGCAGGAAGAGGACGACCGCCCGTACATCTCCGCGGCAAGGCGTGCTGATCGTCGACCCGCTCGGCCACCAGCGCTTTCTCGTGGGTGCCAGGCTCGGGTCCGGCTTCGTCTGCGCCTGGCTCCTGCTGAGCGGGCGGCGGTGGGAATCGAGCCTCCATCAGACCCGGAGCGCTTCATGTCTGGTGTCTGTTGTACTTGATGACTGAGGGTGCGCTCGGCGGCACGGACTGGTCGCTGCGCTTCGGTCCTGGACGGAGGTGGCGCGGGCCAGTGGACAACATGGGCGGATGGATTCGTGAGCTCGCGCCGCGCGGCCGGAGTGTGCTGTCCTGGTCGGTTCTGCCCTCGGCCCAGGTCAACCGGCTTGTCGACCGGGTCGGCGCGGGTCCGGTGGCCTGGGCCGTCGAACTTGCCCAGGGCATGACTGATCACGTGACCACGCAGATCCCGCAGCTTGGCGTGGACGGCCTCGTGCAGGAGCTGCGGAAGGGATGTGAGGCCGTCGCGTTGAGCATCGTGGCTGCGCTGGCCGAGAATACCGAGGTCACGCCGGAGCCTCCGGCGGAAGCGCTCACGGGCGCTGTGGAGGCTGTGGGCCGGGGAGTCGGTGTCGAGCACCTGTTGCAAAGCGTCCAGCTCGGTCATGCGTACGCCGTCAGGGAGCTCCTGGCCGAGGCCGAACGACACCTGCCTGCCTCCGACCGCTTCGCGGCGGTGGCGCATGTCTCGGAGGTGCTGTTCGCGATCGTCAACCAGCTGTCCGCCGAGATGACTCGCGAGTTCTCCCGGGCGCATGCCGCCTGGGTGACCAGTTCGGCCGCCGTGCGCATGGAGCTGGTGCAGGACATCCTCGACGGAAAGCCAGTCGCTGCCGATCATGCGCACCGCGTCCTGGGCTACGACCTCACCCGCCGGCACACCGCCTTGGTGGTGTGGACTGACGACCTCGAACAGGCCGATCCCGGCCGGTTGGCAGAGCGCGCCGAGCAGCTGCTGCGGGCGGGCGGAGCGACGGGCACCTTGATCCTGCCTGTCGGCCGGCAACGGGTGTGGGCGTGGGGGTCCAGTGTCCACGGTGCCTCGGTGACGCCGCCGACGTCGACGGGCACGCCCCTGTCCGGGATTCGGGTAGCGGCCGGGCCGCCCGAGTCCGGCGCCGAGGGGTTCGCGTTCAGTCACGGTCAGGCCCTCGATGCCGTCCGGGTCGGGATGCTGTCCCGCACCGACCGGTGGCTGTTCGACTACGCCGAACTCGACCTGATCGCCATGCTCAGCACGCATCTCGATGAGGCGCGCCGGTTCGTGCGCCGTGAGCTGGCTGGACTCGCGGGATGCGGGGAGCCTGCCACCACCCTGCGCACCACCCTCAAGTGCTACCTGGACACGGAACGAAGCCTGAACACGACGGCTGAGCTGCTGCACGTCGCGCGTAACACGGTTGCGTACCGCATCCAGCGGGCCGAGCAGCTGCGGGGCCGGGAGATCAAGGTCCGGCGGATGCAACTTCAGGTTGCGCTGGCGCTCGCGGAGGAGTTCGGCGACCTCGTGTTGAGCGAACAGGCCACCCCGCGCTGACGGCGCTGACGGCCCCTTCGGACTTCGGTCCAGACGGCCCCTTTGGACTTCGGTCCAATCGACGGCGGGCCGGATTGCACCACGGACCAAGCGCCGCGAAGGCTGTGTCCGCTGCACTGTCGGCATGCACTTCGGCTACTGGACGCGATCGCTCGCACCGGCGCCAGCCTCGCTGGTCCGCCGCCGCCCCGCGAAGGAACGCGCATGGTGATCCACCTCGCCCGCTACCGCCTCGACGACGAGATCCGGTGGGCGACCGTCGGCGACGGTGGCCTGTCGCCGCTGGCCGGCAGCTACGCCTCGACCGCGGACCTCATCCGTGACGGCGCTGACGACTGGCGGTCGGCCGCTGAGAAACCTGCCCAACTGCCGACCGAGTCGGTGGAGCTGCTGTCCCCGGTGACCACGCCCTGTCGCGTCCTGTGCCAGGGCGCCAATTACCGGCAGCACGCGATCGAGTCCGGAATGGATCCCGACGCGCGGCCCTTCAACCTGTTCTTCGACAAGACGGACGCCGCGGTCACCGGTCCTGACACGCCTGTCACCCGGCCGCCCCACGTGCGGCTGCTCGACCACGAGATCGAGCTCGCCCTGGTGCTGCGCAAACAGGTCACCCAGCCGGAGACCGTCACCGCCGAGAATCTCCACGAGTACGTCTTCGGCATCACCATCGCCAACGACCTCTCCGCCCGCGATGTCCAGCTCCCGCAGGGCCAGTACCTCAAGGGCAAGAGCTACCGCGGGTTCTGCCCGGTCGGGCCCTATCTCGCGGTCCCGGAGCCGGGCGAGTTCCCGCTCCTGGACGACCTGGAACTGCGTCTGAAGGTCAACGGCGAACTCCGCCAGCACGACAGCACCCGCAACCTGCTCTACCGGCCCGCTGAGACTCTCACCGAGCTGACCACGTTCTGCGACCTCAGTCCCGGAGACCTGCTGCTCACCGGCACCCCCCACGGCTGTACCGCGACCACCCCGCCGGCGCTGGTCCGCCGCCTGGCCACGGCGCTGCTACCCGAGGACAGGCTCTGGCGGATGTTCATCCGCTCCAACCTCCGCAAGCCCTACCTCCAGCCCGGTGACCTCGTGACCGCGAGCATTCGCAGCCCCGACGGCTCCATCGACCTCGGCCGTCAGCACACCACCATCACCACATCCTGAAAGGACCGATCATGGAAGCCGCCAAAGAAGTCGGCACCCACAAGGCCGCGTACGACACCGCGCCAGCCTTCGTCGCGCACTGGGTCGTCAAGACCGCCCGCCGCGACGAGATGATCACGTGGTACCGCGTGGTCTTCGGCGCCCGCGTGGTTCACGAGGGCCGGCAGGTCACCTTCCTCAGCTGGGACCACGAACATCACCGGCTGGCGCTGGTCACGGTGCCGTCTGTCCTGCGATACCTCTTCCCGCTGGCACGGCTGCGGCGCAAGATTTACGGGATCGACCACCTCGCCGTCCAGTTCGCCTCGCTCGAACGCCTGCTCACCACCTACGAGCGACTCAAGCAGGCGGGCATCCGCCCGGTCTGGGCCATCAACCACGGGCCGACCACCTCGCTGTACTACGAGGACCCCGACGGCATCCGCCTGGAGTTCCAGGTGGACAACTTCCCCACCACTGAGGCCACTGCCGCCTTCTTCGGCAGCAAGGAGTTCGCCGCCAACCCGATCGGCACCGAGTTCGACCCCGACTACCTGCTCGAGCGGCTGCGCCGCGGCGACGACCCGGCCGAACTGCTCCGGCCCGGCGCGGGCACCCTGCCCGGCACCACGCCACGGGCCAACAGGCGAGCGGTCACCTGGAAGAGTCTCTAGGTGTATTGACCCGCAGCGTTGTTCACACGGCTGATCGGTGGCTGGCCGCCGAGTGCGGTGTGGCAGCGATGGTAGTTGTAGGTGTGCAGGAAGGTGTTGAGGGCTGCCGTTCGCTGTTCGTTGCTGGTGTAGGGCCGTAGGTA
>NZ_JBVJAB010000024.1:0-16409 GCF_055591025.1 Streptomyces sp. NPDC041784
CCGCTCAAACGGGCCGAGCATCGCAGCCGGACACCACCCGCACCGGACACCGTCAGTATCACTCGACAAGACAGAACTTAAGTCACCAGCATTGGGCCTAGGGGTAGGGGGCGTCCCGGACGTACGCCCACACCGCTTGCCGGGCCGTGCCGCGCCCGTGCGGGCTCACGCCCGGACCAGCCCCCGCCCCACCTCCAGCGGATCCCGTCCCCGGCCGCCCGTCTCGGCGTAGAGGGCCAGGGCGAGTTCGGGGGTGGTGAGCAGGGCCGTACCGGCCGGGTCGCCCGTGGCGTGGGCCGCCAGGCCCAGGCCGACCCAGCTCTCGGGATCGCCGTCGCCCCGGGCGATACGGGACCGGAACGCGTCCAGGGCCTCGGACGTGCGGCCCGTGACCAGGGCGACGTCCTCGGGGCGGGCGCCTTCGACGACGGCGCCCGGGTCGTCGTCCAGGCCGGCCAGGCCCGCCGGATCGGCCAGCAGGCGGCGCAGCAGCACGGCCCGGGTGTCGAGGCCGCGGGCCGGGCGGCCGGGAACGAGCGTGGGCGCGGGGCCGGTCGCGGGCGGCGGCGCGCCGCGCTCCAGGGCCTCGGCGTGGGCGCGGACCGTCCCGGGGTCGGGGCGCAGGTGGTACGCCCGCCAGGTCGCGCGGTGGTCGCGGACGGCGAGGTCGGCCGCGGCCCGGCAGCGGGCGTCGACCGGTTCGGCCAGCCAGGGTTCGAGCCGTCCGGTCAGCTCGGCGACCAGCCGTCGTCCGAGGTCGGTGAGTTCCTCCGCGTCGGCGATCGAGCGCAGCGCGTGGGTGGTCTGGGCCCGCCACAGCGCGAACTCGAAGCGCCCGAGGGGGTGTTCGCGCCGCCGCCAGAACCCGGTGACCCCGTGGAAGGCGTAGACCCCTTGCAACAGCCCGCCGAGCGGCCGCGGGTCGTCGCGCCAGGGGGCGTAGCGCAGCCGGGTGCCCGGGTCCTCGTACAGGGTGAACAGGTGCATGAGCGCGCTGAGCTTGTTGTGCTGGAACTCGTGCACCAGCGTCGAGGCGAACTGCTCGGCGTCGTCCGGCACCGAGGCCAGCGCGGCACCGAAGGCGTCGCCGGAGGAGGCGCTGTGCGGCCGGAACCGCTCGGCGCGCGGCCGGGGCACGACCACGGTCAGCCCACGGCCCAGCGCGTCGGCCTCCTCGGCCCCGGTCTCCCGCAGCACCTCCCAGGCTCCGGCGAACAGTTCCCGCCAGTCGTCGGCCGAGCCGAGCGGCTCGGGTGCGGCGGGGGCGCGCAGCGCGCGGTAGGGGTCGAGGTCGTCGAGGACCAGCGCGCATCCGTCGGCGCCGAGTTCGGTCGGCGCGTGCCAGCCGGGACCGGGCACGGCTCGCCCGGCGACGGAGACCCGCCCGCCGCCGTCGGCGGTCACCTCGGCGACGCCCCAGCCGTCCCCCCTGTCCCCGCCGTCCCCGCCGTACCCGCCGTCCGGGTCCACCCGCATCGCCCCGACCAGCGGCAGGACCGCCCAGCCGTGCCGGACGGGGACGTCGGTACGGAACTCCAGCCCGGCGAGGACCGCCGCGCTCGCCGCGAGGGCGTGGAGGTGTCCGGTGTGCGCCCACAGGGGCGCGTCGTCCTCGGCGGAGCCGCGCAGCCGGCGCAGGGTGTGCGCGGCCCAGACGCCGACCGCCGGATACGCCAGCACCCGCTCCGCCGCGTCCGCGTCCACCGCCCAGGCCCGCGCCAGCAGCCGCCAGGCGTCCCCGGCCGGGGGCAACGGCCCGGCCGGCGCGGACGCTGACGCGTCCAGCAGGGCCCGCACGACGAGCAGCCGCCAACTGCGCTCACCGGCGCACAACGCCTCCACGGCCGCGACCCCGCCGCCCCCGGCCAGCAGTGCGTCGAGGAAGTCCGGGGCGAGGACGTGGGGTGGGGCGGGGATTGTGTGCCGCACGCCTAGGCCTCGCGCGGCGGCTGGTAACCGCCGAAGCTGCCCTCGGAGTCGTCGATCCGGCTGAGCAGACGACGCAGGGAGGCATCGGCCGACGGAAGGTCCAGGGTGGGCCAGGCATCGAGCGGCACGCCGCTGAGATCGACCAGTTCGGACTCGACTGCCGGCTTCCGCATGACGCTGCCCCTGAACACTGGATACGGCTGAAATATGATCTAATGCCACCTTTTCAGCGGTTTTCAGACCACTTGATCGACTCTAGTGCATCACCGGCATCACACACCGCAGCCGCACGGAATCTGCCCGAAATCGGATGATCGGATGCGCGAGGCGGGTAGAACGTGTGCGTGAGGGAACTGGACAGGCCCACAAGGGAGTTGAGCGACCGGATGCCGCAGCCGGGACTGGACCCGCTCCGCGTGGCGGAGGTGATCGTCGGCGCGGCCCCGGACACCCCCGGACCCGGCCGGCGCGGCTCCGGCTACCGGGTGGGACCCCGCTGGCTGCTCACCGCCGCACATGTCGTGCGCGGGGCCGGGGCCGGGGCCGCGGAGGGCACCGTGCGGGTCCGGTTCGAGGCGGACCGCGCCGACGAGTGGACCGCGCGGGCCACGGTCGTCCTCGCCTCCGACGAGGCGGACGTGGCGCTCCTGGAGATCACCGACGAGCCTCCCCCGGGACCCCACGCCGCACCCGTCGACCCCCCGGCCTACGGCGACCTGCCGGACACGGACGTCCACCTGCCGTGCAGCGCGCTGGGCTTCCCCCGCTTCAAGCTGCGCACGGACCGGACGCCCCCGGTGGGCGACGGCCCGCCCACCCTGTACCGCGACTCCTGCCACGCGACGGGCCTGACCTCCGTGCTGTCCAACCGCCGCGAGGGCACCCTGGAACTCGCGGTCACACCCCCCGCCGCCGACCCGGACCCGCACCGCTCCCCCTGGGAGGGCATGTCGGGTGCCGCCGTCTGGCACGAGGGCACGTTCGTCGGCCTGGTCAGCGCGCACCACCGGTCGGACGGACCGGGCCGCCTCGCCGCGGTCCGGGTGAGCCGCTGGTACTCCCTGCTCGGCCGGACCGAACTCACCACCCTGCACGCCTGCGCCGGACTCCCCCTGTCCGCGGCCGACCTGACCCACCCCACCCCCGGCCGGATGGCCCCCACACCCTCGGACTCCCTCGACGGGCTGCCCGACGACCTGCCGCTCCGCGAACTGAACGGCCTGGTCGACGCGTTGATCGCCCTGCCCACCGTCGCCCGGCGCACCACCCTCGACCTGGTGCTCTCCGGCATCGACCCGGCGATCGCCGGCACGAGCCCTCGCTCGGACTCCCTGCGCCACGACCTGTTCGGGATCCTGCGGACCTGCCTGCGCTATCCGGGCGCACTGGACCAACTGCTGGAGGCGATACGGTTGTTCGAGAGCGAATCCGCCGGGATGGCCCGCGTGGACCGGGAGGCGGCGGCACTGTCCCGGCGCTACCGCCGCACCCGGGAAGCACGGTGACCTGATATCGCGTGCCCGACGGGGTGCGGGGTTTCATCCCCCGTGCGGCGGGTCATCATCAGGAGGATGTGAGCAGCCAGCATCCAAACGAGCCGGGGGGAAGGGGTTTGGCCGTCATGGAGCCGACTGTGGCCGCCGTCGAGTCCAGCCTGGTCGATCTCGCGGGGGTATCTCTTGAAACGCTGCGCTCCATTGACGATCGGGTCCTCGCCGCTTCGGTACAGGGGCTGCTGCCGGAGATCGACCGCCAGCTGGCCAGTGTCAGCACCATCGACGGCGGCTCCATGCGCCGCGACTGACCCGCTCCGGGGCCGCTCGTGAGTGCGGAGCCCGCCCTGCCCCATCATCGCCTGCCCCTCGCCGGTGTGAGCGAACTGCTGCACGGCGAGGGGAGCCCGGACACCCTCGGCATCCTGCTGGCGGCCGAACGCAGCCGCCGGCTGCTGCTGTTACGGATGCTCGACGACGCCACGGACCTCGGTCCCGCCTGGGAGCTGCTCAGCCGGGCGCAGAGCCGCGCCCCCCGGGTCGTCGAGGACCTGCTGATGTACCCGCAGACGGGCATGTGGCTGGCGGCGGCCCTGCGCCGGCTCCGCGGTGCGACGCCGGAGGACGAGCCGCCCCTGTGGGTGGTGCTCGGTCATGTCCGCGCCCTCGCCGCCGCGGCGGGGTTGCGCACCGGACTGGCCTTCTCCGTCGACGTACCGGTGCGGCACGGCCGGGTCCCCCTGCCGACGCTCGGGTGCGCGGTGCTGCCGGTGACCGAACCGTGGGCTACGGCCACCGTGCGGGCCGCGGACGGACGCGCCGTACTGGAACCACCGGACGGCACGGCCGCCGTACCCCTGCTCGGTCCGCCGGGGCCGCGGTGGCACCCGGTGCGCCGCCTCACCGTCGGCCCCGAAGGCCGGCGGCTCGGGATCACGCTGGACGACGCCGACCCCTACCGGACCTACCCCCGGCCGACCGAGCCGCGCCCGCTGTCGGACGAGGCGGCGGCCCACTGGCGGCACCTGCTGGAGCGCGCCTGGGCGATCCTGCTCGCCGAGCAGCCCACGACGGCCGAGGCCATGCGGCGCGGCGGCCTGCTCTCGTTGACACCCACAGTGGCGAGGGAAAGGTTTCGGCCGCGTAGTGTGACGTCCGGGGACGCCTTCGGCGGTATCGAGGCCTCCGAACCGGACGACGCCCTCCATCTGGCCGTCACCCTCGTGCACGAGTTCCAGCACACCAAGCTCGGCAGCCTGCTGCACCTGGCCCCCCTGCTGACCGACGACCCCGGCGCCACCGGCGCCTCGCCGGAGCTCTGGTACGCGCCCTGGCGGGACGATCCCCGACCCCTCGAAGGGCTGCTCCAGGGCATCTACGCCTTCGCCGGGATCACCCGGTTCTGGCGCGAGCACCGTAGGGCCGCGTCCGAACGGAACGCCCTGGCCCACTTCGAGTTCGCGCTCTGGCGCGTGCAGCTGACCAGGGCGATGGACCAGATCCGTGGCCATCCGCGGCTCACCCCGCTGGGCGCGACCCTGCTGGACACCCTGCGCGACCACTGCACCCGGTGGCTGACCGAGCCGGTCCCCGAGGAGTGGCTGACTCTCGCCCGGCTCTGTGCCGACGACCACACCGCCCGCTGGCGGGCCCACCACCGGCGGCCCCCCGCACCCGCGGTCGACGCCGCCGTACGCGCGTGGCTGGCCGGCGCGGGCGAGCCGCCCCGCTCCCTGGCGTCCGAGCCCCCGCTCGTGCCCGACCCCCGGGCGCGCTGGCTGGACAGCCTGACGGTCCTCGTCCGCTACCGCCTCAGCGGCACGGACGACGACCGGATCGCGCTCGACGGACCCGAGAAGACGGCCGCCCGGGTCACAGGGGCACTGACCGGGGACGCCCTGCTGGCCATGGGCGACGCGCCGGCGGCCCGCCGCGCCTACCTGGCGGACCTGGCCGCGCAAGCCCCGGCGGCCGGAGCCTGGGCGGGCCTCGGCCGGGCCCTGGCGGTGGCCGGCACCGACCCCGCCGCGGCCCGCCTGCTCTGCCGGCACCCCGAGCGGGCGCGAGCGGTGCGGCAGGCCCTGCTCAACGCCACGGGCACCGCCCCCGACCCGATCCGCCTCGCCACCTGGCTCGGCTCGCCCCGGACCTGACTCCCCGGCGTCACATCGGCATCGGGTCGATGTCGCAGTCGCTCCGTAGCCTCGCCCTGGCCTGTGCGGTCGCCGGGTGCGGAGCGGACTCGGCCGAGGCGAGGCGTGGCTCGTCCAGGGCCCGTTCCATCCGGTCCAGGGTGTCCTCGCGCAAGTCCTCGCCCTCGGTCTCCGCGCCGAGCGCGAGGAGGTCCAGGGAGAGGTTCGCCGCGCACACCAGCGTGGTCGGGTGGTTCTCACCCAGCCGCGTCCGGCACAGCGCCACCGTCCGCTCCCCGAGTTCCCGGGCCTGGGCCACCAGGCCGAGCGCGCTCAGGTCGCTCGCCAGGTTGATCGCGCAGGCCAGCACGATCGGATGGCTCTCCCCGAGACGCCCGGTCAGCGACGCCAGCGCCGCCTCGTCCAGCTCTCTGGCCGCCTGCACCCGGCCCAGCAGCCGCAGCGTCACCGCGAGGTCGACATCGGCCGCCATGACATGCGGGTGGTCCGGCTGGAAGATGCTGCGGAACCCTTCGGCCGCCTTCCCGCCGCGCTCCAGGGCCCCCTCCAGATCGCCGTTGTGCCGCAGCGCCACCGACAGGGCGAGCGCGGCCGTCAGGGAGTCCGGGTGGGAGTCGCCGTACCGGCGGGTGAAGTGTTCGAACGTCTCGCGCGCCAGGTGCAGCGCCATGACCCGGTCGCCCTCCTTGCGGCAGGCCTCGCTCAGCTGGCGCACGTTCCGCAGCGTTGTGGGGTTCTCGGGTCCGAAGGTCGCCCGGTAGCCGTCGACGACGGCCTGCTGGAGCGACCGCGCGCCGACGTAGTTGCCGGTCTCCCGTACGTCGACGGCGACGCTCGCCTCGGTCACCAGCGCCTGCTGGTGCTCCCGGCCGAACAGCCGCATCTTCATCACGTGCGTGCGCCGGTCCAGCTCCAGCGCCCGCTGGAACTCGCCGACCAGCCGGAGGCTCACCCCGAGGTTGTGGGACGTGATCAGCGTGGTCGGGTCGTCGTCGCCGAAGGCCCGCCGGGCGCGCTGATAGGCCGTCTCGTCCAGTTCCGCGCCGGCGACGAAGTCCCCCTGGTGGCGGCGCACCGAGGCTTCGAGGTTCAGCGCCACCAGAGCGTCCTCCCGGGTGTCCTCCTGGTCCGCGGGCGCGGTGCGGGTGTAGACGTCCTTGAGCACGGAGACGACCTCGGAGGCCTCGTCGTGGCGGCCCACCATCAGGTACAGGAAGCCCAGCCACCAGCCCATCAGCAGGGTCTGCTGGTCCTCCTGCCCGAAGAGCTCCTGCCAGGTCTCCCAGGCCTGCTCCGAGAACTCGATGGCGACCCGGTGGTCACCCCAGTACCAGAGGTACTTGGCGACGTTCATCACCAGTGCGCGCACCCACGGCTGGTCGGACTCGACGGCGGTGGACGCGATGACATGGCCGTACAGCTCCGCGTAGCGAGGCCAGTTGGCCGCCGAGTTGGGTCCCTTCGGGTCGGCGGCGGCGAGCAGTGTGTGAGCCCCATTGCGCATGCGTTTCTGTTCCTCGGGGGTCATCCGGTGGATCAGCACGGCCTGGACGAGGCGGTGCATCTCGATCGAGTTGGTCCGGTGGTCGATACGGGCGAGGGAGTAGCGGTTGATCTCCCGTATGGCCCGGGCCAGCCGCATCGGGTCGTTGAGCGCGCGGTCCAGCTCGGGATCGATCCGCGAGCCGCCGAGGCCGGAGAAGATCGAGCGCGAGATGGGGTCGGGCGCGAAGTAGGAGCACAGCTGGAGCAGCTTCAGCGCGGTGGGGCTGCGGGTCTCCAGGTGGTCGAGGGAGACGTTCCAGGCGGCGGCGACCGGCAGCTGGTAGTCCGGGGGCGGGGAGACTTCCAGCAGCTCGCTGCGCTTGTGCTCGAACAGCCGCAGGTACTCCGAGACGGGCATCCCGGTCTCGGCCCGCCAGGCCGCGGCCTGTTCCAGGGCGAGCGGAAGGTCGCCGAGCGCCTCGGCGAGGAGGTCCGCGTCGGTGTCGGTGAGTTCCTCGCCGTAGGCGCTGGAGCGGCGCAGCAGCTGCTTGCTCTCCTCCCGCGTGAAGACGTCGACCTCGAGCGAGGGACCCACCACGCTCCAGCGCCGGTTGCGGGAGGTGACCAGGATGGTGCCGCTGCCGCCGGTGGGGAAGTAGTCGCGCACCCGTTCGGGGCTGTCGGCGTTGTCGAAGATCAGCAGCCAGCGGGAGTACGGCCGTCCCTCCCGCAGCGCCTCACGCACGGCGGGTCCGGCGATGTTCGCCTCTGCGCTGCTGACCAGCCCGAGCCGCTGGGCGAGTTCCACCAGGGCCTGGCCGATCTGGCCAGGCCGCTCGGCCGGGATCCACCACACGATGTCGTACTCGGACTGGTGCCGGTAGGCGTACTCGATCGCCAGCTGGGTCTTGCCCACGCCGCCCATGCCGTGAATCGCCTCGGGCAGCACGGTGGTCGTGCCCTCCCGCAGCCGATCGCCCAGTCGTTCGAGCAGGTCCACCCGGCCGGTGAAGTTCGGGTTGCGCGGCGGGATGTTGCCCCAGACGCGCGGCGTCGTGGACTGCCCGCTCTCCACCGTGGGCTGCTGGGTGGTCGCCATGTCGGTGGCTCCTTCTGAAGTTGTCCCGGACCCCCTGGGGGCTGGTGCGGATTCCGCGCGTTCCACGTGATCCGTGTGACCCGTGTGACCCGTGTGATCCTCGTGGCCCCGCCCGCCGACCCGCGGCCCGGAGCCGGAACCGGCCGGATCCGCCGTCCTGGCGGGCCTCGGGGCGCCGTCCTTGCTCAGGCTGACGGTGTGCTGCCGGTCGTACTCGTCGAGCGCCCGGGCCAGGAGCCCGGCACGGGCAAGGAATCGCTGCCCGGAGAGAGCCGACAGGGCCGCCAGTTCGACCCGCAGGAAGGCCACGTTCCGCGCGGTGACCCGCGGCACCTCGGCCGACTCGAACGGGTCCTCGGACTCACGCGGCCCGGGTTCGGTGTCCTGCCCGGCGGTCGCCGTCAGCGACCGTACGTCGTACAGGACCCGCACGGTGTCCCTGCGTCGGGACAGGGCCAGTAACTCCTCGCGGATGTTGGGGCCGAAGGTGAAGACCACGTCCGCCGCCCGGTCGGCCTCCCCGCCCGCGGGCCGTACGAGGCCGCTCATCAGCAGTTCGCTGAGATGGGCGGGACCGGCACCGGGCGTCGACGCGGTGACGGCCGCCATCACCTTCAGCGTCAGCGGGGCCGCCGCCAGCCGGGTGGCCAGCGCGAACGCGGTGGGCGAGGCCGCGGCCCGGTACTCCGAGACCCGCTCCCAGGGCGGCACGGCGCTGGCGGGGTCGGGCACGTCGTCGATCCACGGTACGGCCCGCGCCGCGTCCGCCCGCCGCTTCCACTCGCGGGCGCGCAGGCCGGACATCTCCGCCCAGCCGCGGCTGGTTCCGGTGACCAGGCCGACCCAGCCGGACAGGGACCGCTCGGTCAGTTCCAGGACGGGGACCGGCATCACGGCCGTACGGTCGAGGCCCTCGTCGACGGCTTCGAGGGGGGAGGTACGCAGTTCCCAGCGCAGCGCGGTGTTCGGCGCCCAGGGGCCGTCGGCCCGCAGCCGCATCCGGTGGACGTCCGGTCCGGTACGGAACCACAGCCGCTGCGGCGGCAGTTGC
This sequence comes from Streptomyces sp. NPDC041784, assembly GCF_055591025.1. Taxonomy (NCBI): domain Bacteria; kingdom Bacillati; phylum Actinomycetota; class Actinomycetes; order Kitasatosporales; family Streptomycetaceae; genus Streptomyces; species Streptomyces sp. NPDC041784. The sequence goes on from NZ_JBVJAB010000024.1 coordinate 9,211, forward strand.
AGCACCGCGACCGGCTCTTCCCGGCCGAGTTCACGCAGCAGCGGCAGTACGGCGTCCGCGCGCCAGCCCGCGGCGAGGCCGTCGGTCAGCACCAGCACCACCCGGCGGCGGGCGTCGGCCGCGGGCAGGTCCGCCAGCCGGATCCGGGCCGGTTCGGTGTCGTCCGAGCACAGCAGCCGTGTGGTGGACACCGGGCCCAGCGTGCCCGCGCGGGCGACCAGGTCGACGAGCCGGCCGATCCGCGCGTCCCACACCCGCATGGTGACGTGGTCGTCGACGACGAACAGGACGGCGGGACGCTCGGCCGCGTCCGGTGGGGCGAGTGCGCTCAGCGCCTCCAGCGCCGCGTGGAGGGACGCCTCGTCAGAAGTCGGTGCCATCGCTGATCGTGAACCATCGTCACACCGCATAAGCACTCTCTGAGCGTCCAGGGCTGCTGGCCGCCGCGGAAAGCGGGAGGAGGCCCCGCATCGCGCGGGCATGCGTGACATCCACGTGCCCAGCCTGGCAGCGGTCTGCTCGGGGTGCAAGGCGGCAGGCCACGAGGGGTGGGACAACAGAGCGCAGACACGCGGCCGTACCAGCGTGGCACCGCGGCATGTACCGCGCAAGGGTGCCTCGACCGGCCGATCTCCCGACCGTACGGCCGGGTCGTCACCTGCCGGTCCGAGGCACGGAATGAGGCATGGAATCAGGCATGGAATCAGGCATGGATCCTCTCCTGACGCCCCTGACGGTATGAGGCATGGTTCCTCTCCTGACGCCCCCTCCGGCGCCGAGTCCGGCGTCCGCTCCGGCGCTGCCGCCGGCCCGCCTAACGGACCGCCGGCTTCCGAGGAGCGCTCCCCGCTCCGGGCAGCCATGACGGCCTACACCGGCCCGGGCGGGCTCGGCTTGCGGTCCGGGTCGTCCAGCAGGATGGCCAGATGGCGCCCGACGTGCTGGTCCCAGCCGTCGGGCCCGAGGGCCAGCGCCTCCTTGCGCCACTCCCGGACCCGGTCCGCCAGGCTGCCGAGCAGCCGATCCTGGAGGATCTCCCCGACGGCGTCGTGGAAGGCCTCGTCGGAGCAGTCCTGGCGGTGCCAGATCATCGCCGGGACGCCCGCCCGCAGCCCGGCCAGCATTTCGCGCCGGCCCGCGCCCGAGTCGTCGCCGGGCGGCTCGCTGAGCACCAGGCACACTGCGTGCCGGTCCTCCTTCAGCTCGCGCTCCAGATGGAAGAAGTACGCCCCGTCCTGCGCCGGACGGCTCCAGTGCGGGTGGCTGTCCGCCGGCCGCTCGCTCAGCTGCCGCCACTTGGTGTGCCAGGGCCGGTGCCAGGCCGCTCTCTGCAACCGCTCCAGGCTTCTCACCACCACCGGATAGTCCAGGGCGAGCGGCGTCGGCGACGGGGAGTCGGACTCCTTCGACCACCACTCCACCGGCTCGTTCAGCAGCTCCCACGGCAGGACGAACTCGAGGATCACCGGCTGGCGCAGATCCGCCCACCGGCTCTCGGTCTCCTCCACCAGCCGCTCCACCGCCTCCGGCAGCTCCTCCCGCCCCAGATGAACGGTCTCGCCGCGCACCGGATGCCAGCCCTCGGAGTCGGACTGGCGCCAGTGCGAGACGTAGAAGCGGTCCTCCTCGCCCCGGTCCGGTTCGAACTGGATCAGCAGATACGCGGGCACCAGCGAGGGCTCGGGCCGCGGGAACTCCGAGTGCTGCCAGTCCGCCAGCAGCGTCTCCACCCCCAGGGGCCCGGCCTGCTCCCGGTTGAAGCGGCGCAGCCGCTCCGCGGCGTCCGCCCGTCCGTCCTCCACCAGCCACTCCGCGGACAGCGAGAGGAACGCCATGCTCGGCGGCAGCTCACCGTGCGGGGTGTTCTCGCCCGCGAGTCTCAGGAACACATGCCATGCGGTCCGGCACCAGGCGGGCAGCTCCTGCACCCGGGACCGGCTGGCCCGGCGAGCCATCGTCGATATATCGGCGGTACCGATCGACTGAAGGACGGACTGCAACCCGCGCAGATCCGCCTGACTGAAGAAGTCGACGGCCTCCCACTCGTCCACCAGCGGCCACAGCTCGGCGACCGCCGCGGACTCCTGCTCGACGTACTCCAGCGAACGCACCAGACAGGCGAGCCCGTCGCCGACCGCGGTGCACTCCCGCACCACCATCAGCAGCCAGGGCCGCAGCCGGTCCCCGGTGAGCGGCTCCACCCGGGCGCCCAGCTCGCCGGACAGCATGTCGCGCCAGATCTCACGGCTGGCCGCCTGGCTCACCGTGCCCGAACGCTGGAGCGCGTCCACGACGGACGCGACCAGTTCGTTGCGGGCCCGTTCCAGACTCCACTCTCCCACCCCGTTACCTCCAGACAGCCTGTGCGGTTCCCTGACGGTGCCGACCAGGGTACGGCCGACGGGCGGGCTTGGGGCAGGAAAAGGACGGGCCACCGGCGTGAACGACCGGTGGCCCGTACCATGTGACGCCTTCTCAGCCCTTCGTGCCAGCTCTTCTTGCCAGCCGTTCTTGTCAGCCCTTCTTGCCAGCTCTTCTTGCCAGCCCTTCCTGTCAGCTCTTCTTGCCAGCCCTTCCTGTCAGCCCTTCTCGCCCGGCGTCTGCTTCATCTCGTCGACAACCGCGCGCTCGGTGATCGCGCAGGTGAACACGACCGTGCCGGTCTTGAACGGACTGCCGGCGACCTGCTCGACCACCACACTGCGCTCACCGAGGAACTCCAGGGTCTTCTTGTCGAAGATCCATTCGGTGCGCTGGCCGTCCTGGTCGTTCAGCCGCGCGATCGCGACCCCGTGACGGCCCAGGGCGTCCTCCGCGTCGTCCACCGCGACCACCCCGGGGATCTTGGCGGCGGCCTTGTAGAGCGCCGCGGTGAGCTTCGCGGGCGGGTAACTCTCGGTCAGCAGATCACCGATGGCGACGAAGGCCGCCTGGTCGCGGGGCACCTCCCGGTCCCGGTGGGCGTCCGACTCCTCGTAGATCTGCTTCAGCAGCGCGTCGGGGTCGGTCGGCAGCGCGGCGAGCTTGTTGTACGCCGAGCTGAGCGGGGCCTCTCCCCCCGCCAGGGTCATGCCGTCGTCGCTCGTCTCGCCCGGTTCGATCAGCCAGCCGTCCATCCCGTCGGGGGACTCCCAGACCTCCCGGGAGTGCAGTTCCTGACTGACGACGGTGGTCTTGTCGCCCTCGGTCTTCGGGTAGGTGCTGGCCACCTTGGAGGCGATGTAGACGTACTGGTCGTCGCGCACCGCGGACTCGGAGGTGTCGGCGGCGGCCAGCGAGATGCGGTCGAGCAGCAGGGGCCCGCCCTGGGCGTCGACGGCACCGATCTCGGACGTCAGCGCGGGGCCGGTGGCCAGGGGGGTCGTGCCGCCGCCGTCGCCGCCGGACAGCGCGAGGCCGGCCACCACCACGCCGGCCAGGGCGAAGGCCGCGGCGGGCAGCAGGACCGCCCGGCGCAGGAACGGGTTGGTCCGGCGCGGGGCGACGGCCGGGGCGGCGGCGGGGCCGGCGGTACGGAGGTCTTCGTGGATCTGGGCCATCAGGTGCTCCTTGTGGAACTGGTGGCGGCCCGCCGGCAGATCCCGCTCCACGGAGGGCTGGAGCTCCTGGGTCTCCGTCCACTCAGCCGGGTGCGACTGGGAGGGGGTGGCGTTCATCGGTTTCCTTCCTGTGCGGACCGGATCGCGTATCCGCGATCACCTGTTATCTGCCGGTTCGGGTAGGTGGGTTCCCGTTTTCTTCTGGCGAGTTCGGCGTCGGCGAGCTTGCGCAGCTTGCCGCGGGCCCGGGACAGGCGGGAGCGGACGGTTCCGACGGGGATGCCGAGGGCGGCGGCGGCCTCGGCGTACTCCATGCCCTCGCACAGACAGAGCACCAGGACCTCGCGCTCGGGGCGCCGCAGGGCGCCGAGGGCGGTCAGCGTGGCGCTGATCCGGCGGCGGTCGTCCAGCCGTCCGGCGGTCTCCTCGGCATGGTCGGCGACCTGCTCCTGCGCCGCGCCGGCCGCGGCCGCGGCGTCGGCCGCCGTCCGGTAGCGCCGGTTGCTGCGGCAGTGGGAGCGGGCGACATTGGTGGCGATGCCCAGCAGCCAGGGCCGCAGCGAACCGCCCTCGGCCTCGATCGACGCACGGCGCCGCCATGCCTCCATGAACGTCGCCGACATGACGTCCTCGGCCACGGACCAGTCGGCGGTCAGCCGGAAGGCGTGGTTGTACACCACGCGGGCACACTCGTCGAAGAGTTCCGCGAAGGCGTCCGGATCTCCGGTGCGCACCCGGGTTCGCATATCTGTGGTCACGCTCTGAACTGACGGACCGGACGAACGAGTTCCCGTGACGTACACCACACCCGGCTCACACGCCACGGGGCGACGGCCCCTCGGGGCCGGTCGGTACTGATCGGAGCCCCCTGTCGGACTCGAACCGACGACCTTCGCTTTACAAGAGCGGTGCTCTACCAGCTGAGCTAAGGAGGCGCGCGCGTGCGTGGGTCACGTACGTGCCCGTGCAGTGTACCCAGGTCGCCGGGGCGGCCCGTCGAAAATTTCCGCGAAGTTCACATGCCTCCGGGTACTGACAGATCGGGCGGCCGCCAGGTAGCGTCTCGGCCAGTTCACTCGTGTGGACTACACCAAACCACCTTCCTACAACGGATCGTCCGGCACGTTCCTGCCGGTAGAAGGGGGCCTCTGAGCCATGGCCACTGTCACATTCGACAAGGCGACCCGGATCTACCCGGGTTCCACGAAGCCCGCCGTCGACGCCCTGGACATCGAGATCGCGGACGGCGAGTTCCTCGTCCTGGTCGGCCCGTCCGGCTGCGGCAAGTCCACCTCCCTGCGGATGCTCGCCGGCCTCGAGGACGTCAACGGCGGCGCGATCCGCATCGGCGACCGCGACGTCACCCACCTGCCGCCGAAGGACCGGGACATCGCCATGGTGTTCCAGAACTACGCGCTCTACCCGCACATGACCGTCGCCGACAACATGGGCTTCGCGCTCAAGATCGCCGGCGTCAACAAGGCGGAGATCCGGCAGAAGGTCGAGGAGGCCGCGAAGATCCTCGACCTCACCGAGTACCTGGACCGCAAGCCGAAGGCGCTCTCCGGTGGTCAGCGCCAGCGTGTCGCGATGGGCCGCGCCATCGTGCGTGAGCCGCAGGTCTTCCTCATGGACGAGCCGCTGTCGAACCTCGACGCCAAGCTCCGTGTCTCGACCCGTACGCAGATCGCGTCGCTCCAGCGCCGTCTCGGCATCACCACGGTCTACGTCACCCACGACCAGGTCGAGGCCCTCACCATGGGCGACCGGGTGGCCGTCCTCAAGGACGGTCTGCTCCAGCAGGTCGACACCCCGCGCAACATGTACGACAAGCCCGCCAACCTCTTCGTGGCCGGCTTCATCGGCTCCCCCGCGATGAACCTCGTCGAGGTGCCGATCGCCGACGGCGGCGTGAAGTTCGGCAACTCCGTGGTGCCGGTGCAGCGTGACGCGCTCTCCTCCACCACCGACAAGACGGTCACCGTGGGTGTCCGCCCGGAGCACTTCGACATCACCACCGACTCCGACACCGGTCTCGGGGTCGTCGTGAACGTGGTCGAGGAGCTGGGCTCCGACGCCTTCGTCTACGGCACCGCCCAGGTCGGCGGCGAGGCGAAGGACCTCGTGGTCCGCGTCGGCGGCCGTGACGTCCCGGAGAAGGGCAGCACGCTGCACGTCGTCCCGCGCGGCGGCGAGACCCACGTGTTCTCCACGTCGACGGGCGAGCGCCTGTCCGACTGACCGCCGACCCGACGGTTGACGAGAAGGGCCCCGCAGGCTGCTGCGGGGCCCTTCTCGCTGCCCCCACATACCCCGCATTCATGACGTTTCGACCCGATCGGCCTCTTGCCCGTCAACGCCCTACCCAAAAAGGCGCACCACTTCATCCCCCGTCCGGGTGACCAGATGTCGCCGACTGATTACCGGGCGCTACCCTCTCACGCGTGAAGCACTCCGCGAACCACTCCACCACCCAGCGCACGCGACGCGGCCAGGGCGGCCCAGCCCGCCGGATCGGCCGCTCGCTCGCCCTCGTCCTGCCCGTCGTCATGGTGCTCTCGGGGACCCTCGCGGTCACCCGGGTCAACTGGTCGGGGAGCCCGTCGGACTCGGTGCTCACCGCCTCCGACGTCTCCACCGTGCACCGCGCCGCCCAGAGCGCGGCCAAGGCCCCGCAGGACGTCCTGCGCGACCAGCTGCTCACCGAGCTCCAGGAGAAGGATCCGGGCGTCGCCCTGACCCACCTCCAGGCCGCGGTGAACGGCAAGCCGTCGCTGGCGAAGCACTGCGCCTCCATCGCCCGCGCCCTGGGCCGAGCAGCGGTCCGCGCCTACGGCCCCTCCCGCGCCCAGTCCTACGCCCGCCCGGTCTGCGACACTGCCTTCGCCTCCGGCGTCCTGACGGCCCACAGCTGAGCCGACGGCCCCACCCCGGCCCGGGACCGCACCGAACCCACCCACCCGGCGGGTCCACCGCCCCCGGGCCACCACCACGCGCTGCCCCGGGCCGACGGACTCAGCGCCCCCTGAGGGCTGCCCCGACCGAACCAGCCAACAGCCTGGGCCCACGAACCCGACGCCCTCCGGCCCACCGAGGCAACGGCCCCGGGGTACTGAGTGCACCGCCCGGCCACCCGACCGGTGCCCTCAGTACCCCGGGCGCGCTGCACTGGTGCCCTCAGTACCCCGGGCGCGCTGCACCGGCGGACTCAGCACCCCGGGCACGCCGCGCCGGTGGACTCAGCACCCCGGGCGCGCCGCACCGGCGGACTCAGCACCCCGGGCACGCCGCACCGGTGGGCCCAACAGCCCGAGCCCACTGAGCCCGCCAGACCACACCCCGGCCACCCAGCCGCCAACCCCGACACCCCGGACCACAGAGGCAGCAGCCCCGCGGCCCGAAACCACCCACCCAACGGCCCCGGCTCGACCGAACGCCACTCGGCCGATGGGCTCAGTGCCCGGGGAGCGCTGAGCCGGGTAGACCTGAGACATCCCAGGCCCCATCGGCCGGCAGCCCCACAGCCCCGACCGACGGACCCGACAGCCCCGGACCACCGAGGCAGCAGCCCTCGCCCGAACCCCGCCCGCCCAACGGCCCCGGTCGACCTCCCAGCCACCCGCCCGGTGCACTCAGTACGCCCGAGCCCGCGGCCGGTAA
>NZ_JBVJAB010000024.1:16506-18236 GCF_055591025.1 Streptomyces sp. NPDC041784
GAAACCCGGCACCCCAGGCCCCATCAGCCGGCAGCCCCACAGCCCCGACCGACGGACCCGACAGCCCCAGAACACCGAGACAGCAGCCCCTGCCCGGACCCCACCCACCCTGCGGCCCCCGGTCAACCGCCCAGCCACCCGCCCGGTGCACTCAGTACGCCCGAGCCCGCGGCCGGTAAACCCGGCACCCCAGGCCCCATCAGCCGGCAGCCCCACAGCCCCGACCGACGGACCCGACAGCCCCAGAACACCGAGACAGCAGCCCCTGCCCGAACCCCACCCACCCTGCGGCCCCCGGTCAACCGCCCAGCCACCCGCCCGGTGCACTCAGACCCCAGGAGCGCTGTGCGAGTGGACGACCTGACAGCCCAAGCCCGCTGAACCGCCAGACCGCAGCCTGGCCACCCCGGCCAGCCCGGCCAGCCCGGCCAGCCCGGCCAGCCCACCGACGGTCCCGACAACCCTGGAGCACCGAGTCAGGGGGCATGCCAAACCCCTCAGCGAACGGCCAGTAGGCCATGCCGCGAGGCCGGCAAGCCGATCGCCCAGGCCCGATCGACCCACGAGCGCGGCTGAGCCGAGCGACGGCCCCGCAGCTCTCACTCAGCCGGCCGTGAGCCCTCCGGCTCGGCCCCACTTGTCCGGTGCGACCGCCGACCGTGGCCCATCCGCCCCCTCGGGCCTGCCCGACCCGGTCGGCAACCGGCCCCTCGTCACCGAGCAGGCCGCCCCTGCAGCCGACGCCGGCCCACCCAACCCGCGAGCCCTCCAGCCCACCACCCCCGCCAGCCAGGCCCCACCCTGCACACCTCCCCCAGCCCACAAGCCACCCCCACTCCCCCACCCCCGAAACCCGCGGCGCGTACAGTGCCGCCATGACTCACCCGCACGCCGCGTCCCGTCCCACGCAAGCCGTTGTCCTGGCCGGTGGCCAGGGGTCGCGGTTGCGGCCGTACACCGATGACCGGCCCAAGCCGATGGTGGAGATCCCCGGCACGGGGACGCCGATCATCGGGCACCAGCTCGGCTGGCTCGCCGAGGAGGGCGTCACGGACGTCGTCATCTCCTGCGGACACCTCGCCGAGGTCCTCCAGGACTGGCTGAACTCCGCCGACCTGCCCGTGAAGGTCACCACGGTCGTCGAGACCGAGCCCCTCGGCCGCGGCGGCGGCCTGAAGTACGCGGCCGCTCACCTGCCCCACCCGGACCGCGCCTGGTACGCCACCAACGGCGACATCTGGACCCGTTTCTCGCTGCGCGAGATGGCCGACTTCCACACCGAGCGCGACGCCGTCGCCACCCTCGCCCTCGCCCGGCCCCGTATCCCCTGGGGCGCCGTGCAGACGGACGGCTTCGGCCACATCACCGACTTCATCGAGGCCCCGCCGACGACGTACGAGATCAACGCGGGCGTCTACGTCTTCTCCCCCGAGTTCGCCGGGCTGCTCCCTGAGCGGGGCGACCACGAGCGGACCACGTTCCCGCACCTGGCCCGCGAGCGGCGGCTGGCCGGGTTCCCCATCCCCCAGGGTGCGTACTGGCGCGCGATCGACACGGCGAAGGACCTCACCGAGGCCGCGAAGGAACTCGCGGCGCTGGGTCGCTGACAGCCGGGCAGGCAGAACGGGGGTGGGGGGGGGGGGGGGGGGGGGGGGGGGGGGGGGGGGGGGGGGGGGGGGGAGGGGGGGGGGGGGGGGGGGGGGGGGGGGGGTAGGGAGGGGGGGGGGGGT